>JBHPFI010000006.1:0-51005 GCA_042572045.1 Candidatus Omnitrophota bacterium
GGACGCAAAGCCCGCAACCCATCTCTCTTAATTCTTTCTTTAGTTCCACGAGCGCGTCCAAACCTCTATTTTCATCGCTGATGGATTTACATGCCAATTCCGTCTCCAGGTCCTTGTATAAAAGCGAGCCCCTTTTTTTGTTCAGCCATGATATTAACGGATGATTTGTTTATAGCTCTTTCAAACGGGGTTGCTATTGCCATAGAGAATGCCAGGAATTTTATGGAATTAGAGAAGTTCAGGGGAAGGGAAAGAGAGAGTTATTTTCAAACAGTATTGGCGTTGGCCAAGACAGTCGACGAGAAGGATCCTTATACGCGCGGGCATTTAGATAAGGTTACAAGATACGGGATGGAGGTATTGGAAGAGCTTTCCGATTCGATAAAGTCGAAGATAGATAAAGAAGAGCTGGAGACCGCTCTTTTGCTGCATGACATTGGAAAAATAGGCGTGCCTGATTCACTCCTTCATAAGAAAGGAAAGCTTACGCCTGAGGAATGGTCTATAATGAAACAACATCCAGGGATAGGCGCAAGGATAATCAAGCCTGTAATTAAATTGAAAAGGGTGGGCAGGATTATCAGACATCATCAGGAAAGGTACGACGGAACAGGTTATCCTGATGGATTAAAGGGCGAAGAGATACCTCTTGAGTCCCGTATTATAGCTGTAGTAGATGCCTATCATGCTATGATATTTGATAGACCTTACCGCAAGGCATTGTCCGAAGAAGCAGCATTGTCAGAATTAAAAAATAATACAGGTACGCAATTTGATCCTATTGTAGTGGATGCGTTTATTAAGGCACGGGGTAAAGGGAAGATAAAAAAGGTATAAATTAAAAACAAAATGGGAAAATTAGGGTGCTGGGGGATCAGGGGTTAGAGATTTGGAATTTTCTTTTTTTGAGTTTATTTTGGAGCAATCATGAAATATATAGTATTGGTCGGCGATGGAATGGGCGACAGGCCCATTGAGGAGCTTGAAGGTAGAACCCCTCTAGAGGTAGCAAAGACTCCCAATATGGATTTCATAGCTAAAAAAGGAAGGGTGGGGCTTACGAATATGATCCCCAACTACCTGGCGCCTGCAAGTGATGTCGCGAATCTTTCTATACTCGGATATAACCCGAAGAAGTATTATACCGGTCGCGCCCCCCTGGAGGCTGCGAATATTGGCATAGATATAAAGGCCGATGAGATAGCGTTTAGGTGCAATCTTATAACCTTTTCAGATGATAAGCTTATAGATTATAGCGCAGGGCATATATCTACTGAGGAGGCAAGGTCTTTAATCGACGAGCTGAACGCTAAATTGGCTACAGATGGTATAAGATTTTATGCGGGAGTGAGCTACAGGCATTTGATGATAGTTAAATGCAAGGACAAACATGAATTAATGAATTTGGCAAAACTTAAATGTACGCCGCCGCACGATATTACCGGCAAGAAGATAGGCAGGTATCTGCCCAAGAGAGGGGCGTGGGCAGAACTTATAGCAGGGTTGATGGATGAATCAAAGAGAGTTCTTGCGTCTCACGAAGTAAACAAGGTGCGCTTAGATTTAAAGGAAAATCCTGCGAACATGATATGGTTTTGGGGCCAGGGTGTCAGGCCTTTTATGCCGAAATTTTCAGAGCTTTATAAGGTAGAAGGGGCCATTATTTCAGCAGTTGATCTTATAAAGGGTATCGGGAAGATTATAGGGCTTAAGGTCATAGACGTGCCTGGCGCTACGGGCTATTATGATACAAATTATTTGGGCAAGGCAGAATATGCGCTGGATTCATTAAAGGATGGGGATTTTGTCTTTGTTCATGTCGAGGCCCCTGATGAAGCCGGTCATAACGGAGATCTCAGAGAAAAGATAGCCAGCATAGAAAAATTTGATAAATTTGTCGTAGGAACCGTGCTTGAGCGTTTCAAGTCCTCAGATGAAGAATTTAGGATCCTGGTGCTTTCCGACCATGCAACGCCTTTGTGTTTGAAGACGCATTCTAGGGACTATGTGTGCTTTGCAATGTATGGCACTGACATAGAGCAGGATGAGATCGCGTATTTTAATGAAAAAGACGCCCGCTCAACCAGGTTTCGCATTGATAAAGGACATGAACTCATGGAGTTTTTTATAAGATAATCAGACCATAGCTACAATGAATTCGCTGGTAATAATTTTAGGTTCGGTAATATTCCTTGGCGCGGGATATTGTTTTTATGCCCGAGCCGTAGAGAAATTTCTTGAAATAAATCCTAACAACATAACCCCTGCCAACAAATATTTTGACGGCGTAGATTATGTGCCTGCCAAAAACTGGCTAATCCTTTTTAGCCATCATTTCGCGAGCATAGCCGGAGCAGGACCTATAGTGGGCCCTATTATTGCAGTAGCAATATGGGGCTTTTGGCCTGCTGTTTTATGGATCGTGCTGGGCACTGTATTTATGGGAGGCGTGCATGATTTTGCGACAATTGTGATTTCTATAAGGTACGGGGCAAGGTCAGTAGCAGATGTGGCAGAGTACGTGATTTCAAAGAGATCGAAATTTATTTTTTTGTGGTTCGCATGGTTTTCCCTTATACTTGTTATTGCGGTTTTTGTTTCTATTTGCGCAAAGACATTGACCGTGGATTCGAATACAGTAATACCGTGTTTCGGGCTTATAGGCGTAGCCTTGATTGTGGGCTTTATGCTCTACAGAGCCAGGGTAAATATTTTTGTGGCCACAATTGTAGGACTTTTTCTTTTGTTGTGCTGTGTCGTGTTGGGCGATTTATTTCCCGTTGACCTGGGGGGTAATGCGATTTTTATATGGAGCGCTGTGCTTTTGACCTATGCCTTTATAGCCTCCGTTACGCCCGTGCAAATACTTTTACAGCCGCGCGATTATATTTCAAGCTTTCTGTTGTATTTTGGTATTATCGTTGGCTTTTTTGGTATTATAATGACGCAGCCATTGATAAGCATTGCTTCTTTTAAGGGCTGGAATCCGACTGGCTCAGATTGGTTGTGGCCCATGCTTTTTGTGACAATCGCCTGTGGCGCCAATTCGGGCTTTCACGCGTTGGTTTCAAGCGGCACGACCTCAAAGCAATTGGCTAATGAGCGCTTTGCAAAGCGTATAGGCTATGGAGGGATGGTGCTTGAGGCCGTGTTGGCGGTATTGGCGCTTTTAGCAGTAAGCGCCGGGCTTAGCAGCGGTGTGTTAAAATCAATGCTTTCCAAAGGCGGTTCTGGTCCAATAGGTGCGTTTGGAAGAGGATATGGCGCATTGACAGCCCCTATTCTTTTTGGCAAAGGCAGTTTAATCGCAATAATGATACTTAACGCCTTTATTTTGACTACATTAGATACTGCGACGAGGATATGCAGGTATCTTTCGGAAGAACTTTTTAAAATAAAAAATAGATTCTTTTCAACATTTGTGGTAATATTTACGAGTGGCGCATTGGCCTTGAGCGGCAAGTGGAGCAAGATATGGCCTATATTTGGCGCCAGCAACCAACTGGTGGCAGCGCTTAGCTTTGTAGTGATATCCAGTTGGCTTTTAGGTAGAGGGAAAAGCTTGAAATTTACATTTTTTCCTGTAGTCTTCATGCTTCTTACCTCTGTAGGCGCGCTTTTATATCAGCTCGTGTATTTTATAAAAGATAAGAATATCGTGCTCGTGTGCGTGTCTATTGTATTGATGATTCTGTCTATAATGATGGTGTTTGACGTTCTGTCTTTGGTAAAGAAGAGAGGATTGAAGTGCAAAATTCTTTAATTGTGCAGAAGTACGGCGGCAGTTCAGTGGCCAATATGCAGAGAATAGAGAGTGTGGCGAAGAGGGTCGCGAGATACAGAAAAAAGGGTCATCGTCTTGTGGTGGTACTTTCTGCCTTAGGAGACACAACAGACGAATTGTTAAAATTGGCGCATAAGATTGCGGCGGTTCCCAGCGAGCGAGAGATAGATATGCTCATATCGACTGGAGAGCAGATTTCTGTTGCGCTTTTGGCTATGGCCTTACACAGAATGAAGGTCGATGCGATTTCTTTTACTGGGGCGCAGGTAGGAATTATTACAGATCGCGCGCATACAAAGGCAAGGATAGTCGATGTTAGCGCTGACAGGATAAAAAAACAGTTAAAACAAGGCAAGGTTGTTATTGTAGCCGGTTTTCAGGGCATCAATCAGGACCAGGAGATCACGACGCTTGGCCGTGGCGGGTCAGATGTAACGGCAGTAGCGCTTGCCAAGACATTAGGGGCTTGTGTATGCGAGATCTATACGGACGTGGAAGGCGTTTATACTGCTGATCCGAGGATTGTAAAAGACGCGAGGAAACTTTCTCGTATAAGCTATGAGGAGATGCTTGAGTTGGCTTCGTTGGGGGCTCAGGTCATGCAGGCACGCTCCATGGAGGTTTCGAAAAAGTTCTCCGTCCCCTTGCACATAAGATCCAGTTTTACAAATAAAAAAGGCACTATTATATCCAAGGAGGTTAAGGCAATGGAAGAGGTTCTTGTAAGCGGCGTTACCATGAATAAAGGAGAGGCAAAGGTGACTATTTGTGGAGTGCCTGATAAGCCAGGCATCGCAGCCATTATTTTCAAAGACCTGGCCAAGGAAGATATAAACGTTGATATGATAATTCAGAATGTAAGTAGAACCGGATACACGGATCTTTCTTTTACCGTGCCCCTCGATCAACTGAATAAGACTAGACAGGTTATGGATGAAATAGTTAAGTATGCAAAGGCCGATGACGTGACCTTTAACCGCGACATTGCAAAGGTTTCTATAGTTGGCCTGGGCATGAAGAGTCATTCTGGCGTAGCGGCAAAGATGTTTAAGGCGCTTGCCTCAAAGAAGATCAATATAGACATGATAGCAACCTCTGAGATAAAGATATCATGCGTCATAAAGAAGAAGAACGCAGAAAAGGCTGTGAGGGCGATTCATAAGGCATTTGGTTTGGGTAAGTGAGCGCCTAGTGTATGTTTCGCGGATTAAATTCACCCGCCTCGGCGGACTCATTTAAGGAGTTATGTATGCAGGAAGTCAAGCTATACGATACTACATTGAGAGATGGTTCTCAGGGAGAAGGCATTTCTTTTTCTGTGGTTGACAAGATCAGGATTGCAAAAAAATTGGATTCCCTGGGCATTCATTATATAGAAGGGGGATGGCCAGGCTCTAATCCAAAAGATATGTTGTTTTTTAAAGAGGTCAAGAAGGCAAGGCTTAGGCGTTCTGAGGTAGTGGCCTTTGGAAGCACCAGAAGGGCAAATATAAGCCCGGCAGCGGATAAGAATCTAAAGGCGTTTCTCAAGACTGGGGTACACACCCTTGCTATTTTTGGAAAGACATGGGATTTGCACGTAACAGAGGTGCTCAGGGTTTCGCTGCAAGAAAACTTGAATATGATACAGGAGACAGTGGACTATCTGAAATCAAAGGGCCTTTGTGTATTCTATGATGCCGAGCATTTTTTCGATGGATACATAAGGAATAAAGACTATGCCCTGGAAACATTGCGCGCTGCTGTTAAAGGAGGTTGTGACGCTATTGTCCTATGCGATACAAATGGTGGTATGTTAACGTATGAGTTGGGTGTTATAGTAAGGGCTATATACAATGAGTTTACTGCCGTGCCATTAGGCATACACACGCATAATGACAGCGGTATGGCTGTTGCTAATAGCATTGCTGCTGTGGATGCAGGGTGCAGGATGGTGCAGGGGACCATTAATGGTTATGGCGAGAGATGTGGAAACGCAGATCTATGTGTTGTTATTCCCAATCTTCAGTTGAAAATGGGATACAAGTGCCTTCCAAGCGCGAAGCTAAAAAAATTAACAGAAGTGTCGCATTACGCGAGCGAGATCTCAAACATGAAACAGCAGGATAATCAGCCTTTTGTGGGAAGAAGCGCTTTTGCGCATAAAGGGGGCGTGCACGTTGATGCGGTTATGAAGAATCCTCAGTCCTATGAACATGTAAAGCCTGAGATAACAGGAAATCACAGGAGAATACTTATATCTGAGTTGTCCGGGAAGACAAGTATTATTTTAAAGGCAAAAGAGATGGAGTTGGATCTTTCAAAGGATAGCCCGCAGACCAGGAAGATACTGAGATTGGTGCAAAACCTGGAAAATCAGGGATATTATTTTGAAGCAGCAGATGCTTCTTTTGAGCTTTTGATGAAAAGGGCATTGAAAAAACATAAGCCCTTTTTTACCCTGGAGGGCTTCAAGGTAAGCATTGAGAAGAGAGAGAACGATACTTTAATATCCGAGGCAACTATTAAAGTAAGGGTGAATAGGAAAGAAGAGCATACGGCTGCCGAAGGAGATGGCCCTGTTAATGCCCTGGATAATGCATTACGAAAGGCATTGACGCAATTTTATCCTACGCTAGCCAAAATGCACCTTTCTGACTTTAAGGTAAGGGTGCTGGATGAAAAGGTGGGTACGGCTGCAAAGGTACGGGTGCTTATTCAATCACAGGATGAAAAAACTTCCTGGGGCACAGTTGGGGTGTCTGAAAATATTATTGAAGCGAGCTGGCAGGCGCTTGTAGATAGCGTGGAATATAAGTTGTTGAAAGATAAAAGTAAGTAAGGGCTATTATATAGGGTGTTAAGTAGCATAAATCCGAAATTTGAGTTTTCAAATTTCGGATTTAATATTTCAAATTTATTTACAAAAAGATATGAAATGAAAGAGATCCCTTCCAGGTATAATCCGCAAGAGATTGAGAAGGCTATATATTCAAAATGGGAGCGCGAAGGCCTGTTTAGCGCAAGGCCTTCCTTGTCCAAAAAGCCTTTTACTATAGCAATCCCGCCTCCCAATGTCACAGGCATACTTCACATGGGGCATGCCTTAAACAATACCCTGCAGGATATTTTAATACGATGGAAAAGGATGCAGGGGTTTGCGAGTTTATGGGTACCAGGAACGGACCACGCCGGCATTGCCACGCAGAATGTCGTGGAGAAAAAGCTCGCTAAAGAAGGCAAGATGAGAGATGATTTGGGGAGGGAGGAGTTCCTGCGAGAGGTATGGAAATGGCAGAAAGAACATGGATCAGTAATAATAGATCAATTAAAAAGGCTGGGCTCATCGTGCGACTGGGACCGTTTACGATTTACAATGGATAAGGAATACTCCAGGGCAGTCACAGAGGCCTTTGGCTCTCTGTGGAGTAGACCACCAACCGGAGAGATCTACCCGGGGGAGCGCATTATAAACTGGTGCCCGAGGTGTAAGACTGCGCTTTCTGATGAAGAAGCACCTCATCAGGAAAAGAAAGGATTTTTGTACTATATAAAATACCCTATAAAGGGTTCAGATAAATCCGTAACAGTTGCTACTACAAGGCCTGAGACTATGTTAGGAGATGTGGCTGTAGCTGTTAATCCAAAAGATAATAGGTATAAAAAACTTATAGGGAAGAAATTAATACTGCCTATAATCGAACGTGAGATAGAGATAATCGCAGATAGTTTTGTGGATAAAAAATTTGGCACAGGCGCTGTTAAAGTCACTCCAGCCCACGACCCAAATGACTTTGAGATCGGTGGAAGGCACAAATTGAAACCAGTTTTAATAATGAATATTGATGGGACGATGAACGAGAATGCAGGTAGGTTCAATGGCATGGATAGATTCAATGCCCGAGAGGGGATTGTAAAGGAATTGGAAGAAAAGGGCCTGCTGGTAAAAACAGAACCTCACCAACACGCTGTTGGGCATTGTTACAGGTGCCACACTATTGTAGAGCCATATTTATCCAATCAGTTATTTGTGAGTATGAGAAAGTTGGCACAACCAGCGATTGAAGCAGTGAGAAAAGGAAGGGTCAAGTTTTATCCAAAAAGATGGACAAAGGTTTATCTTAACTGGATGGAAAACATCCGGGATTGGTGCATATCACGGCAAATATGGTGGGGGCACAGGGTCCCTCTTTATTTTTGCAAGGATTGCAGGATAGGGGTAATCTCGCCTACAATAAATAGCGAAACCCCTGGAAAATGCCCACGACCAGAATGCGGTTCCAGTAATCTAGAACAGCATGAAGATGTCTTGGACACATGGTTTTCTTCCTGGCTGTGGCCGTTTGCCACTCTTGGGTGGCCAGAAAAGACAAAGGACCTTGAATATTTTTATCCGACTTCTACATTGGTTACTGCGCCTGAAATATTGTTTTTCTGGGTGGCAAGGATGATCATGGCTGGCATGGAGTTTATGAAAGAAATCCCTTTCAAGGATGTTTATATACATGGCACCGTAAGGGATGCAACAGGCAGGAAGATGTCAAAGTCGCTGGGGAATACTATAGACCCCATAGAGATAATAGACGAGTTTGGCACAGACGCTTTGAGGTACAGCATGATAGCCATAACATCTACAGGTCAGGATGTGTACCTCTCTAAAGAAAAATTTCACATTGGCAGGAATTTCGCGAACAAGATATGGAATGCGTCGCGATTCGTGTTAATGAATATTGAACCTCAATCTGTCCAGCAAGAGGAAGATCGTAGGATCCGGCCTAGAGAGGCCAATCTATCCGTAGCCGACCGTTGGATCTTGAGCAGGTTGAACAATACGATAGGCTCGGTTACCAAGTCTTTAGAGAATTACAGATTTAATGAGGCAGAGGCGCTTATATATGACTTTTTCTGGCATGATTTTTGCGATTGGTATGTAGAGATGGTAAAGCCGGAGATCACGGGAGACAGAGTTAAATCTTCGGATGCCAAGCGAGATATCATAGAGAGGGTCTTGATACATGTCCTGGAAGATTCCTTGAAGCTATTGCACCCTTTTATGCCGTTTGTAACAGAATCAATATGGCAAAATATAAAAGAGAGAAAAAGTATAATGGTAGCGTCCTGGCCCAAGCCAGACAGCTCTTATGTGAAAAAAGACATAGAGCGCAACATGAAGATAGTCAAGGACATTATAATAAGCATAAGGAACATACGCTCTGATATGGATATATCTTATTCTAAAAGATTGACAGTTTTTCTCTCGCCTTTGAAAAAGGGTAAAGATGTCAAGTTAGAAGACGGGGTCGGCTATATAAGGCATCTTGCTAAACTTGAGGAGCTGATAATACAAAAATGCGAGAAAAAACCAGAACATTGCGCTAGCGCGATTCTTGAAGGTTTTAATATATTTATCCCTTTAGAGGGTGTCATCGATGTTGAGGCAGAGCGCTCAAGGCTTGTTAAAAAGATGGACGATCTGGACAGGCAATTGAAATTCAGCATGAAAAAATTAAAAGACAAAAAATTTATAACGAGGGCGCCCGAGAAAATAGTCGGGCTTGAGAAGGAAAAAACTGGGAAATTAAAAGGGCAGATAAGAAGGTTGAAGGAGACCCTCAGGGATTTATGAAACTTGCCAAAGAAAAGGCCTTTCCGGTAATAATGAATGCATTAAAAGAAGACGTGGGCAGCGGCGACATTACGACTTCTGTAGTTTTTGAAAAAGATGTAAATATAACCGCTGAGATCGTTGCTAAAGAGGAATGCGTGATTGCCGGAATTGATGTTGCCAGGTGGATCTTTGATGCCCTGGACGAAAGAATAATTTTCAGGCCACTTTGTAAGGATGGGGATGGGGTTCGAAAAGGAAAGCGAGTTATATCTCTAAAGGGTTCAGTCAGGAGTATTCTTGCAGGCGAGAGGACTGTTTTGAATTTTATAGGAAGACTTTCCGGGGTGTCTACATTGACCAGTAGATTCGTAGACAGGGCAAGGAAAGGCAACGCTCGGATATTTGACACGCGAAAGACTACCCCAGGGCTAAGGGTTTTAGAAAAATATGCGGTTGTGATTGGAGGAGGCTGCAATCACAGGATGGGCTTGTGGGACGAGATTTTGATTAAGGATAATCACCTGGATGCGTTGCGGGTTTCATCCCGCGGACTACGGTCAAACGCCGTCAGGGACGGCGTAAGGACGGCAAAGGCAAGAGGCTATAAAAACATTGAAATAGAAGTCAACAATTTAAAAGAATATAGCGAGGCCTTGGATGCCGAGCCGGACATAATAATGCTGGACAATATGAAGATAGAAGACATCAAAAAGGCAGTAAGGTTAAGAAGATCGCGGTCTTCGCGCAAGTCACGGACTGCGAGCAGCGAATTGAGGCCTGCGCTGGAAGTATCAGGCGGTGTTAATTTAGGCAATGTTGCAAGGATATCTAAGACAGGGATAGACAGGATTTCCATAGGTTCTCTTACCCATTCAGCTCCATCAGTTGACTTTTCGCTGGGAATTTGTAAGTAATCATTGAACCACACAAGGCCTAACTTGATAAATCAGTCAATGACAGAAGTGTCAAGTTAGCGGGATTTTTTATGTCAGGTTTCAAGTTGATTAGTTCGTTTAAGCCGCGAGGAGACCAGCCGCAGGCAATTAAAAAGCTTACAGATGGCCTGAAGAAGTCTATTAGGTTTCAGACGTTACTTGGCGTGACAGGAAGCGGCAAGACCTTTACGATGGCCAATGCGATTAGTGAGCTACAAAAACCCACGCTGGTCATGTCGCACAACAAAACCCTTGCCGCGCAATTATACGGCGAATTCAAGGAGTTTTTTCCGCACAACGCAGTAGAATATTTTGTAAGTTATTATGATTATTACCAGCCAGAGGCGTATGTGCCGCAGACAGACACATATATAGAAAAAGATGCATCTATAAACGATAACATAGACCGGCTCAGGCTATCGGCAACCAGCGCGCTTATGTCGAGGCAGGATGTGATTATAGTGGCAAGCGTATCGTGTATATACGGCCTGGGATCTCCCGGCGATTACCGGGAACTCTTGTTGTTTTTAGAAAAAGAAGATCGCGTGAAGAGAAGCGAGGTTTTGTCGCGCCTGGTGGCGATACACTATTCAAGGAATGACGTTGATTTTAAACGAGGTTGCTTCAGGGTGAGAGGCGAGATCGTAGAAATATTCCCTGCGTATAAGCAGACTGCCCTTCGCGTGTATTTTTTTGGAGATACAATAGAAAAGATTTCAGAGATCGATGTCTTGACAGGTGAAATATTAGAAGACCTCGAAAAGATAGCTATCTATCCTGCCAAGCATTTCGTTACCACCAAGGACAAGATAGAAAAGGCTATTGTCTCAATTGAGGCAGAATTGAAAGAGAGGGTTGAAGAATTAAAATCACAGAATAAATTACTCGAGGCGCAGCGTCTTAATTCCAGGACACGCTATGACATAGAGATGCTGAGGGAAATGGGTTTTTGTAACGGCATAGAAAATTACTCGAGGCACTTAAGCGACCGACTATCAGGATCCAGGCCACACTGCCTGCTTGATTATTTTCCAGAGGATTTTTTAACAATCATTGACGAATCTCATGTTACAATACCACAGTTGAGGGGTATGTATAATGGAGACCGGGCGCGCAAACAGGTGCTTGTTGATTATGGGTTCAGGCTCCCGTCCGCCCTGGATAATAGGCCTTTGAATTTCGATGAATTTGTGAACGTTATTCATGAGACAGTATTTGTCTCTGCCACACCTTCAGATCATGAATTGCAAAAATCAGAACAGATCGTTGAGCAATTGATTAGGCCGACGGGTCTTATTGATCCAGAGATCATTGTAAAGCCCACTGATAAACAAATAGATGATTTGATGAGACTTATAAAGGAGAGATCTATCAGGAGGCAAAGGGTATTGATAACTACCTTGACAAAGAGGATGGCTGAGGATCTCGCAGCGTATTTAAAGGATTCAGGGTTAAAGGTCAGACATATGCATTCGGAAATCGGCACTATTGAAAGAACAGAGATATTGCGCGATTTAAGGAAGCGCGAATTCGATTGTCTCGTAGGTATAAATTTATTACGCGAAGGCCTGGATTTGCCAGAGGTTTCGCTGGTCGCTATTCTGGACGCGGATAAAGAAGGCTTTTTGAGGTCTCAGACAGCGCTTATCCAGGTAGCGGGAAGGGCTGCGCGGAATATCGACGGTCAGGTCATCATGTATGCAGATTCAATAACCAATTCCATGAAAAAGGCGATTGAGGAGACAAATAGGCGCAGAAAAAAACAGCTGGAATTTAATCGAAAGAACAACATTACTCCGAGATCAGTAGAAAAAGCTATTAAAGAGGGTATAGAGATTGTTAAAAAGGCAAAGGATGTTGTGATCGATGTGGCCGGGCAGGACGAAGACAGATACGAGATAGATACGCTTATCGCGGAATTGCAAAGAGAAATGGAACTCAGCGCGAGGAATTTACAGTTTGAAAGGGCAGCAGAGATAAGAGACAAGATAAAAGAGCTGAAGAGAGAAAAGCGATAATCCTGGAGAGAGCCGGGTCTCAATGGCTATGTTGTTAGACGATAAGATTCTAAAGTTTTTCAAGAAAGAGAAACATGCTTATGTTTCAGGGGAGGAACTGAGTAAGGTGTTTGGTATTTCCCGGACAGCCGTATGGAAACATATCGAAAAGCTTCGCTATGAAGGATACGATATTGTCGCATCTCCTCATCTTGGCTACAGATTGATGTCCGTGCCCGACCGTTTGAGTGAAATTGAATTAAAATGGCAGCTTGATGTCGAGACGATTGGAAAGAAAATATATTCTTATAAGGAAGTGGAATCCACGAATAGCGCAGCGTATAATATGGCCGCATCTGGAGAAGCAGAAGGCACAGTGGTGGTTGCAGAGTATCAGACTAAAGGTCGCGGCAGATTAGGCAGAAAATGGGTTTCGCCAAGAGATAAAGGCGCATATTTCTCAGTGATATTAAGGCCTGATATTTTACCAAGGGATCTTTCTGTCATTACGCTTTTTTCATCTCTCAGTGTCGCAAAAACAATCCGAGAAACAACAGGCCTTTCCGCATTTATTAGATGGCCGAACGATGTCATGATAGATAGACAAAAGGTATGCGGCATATTGACAGAGATGAGCGGCGAGATGGACAAGGTCCATTTTGTCATAGTGGGTATAGGCATCAATATAAACACAAAGAAGGAATTGTTGCCGGAAGGCGCCACCTCTCTTCTAATAAAAAAGGGACAAATAGTACCAAGAGTGGAGTTTGTAAAAGCGCTTTTGAGCAACCTTGATAAATATTATAGGATTTTTAGTAAAGGGAATGTCTCAGGGATTATCAAAGAGTATAAAAAGCTATCGGCAGTTCTTGACAGACGAGTTCAGATAAATTATCATAATAAATTTATATCAGGCCATGCTGTAGACGTAGACAAGGAAGGCGCGCTTATATTGAGAATGGATTCAGGATTTAACGAAAGAATCCTAGCAGGTGAAGTAATAATACTCAGATAGTGCAGCCCTAGATTGATAAATCAGTCAATTACAAAAATGTCAAGTTGGCTGGGGAAAAACGTGTCGAGGGAAGTAAATATGTTGCTGGCAGTTGATATAGGTAATACAAGTATTTATAATGGGATTTTCAAAGGCAGGATTCTGAGTAAGGCCTTCCGAACCCCTACGAACGCAAAAGATTTAAAATCCCAGTACATTAAAAGAATGAAGCCTTGCTTGAAAGGAATAGAACGTGTTGTTGTTGGAAGCGTTGTGCCAGAGGCATTGAAATGCGTTAGAAAATTAGTCAGAGATACGCTCGGTAAGGAAATTTTGGTTGTCGGGGAAGATGTGGACAGTGGAGTTAAGAACCTATATAAAAAGCCGAGACAGGTAGGTCAGGACAGGCTTATTAACGCAAGGGCTGCTTACGAATTACATGGCGGCCCGTCTATAATTGTAGATTTTGGAACAGCCATAACAATAGACGTGATAAACAAAAAAAAGGAATACCTTGGCGGAGTCATTACTCCTGGCGTTGAGATTTCGCTTGGCGCATTATCCGCAAAGGCTTGTCTTCTGCCAAAAGTGGCTATAAAAAAACCAGAGGATATTTTGGGAAAAGAGACGCGCCAGAGCATGATAAGCGGCGCAGTATATGGATTTAGCAGCTTGTGCGACGGCATTGTTCAGAGATTAAAGAAGAAATGCTGCAAAGGTTGTCATGTTGTAGCAACAGGTGGCCTGTCACGGCTTATCGGGCCTTATTGCAAAACCGTTGATATAATAGATCCAGAATTAACCCTTAAGGGATTAGCGTTGATAGGAGATGAGAATAGTGTTTAAAATTTTGTCAAATGAAAACATGGCACCTGCAATTTTTAGGATGGAATTAGAGGCGCCTCTGGTTGGCAGAAAGGCTGCGGCAGGACAGTTTGTAATAATAAGGATTGATGAGCAGGGCGAACGCATACCCCTTACTATAGCTGGGCACGATGAGAGGAACATCACTATTGTTTACCAAGACGTAGGCGTTACTACGCATAGGTTAACGGAGAAAAACCCAGGCGAGTTTTTAGAGGATGTGTCTGGGCCGCTGGGACACAAAACACAAGCAGAGAAGGTAGGGACGGTATGCTGTATTGGCGGAGGCGTTGGCATTGCAGAGCTTTATCCCGCGGCAAAGGCCTATAAGTCTTGTGGAAATAAGGTGATTGTGATTATTGGCGCAAGAAACAAAGAGCTTGTGATATTCAAAAAAGAGTTGAGCAAGGCGTGTGACGAGATATTTGTTACGACGGACGATGGCTCTGGCGGTGAAAAAGGATTTGTTTCTGACGTGTTAAAAAGTTTAATAGATTCTGGGACCAAAATAGATCTTGTGTATGCTGTTGGTCCGGCAATCATGATGAAGGTCATTGCAGATTTGACGAGGCCCTACAAGATAAAGACACTTGCGTCGTTAAACACTGTGCTTGTGGACGGCACTGGCATGTGCGGTTCTTGTAGAATAGAGGTTAACGGAGAGACAAAGTTTGTTTGCGTGGACGGACCTGAGTTTGACGGTCATGGCGTGAATTTTGAAGAATTAATGACGCGGCAGTCATTGTTTAAAGAACAAGAGAGGCATGCTTGTAAGATAAGGGGAATATTGAAGTGATTTATTTAGCTGAGAGGTAATTTAAGGATGAAAAAACAGAGCCCAAAGAAGAGGATTAAGAATTTTAATGAGGTGGCGCTGGGCCTATCAGAAAAAGAGGCTATCAAAGAGGCTGCGCGATGTCTTTTTTGCAAGAAGCCAAAATGCTCTGCGAGTTGCCCAGTTGAGATAGATATCCCGCGTTTCATCAGCGCAATAAAGGATAAAAAATTTGACGAAGCGATAAGCATAATAAAAGAAAAAAATAATCTTCCAGGGATATGCGGCAGGGTCTGTCCGCAGGAAGACCAGTGCGAAGGCGCGTGTGTATTAAATGTCAAGAATAGCCCTATAAATATAGGTGCCCTGGAAAGAGTTGCGGCTGACTGGGAGCTATCTCACGCTTCAGTGACGCAAGAGATAAAGCACAAGGCAAAGGCGGCTGTTATAGGAAGCGGGCCAGCTGGATTGACTTGCTCAGGGAATCTTGCCAGGATGGGTTATAGCGTTACTGTATTTGAGGCCCTGCATGCTGCTGGCGGAGTTCTGGTTTATGGCATCCCTGAATTTCGACTTCCAAAAGATATCGTAAAAAGAGAGGTAGGATATCTGAGATCCTTAGGTGTAGAGATTAAGACAAATTTTATAGTAGGAAAAACTTCTACATTGAATGAATTGTTTGAGGAAGGATATAAGGCTGTATTTATTGGCACAGGAGCAGGGCTTCCGAGCTTCATGAAGATACCCGGCGAAAATCTAAACAGGGTATATTCGTCCAACGAACTTTTAACAAGGGTAAATCTGATGAAGGCCTACCTCTTTCCAGAGTATGACACCCCTATCAATATAGGAAAAAAGGTGGCGGTTATTGGCGGAGGCAATACTGCAATGGATTCGGCAAGGGTGTGTCTCAGGCTCGGAGCAGAAAAGGTTTATATAGTTTATAGAAGATCAGAAAAAGAAATGCCTGCTCGTAAGGAAGAGGTGGAAAATGCAAAAGAAGAAGGCATAGAGCTTCATGTGCTAACCCTGCCCAAAAAGATATTCGGTGACGCGAAGGGGTTTGTAAACGCTATGCAGTGTATAAGAATGGAGCTGGGTGAGCCAGATTCTTCTGGCAGGAGAAGACCTGTAGCTATAGACGGTTCGGAGTTTGTTATGGATGTAGATACAGTAGTTGTAGCAATAGGGCAAAACCCAAACCCTGTGTTTTTAGAAGCCACGCCAGAGATTAAAGTTGATAAATGGAATAAAATAATAGTAGATCCCGAAACGCAAGCTACAAATGTAAAAGGCGTTTACGCTGGCGGAGACGCTACCTATGGGGACAATACTGTAATCGCAGCAATGGGCGAAGGCAGGCGCGCTGCCAAGGCTATAGATAAATACCTAACTTGAGAAATTCTCAATGACAGAAGTTGTCCGCCAGACCCGGATAATCCGCCGCGGCGGACAAAAGCGGATGGTTTAATTTCACATGTCAAGTTAGGATGCGAGGAGATATGCTTAAAAAGAAAAGGGTGTTGGTTGCTATGAGCGGAGGTGTGGATAGTTCCATGGCCGCTGCTATTTTAAAAGAAGAAGGCTATGAAGTCATAGGCGCAACTTTGAAGATATGGCCAAAGGAATACTGCGGAAAACACAAGGAAAAATCTTGTTGTTCATTGCAGGATATCGAGGATGCCAAAAAGGTTTGCAATATCTTTGATATAAAACACTATGTTTTGAATTTTGAAAAGGTCTTTCGTGAAGAGGTGATAGATTACTTTACCCGTGAATACCTGGAAGGGCGCACGCCAAATCCTTGCATTGTTTGCAATGAGAAAATAAAATTCGGAAAACTGCTTAAAAAGGCAGAGGAGCTGGAATGTGATTTTGTCTCTACAGGGCACTATGCGAGGATTGAGAGAAACGGCGCTTACAAGCTAAAAGAATCTATAGATAAATCCAAAGACCAGTCTTACGTTTTATTTTCTCTTACAAGTGCTCAGATGAGGAAAACCCTCCTTCCTATAGGAGCCCTTAATAAAGACGACGTGAAGGCTAAGGCGAAAAAACTTGGCCTCTCGGTTTATAAAAAACGAGAAAGCCAAGAAATATGCTTTGTACCAGACAATAATTATTCTAATTTTATAAAGGAGCATTGTGGTGTAGGCGTTAAGGAAGGCGACATAGTTAATTCTGTCGGCAAAGCCCTGGGTCGACACAATGGTTTTTGGAATTTCACGATAGGGCAACGAAAAGGTCTTGGTATATCCAACAAAAGACCTCTTTATGTAATAAAAATAGAGCCGGAAGAGAATGTTATTGTTGTGGGCGATTCTTTGGAGGCAAAGAAGAAAAGATTTGTAGTGAGAGGCGTTAGTTGGATTTCGAAAAAAGATACAGGCCGTTTTGATGTAGAAGTCAAGATAAGGTATAATCACAAAAAAGCAAGGGCGTTTTTGAAACGGACAAGAGACGGCAGGATCGAAGTGGAATTCGAGAAAGAACAAGAGGCTATTACCCCAGGACAAGCGGCAGCGTTTTATGATGGAGAATATGTGCTTGGCGGTGGCTGGATAGAAAAGGTGTTGAAATAAACTAGAGACATCCACAGGTTGAGCATAGTTCGTCTACAGAGTTGAATTTAGATATGGCTGAGATGGATAAGTTAAAAAGATTGCGGCAGATATTGTTAGATCTTGGAAGCGTGGCAATAGCGTTTTCAGGAGGCGTTGATAGCAGTTTTTTGTTAAAGATGGCAAGGGATGTGTTGGAGAAAGACAATGTGCTGGCCGTTACAGCAGTCTCAGATACATATACTTCTTCTGAATTGTCGCAGGCAAAAAGGTTTACAAGGAGTCTGGACGTCAAGCATAAAATAATTTTTACAGATGAATTGAACGACGCTAGCTTTGCAAAGAATCCGACAGATAGATGTTATTATTGTAAAAAAGAATTATTCAAAAAACTAAGCTGTCTTGCCAAAAGGAATGGTTTGGAGTTTGTTGTGGACGCATCAAACGTGGATGATAAAAAAGATTACAGGCCTGGCAGTAGGGCCAAGTTGGAATTCGGCGTAAGGAGTCCGATACAAGAGGCAGGCATAACAAAAAGCGACATTAGGAAATTTTCTAAAAGTTTAGATTTAAAAACGTGGGATCTGCCGTCAATGGCATGCCTGGCGTCCAGGATACCATATGGCCAGGAGATTCGTAAAGAGACTTTAAGAAAAATAGAAACGGCAGAGGCATTTATAAAAAAGTGCGGGATAAAGCAGGTAAGAGTTAGATATCATAACGATATAGCCAGGATTGAGGTTGAGAAAAAAGATATAAAGAAATTTGTTAATCACAAACTTTGTGATAGAATAATAAAACGCCTAAAATCCTTGGGTTTTCATTATATTGTTTTGGATTTGGAAGGTTACAGGACAGGGAGTTTGAACGAGAGATTGCAGTAACAACGAAGATCGTCTAATCAGGACTTAACTTGTCAGAGCGAGTTAAGGTGATGAAATATATGGCGGCGTAGCTCAGGCTGGCAGAGCAGTCGGCTCATACCCGGCGCGTCACTGGTTCAAATCCAGTCGCCGCTACCATCCTTCGTAGAAATCTACGGAGTAGAATGGGTTTTATGAAGTGGACCTAACCAACAAAAAGACCATAACTCTCATGCTTATCGATAAAGTCAAAGTTACGATAAAAAAATATAACATTCTTCAGAAGCACGATAGGATCTTGGTAGGGCTTTCTGGCGGGCCTGATTCAGTCACCCTGCTTTATGTTTTATTCGCGCTCACAAAAGAATATTTGCTGAATGTCCACGTTGCGCATCTAAATCATAAAATTAGAGGAGGAGAGTCGGCTTCCGACAGAAGATTTTGTGAGGAGTTCGCGAAGAAGTTAAACCTTGATATTGTCTGCGAAGAGATAGATGTCACAAAGATAGCTAAAGAAAAAAATATATCCCTTGAGGAGGCCGCGCGGTTTGAACGATACGGATTTTTCAAAAGAACGGCGGATGCAAAAAAGATAAAAAAGGTCGCTGTTGGGCATACCAGAGATGATCAGGCAGAGACTGTATTGATGAGGGCAATAAGAGGTTCGGGCATGCTTGGTCTGGGAGGCATAAGCCCTATCAAGGACATTCGCGGCCTTACAATAATCAGGCCGCTTATTGAGATTTCAAGGCAAGAGATCGAGGATTTCGTGCGGGATAATGATTTACAGTTCAAGCACGACTCTTCAAATGATAAAGTCATTTTTACGAGGAACAGGATCAGGCATGAATTGATTCCATACCTGCAAAAGAATTTTAATCCAAACATAAAAGAGATCCTCTCTAACACAGCTGAAAATCTAAGGCTTGAAAACGAATTTTTAGAAAAATTCGCAAGGAGAAAATTTAGGAGCATGGCAAAAAAAAATAAATCTGGAGGGATCATAATAGATATCAAAAAATTTAAGACTCAGTCGGAAGCAATAAGAAAAAGGGTTTTAAGAAGCGCTTTAGAGGAAGTCAAAGGAAACCTAAGGAGATTCACGTATCAGCATTGGAAGGAAATGGAAAGCTTGATAGATAAAAGGCCTGGAAATTCAATAGTTGATTTGCCTGGGAGGATAAATATTGTAAAGAGCAAGGATACCTTGATCGTAGAAAAAGAAAATGTCTTGTAAAAAAGTTGATTTTTAAATGTTTGAATGATAAAATATATATCTACATTGTATAAATATTAAGAACGGAGATAGATATGCAAAGCAACCAACCCCCTAAGACCCCTAAAAAAATAGACAATAAAAACAAACTTAGCAAAAATGTTTTTTTCTGGGTGGGTCTTTTTCTGCTTCTCGTGTACATTCTTCGGCTAGGCTCTTTTTCTACCCAGACAGTTCCGAGAGAAGTGAGTTATGGGGAGTTCTATAAACTTCTCGAAAGCAACAATGAGACGGGCGCAATAGAATCCGTTGCTAAGGTCGAAGATCGTATTAAGGGCGTATTTTCCAGCGGTTCCAGTTTTACGGTTAATATCCCTTCCCAGGACCACGACCTCTTGAGACTATTAAGAGAAAACGTTAGAGATTTTGATGTAAGGCCCCCAAAGACATTATGGGTAAATCTTTTTTACTCACTTGGCCCGATGATTTTATTTATTGGATTTTTGTGGTTTTTTGTCTATAGAAGCGCTCAGGGCGGAGGCCGGATCCTTTCGTTTGGGAAGAGTCGCGCGCGGCAGGTCACAGGCGATAAGACAAAGATTACTTTCGGTGACGTTGCTGGGGTCGACGAGGCAAAGGAAGAGCTGAAAGAGATTATAGAATTTTTAAAAGACCCCAAGAAATTTCAGAGATTAGGAGGGAAGATCCCAAAAGGGGTGCTACTTATGGGCGCACCGGGGACAGGCAAGACATTGCTTGCAAAGGCAGTCAGCGGCGAGGCAGGCGTTCCGTTTTTCAGCATTAGCGGTTCGGATTTTGTGGAGATGTTTGTAGGCGTCGGCGCTTCCAGGGTGCGCGATTTATTTGAACAGGCAAAGCGCGCTGCAAAAATGGGCGGCAAAGGATGTATTATTTTTATGGACGAGATAGACGCTGTGGGAAGACAACGTTTTGCAGGTATTGGCGGAGGGCATGATGAACGCGAACAGACCCTCAATGCGCTTCTGGTGGAAATGGACGGTTTTAACAGTCAAGAAGGCGTTATATTGATAGCAGCCACTAACAGGCCAGATGTTCTAGATCCTGCGCTATTAAGACCGGGAAGGTTTGACAGGATAATCGTTGTTTCGCGGCCAGACATTATTGGGAGAGAAGCTATATTAAAAGTCCATGTTAAAAAAATAAAATTGGATAAAGAAGTGGACCTTAAGTCTATAGCAAGACAAACCTCTGGTTTTTCAGGCGCAGACCTTGCAAATCTGGTTAACGAAGCAGCCCTTCTTGCTGCACGGAAAGACAAGTCGAGCGTTCTTACGGAAGAGTTGCAGGAGTCTATCGAACGGGTTATTGCTGGTCCTGCAAAAAAGGCGCACGTAATAAACGCGGAAGAAAAGAAAATTGTTGCCTACCATGAATCAGGACATGCGCTTTTGATGTTTTTAATACCTGGCGCAGATCCATTACACAAGGTATCTGTTTTACCAAGAGGAATTGCGCTTGGTTATACCATGCCTTTACCTCTGGAAGACAAATATATTGAGACCAAAACATATCTACTTGGCAAGGTGATAGGTTTATTAGGAGGAAGGGCGAGCGAGGAAATTATGTTTGGCGAACTCTCTACAGGTGCGCAGGCAGATCTAAGGGAGGTTACGAAGATTGCCAGGGATATGGTCATGAGATGGGGCATGAGCGACAATCTGGGGCTCCTCACCTTTGGCAAGCGAGAGGAGCAGATTTTTCTGGGCCGTGATATAGGCGAGGAGAAGAATTACAGCGAAGCTACAGCGGTGGAAATCGACAAGGAAATGCGCAAGATAGTAGACGGATGTTATGACAGGGCAAAAAAAGAATTATCAAAGAACAAAGAAAAACTGAAGACCCTAGCTAATAAATTGTTAGAAAAAGAAGTGATGGACTCTCTTGAGGTAAAAAGACTTATTTTCCCTGAATCAGAAGATAAAAACTGCAAGAAGGAAGCCGAGAAGAAAAATCCAGATAAGCATAGCCCGGCATCTCAAGCTTAATGATATGAAAGATTTCGAATTTGGCTCTCGCACATATATTATGGGGATCCTGAATCTTACGCCTGATTCGTTCAGCGGCGATGGGATATATAAAGATATAGGCCGTGCCATAGAAGAGGCAGAGCGGATTATTGAGGAAGGCGCTGATATTATCGATATCGGAGGAGAATCGACAAGGCCTGGTTCTTTATCTGTTTCATTGGAAGAGGAGATGAAAAGGGTAATTCCCGCAATAAAACAATTAGCAAAGAAAATAAAAACCCCTATTTCCGTAGACACCCGAAAGTCAGAAGTTGCGTTGGCGGCGCTGGACAACGGGGCTTCGATGATAAATGACATAACAGGTCTTGAGTCTGACCAGGATATGGTGGATGTTGCCCGACGATATAATGCCAAGGTTGTTATTATGCATATGCAGGGTACGCCGCAAGTAATGCAGCAGAATCCCAGCTACGATAATATTGTAGAAGACATTGTGGAAAGATTGTCGTATCTTGTTAAAAAAGCAGAAGAAGGCGGCATAAAAAGAGAAAATATTATCGTAGATCCCGGTATAGGCTTTGGCAAGACTGTAGAGCATAACCTGGAGATATTAAACAGCCTTTCTTATTTTAAGAAATTGCAGCGACCTATATTGATTGGCCCGTCGAGGAAGTCTTTTATAGGCAATGTGCTGGGAGTTGAGCCGAAGCAAAGGATTTTCGGAACAGCTGCCAGCGTGGCTCTGGCAATAAAAAACGGCGCGGATATAATAAGGATACACGATGTTAAAGAGATGAAGCAAGTCGCTATGCTTAGCGACGCAATTCTTCGCCATAAAGAGGCGGTAAATGTTTAGTGACCTTTCTTTGCTTAAGATACTGGTTGAAATAGGCATCCTTTGGTTTGTTTTTTATGTAGTCTTGATCTTTGCCAGAGGTACTCGCGGGGTACATGTGCTAAGAGGCATAATCCTTATAGTGCTTTTCTTTATTGTAACCCAGAAACTCGGTCTAGATACAATAAATTGGATATTTACAAAGCTGTTTGCCATATCTGTGGTTGCGGTTCTGATTATATTTCAGCCAGAACTCAGAAGGGGGCTAGCTAGCATAGGTCAGCATAGGTGGTCAGATGTATTTTTTAAAGAATCTGAAGTTGTTAAGGGAATTATAAAGGCGGTGCTTTCTCTTTCGAAGAGGAAAATCGGAGCCTTGATAGCAATTGAGAGAGAAAGCAGATTAAATCATTATGTTGAGAGCGGTATAGAGATAGACGCAAAGGTAAGTACAGAACTTTTGATAACTACTTTTATGCCAAATACCCCGCTTCACGACGGAGGTATAATAATTTCAGGCGATAGGATTGTTGGGGCAGGGTGCTTGTACCCGCTTACCCAGAATCCAAATGTATCAAAGACTCTTGGGACGAGACACAGGGCCGCGCTTGGCCTAAGCGAAGAAACAGACGCCGTAGTAATAATTGTTTCCGAAGAGACAGGTGGGATTTCGATCGCAACAGGCGGAAGGCTTACTCAAGACCTGGACAAAGAGGCGCTTGGGCGGGTTTTAGATAATTTGTTTAAGCCTGACAAGAAAAAGAGGGGTCTATTTTTTTCTCGGAGTTAATTTAGGCTATGAAGAACTGGATTGTAGATAATTTCTGGATAAAGATAGCGTCATTGATTCTGGCTATCGTAACATGGCTTTACGTTAACGGAGAATTGAGTAAAATGAAGTCTGTTTCAGAAAATGCATATAAATCCTCGATTGCAGAGCATGCCAAAAGACAGCCAGCCTTAAAGAAAAAACAAATGAACAGAGGTTATGTAACGGAGAAGAAATAAAGTGCCTAAGCTTGGCGTGAACATAGATCATGTTGCGACTTTAAGACAGGCAAGAGGGCAAAAGGACCCTGATCCTGTATGGGCGGCTTCAGTGTGCGAAAAAGTAGGATGCGATAGCATTGTAGCGCATCTCAGGGAAGACCGCAGGCACATAAATGATGCAGATGTAAAGGCGCTGACAAAGAGAGCGAACATCAGATTTAATCTCGAGATGTCAATAAATCGCGATATTGTAGAGGTAGCGAAAAGGCTTGTGCCGCACCAAGCTACTCTTGTACCAGAAAGAAGAGAAGAGCTTACTACCGAAGGCGGCATGAGCATAGCTAAACACGCAAAGAAGATAGCTGGCGTAGTGGATGGACTCAAAAGAAAAGGGATCGAGGTGAGCGTTTTTATTGATCCTGATAAACGAGAGATATATGCGGCAAAGAACATAGGCGTGGATATAATAGAAATACATACAGGAAGATACAGCCTGGCTACGACAAAGGCTTCCAGAGAGAGGGAGTTTAAAAAAATAAAAGATACCACTAAGTATGCGTTGTCTTTGGGCATCGTGGTGAACGCAGGCCACGGACTTAATTACGACAACACAAAAAAAATTGCCAGAATAAAGGGCATGAACGAATTAAACATAGGTCATTCGATAATATCTCGAGCGGTATTCACGGGTCTTTACAAGGCAGTTAAAGATATGAAGGAATTGGTTGATTTGAGATGATAGCAGGCGTTGGTGTTGATATTGTAGAGGTCTGGAGGATAAAGAAGGCGCTTGAGGTATGGGGTAAGCGATTCTTAAACAGAGTGTTTACCGATAGAGAACTTGAGTACGTAAAGACGAAAAAGTTTTCCCATGAGAATCTTGCCGCAAGATTTGCATGCAAAGAATCAGTATTGAAAGCGTTTGGAGATACGAGGACAGGCATACAGTTAAGGAATATCGAAGTGCTTAATGATTCAAAAGGAAAACCAGAGGTGGTTCTTCATGGACAGGCAAGAAAATTCGCTTTTGAAAACGACCTCGACAGCATTATAGTTAGCATGTCTCACACCAGTAATTACGCTATCAGCAATGCCATCCTCTGGAAAAAAGATTGATAACTTTTTGTCCAAGCATTCAGGTTTTAGCCTTGGACATTTTAGACAAAAAACCGCGATGAAGCTCAGAAGATTTTTAAAGAAGAGAGAGAAGGATAGTCATAAAGGGAATTATGGGCATATATTTATGCTTGCCGGGTCGCGTGGTCTTACAGGCGCAGCAGCATTGTGCGCAAATGCAAGCTTACGTGCAGGCTCAGGCCTTGTTACTCTCGGAATACCATTTTCTCTGAATCTTGCAATGGAGGCAAAGCTGACAGAGGTCATGACGTGTCCTTTGGAAGAAACACGAGAAGGCACTTTATCTTTGAAGGCAAAGAAAGAAATATTAAACAAGATTGACGGTTCTGACGTGACCGTATTAGGACCCGGCCTTTCTAATAACCCAGAAACCAGAAGATTGATATGTCAGATTGTTACACGCGTTAAAAAAGCAATGGTTATCGATGCCGATGCGTTAACGGCATTGTCTAAAAACAAAACTATTCTAAAGAAGATAAAGTGTAAATACATAATAACTCCTCATCCTGGAGAGATGTCAAGGCTTGTCGACAAAGATACGGATTATATAAAGAAAAATAGATTAGGTGTTGCAAAAAAATTCTCAAATTACTATAATGCTGTCGTGGTTTTGAAGGGGTCTGCCACTGTAGTGACGGATAGAGACGCGCGGACCAGATTTTATGTAAATGAGACTGGCAATCCTGGCATGGCGACTGCAGGCGCTGGAGATGTGCTTACGGGTATTATCGGTGGTTTTTTGTCTCAGGGCTTAGACCCATTTGATGCCGCGAAGTTGGGTGTTTATATTCATGGATTTGCCGGCGACCTGGCGGCAAAAGAAAAATGTGAAATAGGACTTATAGCAAGCGATATACTGGAGAAGGTTCCAGAGGCGATAAAGTTAGCGACTTGATTGCCGTTGTTTTTACAAAGGGCAGATACCCGAGCGGCCAAAGGGGTCAGACTGTAAATCTGATGGCTCGCGCCTACGGAGGTTCGAATCCTCCTCTGCCCACCAATTTAGATTAGAATATTGTAGGTAGCGGAGGATTTGAAGGAGGCCTGCTTTTAAACTTTAAACTAATGTTGCGGGTGTAGCTCAGTGGTAGAGCACTAGCCTTCCAAGCTAGCTATGACGGTTCGATCCCGTTCACCCGCTCCATTCTACTTCGTCCGCCCAGGCAGACTTCGTAGAAAATATAAATACAAATTAGAAAGTAGTTCAGTGAAGCAGTATGCTGGCGTAGCTCAATGGCAGAGCAATGGTTTTGTAAACCATAGGTTGAAGGTTCGACTCCTTTCGCCAGCTCCAACGTTCGCTCAAGAGGAGTCGAAACGAGCGAGCGCCGAAGCACATAACCATCATGAAGAGCCACTTGAATAAAAAAGTTGATGTTTTTGCGCTTTTCCTTCCTGAGATAAAGACCCGTCTCAAAAACAGAAATTTCACACAGGTTAAGGATATAATAAAGACCATCCCTTCTATGGATCTGGCAGAAGGCATAAAACTGATCGAAGGCCATGAAAAGGTGTTGGTGTTTAAACTCCTTGGCTCAAAAACAGCCATAGAAGTTTTTGAAAACCTGGCCTTTGAAGATCAATCATACCTTTTAAGCAATCTGGACAATCAGGAGATTTCGCAAATCCTCAATGAAATGGCGTCTGACGAAAGGGCGGACCTTTTTAAAGACCTTCCCGCAAAGGTTGTAAAAAAATTAACGGGTTTGATGAAAAAAGAAGAAGTGGAGGATTTAAACAAGCTTCTTAAATACCCCGAGGATACAGCGGGAAGCTTGATGACTACAGAGCTCATTGAACTAAGGCCTTCGATGACAGCAAAAAAAGCTCTTTTAACGTTACAGGAGAATTATAGGCCTGGTCATATCAAGGATATAAATTCAATCTACATAACAGATGAGAGTCACAAATTAATGGGCGAGATAACCCTCCAGATGCTTATTATGGCGGCCCCTGACATGCTCGTGAGGGACATTATGACGCCCGTGGACTGGATAAAGGTCAATGCAGCTGACTCAAGCGCAGATATTGCCAAAAATTTTGAGAAATATGATTTGTTAACCATGCCTGTTGTGGATGCCGATAATCGGCTTATCGGCATTATTACCATAGATGACATAGTAGAGTTGATCCATAAGGAGACAACAAAAGAAATATATGAAATAGGAAAAATGGCTCCTATGGAAGGAGAGGAGATACGATATGCACATACAGGTAGCCTAGGTCTTGTTAAGCGTCGAGCAGGGTGGCTTATGTTTCTTTTGATGTTTGACTTTTTAACAGGGACTGTTTTAAAGACCTTTGAACACGCATTAAGCACCGTTGTCGCGCTTACTTTTTTTATTCCAATGTTGCTAGATACGGGAGGTAACGCCGGCAACCAGACATCAATTACTATTATTAGGGGATTAGGGACAGGCGACGTTACGTTTAAGAATTTATGGAAGGTTGTTAGAGTTGAACTAATAGCAGCTTTAATAATGGGCCTCGTAGTCGGAGTAGTTGCTTTTATTCGCGCAGTCTTATTACAGCAATCACCTTTCCTGGCGCTTGTGGTCGGCATAACAATGTGCTTGATAGTTCTCCTGGCGATAATAACAGGTATATTCCTGCCATTCCTATCCAAGAAGATTGGTCTGGACCCCGCAGTTTTGGCAGGCCCGATTACCACAAGCATCGTAGATGTAGTAGGTCTTATTATATATTTCAAGATAGCTCAAGCAATAATCCCAGCCCTAAAAATGTAAAAAAACAATATGCACTAACTTGATATATGGAGTTAAACTATCCGCCAGAGGCGGATTGTCTGCTGAAAGCTGGATGACGGTATTATCCGCCAAATAATATGCGATGGCGAATAACTTTTGTCATTGAGGATTTCTCAAGTTAGATGGAGGTTAAAAAAATAAAATTTTCCTTGACAGGAAAATTTATTATGATATAATTTACTTTTCTTATCTATGTGGGATTAAACTAATATAATATATAATAGATAAGCTAGTCGACTATTTAAAATTATTGTAGTTCTGCTGCTGTAGCTCAGTCGGCAGAGCACTTCCTTGGTAAGGAAGAGGTCATGGGTTCAATTCCCATCAGCAGCTCCGTCGACAAATTGCGGAGTGCTTGACAGTAAATGTCTAATTGCGGAAACATGCAAAACGCGGCAAAGTTTTTTTTGCGTGTAAACTCCACAATTAACCAGGAGGATTCAAAATGGCCAAAGAAAAATTTGAACGTAAAAAGCCTCATGTAAACATCGGAACCATAGGGCACGTTGATCATGGCAAGACCACCCTTACAAGCGCCATCACAAAGGTATTGGCTTCAAGGGGTCTTGCGCAGGCCAAAAAATTCGAGGATATAGACAATGCGCCCGAAGAAAGGGAGCGAGGCGTTACAATAAACGTTCACCACGCAGAGTATGAAACAGAAGCAAGGCATTACGCACACGTTGACTGCCCAGGACATGCGGACTACATAAAGAACATGATTACAGGTTCTGCCCAGATGGATGGGGCGATCCTGGTCGTCTCAGCAGTAGATGGACCAATGCCTCAGACAAGAGAGCATATACTTTTGGCAAGACAGGTAGGCGTACCTGCCATAGTAGTGTTTTTGAATAAATGCGACGCAGTGGATGATCCTGAACTATTGGATCTGGTGGAACTGGAAGTAAGGGAACTTTTGACAAAATATGAATTCCCGGGAGACAAGATACCCGTGATAAAAGGTTCTGCTCTCAACTCAATGAACTGCGGCTGCGGCAAGGATGATTGTAAGTCCTGCGGCCCCATAATAGAACTCATGAAACAAATAGATAGCTACATCCCCCAGCCAAAGCGTGAGATAGACAAGCCTTTCTTGATGGCAGTAGAAGACGTGTTCAGCATCACAGGCCGCGGCACAGTAGGCACGGGAAGGATTGAACGAGGCGTAGTGAAGGTAGGTGAAGAAGTAGAGATAGTGGGCCTTATGGAAAAGGCCAGGAAGACAGTTGTAACAGGCGTTGAGATGTTTAGAAAGATACTTGACGAAGGACAGGCAGGAGACAACGTTGGAGTGTTGTTAAGAGGAGTCGAGAAAAAAGATCTAGAAAGAGGCCAGGTGCTTGCAAAACCAGGCTCCATCACCCCTCACACAAAATTCAAGGGCAAGGTATACATATTAACAAAAGAAGAAGGCGGACGTCATACACCATTTTTCAATGGATATCGTCCGCAGTTTTATTTTAGGACCACGGATGTCACAGGCATTGCAAAGCTCCCCCAGGGCACAGAGATGGTAATGCCGGGAGACAATGTGGATTTCGAAGTAGATCTCATAATCCCGATTGCAATGGAAAAGGAATTAAGGTTTGCTATAAGAGAAGGTGGGCATACGGTCGGAGCAGGGGTTGTCTCAGAGGTAACGGAGTAGATATGCCGCGGGATCTGATTACCATAGCATGCACAGCGTGCAAGAGGCGAAATTATACAAGCACGAGGAATAAGAAGAAGCAAACAAAAAGACTTGAGATAAAAAAGTTTTGTAAATTCTGCAGAAAGAGAACGCCGCATAAGGAAGAAAAATAATAGAAACGGCGGACTTATGCGTTCGCCAAAGTGACGGTCCGAGGCGAAACCTCGTTAGGCCTCTATCGAGTTTTTGTTTCGGACCGTCACATATATAGATATATATATAAAAAGGTCTCCGAGCAAAACAATGGAGGCCAGTAGCTCTAATTGGCAGAGCAGCGGTCTCCAAAGCCGCGTGTTGGGGGTTCGAATCCCTCCTGGCCTGCCATTAGTTTTGCCTTTGAGAGAAAAATGATAAAGATATTTTCGCGAATCACTAAATTTATAACCGAAGTCAAGGTTGAATTACAAAAAGTTTCCTGGTCTGACAGAAATGAGCTGATAGGCTCTACGGGGGTTGTTATCATTTCCACTGCCTTGTTGGCTATGTTTATAGGCATAGTAGATATGATATTGTCAAGGCTTGTAAGCCTTCTTTTGAGATAGAAATAAAGTTATGAGTCATAAGTGGTATGTCATACATACATTAACCGGTCAGGAAGAAAAGGTAAAAACCGCAATAGACAATAAATTGCAGGAAGGCATATTGAAAGATAAGGTCTTCCATGTCCTTATACCAACAGAGCAGGTGTCAGAAGTTAAGGACGGCAAGAAGAAAATATCCCTTAGAAAATTTTTCCCGGGTTATGTGCTTGTGGAAATGGACTTGAATGACGAGACTTGGTACACGATAAGAAATATGCCAGGTGTTACTGGTTTTATCGGGACAAAGGCAAAGCCGGTTCCTTTATTAGAGAGCGAAGTCAAGCACATAATGAAGCAAACAGAGGAGAGAAAGGAAAAGCCAACACCCAAGGTGGTTTTTGAAAAAGGTGACAATGTCAAGGTCATAGAAGGCCCATTTGTGAATTTTAACGGCGCAGTGGAAGAGGTGAACCCGGATAAAGGCAAAATAAAGGTGGCGGTTTCTATATTTGGGCGTGCTACTCCAGTGGAATTGGAATACTGGCAGGTAGAGAGGGTGTAGCGAGGATGTTATGGCAAAGAAAGTTAAAACGATAATCAAATTACATGTTACGGGCGGACAGGCTAATCCCGCTCCTCCTGTTGGGCCTGCGCTGGGCCAACATGGCGTGAATATAATGGAATTTTGCAAGTCTTTTAACGAGAAGACAAAGCAAAGGCAGGGGCTGGTGCTTCCCGTGGTTATCAGTGTTTACGAAGACAAATCCTTTTCATTTATTATAAAGAGTCCGCCGTGCTCAGTGCTTTTAAAGCGGGCTTGCGGTATAGCAAAGGCATCCGGCCAACCAAATAAGGAAAAGATAGGAAAGGTGTCAAAGGCGCAGGTCAAAGAGATTGCCGAGACAAAAATGAAGGATCTTAATGCCGCAAATATTGAAAACGCAATGAGGACAATTGAGGGCACTGCTCGAAGTATGGGGATAGAGGTGGTTGACGTAAAGGACAGCCAGGCCCAGCAGTCAAAACAGGATTCAGGGCTCAGCAAAGAAGAGACGCAAGACTCTCAAAAGACAAAAGCAAAGCACGAAGCCGAAAATACAACAGAAAACAGAGAAGCGAAGGCAGGCAAAGGTTAAAATTTTCTAATCTATACCTTTTGTCCTCAACGGAGCGAGGAAAACGTGACAAGGTTAACTAAGAGAGTAAAAGAATTTGAGAAGATAGCTGACAAGAACAAGGCTTATTCCTTGGAAGAGGCTGTCTCATCGCTTAAAAAAGCGCCGCGCGCAAAATTTGACGAAACCGTAGAGCTTTCATTTAAGCTGAACGCAGATCCTAAGCAGTCTGATCAGATGGTCAGGGGCACTGTGGTCTTGCCTCATGGTACCGGCAAGAATGTAAAGGTGCTTGTATTATGCAAAGGCGAGGGCGAGAATGACGCAAAGGAAGCGGGAGCTGATTATGTGGGAGGGGCGGACCTTATTTCAAAGATAAGCTCAGGATGGATTGATTTTGATGTTGTGGTAAGCTCGCCTGATATGATGCGCGATGTCGGTAAGTTAGGAAGGGTGCTCGGGCCTCGCGGGCTTATGCCGAACCCAAAAACAGGCACTGTCACGAATGATCTTTCAAGGGCTGTAAAAGAAGCAAAGGCAGGTAAGATAGAGTTTAAGCTAGATAAGCTCGGAAATATTAATACAGCTGTTGGTAAGATTTCATTTGAAGAGAAGAACATCTGTGAAAATGTGAGCAGCGTTATAAGGAGCGTTGACAAGGCCAGACCGCAGGGCGTAAAAGGCAAGTTTATAAAAAACATATCTATCTCAACTACTATGGGCCCGGGGTTAAAGCTGGACCTTGTGAAGCTCGGGACATTATAAAAGAGATAGGGGATCTTATATAAAGGATAGGCCATGGCAAAGCTTTCAATGGAATGCAAAAAAATAATGGTTGAGGAGATATCCAATCGTCTTAATAGCGCAGGCGCTCTTATAGTTACTAACTATAAAGGGCTCAGCTCTCAGGATTTGAACGAGTTGCGCAAGGAATTGAGGAGCATTTCAAGTGAATATATTGTTGTAAAGGATTCATTGGTAAGGAGGGCTTTTGTTGACAGGCCTAATAGCGCCATAACTGAATTTATCGAAGGAGACGTTGGAATTGCCATAGATAGAAGACAGGATTCTATGCATGTCTCAAAAGTCCTTGTGAAATTTTCAAAAGACCGCAAGGCCTTGAAGATTTGCGCAGGCATAGTAAACGGAGAGATTCTTTCCAAGGAAGACATCTCCACAATAGCGTCTCTTCCTTCAAAAGAGATTTTACTTGGTAAACTTGCAAATGTGCTCAATGCGCCCATACAAGGTCTGGCGAGCGCGCTAAGCGGGATTATCGCCAAGCTCCTCTATGCATTGAATGCCGTAAAAGATAGAAAAGTAGATACCGAAGGACAAACCGCAGAGACTAAAGAGCCGGTTGAACAAAAAGAAGAGAAGCCTTCTAGCGAAAACAAACCAGCGCCTAAGCCTGAAGAGACAAAAGAGCCTGATGCCGGAGACAGGGCGTCGCAGGACGAAGGAAACAAGGATAACGCTGAGAATAAAAAAGAAAAAACTCCAGCTGAGAACAAAGAAAATAAAAGCGTCGAAGATGTAAAACCAGTCACGGATGCGGAAGAAAAGAAAGACGATGCAAAGAATAAAGAACAAACATAAACCGAAAGGTAGAGAGGTTTAAATAAGGACATGACTTGCAGAGCGAGTCAGGTGTTCATTAAGGGAGGAACAAAAAATGGCGGATGAGAAGAAGATAGAAGGGATGCTTGGTACGATTGAGGAGATGTCTGTTTTAGAGCTTTCAAGCCTTGTTAAGGCAATCGAAGAAAAGTTCGGAGTGACTGCGCAGGCCCCTGTTGTAGCAGCTGCGCCGGGCGCCACGACAGCAGGCGCACCAGCCGAGGCTCAAGAAGAAAAGACAACCTTTACTGTTGTCTTGGCATCAGCAGGCGACAAGAAGATACAGGTCATAAAAGAAATACGAACAGTTACCAGTCTTGGCCTCAAAGAAGCAAAAGACCTGGTTGAAAGCGCTCCAAAGACAATAAGAGAGGGTGTTGGCAAGGAAGAGGCAGGAGAGATAAAGAAAAAGCTTGAGGCGCAAGGAGCAAAGGTAGAACTGAAGTAACCGGTTTAGCGTTAAGTGCCAAGGGCGTCCTTGACACTTTTTACCTGATACCTGACGCTGACATTGCACTATAGAGGCATAAAATATGACCAGATTTAAAAATTTTGCAAAATTAAAAGAAGTCATCCGCATGCCTTATCTTTTGCAGATACAAAGAGACTCTTACGATAGTTTTCTGCAGATTGATAGGCCAAAGACTAAGCGTAAGAGGGAAGGGCTTCAGGCAGTATTTGAAGACGTGTTTCCCGTAGAATCCAATGATGGGAATTACAAATTAGAATTTTTATACTATGCAATAGGGAGACCTAAATACGATAGGCTAGAGTGTCAGAAGAGGGCCGTGACCTATGCTGCTCCGCTTAAGATAAAAGTTAGATTGAGATCTAAAAAAGACACAAAGGAACAAGAGGTCTATCTGGGCGACCTGCCTCTTATGACAGAAAACGGAACCTTTATTATTAATGGCGACGAGAGGGTGACTGTAAGTCAGCTCCACAGGTCTCCTGGCATATCTTTCGAGGAGAACTTGCATGCGGCGAGCGGTAAAAGGATATTTTCAGGAAGGGTGATACCTGCCCGTGGCGCCTGGATGGAATTTGAGTTTGACGCAAATGATATTTTGCATGTATTTATTGATAGACGAAAAAAGATATTGGCCAGTATTCTTTTAAGAGCGCTTGGTTATGAGACAAACGAAGATATTATGAAACTTTTTAGTGGCGTGGAAAGGGCTAGGCCAGCAAGAAAGTCAAGCCTTCTTAAGTATGTAGGGCGTATTGTGGTAAGGGATGTAAAACATCCTGACACAGGCGAGGTACTACTGACAAATAACAGCACTTTAAACGAAGAGATAATAGATAAATTATGGGAATCAGGCGTGCGTTATTTAGAGGTCTTTAGGGATACGGTTCAGGAAATCGCCAATACATTGGATAGGGATCACACAAAGACCAAAGAAGAGGCGCTTCTTGACATATATAGAAAGCTTAGGCCTGGCGATCCTTTGACGGTCGAAAGCGCAAAACTTTTACTGGAAAGGATGTTCTTTGATAAAAGAAGATATGACCTAAGCAAAGTCGGGCGTTATATATTAAATCGCAAACTAGGCATGAAGGTATCGCTGGAGAAGGGCATCTTAGATAAAGAGACCATTGTAAATGCAATCAGATATTTATTGGATTTGAAGAACGGTGAAGGGGTTGTTGACGATATAGATCATCTTGGGAACAGGCGTATTAGAACAGTAGGCGAGCTTTTAGCAGAGCAGTTCAGAATTGGTTTGGCAAGGATGGAGCGTTTCTGCAGAGACCGCATGAGTATTTATGATGTCGACACCATGATGCCTTATCACTTGATAAATTCAAAGGTCTTGTCCAGCGTGATAAAGGATTTCTTTGGCAGAAGTCAGCTTAGCCAATTTATGGATCAGACAAATCCTCTGGCAGAGATGACGCACAAAAGACGCCTGAGTGCGCTTGGTCCTGGTGGATTGTCAAGAGAAAGGGCTGGTTTTGAGGTTCGTGACGTTCACCATTCTCATTATGGCAGGATATGTCCGGTCGAGACGCCTGAAGGCCCTAACATAGGTCTTATATCTTCATTGAGCACGTATGCCAGAGTAAATAAATTCGGCTTTATAGAAACGCCTTATAGAAAGGTAGAAAAAGCTAAGGTGACAGGTAAGATTGATTACTTGACAGCTGACATTGAAGATCAATATATAGTTGCTCAGGCGAATGCAAAATTGGACAAGGATGGATATTTTGTAGAAGAGAGGGTGCCGTGCAGACACAGAGGCAATTTTCCTCTTGTTCAACCCAACAAGATCGATTATATGGATGTATCTCCTAAACAGCTTGTAAGCGTTGCGGCAGGTCTTATACCATTTCTTGAACACGATGACGCGAACAGGGCTTTGATGGGTTCTAATATGCAACGCCAGGCTGTGCCTTTATTGTTTACCGAATCCCCCTTAATAGGTACTGGCATGGAAAAAAAAGTTGCCATTGATTCCGGGGCTACTGTAGTGGCCAAGACAGGAGGAATGATTACTTCTGCCCAGGCAGATGAGATTGTGGTTAACAATAGCATCGTGTATAAGCTGAGAAAATTTTCCAGAAGTAACGCAAATACATCTGTGAGTCAGAGGCCTATTGTTAAGGTTGGCGACAGGATCAAGGCAGGGGATGTTATTGCTGATGGCCCTGCAACTAAAGGCGGCGACCTTGCCTTAGGAAGAAATGTTCTTGTCGCTTTCATGCCATGGCGCGGTTATAACTTTGAAGATGCCATACTTGTAAGCGAAAGATTATTGAAAAACGATGTCTATACCTCTATACATGTAGAAGAATTTGAAATAGAAGCGAGGGAGACGCGTATTGGAAACGAGGAGATCACAAGGGACATTCCAAATTTAAGCGAGGAGGCCCTTGGTAATCTCGGAGAAGACGGCATTCTCAGGATTGGTTCAGAGGTAAGCCCTGGAGACATACTTGTGGGCAAAGTCGCTCCTAAGAGCGAAACAGAGCTTTCTCCAGAAGAAAAGCTTTTGCGGGCTATTTTTGGAGAAAAGGCAGGAGATGTTCGCGATGCTTCTCTGACAGTGCCATCAGGTGTGGAAGGCATTCTGGTAGACGCAAAGGTTTTTTCAAGAAAAGGCCAGAGATCAAAGACGAAAGAGGAGATTCAAAAGGAGCACAAGCAGATACAGAAGATAAGAAGCGAGTATCAAAAGCGCGTAGAAAATATAAAGAAAGAAAGGCAAAAACGTTTATTTAAGCTCCTATTGGGAGTTAAGCTGTCAGCGCCTCTTTTATCTGACGAAACAAACGCTACTTTAATAGCCGAAGGAAGGCCTGTTAGAAAGAAGGATATACCTAAGTTTGAAAAAAGCGATACAGGTACTGTAAAGATAGAGAAATATCCGGATCTTGAATCCGAAGTAAAGCGCACCCTGATGATTTATAATGATCAGATAGAAGAAGTTCTGTATGAAGAAGAGCACGAAGTGGATAAGATAAAAAGAGGAGATGAGCTGCCGGCTGGCGTTTTAAAGAGAGTTGTTGTTTATGTTGCCAGCAAGAAGAGATTGTCCGTCGGGGATAAGATGGCTGGCAGGCACGGGAACAAGGGTGTCATTGCCAAAATATTGCCAGAGGAAGATATGCCATATATGGAAGACGGGACACCTGTAGAGATAGCCTTGAATCCTCTTGGCGTCCCTTCAAGAATGAATGTAGGGCAGATACTTGAGACGCATCTTGGCTGGGCTGCAAAGGTAATGGGGTTTAAGGTCAAGACACCTGTATTCGACGGCGCAAAAGAGAGCGAGATAAAGCTGGAATTAGAGAAAGCAGGGCTTCCGCAAGACGGAAAGGTAAGGTTGTTTGACGGACTGACAGGTCAGGAGTTCGGTCAGAAGGTCACTGTAGGATACATCTACATGATGAAGCTTGCTCATCTTGTTGATGACAAGATACATGCGCGTTCAATAGGGCCATATTCTCTTGTAACACAACAACCTCTTGGCGGCAAGGCTCAATTCGGAGGCCAGAGGTTTGGAGAGATGGAGGTTTGGGCATTAGAGGCATACGGAGCCGCATATACATTGCAGGAGCTTCTCACTGTAAAAAGCGATGATGTTTCTGGCAGGACCAAGATATATGAATCTATAGTAAAAGGCGAGCACGCGCTGCATCCTGGAACGCCGGAATCTTTTAATGTTTTAGTCAAAGAACTTCAAAGTCTTTGTCTTGACATTAAGACAGAATACAAGGATGGACTTACCCCTCCTGTTGTTGTTTCAAAGCAGGACTTAAAAGAAAAGCGCAAGGCGCTCAAAAAGGCAAAGAGAAAAAAGAAGTAATGAAGGAGAAAAATGCTAATAAAAGAACTTAATACATTTGATTTTATATCCATAAAAATTGCTTCTTATGATGTTATCAAGTCATGGTCCAGGGGTGAGGTAAAAAAGCCTGAGACCATCAATTACAGGACGCTCAGGCCTGAAAAAGACGGTCTTTTTTGCGAAAAGATATTTGGCCCTACGCGTGACTGGGAGTGTAGTTGCGGAAAATATAAGCGTATAAAGTATAAAGGTATAGTGTGCGATCGCTGTGGCGTGGAAGTTACGCTTTCCAAAGTGAGGCGCGACAGAATGGCCCATATAGAACTAGCTGCCCCGTGTTCCCATGTATGGTTTTTTAAAGCAATGCCCAGCCGCATGGCCTTATTGTTAAACATAGGGCTTCGCGATTTGGAAAAGGTCATCTATTATGAAGAATATATTGTTATCGATCCAGGCGATGCTCCGCTGAGAAAAAAAGAACTTTTATCTGAAGAAAAATACAGACAGTATAGCGAAGAATACAGCAGCAAGTTTAAGGCCATGATTGGCGCACAAGCCATACGGGAACTACTAACAGAGCTCAAGCTTGGCGAATTGGTTACAAAACTTAAGCTGGATTTAGGGGAGCAAAAATCAGAACAGAGCAAAAGAAAGACATTAAATAGACTCAAAACAATAGAAGACTTTATGAAATCAGGGAATAAGCCTGAGTGGATGATCATGGACGCGGTACCTGTGATACCACCTGACCTGAGGCCGCTTGTTCCTCTTGAAGGCGGCAGATTTGCGACAAGCGACCTTAATGATTTATACAGACGCGTTATAAACCGCAACAACCGCCTAAAGAAGCTCCTGGAACTCAAGGCCCCTGATATTATTATAAGGAATGAAAAGAGGATGCTTCAGGAGGCAGTGGATGCATTATTTGATAACGGAAGGCATGGAAGAGCTGTTCTTGGTCCGGCAAACAGGCCATTGAAATCTTTGAGTGATATGTTGAAGGGCAAACAGGGCAGGTTCAGGCAGAATCTTTTAGGAAAGCGCGTGGATTATTCAGGCAGAAGCGTTATTGTTATAGGACCTGAATTAAAACTCTGGGAGTGCGGGCTTCCGAAAAAGATGGCGCTCGAACTCTTTGAGCCATTTATTATTAGAAAGTTAAAGGAAAAGGGGTTTGTTCATACAATAAAGAGCGCAAAGAGGATGGTGGAGAAGGCCAGGTTGGAAGTATGGGATATTTTAGACGATGTGATAAAGGACCACCCTGTATTATTAAATAGGGCGCCTACGCTACACAGACTTGGCATACAGGCGTTTCAGCCTGTTCTTATAGAAGGTAAGGCAATAAGGATCCACCCATTGGTATGCACCGCGTTTAACGCTGATTTTGACGGAGACCAGATGGCAGTCCATGTGCCGCTTTCTATGGAAGCGCAGATGGAATCCAGGCTTATAATGCTCGCATCGAACAATATATTTTCTCCTTCCGATGGCCGCCCTATTATAACACCTACCCAGGATATAGTGCTGGGTTGTTATTATTTGACACAGGAAAAGCCTGCAGCAAAAGGACAAGACAGGGTTTTTGCCAATCCGTCTGAGGCAGAGCTTGCGCTTCGCGATGGAGAAATAGATATCCACGCTAAGATAAAGGTAAGGATTGATAAGAAATTTTTAGAAACAACCGCTGGCAGGGTGGTTTTTAATTGCATATTACCCAAAGGCACCCCATATGTAAACAAACCCCTTGAAAAAGCTAATCTTAGCAAGGTTATATCCGATTGCTATAAATTGTTTGGACATGATTTTACTGTAAAGCTTTTGGACGATGTAAAGAAGATAGGTTTTGAATACGCGACATTGGCAGGGCTCTCGATTTCAATAGATGATTTGCGTATCCCCGAGGATAAGAAAAAGGTGATCTCTGCCTCAAAGAAAGAGGTGAATTCCGTAGAGGACCAATACAAGAAAGGTATTATAACAGAACGTGAAAGATATAATAAGATAGTGGATATATGGACACATGCGACCGACAAGGTCTCAGATCTAATATTTAAGGACATGGACCCATTTAATCCTATTTTTATGATGGCGAATTCTGGCGCGCGTGGCTCAAAACAGCAGATAAGGCAGCTTTCAGGTATGCGAGGTCTTATGGCTAAGCCTTCAGGGGAGATTATAGAAACGCCTATAACTGCTAATTTCAGGGAAGGCCTGACGGTTTTAGAGTATTTTATTTCTACGCATGGCGCAAGAAAAGGCCTTGCAGACACGGCGCTTAAGACAGCTGATTCTGGTTATCTTACGAGGAGGCTTGTTGATGTAGCGCAAGATGTCATTATCAGCGAACACGATTGCGGGACATTGAATGGAATATTGGTAAGCGCAATAATCGAGGCGGACGAAGAGGTTGTGCCGCTAAAAGAAAGAATAGTAGGAAGGGTGGCGGTAGATAATATCGCAGATATTATTAGTGACGAGACTATTGTAGAGGCGGGTAGCGAGATAAGCGAAGAAGCGGCTGAGCGCACAGAATCAGTTGGCATAGAGAAAATAAGAATTAGAAGCGTTTTGACCTGTGAGACAAAGCAAGGCGTCTGTGCCAAGTGTTACGGCAGAGACCTTGCGACCGGTAAGATCGTAGATCTTGGCGTAGCTGTTGGCATAATAGCTGCTCAGTCTATAGGAGAGCCCGGCACGCAGCTTACAATGAGGACGTTTCACATAGGCGGGACAGCATCTAGGATTATCGAGCAGTCGTTTATAAAATCCAAGACAAAAGGCATTGTTAAATATCATAATCTCAAGACGGTGCGGCAGGAGTCTGGAGATATTATAGTCTTGAACAGGAACGGCCAGATAAGCGTAAATGACGAAGATGGAAGAGAGATTGAAAAGCATACTGTGCCCTCCGGCTCTGTATTGTCTGTAAAAGATGCGCAGGGAATAGATAAAAATGTTGTTTTCGTAAAATGGGACCCATACACTTCTCCTATATTAACAGAGGTCAGCGGAAAGGTAAGATATGAAGATATAATAGAAGAGGTGACGATGGTTGAAGAATTGGATGAGGCAACAGGGGTCACGGGTCGTGTTGTTGTAGAGCACAAAGGCGAGTATCATCCGCAGATAGTTATACAGGATGAAAAGAAAGAAGTCTTGGCGATATATCCTATACCTGCAGGCGCGCATATAGTTTCTCAGGATGGCGCGTCTATAAAGGCAGGAGCCCTTATCGCTAAAACACCCAGACAGGTAAGCAAGACAAAAGATATTACGGGCGGTTTACCAAGGGTGGCAGAGCTCTTTGAAGCGCGGAGACCAAAGGATCCTGCAATGATAAGCGAAATAGACGGTATAGTGGAGTTTGCCACTTCTAAAAAAGGTCAGCGAGGGATTATTGTCAGAGCAGCGTCTGGCATGAAGCGCGAGTATGTCATACCCCACGGTAAGCATCTGAATGTTTACAGAGGCGACAGGGTGCAGACAGGAGACCAGCTTGTAGACGGTCCGATAAACCCTCAGGATATTTTGAAAGTAAGCGGCGAGAAAAGATTGCAGGAATATCTTGTCAATGAAGTGCAGGAGGTTTACAGATTGCAAGGGGTCAGAATAAATGATAAACATATAGAGATTATTGTTAAGCAAATGCTTAGAAAGATCAAGATAGAGGATTCTGGAGACACAGGGTTTTTGGTTGGCATGCAGGTAGATAAAGTGATATTCCAGGAGGAGAACCAAAAGGTAACAAAGAAAAAAGGCAAGCCAGCAAGCGCTACGCCATTGCTTTTAGGCGTTACAAAGGCTTCGCTTAGCACAGAGAGCTTTATCTCTGCAGCGAGTTTCCAGGAGACAACGCGTGTCTTAACGCAAGCTGCGGCAAGCGGAAGAATAGATAATCTCAGGGGGCTGAAAGAGAACGTTATTATGGGGCATCTGATTCCGGCAGGTACTGGGTTTAGGGCGCACAGAGATATTGAAATGGTAAAAGAGATTCTGAAAGAAAACAAGGAGCAAGAAGAGGTAAAAGATAAAAAAGAAAAAAAATAACTATTATTTGCGCGTTATTTTTCAATTCATTAACAGTTTTTCAGAAAGAGAGCAAAAATGCCTACAATAAGTCAATTGATACGACTGGGTAGAGTCAAAAAGAAGAGAAGAACAAAGTCTCGAGCGCTTGAGAGCTGCCCGCAGAAACGAGGCGTATGCTTACAGGTAAAAACCCAGACCCCTAAGAAACCTAATTCCGCATTAAGAAAGGTTGCCAGGGCTAGGTTAACTAACGGAGTGGAGGTCACTTCTTATATACCAGGTGAGGGCCATAATCTTCAGGAACATTCAATAGTCTTAATCAGGGGCGGCAGGGTAAAGGATCTTCCTGGGGTGAGGTATCATATTGTAAGAGGGACGCTTGATACGGCTGGGGTTCAAAATAGGAGAAAGAGCCGCTCTAAATACGGCGCAAAGAGGCCAAAAGGATAAATCCATCCGCCTTTTTTGTTTTTATAGGGGAGAATAGATATGAGACGCAGACGAGCAGAAAAAAGAGATGTAATCGCAGATCCTAAATATAATAGTAAGCTTGTTACCAGGTTTGTCAATGTTATTATGGAAAAAGGCAAGAAATCTGTGGCAGAGCATATAATCTACAATGCATTGGATGTAGTTTCAAAGAAAGTGGGCGACAAAGACACGTTAGATGCCTTGCAGAAGGCAATAGACAATGTCAGGCCTCTTTTGGAGATCAAGCCGAGGAGGGTTGGGGGCGCTACCTATCAAGTGCCGATTGAGGTAAAAGCGACAGGGGGGCATCTATTGCAATGAGGTGGATAAGGGATTTTGCTAGGCAGAAAAAAGGAAAGCCCATGGAAGAAAAACTCGCAAATGAGATATTCGACGCTTTTAAGTCACAGGGCTCTGCCATGAAGAAACGAGAGGACATGCACAGGATGGCAGAGGCAAATAAGGCATTCGCTCATTATAGATGGTGAGGTTTTTTGGTGGTAAAACAGATGTTAGCGTCAAGGAATTCGAAAATGACAACTAGAGTTGAAGAAGGCAGATACGATGACCGTTGCAACACAGAAACAAACAAATAAGAAGATTATGATTAGAGAGAGCCTCTTACAAAAAATAAGGAATATTGGTATTATCGCCCATATAGACGCGGGGAAGACGACCAGCACCGAAAGAATGCTTTTTTATGCGGGCAAGCTTTACAAACTTGGCGAGGTCCATGAAGGCACTGCCACGATGGACTGGATGGCGCAGGAGCAGGAAAGGGGCATTACCATTACAGCTGCTGCTACGAGTTGTAGCTGGGGCGACTGCAGGATTAACGTTATTGATACGCCAGGCCATGTAGATTTTACCGCAGAAGTCGAAAGGTCTTTAAAGGTATTGGACGGAGCAGTTGTGGTATTTTGCGGCGTTGGCGGAGTACAGCCTCAATCAGAGACAGTGTGGCGCCAGGCAGATAAATACAGAGTTCCAAGAATAGCCTTTGTCAACAAGATGGACCGTACAGGCGCAGATTTTTTGAAGGTTGTAAAGGAAATGGAAGACAGACTGGGAGCCGATACCTTTCCTGTACAGCTGCCTATTGGTTGTGAAACTGACTTTAGGGGATTGATAGACCTGCTTCGGATGAAGGCGTTTATTTTTCAAGAAGACAAGATAGAAGACAACTTCGATGAGGTCCCTATACCTGAGGATATGCTAGAAGAGGCAGCGCTCTTCAGGCACGATCTTATTGAAAAATTAGCAGAGCATAATGAGGGATTGATGGATAAGTATGTTCACAATGAAGCGATAACAGAAGAGGAGTTACGGTTTGCATTACGCAAGGCGGTTATAAACGATATGTTTGTGCCTGTATTCTGCGGGGCAGCATTTAAAAACAAAGGCGTGCAGATGCTGCTGGACGCAGTGTGTCAGTGCTTGCCAAGCCCGCTGGACATCCCTCCTGTTAAGGGCGTAGAGCCTGATTCGGATCATGAGATATTCAGAAAGACGGATGACGATGAACCTTTGTGTGCGCTTTGTTTTAAGATCGTAACAGACCCGTATGTGGGAAGACTTGCTTATATACGTGTCTATTCAGGGACTATAAAAAAGAGCAGCTATATTTACAATATAAACCGTGACCAAAAGGAGCGATTAAGCAAGATAGTCCGTATGCATGCTAATAAACAGGAGATGGTAGATGAAGTGGGTGCAGGGGACATAGTAGGAGTTGTGGGACTAAAAAAAGTTCAGACAGGCGATACGCTTTGCAATCAGGATTACCCGATAATCTTAGAAAAAATGCACTTCCCAGAACCCGTTGTTTCGATGGCAATAGAGCCTGCTACAAAGATGGACCAGGATAAGCTTGGCATGGCGCTGAATAAGTTCCAGGAGGAGGATCCTACGTTCAGAGTGAGCTATAACACAGAAACAGGCCAAACCATTATATCGGGCATGGGAGAACTTCATCTTGAAATAATCATGGACAGGCTTTCTCGAGAATTCAAGGTGAACGCCAAAACAGGGGTACCTCATGTTGCTTATAAAGAGATGCCGACTCAGGAAGTGAGATCCGTGGGCAAGTTTATCCAGCAGACAGGCGGTAGAGGTCAATACGGACACGCAGTTGTTATCTTGAAACCAGGCGAGCCTGGAACAGGAGTAGAGTTTAAGAACAAGATTATAGGAGGCGCTATACCAAAAGAGTACATACCTGCTGTTAAAAAAGGCATTGAGATGGCTTCGAAAACAGGCGTCTTGGCAGGCTATCCTGTGATAGACGCGGAAGTGACATTGGTTGATGGTTCATTCCATGAGGTGGATTCTTCAGAGTTGGCATTTAAGATGGCGGGGTCTATCGCCTTTACCGAAGCCCTAAAAAAGGCAAGATGTAGGCTTATGGAGCCAATAATGAAATTGGAGCTTGGTTTTCCTGAAGAATATACAGGCGATGTAATAGGCGATCTGAATTCACGACGTTGCAAGATACAGGAGATATCGCAAAAGGGTATTATAAAGCTTGTAAAAGGCGATACTTCGCTCGCAGAGATGTTTGGATACGCAACAGCCATAAGAAGCTTGACACAAGGAAGGGCTTCGTATACAATGGAGCCTTCCCATTATGCGGAAGTGCCTTCGAATATAGCAGATAAAATTATTGGGAGGGTTTGATTCGTCCGCCCGAGGCAGACTCATTAAAGGAGGATTCAAAATGGCCAAAGAAAAATTTGAACGTAAAAAGCCTCATGTAAACATCGGAACCATAGGGCACGTTGATCATGGCAAGACCACCCTTACAAGCGCCATCACAAAGGTATTGGCTTCAAGGGGTCTTGCGCAGGCCAAAAAATTCGAGGATATAGACAATGCGCCCGAAGAAAGGGAGCGAGGCGTTACAATAAACGTTCACCACGCAGAGTATGAAACAGAAGCAAGGCATTACGCACACGTTGACTGCCCAGGACATGCGGACTACATAAAGAACATGATTACAGGTTCTGCCCAGATGGATGGGGCGATCCTGGTCGTCTCAGCAGTAGATGGACCAATGCCTCAGACAAGAGAGCATATACTTTTGGCAAGACAGGTAGGCGTACCTGCCATAGTAGTGTTTTTGAATAAATGCGACGCAGTGGATGATCCTGAACTATTGGATCTGGTGGAACTGGAAGTAAGGGAACTTTTGACAAAATATGAATTCCCGGGAGACAAGATACCCGTGATAAAAGGTTCTGCTCTCAACTCAATGAACTGCGGCTGCGGCAAGGATGATTGTAAGTCCTGCGGCCCCATAATAGAACTCATGAAACAAATAGATAGCTACATCCCCCAGCCAAAGCGTGAGATAGACAAGCCTTTCTTGATGGCAGTAGAAGACGTGTTCAGCATCACAGGCCGCGGCACAGTAGGCACGGGAAGGATTGAACGAGGCGTAGTGAAGGTAGGTGAAGAAGTAGAGATAGTGGGCCTTATGGAAAAGGCCAGGAAGACAGTTGTAACAGGCGTTGAGATGTTTAGAAAGATACTTGACGAAGGACAGGCAGGAGACAACGTTGGAGTGTTGTTAAGAGGAGTCGAGAAAAAAGATCTAGAAAGAGGCCAGGTGCTTGCAAAACCAGGCTCCATCACCCCTCACACAAAATTCAAGGGCAAGGTATACATATTAACAAAAGAAGAAGGCGGACGTCATACACCATTTTTCAATGGATATCGTCCGCAGTTTTATTTTAGGACCACGGATGTCACAGGCATTGCAAAGCTCCCCCAGGGCACAGAGATGGTAATGCCGGGAGACAATGTGGATTTCGAAGTAGATCTCATAATCCCGATTGCAATGGAAAAGGAATTAAGGTTTGCTATAAGAGAAGGTGGGCATACGGTCGGAGCAGGGGTTGTCTCAGAGGTAACGGAGTAGATATGCCGCAAGTTCAAAAAATTCGCATAAGATTGCAGGGATACGATTACAAGCTGCTGGACCAGTCTGCAGTAGAGATAGTGGATACGGCAAAACGTACAGGCGCCAAGGTTTCAGGACCTGTGCCCTTGCCTACAAAAAGAGAGATCTTTACTGTATTGAGAGGCCCCCATGTTGATAAAAAGTCCAGGGAGCAATTTCAGATGAAGACACACAAGAGGCTTATAGACATTGTCAGCCCGACCGCTAAAACAATAGACGCCCTGCGAAAGCTAGCTCTGCCGGCAGGCGTGGATGTAGAGATTAAGTGAGGACATAGCCCGTCATTGGGGGCGGGCTAAATTCGTTCCCGAGGCGATAAGGTACCATTAAATATGAACGCAGGTATACTAGGGAAAAAAATAGGGATGACCCAGATTTTTACAGAAGAAGGGCAGCTTGTCCCTGTGACTGTAGTAGAGGCAGGGCCTTGCGCGGTACTCAAGGTCTTAGAGCGCAGACTATTGCTCGGGTTTAAAGATAAAAAAGAGAAAAATATACCTAATCCCGAATTAGGTCTTTATAAGAAGCTAAACATTAAACCAAAGGCCCTTGTCAGGGAGATAGCGTTTGATGTCGATGACAAGATTTCTGTTGGACAGGAAATAACGGTAGATATTTTTAAGGAAAAGGATTTTGTTGATATCGCGGGTACTTCTAAAGGCAAGGGGTTTCAAGGTGGAATGAAGAGATGGCATTGGCGCGGCGGACCAAGCGGTCATGGATCAATGCATCATCGAAGAGCGGGCTCTATAGGCGCAAGCAGCTTCCCTTCCAAGGTCAATAAAGGCCAACGCCTTCCTGGACGCATGGGAAACGAAAGAAAGACCATTCAGAATATCGAGATACTAAAGATCTACAAGGATAAGAACCTGATGCTCGTGAAAGGCCCGGTTTCAGGCGCGAAGAATGGTTACCTTGAGATAACTATAGCAAAAAAGAAAAAGGTCACTAGAGAAGAAAAGAAGACGCAAAAAAGCGCATAAGAATTAACAGGAATCAGATATGTCGAAGACAATAAAAAAAGGGACACATGGTAAAACCGAGATTCCCGTAGTGGACGTATACAGCCTTTCCGGTAAAAAGGTGGATAAGTTTAAGCTGAACCCCAAGGTCTTTAATGCAGAAGTGCGCAAGCCACTTTTACATCAGGTTATAGTTATGTATAAGTCGAATCAGAGGCAGGGTACGGTCTCTACAAAGACAAGGGGAGAGGTAAGAGGCGGAGGCAAAAAGCCGTGGCGACAAAAAGGAACTGGCAGGGCCAGGGCAGGCTCAATCAGGTCTCCGCTATGGAGAGGCGGAGGCATTACGTTTGGGCCCAAGCCAAGAGATTTTAGTTATAAATTGCCAAAGAAGATGAAAAGACTCGCTCTTATATCGAGCTTGAGCGCAAAGACAAGGGATAAGGAGATAGTTATATTAGAAAAGGATCCTGAGCTTACTCAGATCAAGACCAAGGAGATGGCAAAGATATTGATTGCCTTGAAGGCTTACGCTAAAAAAAGCCTGTTTTTGTACGTAAAGAGAGACGAAAAGCTAATGCTCTCTTGCAGGAATATTAAAAATTTTACATTGAGATTATACGATGATTTTAATGCACACGATGTTCTTATGAATTCAAGGATTTTGTTTTCAAAGGAGACCCACGATTATATAGTCAAGAGGCTGAAAAAATGAAATCGCCCTATGATATATTAAAAAACATAGTAAGGACGGAAAAAGGCGCTAGCATGATAGAGGCTAATAAGTATCTGCTTCGAGTAGCTAAAGACGCGAACAAGATACAGATAAGGCAGGCCGTGGAAGAAGTTTATAATGTGAAGGTCTTAAAGGTTAACACGCTTATGATGCGCGGCAAGTTAAAGCGCCTTAGACACAAGGCAGGCATGACGCCTGATTGGAAAAAGGCTATTGTTACGCTTAAACAAGGCGACAAAATAGACATAGCAGCAAGCTAAATTCATCCGCCCGAGGCGGTCTCGTTAAAAATGGGAATAAAACAATATAAACCAAGAACCCCGTCATTGAGATGGACGGAGCTATCTGACTTTAAAGAGCTCACGACCGCTAAGCCGGAAAAGTCTTTGCTCGAACCGAAAAAGAAAACAGGCGGCAGGAATTCACAGGGCAGGATTACATCCGGGCATCGAGGTGGAGGGCATAAGAAAAAATACAGGGTTATAGATTTCAAAAGAGACAAAATGGATATCCCCGGCAAGATTATATCCATAGAATACGATCCTAATAGATCTTCGAGAATAGTACTTGTAGAGTACGAGGATAATGAAAAAAGATACATGCTTTGCGCTGCTGGATTGTCCAAAGGGGATGCTGTTATTTCCAGCAGAAAAGAAATCGAGATTAAAGTGGGCAATGCAATGCCGTTACGAAACATACCCGCAGGAACTCCTATACATAACCTGGAATTAAAAAAAGATAGAGGGGGCAAGATTGTCAGGAGCGCAGGCACTTATGCGCAGGTATTGGCAAAAGAGCAAAATTATGCGCACGTCAAGCTTCCTTCGGGAGAAGTCAGATTGATAGGTCTTGACTGCATGGCGACAATAGGCCAGATAGGAAATATTGAGCACAACACTATTTCTATTGGCAAGGCAGGCAGATCAAGATGGCTTGGTCGCATGCCAAATGTAAGAGGCGTTGCTATGAATCCTGTTGACCATCCCATGGGGGGAGGAGAAGGTAAGTCTTCTGGAGGAAGACATCCGTGTTCTCCTTGGGGCATAAAGGCAAAGGGCCTGCAGACAAGAAAGACCAAGCCGTCCGATAAATTTATCATTAAAAGAAGAAAGAGTAAGGTAGCAGGGGTCTGATAAAACCAAACAAGGTATTTTTAAAGAGGTACACATATATGGGGAGATCGTTAAAAAAAGGTCCTTTTGTAGATGAGCTATTATTGATGCGCATTCAGATGATGAAGAAAAAGGGAGACAGAAGGCCAATCAAGACGTGGTCGAGAAGGTCTACTATAGTTCCTGATTTTGTAGGGGTTACCGTCTCCATCTATAACGGCAGAAAGTTTATCCCTGTTTTTATAACAGAGAATATGGTGGGGCATAAGCTCGGAGAATTTTCCCCAACAAGAATTTTCAAGAAACACGGGTCTCATACAGAACAGTCTCTTTCGAAAACATAAACCTGAGCCAGCACCAGGAATAGAGTTGATTATGGTAACAAGAGCAGTAGTGCGATACATACGGATTTCGCCTAGAAAAACCAGAAAGGTGATAGATCTTGTGAGAGGATTGCCCGTGGTTAAGGCAGAGATAATTTTGGATACGATCAATAAAAGACCATCGCTTTACATAAAGAGACTTCTTATGTCGGCGCTGGATAGCGCAGATAAAAAATTCAGTCTTTCCTCGGCAGACTTATATATCTCATCGATTCGAGCGGACCAAGGGCCTATGCTGAAAAGATACAGGGCTGCTTCTATGGGCCGCGCCACAATGATCAGACACAGGACAACTCATATTGCCTTGGAATTGGAAAAGATTAAGCGACCTGTGAAGAAAATCGTAGAGACAGAAAAGGTGAAAAAAACGGTAGCCAAAAGAACCGGCAGGATCGTCAAGAAGAAACAACGCGGAGTTCAAGCAGGCTAAGTCAGAGATTACAAAGGATCTAAAAATATTCTCTGCAGAATGAAGAGAGGTTTGAATTGGGTCAAAAAGTACATCCATACAGTTTCAGGTTAGGTTACATAAGGGATTGGAAATCCAGGTGGTTTGCCAAGAAAAAAGATTTTGGTCCTTTATTGATTGAGGATGTCAAAATCAGAAACCATATAAAGAAGAATCTAATGCAGGCTGCTATCGCAAAGATAGAGATAGAAAGGGCTAGCAATCGCATACGTATAATAATACACAGCGGCAGGCCTGGGGTAATAATAGGCAGGAAAGGCGCAGAGATTGACAGATTAAAAGACGAGCTCAGGGAGAGAGTGAGCAAGGAGTTACAGATTGACATAAAAGAGATAAAGCAACCTGCTCTTTCTGCCCAACTCGTGGCAGAGAATATTGCCTTTCAGCTGGAGAGAAGGATTTCCTTTAGAAGGGCTATGAAAAGGGCTGTTCAACAGTCAATTACTTCAGGCGCTAAAGGTATTAAGATAAGGTGTCGCGGCAGGCTGGACGGCGCTGAGATAGCAAGAAAGGAATCCTACAAACAAGGAAAGGTTCCCCTTCAAACCATAAAGGCAGATGTGGATTATGGGTTTACAGAAGCGCACACGACAGCTGGTCTGATAGGCGTTAAGGTATGGATCTATACAGGAGACGTGATCGTAGGTAAAAAATATAAAAAGGGCCATAACGCGGAGAAAACTGAGAAAAAAACAAAAAGCGAGGATTTAGATGGCCTTGATGCCAAAAAGAGTTAAATATAGAAAATATCAGAGAGGCAGAAGAAAAGGCGTAGCCACCAAAGGGGCCACTCTTTCTTTTGGCGAATGTGGATTACAGGCCTTAGAGAATGCATGGTTAACAAATGTGCAGATAGAGGCATGCAGGATTAGCGTTATGAGGGCTTTGCAAGGCAGCGGAAAACTGTGGATAAGGGCATTTCCAGATAAATCAGTTACAAAAAAGCCTGCTGAAACAAGGATGGGAAAAGGAAAAGGCATGCCCGTACACTGGGTTAGCGTTGTTCGAAAAGGCAAGGTTGTTTTTGAGTTGGGAGGCGTGAACGAAACGCTCGCAAAAGAGGCTATGAGATTTGCTGCCTCAAAGCTTTCATTTAGAACGCGCTTTATTAGCAGGAAAACAGGCGTTTAGTTCCTGATCTACGCGAACAAAGACTAAAAGGAAATTGGTAACATGATAAAGGCATCAGAGCTAAGAAATTTGTCAAAGCAGGAATTAGATGAGAAGATGGTAGCTTTAAAAAAGTCTCTTTTTGAAATGCGCACGCAGGGTTCAACAGGGCGTATAGAAAAGCCAAGCAAAATAAGCCAGATGCGCAAAGATATTGCAAGGATTTTAACTGTGCTGGGCGAGAAGGAGAAAAACCAATCATGGAATCCAGATCCAGGCGTAAGGAAAAGATAGGCATTGTTGTAAACGACAAGTTGGACAAGACTATTGCGGTACGAATAGACCGCACAACAAAGCACCCGATCTATAAGCGTGTTATAAGAAAATCCAACAAGGTTATGGCTCATGACGAGAAGAAAGAGGCAAGGATTGGAAACAGGGTTAGGGTCCAGGAGACAAAGCCGAAGTCTAAAAGCAAGAGATGGCGTCTGGTTGAAGTGTTGAAATAGAGCGCAAGAGAACAGTATCAGCGAGTAAATCATGATTATGATGCGAACTATCTTAGACGTGGCTGATAACACAGGGGCCAAGAAGGCTTCTTGTATTGGCGTGGTAAAAAGACATGGCCGCAGGATTGCCGAGATAGGAGATGTTATAACTGCGAATATAAAAGAGGCCAATCCTGATGGAGCGGTAAAGGAAGGCGAGGTGGTAAAGGCAGTTATAGTAAGGAGTGTAAGTTCTGTTCGCAGGCCAGACGGCTCTTATCTCAGATTTGATAGGAATGCCATGGTTATTATAGACCAGCAGATGAATCCTAGAGGGACCAGGATTTTTGGGCCTGTCGCAAGAGAGCTTAGAGACAAGAATTTTATGAAGATAATTTCTCTGGCCCCAGAAGTTATATAGAGCGCAGGAGCAATTAAAGATGCCAAACATAAAAAAGAACGATACGGTAAAGATATTGACTGGTAAGGATAAGGGTAAAACTGGAAAGATCCTGACTGTTTTTCCAAAAGAGAACAGGGCCCTTGTGCAGGGGCTTAATCTGGTAAAGAAGCATGCAAGGAAAACTCGGGAAGACCAGCAGGGAGGGATCGTGCAGAAGGAAAGCCCTATACACGTTTCTAATCTAATGGTAGTGTGTCAGAAATGCGGTAAGCCAACGCGCATTGGCTTCAGTACGCTTTCTGATGGGACAAAGACCAGGATT
>JBHPFI010000007.1:0-45453 GCA_042572045.1 Candidatus Omnitrophota bacterium
AAAAAAAGTAAGTGAGGCCTAAACTTACGGAACGAAATGAACGTAAGTTCGGCCCTTCAAGGAAGCAAAACAGAGAAGGACTCATTCGAGGAGAATCACATGAACTTAGGAGACTTATTAAATAATCAGGGCGAGTGGTTGAGGTGTACAGGACCGAATTCTGATATCGTAATGTCTTCGCGCATACGACTGGCCAGGAACCTGTCAAAATATCCTTTTTCTCACTGGGCAAGCAAAAAGGAACAGCAGGAGATATTGCAGATTTCAAAACAAGCTGTCGTCTCATCAAAAAAAACAAAGGACTCTTTATGTTTGGATATAGGAAAGCTAGAGTCGATAGATAAGCAGTTTTTAGTAGAGAGACACTTGATGAGCAAAGAACATACCATGGATGCAGAAAATAAAGGCCTGTGTATAGGAGACAGAGAAGTTATCAGCATAATGATAAACGAAGAAGATCATCTGCGTCTTCAGGTTATGAAGTCAGGTTTTGATCTGAGAGACTCATGGTCTATCATAAATGACATAGATAATGAACTTGGCGGGCTCTTGAATTATGCGTATTCCTTGGATTTCGGTTATTTAACAGCGTGCCCCACAAATACAGGCACAGGGATGAGGGCATCTGTGATGGTACACTTACCTTCGCTTGTAATGACAAAGCAAATAGGGAAGGTTTTACAGGCCATTACAAAGCTCAGTCTTACCGCAAGAGGTCTTTATGGAGAAGGAACAGAGGCCAGCGGAAATTTTTTCCAGATTTCTAATCAGGTTTCTTTAGGCCACAGAGAAGAAGATGTCATTGATAATATTGAGAGGATCATTAAACAGATTATAGACCATGAGCAGAGCGCAAGAGAGTCATTGCTTTCGCAGAACAGATCCGTGCTTGAAGACAGGATCTGGCGTGCTTATGGCACGTTGAAAAGCGCTCATATTATAACCAGCAATGAAACCATAGATTTGCTTTCGCTGGTCAGGCTGGGTGTTGATCTGAATTTGATAAAAAAATTAGACAGGGCGCTTGTAAACGAATTGTTTATAATAATACAGCCTGCGCATCTTCAGAAGATCGAGAAGAAAAGACTTAATCCAAATCAGAGGGATATTAAAAGGGCTGAGATAGTAAGAGAGAGGCTGGGAAGATAGTAAACTAACGGAGGTTTTTATGTTTAATCGTTTTACAGAACGCGCGAGAAAGGTAATTCTGCTTGCCAAAGAAGAGGCCAAGAGGTTTAATCACGATTATATTGGCACAGAGCATATTCTGTTGGGACTTGTAAGAGAGGGAGAGGGGGTCGCTGCAGTTGTGCTTCAAAAAATGAGAGTAAGTCTTCAGCAGATACGCCTGGAAACAGAGAAGATCGTAAAACCAGGCCCTAGCACTATTATTTCCGGGGACATCCCTTTTACGCCAAAGGCAAAAAAGGCGATAGAGCTTTCCGGGGAGGAGGCGAGGTCTTTGGGCCATAATTATATTGGCACAGAGCATATTTTATTAGGACTCATAAAAGAGGGCGAAGACATAGCTTCTCAGGTATTGTTAAATCTGGGCCTGGATTTAGACAAGGTAAAACAGGAGATAGCCGAACTTTTAGGCTCTGCGACGCCTGGTTTTAGCGGAGAGCCAAAGCAAGGCGCTGGCCATGCAGCTGCCGCAAAGACAGGCTCAAAGACGCCCGCGCTCGATGCGTTTGGCAGGAACCTTACGTTGCTCGCGCGTGATAATAAATTAGACCCTGTAATCGGAAGACATAATGAGATTGAAAGGGTCATCCAGATACTTTCAAGGAGAACAAAGAACAATCCTGTGCTTTTAGGTGAAGCCGGCGTTGGTAAGACTGCAATAGTAGAAGGTCTTGCACAAAAGATAGTAAAAGGAGACATACCTGAGATATTAAAAGACAAGCGGGTCATTATCTTGGATCTTGCGCTTATGGTAGCAGGAACAAAGTATAGAGGACAGTTTGAGGAAAGAATAAAGGCAGTCATGGATGAAATAAAGAGGTCTGAGAATGTTATCGTATTTATAGACGAGCTACATACCTTGGTAGGGGCAGGCGGGGCCGAAGGCGCCATAGATGCCTCAAATATTTTAAAGCCAGCGCTCTCAAGAGGCGAGATCCAGTGCATAGGCGCTACTACATTTGATGAATACAGAAAACATATAGAAAAAGATGCAGCGCTTGAAAGACGTTTTCAGACAATAATGGTGGAGCCGCCGACAGTTGAACAGACAATTGAGATATTAAAGGGGCTAAGAGATAGATATGAAGCGCATCATAAAGTAGAGATTACAGATGACGCATTAGAGGCCGCGAGCAAACTTTCAGATAGATACATAGCTGGCAGATTCTTGCCGGATAAGGCCATTGATGTGATGGATGAGGCTGGCGCAAAGGCAAGGCTCTCTATCATGACAGCGCCTCCTGAGATAAAGAAGATGGAATCCGATATAGAGAATGTACGCAAGGAAAAAGACGTTGCTATAAAGGATCAGGACTTTGAAAAAGCAGCCCATTTAAGGGACCAGGAAAAAGAAGCCCGTAAAAAGCTCGATAAAGTTAGACAGGAATGGAAAAGGTCCAGGATGGAGGCCAGGCCAAAGGTTGACGAAGAGCTAATATCCGATATTGTCTCAAAATGGACTGGCATACCCATTGTCAAGCTGGAGCAAAAAGAGTCCGAAAGGCTTTTAAAAATGGAGGACGAGCTGCATAAAAGGATGATTGGTCAGGACGAGGCATTAAAGGTTATTGCGCAGGCTGTCAGAAGATCTCGCGCAGGCATAAAAAATCCCAAAAGGCCCATTGGCTCTTTTGTGTTTCTCGGACCTACTGGTGTAGGCAAGACACATCTGGGGAGGGTTCTTGCAGAATTCATGTTCGGGGATGAAAACGCGCTCATACAGCTGGACATGTCAGAGTATATGGAGAAATTCAATGTCTCCCGACTTGTCGGCGCTCCTCCAGGCTATGTCGGATATGAAGAGGGAGGTCAACTTACAGAGAAGGTAAGAAGAAGGCCTTATTCAGTAGTGCTTTTGGATGAGATAGAAAAGGCGCACCCAGATGTATTTAATATTTTACTTCAGGTCTTAGAGGACGGACGCCTTACCGACAGCCTTGGAAGAAAGGTGGATTTTAGAAATACGATTGTTATCATGACGTCAAACGTAGGGGCCGAGATCTTTAAAAAACAAGGCTCCATTGGTTTTAAATCAGAAAAAAAGGAAATGACTTATAAAGATACTAAAGAACAACTTCTCGACCGCGTAAAAAAGACATTCAAGCCTGAGTTTTTAAACAGGATCGACGACATTATTGTATTTCACAGCCTTACAAAAGAAGATCTTTATAAGATTATAGAGATAGAGCTGAAAGATGTCAAGGGGAGGTTAAGGGATCAGGAGATAGAAATAGAATTAGACAAAGACGCTAAGGAATTGTTGATAGAAAAAGGATTCGATCCTGTTTTTGGCGCAAGGCCTCTCAAGCGTACTATCCAGAGGCTCTTGGAAGACCCGTTGTCAGAGGAAATTATTTCCAGAAAGTTTGATAAGGTCAAGATAATCAAGACTTCTACTAAAAACGGAAAAGAGGAAATTGTTTCCAGAAAGTTTGATAAGGCCAAGATACTCAAGGTCTCTACTAAAAATGGAAAGATTGTATTTAAGTAGTTGACGAATCAGTCAATGATAACCCGCCTCTGGCGGGTGACGTAATTTCACGTGTTAAGTTAGGCGCGAAATGTAGCGTAGGATGTGAAAATATTAATATTATAGAATTGTTCTAATGTTATATCATATTACAAGACGCAATATAAGGATAGTTTTGTTGTGGAGTCTTATTGCGGCGACTTTCCTATCGTCTATGCCCTGGATTCACAAGAAGGTTTTTGTGCAGGATGAAGTCCTTACAATGCAGGATGAAATAGAAACACTTTATGATTTTCCAAATTTTTTCGCTGGCGCAGAACTCGATAATAATATCTCTCTGGATTTAAATTTTCTGAGTGACGATTACGTATTTTCTGAGCTGAGAATAAGAGACCTAGGCCTAAAAGGCCTGAAGGTTTCAGCAAATCTTATCGTGAAAGGACAATTTATTAGAGACGAACAAGATGCGATCGTTGGTCTTTCAGCAAAGCTTCTTTCCAGAGATATCATGTTGAATTCGAAGAAGTTTATGGTTGCGAGAATGTCTTTTAAGCTTACAAGGAATGACTTAGAGATCAGGTCTTTGAGGCTTGGCAAGTCTTATGAATTAAAAGGCAGAGTGAGTTTAAAAGAACCTTTTGATACTGACCTTCGTTTGGATATTAGAAGGGCAGATATAAAAGATTTTTTATTACTTGCAAGCAAAGAAAATCTTCCTGTAATCCTGGGTATCATGGATGGTGTTTTTTATATCAAGGGGGCGGCAGCGGCTAATTTATTTTCAAATGGTATCCTTGGAAGCAGGAATGGGAAGATAGGCCCTATAGAGTATGATGTGGCCACTGTTAGATTCGAAGGACTCGGCCCTATAATAAATATAATAGATTCCAGCCTTAGGCGTGATAAAGGCACCCTGACTGTAGTTGGTTATATAGATTTAAGAAAGATTGCAAAAGGGAATATGTTTGAAGGTCTGAATGTAAAATCCGACATGATGGCAGTAGTATGGGATGGCTGGGATATAGCCGGGAGCAAAACAGATGAGTTAAGCATGATAAAGGATATCAGCGATAGAATGCGCGTAGGTTTTAAAACGATGGCCAGGGATCCTCAGATTACTTATTATGATAGAGAAAGTCCAGAGGAAATGAGTTTAGATTATAAGGTCGGCGAGGGGCATTTGAAATTGAAGCTCAAGGAAAACGAGGAATTTTTCGGTCTAGAGCATAATGTGAAGTTTTAGTGAAGGCGTCGTGTTTACAACGCAACTTATTAGGATGGGCTATGCGTTTCTTTAAAATGAAAAGTATTTCAAAAGGCTTCGGGCATTTAGGGCACAAGGCATTAAACTTCTTTATTTATATAGGAGGCGTGTTCAGTCTTTTTGTTGGCACAATAGTTCAGGTATTTATCCCTCCTTTTAGAAGCAAAGAGCTTTTTGTACATATGTATAAGATAGGAGTATTGAGTTTGCCTATAGTGCTTTTGGTCTCTCTTTTTACAGGTATGGTATTGGCGCTTCAAAGCGCGTATCAGCTTACTAAGATGAACGCGCAGATTTATATATCAAGCCTTGTGGCGCTTTCAGTGGTAAGGGAATTGGGTCCGGTTCTTACCGCCCTTGTGGTTGCTGGCAGGGTAGGGGCTAGTATCACGGCTGAACTAGGCACGATGAAGGTGACCGAACAAATAGATGCACTCCAGACATTAGCGGCAAATCCTGTGAAATATCTTGTTGTGCCGCGATTTCTAGCGCTTTGTCTGATGCTCCCGTTGCTGACAGTGTATGCAGATTTAATAGGGATAATAGGCGGATATATCATAGGAGTGTACAAGTTACTCATAGGGCCTACTATTTATATAGAAATGACGTTCGACCCTCTGGCATTTAAGGATGTATTTACGGGAATCTTTAAGTCTTTTATATTCGCAATTATCATATGCATTGTTTCATGTTACGAAGGTTTTAGGGCAGAAGGCGGGGCTGAAGGCGTTGGCAAGGCCACGACCCTTTCCGTTGTTACGTCATTTATTTTGATAATTGCAGCGGATTGTTTATTTACCGCTTTATTTTATTTCGCATTCCCATGATAGAGATAATAAATATTTCAAAATCATTCGGAGACAATAAGGTGCTTGATAATCTGAATCTTGTTATCAATTCAGGAGAGACGATGGTTATTATAGGCCGTTCAGGTTGCGGCAAGAGCGTTCTCTTGAAACATATAATAGGACTTCTTAAGGCAGATTTTGGTCAGGTCATAGTAGATGATAATGATATTTCCAGACTTGAAGAAAAGGATATGGACAGGATTAGATTGAGTTTTGGCATGCTCTTTCAAGGCGCAGCGCTTTTTGATTCAATGAACGTAAGCGAGAACGTTGGTTTTGCCTTAAGGGAGCACACGAATACGCCAGAGCATATTGTGCAGGAAAAAGTCGCCAGCGCATTGGAATTAATGGGACTTAGAGGCATAGAAGAATTAATGCCGGCCGAATTAAGCGGGGGCATGAAAAAACGCGTAGGGCTTGCAAGGGCTATATGCAATAGTCCCAAGATCATCTTATACGATGAGCCTACAACAGGCATAGACCCTATTATGGCTGATGCAATAAATGATTTGATTATAGAGTTAAATAATAAACTGAAAGTGACTTCTATTGTGGTAACGCATGACATGGTGAGCGCTTATAAAATAGCGGATAGAATTGCAATGTTGTATAACGGAAAGATTATTGCTGTTGGGACTTCTGATGAGATAAAGAATACGAAGGACCCGATAGTAAGGCAGTTTGTGACAGGCGCCTCAAAAGGGCCGATAACAGGGGATACAGAAAGTTGATTTAATTATACAGGAGGTAATATGTTTACAAAATCAAATTTTGAACTCAAAGTGGGCGTCTTTATTTTTATCGGGATAGTGATTTTAGCTATAATAGTATTTTCAATCGGTAATTTTTACAGCGTAAGGCGGGGTTATACGCTGAACATTCTTTTTAGTTTCGCAAACGGTATAAATGTTGGGGCCCCAGTCAGATACGCAGGCGTGGAAGTGGGCGAGGTGCGAGAGATAGAGATTTATTTTGATGAAAAAGAAAACGTACCTATGATAAGGCTTCTTGTATGGGTGCCGCAGAATACGTGGATAAACGAAAATGCAATAGCCAGCATAAATACGCTGGGCTTATTAGGAGAAAAATATCTTGAGATTACGCCTGGCAGCAGGGAAGCAAAGCTCTTACAGCTAGGAGATACGCTAAGAGGTTATGATCCTGTATCTACAGAAGAGTTCACAAGGGAGACAAGAGAAACATTGGCAAGGATAGACTCCATGATGGAGTCTATAAATAAAATTGTAGGGGATGAAGAGTTTAGACTTTCCATAAAGAATACGATTTCCAATCTCGAATCTCTTAGCGCTGAGGCAATAGATTTTATTGCTGTCGCCAAACAAGGCGAAGGTACTATAGGCAGGCTTATGACAGACGATAAGATATATAAGGATATTGACGAGATGATTTTAGATATAAAGAAGCACCCTTGGAAACTTTTATACAGGCCAAAGGAAAGCAGGCTGAAGAAAAAATAGCTTTGCTTTGGCCTAACTTGAGAAACCCTCAGTGACAAAAGTGTCAAGTTAGGAAGGCATATTCATATCATATTAAGATCGTTTGTAAATTACAATAGGAGGCGTTGATGACTTTAATATTTATCCGTATTTTTTTTATTGTATTGAGTGTCATAATAGGTTTTCAGATAGGCTCATTTATACAGGTTGGAGATTCGGATTTTGGCCTAATTGGCGCAGGGATTGCTTTTATTGCGGCGTTAGCTATCATTATATTTGAGTTTGCAATGAGGAATGTGTCTGTGAGGGGCCTTTCCTCGGCTGTGTTTGGTTTGATATTCGGTCTTATAATGGCAAAGGTGGTTTCTGATACGTTGGCGCTTATACAGCTGGACGAGACACTTCTTTATTCATTGCGGGTGGTGCTTACGCTCATTTTTTGTTATTTAGGCATGATAGTAGCTATACGCGGTAGGGACGAGTTTAATATAATCGTTCCGTATGTTAAGTTTTCAAGGCAGGATCAGAGGGACGAGCTGGTTATCTTGGATACGAGTGTTATTATAGATGGCCGCATACTAGACATAAGCAATATCAGATTTCTTGAGGGTAAATTTATTGTCCCCAGATTCATATTAAAGGAGTTGCAGCAGATAGCTGATTCTAATGATTCGTTAAAACGGGCGCGCGGCAGGCGTGGCATGGATATCTTAGGCAAGCTCCAGAAAAATCCTAACATCGACGTGAAGATACATAATGAGGATTTTCACGATATAAAAGAGGTAGACGCTAAAATCGTTAAGCTCGCAAAGGTTTTAAGCGCAAAGGTTTTTACAAATGACTATAATCTCAATAAGGTTGCAGAAATTCAGGGCGTAAAGGTCTTAAATGTTAATGAGCTTGCAAATGCGCTGAGACCGGTTGTATTGCCCGGAGAAACCATGGACATAAGGCTTATTAAAGAAGGAAAAGAATACAATCAAGGCGTTGGATATCTGGAAGACGGGACCATGGTTGTAGTAGATAGCGGGAGAAGGTTGATAGGTCAGAGTGTGCGCGTAGTGGTAGGTAGCGTGCTTCAGACTGCAGCAGGTAGGATGATATTTGGAAAATTACCAGAGGATATAAATAAAAATAGAAATAAACGCTAGTTTAATAAATTCGAAACATATATAAACTCTAAATCCGAAACCCTTCAGCCTCTCGATCCGCTAAAGGCGGATGCGTCTTAGGCGCCAAAGGCGGATCCGCATTAGGTGGAAAACTTGTCCTTCAAAGTAGGACAAACTCAAAACATACAATGCAAATAAAAGTTGCTGCCATTGTTCCTGCTGCGGGTAAGGGCAGAAGGATAAAGTCAAAGATAGAAAAGCCTTATATTAAACTCTGCGGCAAACCAATCCTTGCTCATACATTACTCATACTCTCGAGGAATAAGCTCATAAACGAAATAATTGTTGCGGTAAGCAAGAAAAGGATAGATAAGGTCAGACGCGAGATAATCAATAGATTTAAGATTAAAAAGGTAACGCTCGTAAGCGGAGGAAAGGAAAGAAAAGATTCTGTTTTTAACGCATTAAAGGGCCTGTCTAATGACATAGATTATGTCTTGATTCATGATGGCATCAGGCCATTTATCACCAATAGTTTAATAAAAGCTTCTTTAAAAACAGCTCAGAGGTTTGGGGCCTGCATTATTGCAGTGCCTGTAAAGCCCACATTAAAATATTTAGGAAAGGGCGGCCGCATTCAGTATACCCCTGATAGAAGAAATTTTTGGGAGGCGCAGACGCCTCAGGTATTTAGAAGAGATTTGATAGAGCAGGCCTACAAAGCAGCATGCGGGAAAAAGAGTAATGTGACCGATGATTCTATGCTTGTAGAAGAGATAGGCGTAAAGCCAAAAGTTGTTTTGGGGTCCTATAGCAATATAAAGATTACAACACGTGAAGATCTTAAGCTGGCAAGGATATTATACCATCGCCTAACTTGACAAATCAGTCAATGACAAAAAGTTATTCGCCCTAGTATATTATTTGGCGAATAATCCGTCGTAGTCCGCCACGGCGGACGGATGACTCTAACTCACGTGTCAAGTTAGGCGAGGAGAGCGAGGCAGTTATGCGCGTAGGAATAGGTTATGATATACACAGATTTGTTGAGGATAGGCCTCTTATGCTGGGCGGCCTTGAGATTCCGTACATAAAGGGACTCAAGGGGCATTCAGACGGTGATGCACTTATACATGCTGTATGCGATGCAATATTAGGAGCTGCAGGACTGGATGATATAGGTCATCAGTTTCCTGTGAATGATGATAGATATGCTGGCATAGCGAGCATAGAGCTTCTAAAAATGGTTGCGGATAAGGTGAAAAAGAAAGGTTTTGAAGTGAGTTATGTGGATTCTGTCGCTATATTGGAAGAGCCTAAAATCGCCCCCTTTAAGGAGGGTATGAAAAAAAATATATCAGAAGTCCTTGGTATAGGCGCGGAAAATGTCAACGTAAAGGCAACGACACAGGAAGGTGTTGGCGCTATAGGTAGAGGCGAGGCCATTGCAGCCTACGCAGTAGCGTCTTTAATTGAGATATGAGTATAAAGATATACAATACGCTTAATAGAAAAAAAGAAGAGTTTAAGCCGTTGCAGGGGGAAGGGAAGGGTCTGGGCATCTATGTATGCGGACCAACGGTTTATGATGATCCGCACATAGGACATGCAAGAAGTGCCTATGTATTTGATGTTATACGCCGGTATCTTGAATATAGAGGACACAAGGTTACTTTTGTGAGAAACGTTACTGACGTTGACGATAAAATTATAAATAAGGCAAAAGAGGAATTTAAAGATGAGGATATTAAGATTGCGGTTGAAAGAGTTTCTAAGAAATATTTGGATATCTACCATAAATGCATGGATGATTTAGGTATTATGCCTCCTGATGAAGAACCAAAGGCCACAGAATATATAGACAAGATGAAAGGTTTTATAGGTATATTAATTCAGCGGGGTGTAGCCTATGAATCAGACGGAGATGTATATTTTGAGGTAAGAAAGGCAGAGGATTACGGCAAATTGTCCAATCAGAGCCTTGAGATGTTAGAATCCGGAGCAAGGATTTCTCCAGGAGAAAACAAAAAGGACCCCCTTGATTTTGCTTTGTGGAAATCAGCTAAAGAGGGCGAAGTTTCATGGCCCAGTCCTTGGGGACCAGGCAGGCCCGGCTGGCATATAGAATGCTCAGTAATGAGCTCAGAAATTCTAGGGGACGAATTTGATATACACGGAGGAGGCATAGATCTTATTTTTCCTCACCATGAGAATGAACTCGCGCAATCAGAAGGCGCGGAGAAAGGATTCGCGCGTTACTGGATACACAATGGCCTCTTGACTATTAATAAAGAAAAGATGGCCAAATCCCTGGGTAATTTTGTCACTGTAGATGAGGTATTAGGTAAGTATTCACCAGATGTTCTTAAGATTTTGTTTTTAGGGACACATTATTCGCATCCCGTAGATTTTTCTTGGGACGCAATGGCCTCAGAGAAAGAATCGCTAGGTAGAATTATTAATTTCTTAGAAAGAATAGAAAAAAGGGAAAAAAGGGAAGATGATTATTCCCCTGGCGGGGCAGTTTTTAAAAAGAATCCTCTTGAGAGATTTAAAGAGGAACTAAAAGAGGCTTATATGGGATTTGAAAAAGCAATGGACGATGATTTTAATACTTCGAATGCTGTTGCAGGTATATTTGATATTGTCCGCTATGGCAATACGGTCTTAGGCTGGTCCAAGTATAATAATAAAGAGCATATAAAATATTTCAAGAAAGCTCGAGAAGTAATTTTGAAGCTTGGAAAGGTTTTGGGCTTGGAGTTTAAGCAAAAAGAAAAACAGTTGCCGATATCAAGAGAAGAGATCGAGAAGAAAATCGATTTAAGAAAGGATGCTAGAAAGAACAAGGATTTCAAGATGGCTGATAAAATAAGAAAAGACCTGGATAAGATAGGAATTATGCTTGAGGATGAAAAGGATAGAACCTCCTGGCGCGTAAAATAACAAGGTTGAACCTTGAGACTATGGCAATGCGAGGATTATTCATAACGTTTGAAGGGCCGGAAGGGAGCGGAAAGAGTACGCATTCCAGGCTTCTCCGCAATTTTTTAAGGAAAAAGGGATTTAAGGTTTTATATACCAGGGAGCCGGGAGGAGTGACTATAAGCGAGAAGATACGTCATATCTTGCTGGACCCTAAGAATAAAGGCATGGATGCTGTTTGTGAAATGCTTTTATACATGGCTGCAAGGGCCCAGATAGTAAAGGAGAAACTCATACCTGCCCTAAAAAAAGGAAATATAGTAATATGTGACAGATTTTTGGACGCTACATTGGTGTATCAGGGCTATGCCGGAGGCATTGATGTGAAGCTTATAAGAGATATGGGTAGGCTCGTTACAGCAGGGGTTTCACCAAAAATTACTTTTTTACTCGATATAGACGCTAAAAAAGGGCTTTCAAGGACAGGAAAGACAAAAGACAGGATTGAAAGGAAATCCCTCCTTTATCATAAAAAGGTAAGAAGAGGGTATTTAACTATTGCTCGAAAAGAACCTCGCAGGATGAAGGTCGTGTCTGCGGTTGGGAAAATAGATGACACTCAAAAGGCTATCAGAAGACTTGTTTTAAAGTCGATGGATGTCTAGGACTATGTGTTGAAAAGGACGATATGGCTTTTAATGATATAATCGGACAGGATATCGTAGTAACAGCGCTTAAGAATATAATAGCCGGGGACCAAACCATGGGTTCTTATTTATTTTTAGGGCCTGACGGCGTTGGAAAGCGCACTACAGCCATTGAATTTACCAAGGCAATAAATTGCGAATATAAAGGAGAGAAGGCCTCTTGCGTTTGCGCTTCGTGCAATAAAATAAATTCCATGAATCACCCGGACGCCTTTCTTATATTCCCAGAAGGCACATCTTGTTCTATAAAAATAGGGAAAGTAAGAGAAATTATTTATCAGGCGAGTCTGAAGCCATACGAAGGAAAAAAAAGGGTTTTTATCATAAATGACGCAGAAACAATGAACGAGACGGCGCAAAATGCCATTTTAAAACTTTTAGAAGAGCCGCCAGAGAGGCATATCCTGATATTGACTTCTTCTAATGCCGCAAGGCTGCTCCCTACCGTTGTTTCAAGATGCAAGATTCTGAAATTTTATTCACTGAGCCAGGGTGAGATCCAGTGTTTTCTCGAGGCGCGTAAGCTCGATGAGAAAGAAGCTATTTTATTTTCGCATATGGCAATGGGTAGCATTGGGAAGGCGATGGATTTTAAAGAAAAAAATATTATTGCGCAGCGCGATCGGGTAGTGAACGATTTTTTCTTTCGGAAAAGCGTTTTATTGCGAGAAGGCGTGTTAAACGAACAGGTAAGCGGAGATATCGAAGAATCCCTTTATATGCTTTTAGGCTGGTACAGAGATCTTCTTGTGTCAAAGTTTACAAACAAAAGGCGCAACTTGTTAAATATTGATAGGGTTGAGGAAATATCTTCTTATGCAGGCAGATTTTCCAAAGAGAAGCTAGAAAAGGATCTTTTAAATATAATGAAAACGATTGAATGCATCAGGAGCAATATAAATCCAAAGATAGCGCTATTTAATATGGCTGTGGAATTGAAGAGAGGTTAAGATGAGAGAGGCTATACAGGTCAGACTTAGAGAAGTGGGAAATGTGCTCTATTATGATATGAACGATAGGCACCCTAAGACAGGGGATTATATAATTGTCGAGGTTGAGCGGGGCCAGGATTATGGACAGGTGATAAGCGAACCAGAGATTATTCTTGAGGCCGATTTTGATAAGCCATTGAAAAAGATTGTCCGTATCGCGACAAAGGAAGACATGCGTCGAATAGATGAGAATAAGGGACGTATAAAGAATGCATTTCAGACCTGCCTGAAAAAGACCCAAGAGCGCAAGTTAGACATGAAATTGATTGATGCGGAATATTCTTTTGATAGGACAAAACTTATCTTTTATTTTACTTCTGAAGGCAGGATTGATTTTAGAGAACTCGTTAAGGACCTGGCCCATGTATTCAAGGTAAGGATAGAGTTAAGACAAATAGGCGTTAGGGACGAGGCAAGGATGTTAGGGGGGTTCGGCCATTGCGGAAGGTCTCTATGTTGCGCAACCTTTTTAAAGGGGTTTGAACCAGTAACCATAAGGATGGCAAAGGAGCAGAGACTTTCGCTAAATCCTTCTAAGATCTCAGGCTGCTGCGGTAGATTGATGTGCTGTCTGGGATACGAATATCAGAATTACAAAAAATATATAAAAGGACTTCCTAAAGAAGGAGAAAAGGTAAAGACAAAAGAAGGCAAGGGCAGGGTTGTGAGTGTTAATGTATTAAAGCGTAAAGTGGTTGTGCAATTAGAAGAAGGCAGGCAGATAGAGTTGGATTATAATAGATAGGAGTCAGCAACCCGTAGCTAGTAACCAGGAATTTGGTGACAAGGGATATGAAATACTATATTACTACCCCATTATATTATGTAAATGCAGATCCGCACATAGGGCATTCTTATACCAATATAGCCTGCGATGCGCTTGCGAGATTTAAACGGCTCAAAGGGGATAAAGTCCTGTTTAGTACAGGCACTGATGAACACGGCCAGAAGATAAAAGAGGCAGCCGAAGCAAAAGATATGGAGCCAAATGTATTTGTAGATACTGTTGTGCCGAGATTTAAGGAGCTGTGGAAAAAACTTAATATTTCTTATGACGATTTTATTCGAACTACAGAGCCCAGGCACGAGAGGGTTGTGGAAAATATACTGGAGATACTTTATAAGAAAGGCGACCTGTACGAAGGCGAGTATAGCGGCTGGTACTGCACTCCTTGCGAGAGTTTTTGGACAAAGGCGCAGCTTGTTGAGGAAAAGTGCCCTGATTGCAAAAGGTCAGTTGAGCACATAAAAGAAAAGAATTTCTTTTTCAGACTTTCAAAATACCAAAAATGGCTCGTGGATTATATTAATTCGCATGAAGGTTTTATATTGCCTGTTATAAGAAGGAATGAGATACTGAGTTTCCTTAAAAATCCTTTGTATGACCTGTGTATATCCAGGCCGAAATCCAGGCTTTCGTGGGGTGTTGGCATTCCTTTCAGCAGAGACCATGTGACGTATGTATGGTTTGACGCGCTTATAAATTATATAAGCGTATGCGGGTATGGGGATGATGAAGCTAAGTTCAATGAGTTGTGGCCAGCAGACCTACACATGATCGGCAAGGATATCCTTAGGCCGCACACAGTTTACTGGCCTATCATGCTTCATGCTGTTGGTCTGGAACCCCCTAAAACAGTATTTGCGCACGGCTGGTGGAAGATTGGCGGGGACAAGATGTCCAAGTCCAAAGGTAATATAGCGGATCCTATTGATCTGGTCAATAGGTTTGGAGTGGATGCCTATAGGTTTTTTCTTTTAAGAGAAGTGCCTTTTGGCATGGATGGCTCTTTTTCAGAGAGTGCGCTTATCTCCAGAATAAATAGCGACCTTGCCAATGATTTAGGAAATCTCCTGCACAGGACATTGTCTATGATAGAGAAATATTTTTCCGGAGTAGTGCCTGAAAGAAGAAAAACAAACTCAGCTGATGAGATTACAAAATGCCTTATTGAAAAAATAAATAAGCTCGGCCCTGAGATTACATCAGCCATGGATGAGATAGATTTTGGCAAGTCCATTGCGAGCATATGGGAGTTGATAAATAAGTCGAATAAATTTATAGAGCAAAAGGCGCCATGGAAATTGTCCAAGGAAAATAAAATAGAAGAGCTTAAAGACATGATGTACGACCTGTATGAGGCTTTGAGGATTGTGTCTATGTCTCTGCGTCCGTTTTTACCTATGGCGTCGGATGAGATGGCTGAGCAACTCGGTTTGAAGAAAAAACAAGGGGGTTTAGAGGATTTGCGCTGGGGCCTGAAGAGCTCAGGGGCAAAGATTAAGAAGGGTAAACCATTGTTTCCGAGGATACAAGTCGATTAGTAGAGACCCTAGCCCTGCCTATTCAAATGATCTTGGAAATGTTGTAAAGGATGGAGTAATATAATGAGACAAATATATTTAGATCACAATGCAACCACGTCTGTTCGAAAAGAGGCGTTAGATGCAATGATGCCGTATTTTACAGTAGAATATGGGAATGCCTCAAGCGTGCATTCAAAAGGCCGGACTGGATACAAAGCAGTGGAATCTTCGAGAGAAATAATAGGCAGCGCCATAGGCACAGAAGGAGCGGATATAGTCTTTACTTCTGGTGGGACAGAATCCGATAATTTCGCGATAAAAGGCATTGCAATGGCCAATCTTGACAAAGGCAGACACGTAATAACCAGCGAAATAGAACACTCAGCTGTTTTAGAAACGTGCAGATTTATAGAGAAAGAATTGGGTTTTGAGGTTACGTATATCCCTGTTGATAAACACGGGGTCTTGGATTTAGACAAATTAAAGGACGCGATAAGAAAAGATACGATTCTCATTTCGGTTATGTTCGCCAATAATGAAATAGGCACGATTCAGCCGATAAAAGAGATTGCTAGGCTTGCGAAGAAGAATGGAATCTATTTTCACACAGATGCAGTCCAGGCATTGGGCAAGGAACCTATAGACGTTGAAGCGCTCGGCCTTGACCTTTGCTCATTTTCCGCGCATAAGTTAAACGGCCCTAAAGGGGTAGGCGCCCTTTATATAAGAAAGGGCGTGAAGATTATGCCTCTGCAGAATGGCGGGCATCATGAGAGAAAAAGGCGGGCAGGGACTCTAAATGTGCCCGGCATTGTTGGTTTCGCAAAGACTGTAGAGATAACAACTAGGGATATGCAGAAGGTCAACAAGCATCTGAAAAAGCTTACAAAAAAATTTCTTAGCGGATTACAAAAAGAGATAAAAGAGACATATCTTAACGGACATCCTGAAAGTCGCCTTTCCAGCACCATTAATATTAGCTTTAGATATATTGAAGGCGAATCCTTGCTATTAAACTTTGATCTAAAAGGTATCTTTGCTTCAACAGGCTCTGCGTGCACATCTGGCTCTTTGGAGACCTCACATGTATTGACTGCATTAGGAGTTCCTCCAGATATTTCGCAGGGGTCTATAAGATTTTCCTTTGGTTATGAGAATACAATAGAAGACGTAAATTACTGTCTGGCCGAGATCCCGCCTATCGTAAAAAAACTCAGAGAGATGTCGCCATTATGCTAGTAGATACGCACTGTCATCTGGATTTTAAAGCTTTTGAATCTGACAGGGACGATGTCGTAATGCGTTCAATATCAGAGGGCATAGGATTTATTGTCAATGTGGGTTCGAGCCTAGAGGGGACGAGGCGATCTATAGAAATTGCCGAAAGATATGATCTTGTTTATGCTGCGGCAGGAATACATCCTCATGATGCCGACAGAGTCAAGCAGGATGATTTAGAATTATTTAAAGGATGTTTTTCTGGCAACAAGGTTGTTGCAATTGGCGAGATAGGCCTTGATTATTATAAGAATATTGCTTCGAGAGACAATCAAAAGAGATTATTTGTAAAATTGCTGGAAGAAGCAAAGACCAGAAAGCTCCCTCTAATAATACATAATCGTGATGCGCATGCCGACATCATGGATATCTTAAAAGATATAATGCCCTTACCTGTAAAGGGCGTTATGCATTGTTTTTCAGGAGATAAGGTTTTTTTGAAAAAATGCCTGGACATGGGCATATTTATATCCTTTACCTGCAATATTACCTTTAAGAATGCCAGTCGGCTAAGAGAGGTTGCAAGGCTGGTGCCTGCAGACAGGCTTCTCCTAGAAACAGACGCCCCATTTTTGGCTCCACAGATCTTCCGCGGGAAGCGCAACGAACCGTGTTACGTTAAATACCTGGCAGAAGAGCTTGCCAGGATGAAGGATTTGAGTTTTGAGGAGATCGCAGATATTACGACAAGAAACGCAAAAGAGTTGTTTAAATTCGGATTTCACCGTAAGGAGCATTGTGTTCCAATTTCTTAAACGAGAACGCATATACATACTGATACTTTTCTTTATCCTGGCCGTAAATGTGATTAAGGTTAAGCAGGCAGAAGAATATCATCATGACAAGAAGGAGTCTTTTTCAGAGATGTCCTTTGAAGATATAGGCCTTACAGAAGAAAAGATTAAGGATTTTTTTGAATCTGAAAGGCCAAGCGCGAGGTTTTTTAAATATTCAATAATTTTAGGATTTTTGTTTTTTGCGACAATTTTTATCCTGAACCTTGGGCTTATTGTCAGGAGGAAGAAGATAGGCTCTAAGCCTACATCTAGCAAGCGCCCTGTATCGTGGGGATTAGTGGATCTAGTGAGAGCTACTCTTCTCATTATGTTTATAGCCTATATTATAACTATAATCGAAGGTATTGCCTTTAAGATGTTTAATCTTGGCATGGACGTGCATTTAGGCGTAATCATCAACACCTTTTTTATAGATATTGCCGCAGTCGTGGTGATATTGTATTTTGTAATGGTTAAGCACAAAGAAAGATTGCCCGCCATAGGCCTACAGTTTTCGTCTTTTTTTAAAAATATTTTGTCAGGCATAACAGTATATGTTTTTATAGTGCCGGTATTATTTGTAGTGCTGCTTTTATCTATACGGTTTTTGAATATCTTTGAATATATACCTCCGCCGCAACCAGTGTTTGAGATGTTTATGGAAGAAAAAGAAAATAAAACCCTTATCTTTTTGACAATCTTCGTTTCGGTGCTCGGCCCTATTATCGAGGAAATGTTTTTCAGAGGTTTTATGTATAGCGCAATAAAGAAATATCTTGGAATTCTGGGAGCGGCTTTTTTAAGCGCATGTATTTTTAGCGTTCTTCATACAAATATTGTAGGTTTTCTTCCTATAATGATTCTGGGAATAGTTCTTGCGTATCTCTATGAGACAACAGGATCGCTTGTTGCGCCAATCGCAGTTCATATACTGCACAATTCCATTATCGTGGGATTTGTATTCTTTATAAAGGAATTGATAGCCTAATTCAAACCTTTGCAATTTACGCATCGATAGGCAGGTGCGCCTTAAATGGCGCCGAAGTTTAGAGATAATTCTAATGATATGAAGACAAAGGTTTCGATTGCAAGGTGCAAGACATATGATCCCGAAGAAGTCCAACCTAGCGTGCGCAGGGCCTTTGAGCTCTTGGGCGGGATATCCGCCTTTGTGAAAAAAGGAGAAAAAATCCTTGTTAAGCCTAATATGCTTTCGGCAAGGCCTCCAGAAGATGGGGTAAATACCCATATTGAAATAATCAGGGCTGTTGTTAGATTAATAAAAGAATGCGAAGCATTTCCTGTAATAGGAGATACGCCAGGCGGCTTTGTAGATATTAAAGAGGCCTATGAAGCGTCGGGCATTATGTCTGTCGCAAAGGAGGAAGGTGCTGAGCTTGCAGAGGTTAAAAATGTTAGAATAGAAAAGGGTTTTCCTATAGCCTCTTATTTTTTTGAATGCGACAAGATTATTTCCTTGCCCAAGATGAAGACGCATTCTCTCATGGGTTTAACAGGCGGTATTAAAAATATGTACGGAGGAGTCTCAGGCCTTAATAAATCTGAGCGCCATAAAAGATTTCCAAAACCAGAAGATTTTGCTAATGTTTTAATGGACGTTTTTGAAGTGCTCAAACCCCACCTTGTTTTGATGGATGCGGTTATCGCAATGGATGGATATGGGCCTGCTGCAGGAACATTAAAACCAGTTGGTCTTTTAATAGCGAGCGATGATAGCGTAGCCGTAGATAGTATATTCTCTTATTTAATAGGCATTGATCCTCTTGATGTTTTGACCACAAAAGAGGCCCATAGGAGGGGCATTGGAGAGACAGATATAGATAATATTGAGATTGTAGGAGAGAAGATAGAGAAAGGTTTTATAAAAGGGTTCAGGCTAGCCTCTTCGAGTACTATAACGAAATTATTGAGTTTACCGAACCCTTTTGTCAGAGCCTTGACGAGTTTTGTGAAATTCTGTCCATATATAAATGAGCGCGATTGCAAAAGGTGTAAGATTTGTGCAAAGACATGCCCTGTGGCTGCGATTACTATAGATGAAAAAAATGCTACAATAAACAAGCGTAAATGCATAAACTGCATGTGTTGCCACGAGGTGTGCCCTTATAAGGCTATTCAATTGAGACGCAATATCTTGGCGAGGGTATTGGCGTCTTAAAGGTGCTGTCCAGAACGCAGGACAGTCTCTAACAATATAGGAGAGCTATGTTACTGGAGCCTATTAAATGGAAGAAAAATAAAATAGTTTTTATAGACCAGACAGAATTACCTGCCCGATTAAAATATATAAAGTGCGGCGATCTTGATACTCTATGCGAGGCAATAAAGAAATTAAGGGTTCGCGGCGCGCCTCTTATAGGCGTTTCTGTGGCACTGGGCTATGCCTTATCAGCCATAAATTCAGGCTCAAAGACATTGAGCGGACTAAAAAAGGATTTAAAAAACGCTTCCCTGAAGCTAAAGAAAACAAGGCCGACCGCAGTTAATTTATTCTGGTCATTGAAGAGAATGGAGGAAAGATTTCTCGCTCTTTCAGAATACAAAAAGATTAACGAGATTAAAACCTCGATTTTGAAAGAAGCGCTTTGTATTTTGAAGGAGGATATAGAGATGTGCCGTTTGATCGGAAGAAGCGGCGCCAGGCTTATAAAGAACGGCGATATCATACTGACGCATTGTAATGCAGGCATGCTTGCGACAGCAGGTTATGGCACAGCCCTTTCTGTTTTTTATGAAGCAAAAAGACAAGCCAAGAGATTCAAGGTGTACGCAGATGAAACAAGGCCCCTTATGCAGGGTTCGCGGCTTACCATGTGGGAGCTAATGAAAAACGGTATTGATGCTACATTGATATGCGATGACATGGCTGCCAGCACAATAAGGAATAAAGGCGTTACAAAGATTATTGTAGGGGCTGATAGGATTGCTAGGAACGGAGACACCGCGAATAAGATCGGCACATACGGCCTTGCAGTGCTTGCCGCTTACCACAACATACCTTTTTATATAGCAGCGCCAAGCTCTACAATAGACAGGTCTATAAGAACAGGAAAAGATATCCCAATAGAAGAGAGAAAAAGAGAAGAGCTTATATCTATTGGTTCTAAGCAAACTGCGCCAAAGAAATCCAAGGTGTTGAATCCAGCCTTTGATGTGACTCCAAGCAAGCTGATAGCCGCTATAATAACCGAAACAGGTGTTTATGAGATTGAAAGATTTAGGAGAATTTAGTCTTATAGAGAGGATTGCCAAAACCCTGCAGTTTTCCAGTAAGGTTATAGAGGGTATAGGAGATGATGCCGCTGTTTTTAAATACAAAAAAGATAGGTATTTTTTGTTTACCTCTGATATGTTGGTGGAAGGGAGACATTTTTATCGAAAATCAGGAGGATTTTTAATAGGCAAGAAATCATTGTCTGCGAGCGTTAGTGATATAGCGGCAATGGGAGGGATACCTGAATTTGCGTTGATATCTTTAGGCGCGCCGGGCTCTTTGGATGTTGGGTATGTAGATGAGCTATATAGAGGGGTCAGAAATGTTGCCAGGGGTTTTAAGATAGATTTAATAGGCGGCGATACGGTTGCCTCTGATAAGATAATTATAAATATCGCGCTTTTGGGCGAAGTCGAGAAGAAGAATCTTGTCTTACGTAGCGGAGCTAAAAGTGGTGATTCGATATTTGTTACAGGTACTATTGGGGGCGCGCTAAGGGGCAGGCACCTTAGTTTTGAGCCGCGCTTAAAAGAGACCCGTTTTTTAGTAAAAAATTTTAAAATCAATTCCATGATAGATGTCTCTGATGGCCTTATTGCCGACCTCGGACACATATTGAAATCAAGTAGGATAGGCTCAGTCATTTATGAAAAAGATATACCTCTTTCAAGAAGCGCAAAGGATTTTGAGTCAGCCATAACTGACGGCGAGGATTTTGAATTAGTTTTTACAGTTTCCAAGAGCGACGCACAGAGATTGATAAAGATATGGCCGTTTAAGACGCGGCTTTCTAAAATCGGCGAGTGTAGCTCGCACAAGGGATTATATTTAGCGAGAAAGAATGGAAAGAATGTAAGTCTAAAACCCGAGGGCTATACACATTTTTAACTTTAGAAAACCTCAATGACAAAACGCTCAAGTTGGCTTGATTGTATTGGTTATGATAACGCGTAGTCCAGAAGAGACAATAAGGTTAGGCCAGAAACTTGCGAGAAGGTTATCCAGAGGAGATGTAGTTGCCCTTTACGGAGATCTTGGTAGCGGCAAGACTACATTTACAAAAGGCGTAGGAAAAGGGCTTGGGGTAAAGGACTCTCGACGAATAAACAGCCCCACATTTGTCCTGATAAAGGAATACGAGGCCAGGGTTTCAGTGTATCATCTGGATTTATACAGGCTGAATAATCTGCAGGACATAGAGGACATTGCGGTAGAGGAATATATTTATGGAGATGGCGTGACGATTATAGAGTGGGCAGAGAAGATAAAGGAGATCCTCCCTAAGAAACATATTAATGTAAGATTTACAATTAAGGACAGAAATAGAAGAGAGATAAAAATTGAAGATCTTAGGCATTGATACAAGTTCAAAGATTTTGAGTATCGTCTTAAGTGAGGATCCATCTAATATCATAGAAGATTCCCATCTTCTTGATAGAAAACATTCGAGCCTGTTGGTGCCTAAGGTTAAAGAACTATTGCAAAAGGCCGGCCTCTCTATAGATGACGTGGACGCATTTGTTGTAGGATTAGGGCCTGGTTCATTTACAGGATTGCGCATAGGCGTGAGCGCAGCAAAGGGTTTTGGTATTGCTACAAGAAAGCCATGCATTGGAGTTTCTAGCATTGACGCCTTGGCCTTGAATGTAGATTTTGAGAATAGCGCTATTGTGCCTGTCATAGATGCAAAAAGGCAACAAGTTTATAGTGCGATATATAGGAAGGAAAAAGGGCGCATTGTCAAGAAATCAAACCACCTTTTAATGAGCGTACATAAACTTATGAAGAGAATAAAAGGAAGGGCTGTTTTTTTAGGCGATGGAATAACGCTTTACAGAGAAAATATATACAGGCTCAATAAAAAGGCAGTTTTTTTAGGAGAAGAATACTGGTATCCAAAGGCAAGCAATCTTATAACGCTAGCACTCACAAGGATGAAGAAATATAAAAAAGGAGATCTAAGTAAGCTTAAGCCTATATATCTATATCCGAAGGATTGTCAGGTAAGGAAGGACTAAGGAGGAAAGCATTGAAGTTTTATAGACCTACGTTTGCAGAGATAGATTTGGGAGCCATACGTCATAACCTACGCAAGATAAAGCAAGTAGTTGGGAAGGGCATCGGGATACTTGGGGTTGTAAAGGCAGATGCCTATGGACACGGGATGGAAGAGGTTTCCAGGGCTATTGTTAAGGAAGGCGTTGATTATCTTGGGGTCTCCTCGCTGGACGAGGCGCGTGAATTACGCAGAGTAGGAATAAAGAATAAAATCATCATGCTTGGGGCTATTCTGCCTGAAGAGTCAGAGGCTGTTTTAAGATTTAATGTAATCCAAACAGTCTCAGATTTACGTATAGCCAGAATTCTTTCAAAACTCGGACAGGCAAAAAATAAAAACGTAAGGCTTCACATAAAGATTGATACAGGTATGGGTAGGCTTGGTTTCTGGCATAAGGAAGCCCTTGACTTTGTCAGAAGCATAGCTTCGTTGAAAAGGATTGTTATAGACGGTATCTTTACGCATTTTCCGAGCGCAGAGGATGACAGACTTTTTACACATGGTCAGATAAAAGATTTTAAGGCATTGATAGAAGAGTTGTGGCAACACAATATTGATATACCTGTGAAGCATACTTCGAACAGTATGGCGCTCATAGATTTCAAGGATTCGCATATGAATATGGTAAGGCCAGGACTTATTATGTATGGTTTGTATCCGAAAATGAATTTAATGAAGAGGCTGGATTTAAAACCGACCCTGAAGTTAAGGACCAAGATTGTCTATGTAAAATCAGTGTCAAAAGGTCGGAGTATAAGTTATGGCAGGACGTATGTTACAAAAAGGGATACAAGGATAGCCACAATACCCGTGGGATATGGGGATGGCTATTCAAGGCACCTATCAAATCGTGCAGATGTTTTAATCAGAGGCAGGCGAGCGCCAATAGTAGGCAGGGTTTGTATGGATATGAGCATGGTGGATGTAGGACACTTGAAGGACGCAAGGATTGGCGATGATGTGATCTTGATAGGCAGACAGGGCAAGGAAATAATAAGAGTAGAAGAGTTATCCGCACTCACAAAGACAATACCGTACGAAGTGGTTTGTAATATAGGACGCCGCGTGCCGCGCATATATATCAAATAAGGAGGCTTTCATGTCAGATAATATATTTTTAACAAAGCAAGGATACGAGAAGATTAAAAAGGAGCTGAATGCGCTTAAAGGGTCAAAAAGAAGAGAAATAGCTAATGCCCTTGAAAATGCGAGGCTTTTGGGGGATTTAAGCGAAAACGCAGAATATGAATCTGCAAAACAGGCGCAGGCCATAAATGAGAGAAAGATTAGCGAGATTGAGAATAAGCTTGTGCGCGCAAGGATTTTAGAGGAGGAATCTATTTCCACAGACAAGGTCTACTTAGGTGCTAAGGTTAAGTTGTTAGACCTTGGATCCAAGGAAGAGATATGTTACATGCTCGTGGCAGAGGATGAGGCAGATTTTGGTCAGGGCAAGATATCTGCTTCGTCTCCTGTGGGCAATGCGCTTTTAGGCAAGAAGAAAGGCGAGGTCGCGTATATAAAAGTGCCAGCAGGGACCCTTAAATATAAAATTATAGACATATCTCGATAGCTAACTTGACACTTTTGTCATTGACTGATTTGTCAAGTTAGACTAAAATGTAATAATATCAAATTTGTGCCTTCAGAAGGAGTTAGACAATGAGAAGCGATATTATAAAAAAAGGTATTTCCAGAGTCGGAAACAGAGCTCTTTTGTATGCTACAGGGGTGTGCGCCAGTGATTTAAACAAGCCTTTTATAGGCATAGCATCCAGTTTTAGCGATCTTGTGCCAGGCCATATACATATGAGGGGGCTTGAGCGCGCTGTTGAGAATGGTATATATGCGGGCGGCGGAAAGCCGTTTATTTTTGGGGTTCCTGCTATTTGCGACGGCATAGCAATGGGGCATTTTGGCATGAGATATTCTCTGGCCTCCAGAGAACTTATCGCAGACGTAGTGGAGACGATGTCAGGGGCGTACGCATTGGATGGCTTGGTGCTTTTGACAAACTGCGATAAGATTACCCCGGGTATGCTTATGGCCTGCGCTAGAATAAATATCCCAGCCATTGTAGTCACAGCAGGGCCTATGCTTACGGGTCATTATCAAGGTAGAAGATTGGACCTGGTCCATGATGCGTTTGAGGCAGTCGGGAGATACAAAAAAGGAGAGATATCTAAGCATGAGCTGGATGAGTTAGAGATCAATGCGTGTCCAGGGGCAGGTTCATGCCAGGGGCTTTTTACTGCCAATACAATGAGTTGCCTTACTGAAGTGATGGGTATGTCGCTTTCCGGTTGTGCCACATCTCTGGCGGTTTCAAGCAAAAAATCAAGGATTGCTTTTGAAAGCGGCGCGAAGATAGTGGAGTTAGTCAAAAGACATACAAAACCTCGGAGTATTTTAAATAAAAAGGCGTTTTTGAATGCGATTATGGCGGATATGGCATTGGGTGGATCTACAAACACGGTTTTACATCTTATAGCGATCGCAAAAGAAGCAGGGATTAAATTAGGATTGGATATTTTTGACAAGATTAGCCACAAGACCCCAAAGATATGCGACCTTAGACCTAGCGGGGAATATTTTCTTGAAGACCTTGAGATCGCAGGAGGCATACCAGCGATTTTAAAAAGGAATCAAGATTAAACGATAATCCCACGGTCAGCGGCGCCTCTATAAAGAAGATTGCAAGGTCTAGCAAGATATATGACGGCGAAGTTATAAGGCCTTTACATGCTCCTTACAAGGAAGAAGGCGGGATAGCGATATTGAAAGGCAATATAGCTAAAGAAGGCTCAGTTGTGAAGCAGGGCGCTGTTAATGAAGGCGCAATGGCGTTTACAGGCAAGGCAAAGGTCTTTGATTCCGAAGAAGAGGCAATGGATTCGATTTTAAAAGGCAAGATCACCAAAGGCGATGTTGTTGTCATACGATACGAAGGTCCAAGCGGCGGACCTGGCATGAGGGAGATGCTTTCTCCTACGTCAGCTATAGTCGGCATGGGGCTCTCTGACGATGTTGCCCTTATTACGGACGGAAGATTTTCAGGAGGCACAAGAGGGCCTTGTATAGGACACATTGCCCCTGAGGCGTCAAAAGGTGGGGCAATAGCCATAATAAGGAACAACGATAAGATCAAGATAGACATAAAAACCAGACGCATAGATGTGAATTTGACAAATAGCCAGATAAAGAATCGTCTTAAGAAATGGAAGGCGCCAAGGCCAAATGTAAAAGAAGGGTGGCTTTCCAGATATGCTCACTTTGTTTCTTCTGCAACTAAAGGCGCAGTGCTTGATTAGGACTTGGACAAACAAGGGGGAATTTTTCTGTGAAATTGACAGGGGCAAAGATATTTGTAGAATCGCTTAAAAAACAAGGCATTGAGGTAATGTTTGGCTATCCTGGCGGAGTAGTGCTTCCTATTTTCGATGCCTTGTATGACAGTGACATAAAGTTTATATTAACAAGGCACGAGCAGGGCGCTGCGCATGCAGCAGATGGCTATGCGCGCGCCACAGGAAAGGTCGGGGTCTGCCTTGCTACCTCAGGTCCTGGCGCGACAAATCTTGTTACAGGACTTGCAACAGCTAACATGGATTCTGTGCCTGTGGTCGCCTTTACAGGCCAGGTCAGAACTTCTCTTATAGGAAACGATGCGTTTCAGGAAGTAGATGTTATAGGGATAACGCGGCCTATTTCAAAACATAATTATCTTGTAAAAGACGTTAAGAATTTGGCGACGGTTACAAAGAACGCCTTTCATATAGCGTCTACAGGCAGGCCCGGAGTTGTGGTAGTGGATTTACCTGTTGATGTGCAGTTGCAGGAAGCGGATTTTCATTATCCTGAAGATGTAAATATAAGGGGATACAAGCCCACATGTAAGGGGCATATTGGCCAGATAAAAAGGGCGAAGAGATTGATCACCCAAAGCAAGAAACCTGTTCTTTATGTTGGCGGCGGTGTTATTATTTCAAATGCCTCGGATAAACTCTTTGAATTTGTCAAGAAGACCGAGATACCTGTTACTATGACGCTTATGGGACTGGGCGCATTTCCAGGGACGCACAAGTTGTCTTTGGACATGCTTGGCATGCATGGCTCTGCGTATGCAAATCATGCTGTCCAGGAATCTGATCTTATCATAGCGGTCGGGGCCAGGTTTGACGATAGGGTTACAGGCAAGATCGATGAATTCGCGCCTAATGCAAAGATTATTCATATTGACATAGATCCGTGCGCAATAAGTAAAAACGTAAAAGTGGATGTGCCTGTTGTCGGAGACGCAAAGACTGTTCTGACAGATCTTGTTAAGGACATAAAGAAGCCTGATATCTCTCTATGGCACAAGCAGATTAAGGCATGGAAGGAAAAATACCCTTTAGCTTATAAAGACGATTCAAAGCTCAGGCCGCAGTATGTTGTTGAAGAGATTTACAATATCACAAAAGGTGAGGCTATTATAACTACTGAGGTCGGCCAGAATCAGATGTGGGCTGCCCAGTTTTATAAATATAAAAAGCCCAGGCAGTTTGTTTCAAGCGGCGGGCTCGGAACTATGGGATACGGCTTTCCAGCCGCAATAGGCGCTCAGATGGGATGTCCGAAAAAAATTGTCTTTGATATCGCTGGAGACGGAAGTATTCAGATGAATATACAGGAGCTCACGACAGCGGTCTCGAACAATCTTCCGATAAAGGTCGCTATTTTGAATAATGGATATCTGGGCATGGTCAGACAGTGGCAGGAGCTTTTTTATAAAAGAAGGTATTCTCACACAAAATTAGAATGCTGCCCTGATTTTGTAAAACTCGCAGAGGCATACGGCGCTGTCGGAATAAGGATAACAAAGAAGTCTCAGGTAAAAAAGGCCATACAGGATGCCTTAAAGATACGAAAACCTGTGCTTATGGATTTTCATGTTGAGCCAGAGGAAAATGTTTTTCCAATGGTTCCGGCAGGACACCCGATAAATAAGATGATAGGGGCATTGGCATAATATGAAGAAAACCATTGCAGTGTTAGTTGAAAATCATTTTGGTGTTTTAACACATGTTTCAGGACTTTTTAGCGCACGTGGTTTTAATATAGACAGTCTCGCAGTAGGCGAGACAGAAGACCCTAGTATCTCCAGGATGAGCATTGTTGTGGATGGCGACGAGAAAACACTTGAGCAGGTCAAGAAACAGCTTAACAGGCTCATAGATGTTATTAAGGTTATCGACCTTACAGAAGAGGATTTTGTAGACAGGGAGCTGGTACTTATAAAGGTCAAGATAGACAATAAGAATCGTTCTGAGATATTGCAGATATCAAGTACGTTTCAGGCAAAGATAGATGATGTAAAGAAAGAAACGGCTGTTATTGAAGTTACAGGGGACAAAAATAAGATAAAATCTTTTGTAGAGATCATGAAGCCGTTCGGGATTACTGAAATGGTGAGGACAGGACGCATAGCGATGGGGAGGAAATAATCAATGGCAAAGATTTACTATGACAAAGACGCTGATTTGAATGTTCTAAAAGGCAAGAAGATCGCAATCATAGGCTACGGCATTCAGGGCCGCGGTCAGGCATTGAATCTGCGGGATAGCGGACTTGAGGTTATTGTAAGCGAATTGGAAGGAACTGATAATTACAAAACTGCAGAAAGAGACGGCTTTAAACCTGTTTCAGCAGTTGAGGCAGCCAAAGAGGCAGATATTATTCAGATGCTCACGCAGGATCATGTACAGGCAAAGGTTTACAAAGAGGCAATAAAGCCAAATCTTAAAAAAGGCAAGGCAATTGTTTTTTCTCACGGGTTTAATATACATTTTAAACAGATTAAACCGCCTAAAAAAATAGATGTATTTATGGTGGCGCCTAAAGGGCCAGGGGCCTTGGTAAGACAGATGTATGAAGAGGGTAAGGGCGTTCCGTGTCTTGTAGCCGCGTTTCAGGATGCAACCGGCAATGCGCTTAAGCTGGGTCTTGCATATGCAAAAGGCATAGGCGGTACAAGGGCAGGGGTCATAGAGACCACCTTTAAAGAAGAGACAGAGACAGACCTTTTTGGAGAGCAAACAGTTTTATGCGGTGGTGTCAGTGAGCTTATCAAGGCAGGATTTGATACGCTGATAGAAGCTGGATATCAGCCAGAGATAGCTTATTTTGAGTGCCTCCATGAACTTAAGCTCATTACGGATTTGATTTACGCAACAGGAATCCAAGGTATGAGAAAGAGGGTTTCAGATACAGCGGAGTACGGAGATCTTACGCGAGGTAAACGCATTATAAGTGAAAGAACGCGCAAGGAAATGAAAAAGATACTGAAGGAAGTCCAGTCAGGCAAATTTGCCAGAGAATGGATCAAAGAGAATGAAAATGGCAGGCCTGAGTTTATTAAATTAAGAAAGGCCGACGACAGTCATCCGGTAGAGGTAATAGGAAAAGAATTACGCGGCATGATGGATTGGATAAAATGAAGCGGATAATTATATTTGACACAACCTTGAGAGACGGTGAACAATCACCTGGCGCAAGCCTGGATATAAAGGCAAAGATAGAGATCGCTAAACAGCTTGCAAGGTTAAGGGTGGACGTGATCGAGGCAGGTTTTCCTATTGCCTCAAGGGGCGATTTTGTTGCTGTGCATGAAGTCGCTTCAGCTGTTAAAGGCCCTTCTATATGCGGCCTTGCAAGGGCTAAAAAGGAAGATATAGAGCGTTGCGCTGAAGCGCTCAAGGGCGCAAAGAAATCAAGGATACATGTATTTCTTGCTACGTCGAAGATCCACATGAAATATAAACTGAAGAAGGCAGAAGAGGAGATTATAGAACAGGCAAAAAGGGAAGTGAAGCGTGCCTCCGGGTTTTGTGATGACGTCGAATTTTCTCCAGAAGACGCTTCGCGTTCAGACATGGATTTTTTATGTCGTGTTGTCGAGGCTGTTATAAACTCTGGCGCAAAGACAGTCAACATCCCCGATACAGTGGGTTACTCAACGCCTCTTGAATTCGGGTCGCTTATCAAGGCAATAAAGACAAAGGTGCCTAATTCGAATAAGGCAATAATAAGCGTACACTGTCACAATGACCTTGGGTTGGGGGTGAGCAATTCTCTTTCTGCCATTCAGAACGGCGCAGAGCAGGTGGAATGCACTATCAATGGTCTTGGAGAAAGGGCAGGAAATGCCTCCCTTGAAGAGATAGTAATGACATTAAATACAAGAAAGGATATATTTAACTTCGCCACATCTATAAAGACCCGGGAGCTTTACAAAACCAGCCGGCTTGTAAGTAAACTGACAGGCATCGTGGTGCAGCCCAATAAGGCAGTAGTAGGACGCAATGCCTTCAGTCATGAGGCAGGTGTTCACCAGGACGGTATTTTAAAGAAGAGGACCACGTACGAGATAATGAAGCCAGAGGATGTAGGTTTTGGCGGCACAAGACTTGTCCTTGGAAAGCATTCAGGAAAACATGCGTTTCAAGAAAGATTGAAAAAATTAGGCCTTGAGCTTAAAGAGGATGATTTAATAAAGGCCTTCGAGCGTTTCAAGTCCCTTGCTGATAAAAAAAAGGAGGTCTTTGACGAGGATCTATTGACTATAATAGAAGATGAGATCGTATCAATACCTGAGACCTATAAGATAACAGGTTTTGAATACAAGAGCGGAAAGAATATAGAGCCGCGCACTAAAATAGAACTTGTAAAAGGTACCACTACCAAGAAAGAATCTTCTTCAGGCGATGGTCCGGTAGATGCCTGCTATAAGGCTATTGAAAAGATAACAGGCGTTAAATTTAAACTCTTGGATTATTCCCTGAAGGCTGCAACAGGCGGCAGGGATGCACTGGGAGAGGTTTCACTCAGGGTCAAGTCTAGTAGCGGCGTTGAGATCTCAGGTAGAGGCGCATCCACAGATATAGTCGAGGCAAGTGCCAAGGCATATGTGAACGCAGTGAACAAGTTTCTTTTTGCAAAGGAGCGAAAGGCCAAGTTAGAGTTGTAGATCGCGGAACTTATGCGGAATATTACGCAGAACTAACGCGGAAGTCATAAGGCGGACAAATAGTCCGCCTTGCATTTATTAGGGGTCAAGATGGATATATACGGTATCATAGGAGATCCAGTAGAGCATAGCTTGTCTCCTGTTATGCACAACGCGGCATTTAAAAAGTTAGACATCGATGCTGAATATAGAAAATTTGAGGTAAAACCTGAAGGTCTCGAGGATTTTTTGCTTAATAAGAAAGATGTGAAGGGGTTTAATATAACTATACCTCATAAGGTTAAGGCAAGAGAGATTCTTGAGAAAAAATTCCCTTTTGATGAAAACGTATCTCAAGTAGATTTGTATTATGTAAAATTATCTGGTGCGGTAAATACAGTAAGAAGAATGGGTAATAGATTAGAATATTGGAATACAGATCCTACAGGATTTTTTCATTCATTAGACGAGGAGTTTGATACTAAAACTAGAAGGACTGCATTGCTCATTGGTTGTGGAGGAGCTGGCAGGGCTATTATTGCAAGTTTGAGCTGGAGAAATATGAATATTAATAAGATATATGTATACGATATAAGTGCGCAAGCTATTATTGCTGCAAAAGAATATTTTTTAAATCTGCCCCAAGGATGGGGAGATATCTTAGAGGAAAAGTTAGAATTTATATCTAGTAAAGAAATGCCTGATAAAATTAAAAATTGCCAATTATTAGTAAATGCATCTCCTGTGGGTATGAAGGAAGGGGATGAGACCTCTATAATAGATAAAAAATGGCTCCATAAAGATTTATCTGTTTATGATCTAGTTTATAATCGCGAGACAAGATTAGTCAAAGATGCAAAAGAGAAAAATCTCCGAGCTGTAGATGGTCGGGGCATGCTTGCATATCAGGGGGCATTTAGTTTTTCACTTTGGACAGGAAGAAAACCTGCAGAAGTCGTAGGAGTAATGAGGAAGACGTTAGATAATGCCTTAGAGAATAAAAAATGATATACCTATTAATCTTTATCCTTGGTTCCATGATAGGTAGTTTCCTGAACGTATGTATCTACAGGATGCCGCGTAATGAGTCTATTGTTTTTCCAGGCTCAAGGTGTGTGTCTTGCAAAAAATCTGTTCTGTGGTATGACAACATTCCATTTTTGAGCTATATCTTTCTCAAAGGGAACTGCAGGTTTTGTAAAGCAAAGATATCCCCTCGGTATTTTGCGGTTGAGTTTATAAGCGCGCTGACGGCTTTAGTTTTATTCGTCTATTTTGGACCGACCTACAGGTTCTGGATATATAGTCTCTTGACGTTCAGTCTTGTCATAGTTACTTTTATTGACTTAGAGTTTCAGATTATACCTGATAGCATCTCTATAGGCGGTTTGGTGTTGGGGATTATCATGAGCGCTTTTATACCTGCGCTTCACAATGTCTTTGTATGGAAAGCTGGTCTTGTGAAGTCCTTGATAGGCGCTTTAACAGGAGGAGGCCTGATATACCTTACAGGTCTTCTCGGACAATTTATTTTTAAAAAAGAAAGCATGGGCGGAGGGGACGTAAAGCTCATGGCCATGTTAGGAGCTTTTTTAGGATGGAAGATGGCAGTGCTTATTTTTTTCCTTGCGCCTTTTTTCGGTACCCCGGCCGGGATTTATTTAAAATTTAAGAAAAAACATGATATAATCCCATATGGACCATATATTTCCATTGCGAGTTTTGTTGTCATGATCTGGGGAGAGAATATTTTAAGTTTACTGTTTTTATGAGAGAATAGGTCTCTCATTATATCAGGGAGGTGTAACGTGTTGACCTTTTTGACTGCTGGCGAATCCCATGGCGAAGCCCTTGTCGGTATCCTGGAAGGCATGCCTAGCGGACTGAAGATAGATGCTAGTTTTATAAATAGAGAACTTAAAAGGCGCCAGGAGGGTTATGGGAGAGGCGCCAGGATGAAGATAGAAGAGGATCATGCAAAGATATTGTCTGGTCTGAAACAGGGCATTACTATAGGGAGCCCTATATCTATTGTGATTGCAAACAAAGATTTCTCTATAGATAAGTTGCCTGAGATTAGAAATCCAAGACCAGGACATGCAGACCTTGCAGGGATTTTAAAATATGGATTCAAGGACGCTCGGCCTGTTCTTGAAAGGGCATCTGCGAGAGATACAGCTGCGAGGGTCGCGATAGGGGCCTTCTGCAAATTGCTCTTGGCAGAATTCAACATACGTATATTGAGCCATGTTGCAATGATAGGCGGAGTGGAATCCCATACATCCAATCTAGGCTTTGACGAGATCGTTAAGAATTTAGACAAGTCTAAATTGAATTGCGCTGATAGCACTTCTGAAAAACTAATGATAGAAGAAATAGATAACGCCAAGGATAAAAAAGATACGCTGGGGGGGATATTCGAGGTGATAGCGGAAGGCGTGCCGCCAGGATTGGGGAGCTATGTGCAGGGCTATAGGCGTCTGGATGCAATGCTCGGTTCCGGAATTATGTCTATACCGGCTATTAAGGCCGTTGAAATAGGCAATGCGGTGGAATCTACAAAAAAACTTGGCTCTAAGGTGCATGACGAAATATTCTATTCTAAGACAAAAGGGATTTACAGAAAGACGAATAATGCAGGTGGCATTGAAGGGGGCATTTCAAACGGAGAAAATATAGTAGTGCGCGGTTACATGAAGCCTATAAGCACGTTGATGAAAGGTTTAAACACGATAGATATCGCTACAAAAGAAGCTGTAAAGGCGGCTACGGAAAGATCTGATGTGTGCGCTGTTCCAAGCGCAGGAATAATAGGAGAGGCTGTTTGCGCTTTTATTATAAGCAATGCATTGTTGGAAAAATTCGGCGGGGACACTGTTTTGGAAATAAAGAAAAGTTATGAAGGGTATCTTGCTGGATTAAAAGCGTAGTGTAATAGACGAGCTTATGTAATCAGTGTCGAAATTATGTATTCTGTCAGTATGGCGCCAGCCTATTCCGACAGAGTGCGAATCTTTGAACTTGTAGACTATCTCAACTCCTGTTTCAGAGAATTCATCCCTACCTTTCTCGATATTCAGTGAATATTCTTCAAAGGCACGGAACGAAAGATCTTTTGCCAAAGAGAGGTTTAGGGCGATTTTTGTAGTCGTGTCAATAGAGTTGCTGTTTACACTGAAGGCCATATAGTCGAGCATCTCGCCTGATATGAATTGAATAGATTGTCCTATATAAAAATATTCCCAGAAGGTTCGACCCATTTCTAAACCCAACAGCACTTTTTCCCATTCGTCTGTGTCAAGATTCCACTGCCCTTCTCCAAAGGCAGATATTTCTATTTCAGGAGAATCTAGTTTTTTATGAATTGAAAGTTTATTTAGATAAATATCACCGTCGTCACCTCTTATGTCTAAGAGATATTCATTCCTATTGCTTATTTCCAGCGCATAGATAGGATTGATAAGGATAAGCTGAATAAATATTAAGAGCATGGATATCTGGACTATTGTTTTCATTTTTTGAAAACAAGCATATCATACAGCAGTATAATAAGCAAGCGGCAAATTTAATGAGGACTGCGCTCCTGCTAACTTGACACGTGAGATTGCGCCATCGGCCAGAGGCGGATTATTCGCCTGCGGCTGACAACTTTTGTCATTGAGGATTTCTCAAGTCAGGGTGGGGTCATTTGAAATTTGACTATTAATAGGCTATCTGTTATAGTTTATAACAACAATAATCGGAGGGTGTTATGTCCAGCATAGTTTTAGTTGGGTTTATGGGGACAGGGAAGACTACGACAGGAAAGTTGCTTGCAAAAAGGCTTAATCGCGAATTTTTAGAGTTAGACGAGATTATAGAAAAAAAAGAAGGCATCTCAATTAGAGAGATATTTGAGAAAAAGGGCGAGCCGTATTTTAGAGAGATTGAACGAAATGTTATAAGAGAGGTCATGCATAAGAAAGAGGTTGTCATGTCTGCAGGGGGCGGGGCTATTGTTGACGAAGAAAACCTCAGGAATCTCAAGAAAAACGGCGTGGTCGTTTGCCTTGAGGCCTCACCCGAGGTTATTCTAAAAAGGACAGAGGGGATTTTAACGCGCCCGCTTTTGAACGTTACGGATTCCAAGAAAAAGATAGAAGAATTGTTAAAGAAAAGAAAGGCATGTTACAAGAAGGCAGATTTTTGTATAGACACTAATAATCTGAGCGCAGAAGAAGCAGTCGAGGAGATAGCAAGACTTTCTTCCCGATGGGTTAAGAGGGTATTATGAATGATATTGAGAAGTTATTAATCCTTAATATGGTGGAAGGATTAGGGAGCGTCAGGACCCAGCGCCTTAAAAGAAAATAGAGTCAACGCACCGCCTGAATTGGACAAACAAGAAACTTTGGTATATAATCTATTGTCGAGCGAACCTCAGCACATAGATGAATTATGCGAACAGAGCAATATAGGGATTTCTGAAATATCCAAGATTCTTTTAGGATTAGAGATGAAAAAGATTGCGCGCCAACTTGCAGGCAAGAATTTTGTTAGAAACACAGTGTTGTTACCGGACTAAGTGAGGTAATGTATGTCTAAGTCACTCGTAATAGTGGAGTCACCTGCCAAGGCCAATACGATAAATAAAATCCTGGGAAAGAATTTTGTGGTCCGTTCGTCTATGGGGCATATCATGGACCTACCGCGTTCTACGATGGGCATAGACGTAGAAGATGATTTTAAGACAGAGTATGTTGTTATATCTAACAAAAAGAAAACAATTTCTGATTTGAAAAAAGAAGCGAAGAATAAAGACAAAATATTTCTTGCTACAGACCCTGATAGAGAAGGAGAGGCTATAAGCTGGCACCTTTATAGTCTCTTAGGAAAGAAAAAAAATATACGCAGGGTGGCGTTCCATGAGATTACAAAAGGCGCTATTGAAGAGGCATTCAGGCATCCGGGCAATATAGATACAAATAAAGTTAATGCCCAGCAGGCAAGGAGGGCTTTGGATAGGCTTGTTGGATACAGTATCAGTCCGTTATTATGGAGAAAGGTAGGCAGGGGGCTTTCAGCAGGCAGGGTGCAGTCAGTGGCTGTCAGGATGATTGTCGAGAGGGAAAACGAGATGCGTTCATTCGTGCCTCAGGAGTATTGGGAAATAGAGGCAGAGTTGGAAAAGGAAAAGCTAAAGACCGAGGGCGAAAAATTAAGATTTATCGCTAAGCTTGATAAGATCGAAGGGAAAAAGGCAGATATACACAATAAAAAACAGGCAGAGGCAGCAACCAATGAGTTTAAAAAAGAAAAGTTTATTGTTGGCAATGTTCAGAAAAAAGAAAAGAAAAAGTATGCGCAGTCACCGTTTACAACTAGCAAGCTTCAGCAGGACGCATTTTATAAACTGAGGTTTTCAGCCAGAAAAACCATGCTGGTGGCACAGCAATTATACGAAGGCCTGGATATAGGAGAAGAGGGCAACGTAGGTCTTATTACTTACATGCGAACAGATGCTGTTAGGGTATCAAAGGAATCTCTGCAGAGCGTAAGAGATTATATACTCCAGAAATATAGTAAAAAACATTTACCAGATACGCCAAATAAGTTTAAATCAAAAAAAAGCGCTCAAGAAGCCCATGAGGCCATAAGGCCGACATTGCCGTTAAGGCCCCCGGAGACCATAGAGGCGCATTTGACTGTTGACCAGTACAAGCTTTATACGCTGATATGGAATCGTTTCATATCAAGCCAGATGACCCCGGCTGTATTTTCGATAGTCAGCGTAGACATAAAAGCAGGTAGGGCTATTTTTAAAGCACAGGGGTCGCAAAAGATATTTTCAGGTTTTAGTGCTGTTTATGAAGAGAGCGTGGACAAAAAGGAAGGCGAAAAAATACTGCCTCCCTTGGCTATTAACGAACAACTGCTCCTTGTAGAATTAAAACCCAGCCAGCATTTCACAAAAGGCCCTCCCAGGCTTTCCGAGGCCTCTTTAGTAAAGATGCTGGAGGAGTATGGTATAGGCCGGCCCAGCACATATGCGCCTATTATTTACACTATTATTACGCGCAACTATGTAAAGAGAAAAGAAGGATATCTGTATCCGTCTGAACTTGGCATAGTCGTAACGGATCTTTTGATGAAGAGTTTTTCAGATATCCTGAGTTTTGAGTTTACTGCTAATATGGAGGAAGAGCTGGACAAGATAGAAGAGGGCAAGGGGAAAAAGATCGATGTGTTGAAAGGGTTTTATGAGCCATTTGAAAAAGATCTTGCATTTGCCAAGGTGAACATGAGAAAGGTCAAAGGGGAAGCCGTTGCTACTTCTGAGATCTGTGATAAATGCGGGAAACCAATGGTTATAAAGTGGGGAAGGCTTGGAAGGTTTTTGAGTTGCTCTGATTTTCCAAAATGCAGGTTTGCAAAATCAATACCAACAGGAGCAAAATGCCAAGAGCCGGGTTGCAACGGCATGCTTATTGAAAAACGCTCCAAAAGAGGGCGTCATTTCTACGGCTGTTCCAACTATCCGAAATGTAGATATATGACGCGCAAGCTCCCACCCCGTAGCGATTAGAATTAAAGAAGATGCTGGACCGCTATATACAGAAGTTTATAATCTACCTTAAGATTGAAAAAAACTCCTCCCCGCATACCTTTACAAACTATCAGATAGATTTAAAGGAATTCAACGATTCCATAAAGCAGAAGCCGCTAGAGAATATTACTCATGTGGATGTTAGATTATTCTTGGCGCGCCTGAAAGAAAAGAATTTTTCAAAGAGGTCTGTTGCGAGAAAGATGGCATGCCTAAGGAGTTTTTTTAAATTTCTATGCAGAGAGGGATATATAAAGACCAATCCCGCTATAACTCTTCAGACCCCAAAGCTGGAAAGGAGATTGCCTATTTTTTTAGATACAGGCGATGTCGTGAAGCTTGTTGAATCGCCTGACCTCTCTGATATTTATGGACTCAGGGACAGGGCAATACTTGAAACCCTTTATTCCAGCGGCATAAGGGTGAGCGAGCTAGTGGGTCTTAATAAGGAAAATGTGGATTTTATAAGCGGAGTACTTAAGGTCTATGGCAAAGGTAAGAAAGAGCGTCTTGCGCCAATAGGAGATAGGGCGCTGAAGGCCATGCGGAATTATCTTGAAAAGATAGGCACCTTAAGCATAAAGGAAAAAAAGGCAGTTTTTGTGAATAAGAGCGGAAGGCGCATGAGCGATAGGGCGGTGAGGAGGATAGTCGAAAAATATATACGCAAGACAAGTTTGAATGAAAAGATATCCCCGCATTCCCTGAGGCATTCTTTTGCAACGCATCTCCTTGATAGAGGCGCGGATTTAAGGTCAGTGCAGGAACTTTTAGGACATGCAAATCTATCCACCACTCAAATTTATACTCATGTTACGACCGAACGCATGAAGTCAATCTACGATAAAGTGCACCCGCGCGCATAAAGAATTGGTGTTCGAGAGAGTCTAAAGCTAAAGATATTATGAAAAAGGCGATTGTTTTACTTTCAGGAGGAATGGATTCGGCTGTTACACTTTTTCTTGCCAAAAAAAAAGGCTACAGAACGTATTGCCTTGTTTTTGACTATGGGCAGCGTCACAAAAAAGAACTGCACTTCGCAAAAAAGATGGCCCGCATAACAAATTCCGAATATTTTGTTATGAATATAAGGTTGCCGTGGAAGAAAAGCGCGCTTTTAGATAAAAAGATCAAAGTGCCTGAAAACAGGGATTTATCTTCTAGAAATATGCAAATCCCGCCTACATATGTCCCTGCCCGAAACACTATTTTCATCAGCTTTGCCTTATCGTTTGCAGAAGCGATAGGCTCGCGAGTTATTTTTATTGGCGCAAATGCCAGAGATTTTTCAGGATACCCTGATTGCAGGCCGTTATATTTTAAAAAATTCAATGAGCTCCTGAAAAAGGCCACAAAGGCAATAGGTATCAAGGTAGAGGCGCCGTTATTGCACAAGACAAAAAAGGATATAGCCAGTATCGGGAAAAGATTAGGCGTGCCTTTTAAGTTTACCTGGTCGTGTTATAAGGGTGGAAAGAAACCATGCGGCGCGTGCGACGCCTGCCGATTAAGAACCAAAGCCCTAACTTGACAAATCAGTCAATGACAAAAGTTATTCGCCGCAGGCGAATAATCCGCCTTTAGCGGGTGGCGCAATCTCATGCGTCAAGTTAGCAAGGGTGCAGGTATGAAGAAGGCAAAGATTGTAGAGATATTTGATTCGATTCAGGGTGAGGGGCTTTATGCGGGAGAAGCCCATGTCTTTGTAAGGTTCTACGGGTGCAATCTAGAATGCAGCTTCTGTGATGAGAAGGGAAAGTATATTTTTTCAGAATACGACGCTGAGGAGGCTGTTGAAAGGATTGTCAGTGGAAAAGCGGATACGGTTTCTCTTACTGGAGGAGAGCCGCTCTTACATACAGATTTTTTAAAAGAGATTTTGCCTGTTTTAAAGGCAAAAGACATGAAAGTTTATCTTGAGACCAATGGCATACTGAGAGATAAACTTTTAGAGATATTGGATTTTGTTGATATCATAAGCATGGATTTAAAACTTCCTTCTTCAACAGGGCTTAGGCCTTACTGGCAGGAACACGAGGATTTTTTAAAAGAGGCTATAAAAAAAGAGGCATTTGTGAAATCAGTTGTCAGCGCTAAAACCATTTTATCCGATATTAAAATGGCCGTATCTATAGTGAAGGCATTGGATAAAAATATACCTTTTATTATTCAGCCGGTCAGCTATAATGATAGCATTGAAAAGATCGCTTTATTGCCTGATTTTTTTGATAGCGCAAGGAAAGACTTGACTGGTGTCAGGATCATGCCGCAGATCCATAAGATTTTAGGGGTGAGGTAGTGCGAACTGTAAAAGCAAAAGCCATAACAGAGATAGTTAAAGGGCTGTGTATAAAGGCAAATATTGAGCTGAGAAGGGATGTAGTGTCTGCGCTGAAGATTGCCAGGCATAGAGAAACCGATAATAAGGCAAGAGATGTCCTTGGTATTATTATTGACAATGCCATGATAGCTAAGAAAAAAAGGGTCCCTATCTGTCAGGATACAGGCATGGCGATTGTCTATCTTAAAATAGGACAAGGTGTCATAATAAAAGGCAATATTGATAAGGCAGTGGAAAAAGGGATAGGTCAGGCTTATAGGGATGGTTATTTCAGAAAATCCATTGTAAAAGACCCATTGATAAGGAAAAATACCAATACAAATTTACCGGCTATCACCCATGCTCAAATTGTCCCAGGAAATAAGATAGATATAAGAGTGGCAATAAAAGGCTTTGGTTGCGAGAATGCAGGTAGGACCAGGATGTTTAGGCCTACAACGCCCGCATCTCTTATTGAAGATTTTGTCGTGGATATTGTTAAGGAATTAGGCTCGAGCGCATGTCCGCCTATGTATATAGGTATAGGCATTGGCGGGACTCTTGATAAAGCAGTAGAGCTTTCGAAAGAGGCGATTTTTAGAAAAGTGGACAAGCGTAATAAAAAGACTCACATCGCAAGATTGGAAAAAGATATCCTGAAAAAGGTTAATAAACTAAGGATAGGACCTATGGGCATGGGTGGAGACACAACAATCCTGGGGGTCAGCATATTAACATACCCTACGCATATTGCAGGGCTACCCGTTGCGGTAAATATCAGCTGTCATGCGACAAGAGATGCGCGCAAGGCAATATAAACAGCCCTTGGTAGTTTGCGAAGCGTATAGAGCTTAATTTAATATGAAAAAAGTATATTTACCATTGGACAAGAATATCATAAGAACACTGAAGCCAGGCGAAAAGGTTTTGTTAAACGGCGCCATTTTGACTGCCAGGGATGCAGCTCATAAGAGGCTGGTGGAGGCATTGGAGTCTAATAGGAAAAGCCCTCTCTCTATTAAAGGTGAGACGATATATTATACCGGACCTACTCCTGCAAAAAAAGGCCAGGTTATTGGTTCGTGTGGCCCGACTACAAGCTCTAGGATGGACCCATTTACTCCAACCCTTTTGAAACATGGCCTGCTAGGCATGATAGGAAAAGGTGAGAGAGCGAAAAATGTTACTTCTGCAATAAGGCGATTTGGAGCAGTATATTTTATAACGATTGGCGGGGCAGGCGCATATTTAAAAGAATTGGTTACCTCGAGCAGTGTGGTGGCTTATAAGGATTTAGGAACAGAGGCAGTTCGTAGGCTTACAATAAAAGATTTTCCAGCGATTGTTGCTATTAGATAACGCATTATCCGCAGCGCTTTTAATTATGGAGGTTAAGATGAGAAAAGATGGACGCAACCCTGACCAGATGAGGAAGGTGAAGATAAAAAGGAATGTTATGAAGTTTGCGGAAGGGTCCTGCATGGTGGAGATGGGGAATACCAAGGTTATTTGTACTGCTTCAGTAGAGGCAAAGGTCCCTCCTTTTTTGAGAAATTTAGGTTCGGGCTGGGTGACAGCGGAATATGGTATGTTGCCGCGCTCTTGTCAGACGAGAATCCAAAGAGAATCTTCTCGCGGTAAACAGAGCGGCCGCACACAGGAGATTCAGCGCCTTATAGGGAGAAGCTTGCGTTCAGTAATAGAGCTTGAGAAGTTAGGCGAAAGGACTATCTGGATTGATTGTGATGTAGTACAGGGAGATGGGGGTACGCGCACAGCAAGTATTACCGGAAGCTTTGTTGCTCTTATAGACGCGCTCGCGAATTTAAAAAAGCAGGATATAATAAAGGAGCTTCCTGTGAAGGACTATGTGGCAGCTGTGAGTGCGGGCGTCATAGATGGCAAGGCCTTCTTGGACTTGAATTATGAAGAGGATTCAAATGCAGAAGTGGATATGAATGTAATTATGACAGGTAAAGGTAAGTTGGTAGAAGTCCAGGGAACAGCTGAAAAAAAACCTTTTTCCAAGAAGGAGCTTGATAGATTGATTCTGTTGGCAGAAAAAGGGATCAACCAGCTTGTTGCATTGCAGACGAAGGTGTTAAAGATAGATTTGTGAGATACCCCCAACTTAGACCATTGATATGATTAAGATAATTGCAACAGAGCTTGTTGTAGCTACTCGAAATCAAGATAAATTAAAAGAAATTAAAGCGTTCCTGAAAGACCTTCCTGTGAGAGTTGTCTCGCTGAATAATTTTAAAGGCGCGCCAGAGGTTAAAGAGGACAAGAAGACACTTGAGGCCAATGCGAAGAAAAAGGCGATTGAGTACTCTCGGTTCTTAAAAAAGCTCGTGGTGGCAGATGATTCTGGTTTAGAGGTTAGGGCGCTTGGAAATCAGCCAGGAGTTTATTCGGCGCGATTTTCAGGAAAAGGCGCCACATACGTTAGTAATAACGAGAAGCTTTTGAGATTACTTAAAGATGTGCCTTCCGGCAAAAGACAGGCCAGATTTCGATGTGTCATAGCTGTGGCTGATAACGGAAAGGTCATTGGCGTGGCAGAAGGAAGGTGTAACGGAAAAATAGGTTTTGAACCGCTTGGCAAAACCGGCTTTGGGTATGACCCTATTTTTGTACCCTATGGCCATAAAAAGACTTTTGCCCAGCTTGGGATGGAGAAGAAAAACAAGATAAGCCATAGAAGCAAGGCATTGATTCGGTCAAAGGATATTATAAAAAAGTACCTTGCATTGACTTTTTAAAGCAGTCTTGTTAAAATTATAGGACATTTCGGGGCATGGCTCAGTTTGGCTAGAGCACCTGCTTTGGGAGCAGGGGGTCGCTGGTTCGAGTCCAGCTGCCCCGACCAATTTTAGTTAAAACTCAATTCGTCCCTGTAGCTCAGATGGATAGAGCATCTGCCTTCTAAGCAGAGGGTCGCCTGTTCGAATCAGGCCAGGGACGCCATAGCTTGATGTGTCCGCCTGAGGCGGACACATCGAAAGGCCATTCCTTTGACTCATTAACTCTTGAGATCAGTTTTATAAAAATTGCTAAAGTAGATTTACAACTGACCGTAGAATCTCCGAATTAAGATCATGAGACATTTTTTTGGAAAAAACATACTTATTGTTATACTATTGATATGTGGCTTGGTAGTTTTTGGGTACAACTACGCAGCGCAGAATTTAAAATCATTTCTTTCAGCGATTTTAGAGGAAAATTTTGATACAGAGCTTTCAATAGGTCATATAGGGCTTGGCTTTCCGCTCTGTTTGGAATTAAAGGATGTAGAGATAAAAGATTCGGTCAATATTCGCACCGTGCGCATCTACCCTAACCCTGCATCTTTTTTATTGAAGAATAAGATTATTGTTTCAATGGTTAAGATTATAGAGCCTGTTGTAAGAATAAAATCGGAAAGAGGTAAAGAGCTTCCTGTCCCCAATTTTTTAAAGAAACGAAATGTGCGAATTTCCTCAAATATTTCAGCTCCAGATTTTTATTTTTCCAAGATACATATAGAGAACGGGAGCTTAATATATAGTAATAATAAAGAAAATATGTTAGAATTTGTCAAGATCAGAGGTACGGTTGGAAGTTCAGGGCTTTATTTTTCAAAGGACAATTCCTTTCGGTTTTCTACAGCAGGTTTTTTGAAAAATAAAGATTCAGATTTTTTGTCACCTTTAAAAATAAAAGGGTATGTTGAAGTCGACGATACAATCAAAGCAAGGCTCCAGGCCAATAATATAAAACTAGACGCGCTCGGCCCTATTTATATGGAGTACTTAGATCATATGCTAGACCAGGGCGAGATTGAGCTTGAGAGCGATATACGGATTTCAAAGAGAAATCTAATAGCGAAGTGTTCTTTAAAAGTGGAAGATGCGCTATTTAAAAAAGAATTAGACCGAAAGATGAATCCGCCGCTCGTGGCGAGCTTTATTTTATTTTTTAACTTCAGGAACAAGATAGTTAAGCTTAAAAATATTCAAAGTAATTTTTTCAAATTTATTTCTGGCCAGACATAAGTCTTTATGGTGGGTGTAGCTCAGCATGGCTAGAGCACTAGATTGTGGTTCTAGGAGTCGCGGGTTCAAATCCCGTCACCCACCCCAACGTTTCTATGCTTAAGTAATAATAGGAAAGGTATGAGATATAAAAAGGAGGTGGCTTAACAATGAAGAAAAGATTCACTTTGTGTTTATGTATACTAATAGTACACTTTATAAGTTTTAATTCAGTGAGAGCGCAGGAACAGACGACAACCTTAGAGAAAGAGCAGTTTAAGCCTAGAGAGATTAAGGTAGACAAAAACTACGACGGCGTTGTTGACAAGGTGGAAGTTTATAACGAAGAAGGGATTATAGTTAGGCTTGAGGTTGATAGGACTGGTGATGGAAAAATGAATGAAAAGGTTTACTATAAGAACGGTGATCCTGCTAGGGCAGAAAGAGATATCGATGGAGATGGCAAAACTGATGTATTTTTGACCTATGATGAAGAAGGGATGATACTCGAATCCGAAACCGATACCAATGGTGATGGCAAGGTAGATGAAAAGGTTTTTTATAAAAATGGCAGCCCAGCTAAGGCAGAAAAAGATACTGACGGAGATGGTGAACCGGATACATGGCTAACCTATTAGTCTATTCTATAAAAGTATTGTAAAAATGGTCTAAGACAATATTATAAAAGGTTATAAGTTATTAATGCGCCAGTTTTAATTCAATTAAGCTAGTTCTAAACTTGTATAAAAAGAGACCCCAGTTGTTTGAAGAAATATAGTAGTCGGGGGTTTGAAGGGAACTTTGCGCCGAGCGAATAACGAGGAAAAGTCGGCCAAGAATATTGGAGGACAACAGCAAATTAGAGGTGTTGCCAGAGTCTTACCGACGAGCTGATTAAATCCGCTATTTTAAGTTATTCCAATTAAACATTCCATCTTTCCATGCACAGTCTCTTTTAAAAAGGCGAGGTCGTCAAGCCGAAGATCCTTTGTTTCAACCAGCGGAAGCACGGTCAACTTGCCGTTTATCTTTGTTTTGAAAAGCCAGCTCCCCTTAGGAATAGCTTCTCTGGTACCGTCTATTACAATAGGGAGAATGGGTTTCTTTTCCTTTATGGCCAGTTTAAAAGCACCATTCTGAAACTCGTTTATCTTGCCCGTTCTGCTTCGCGTACCCTCTGGAAAGAATACTACCGATACATCACTCCTCAGCCAATGCGCAGCTTCTCGATATACCTTTTTGATACTTCCGAATTTTTCTCGTGACAGCCTTATGTGTTTAGTAAGAGAAAGACACCAGCCAATAAATGGTATTTTAAAAAGACTCTCCTTTGCTACCCATTTGAACTGCATGCGAGTCTTATACATTACTGCAATATCACCAAGGCTTTGATGATTAGCAACTACTACGTATGTTTTATGCCTATCAATATTCTCTAATCCGTTCACCTGAATATGCCAGTATGGATTGAAACCAATAACTGCATCTGCCCACCAGAAGCATTGCGAGTGGATAATTTTTCTTTTCCTATCAAACGGGAAAAGGATCATAATCAAAACGCATTCTACAAAAAAGAGTGAAATGGTAAGAACCGCAGTAACTATCCATATTCCTGCTGAAGCTATGATTGTCATTTTATCTCTAGATTTATCTGGATATCGACAATATTAAAGTCGGTGATTAACGAGTTTACAAAAATAAGGCCTGCATATAAATAGCAGGCCTTATTTGTTTGTTTTTTCTCAGGTTATGCCTTTACTACGTTTTGAGCTTGCTTACCTTTAGGGCCGTCAGTGATTTCAAACTCAACTGCCTGGCCTTCTGCTAAAGTCTTAAAGCCATCGCCCTGTATAGCGGTGTGATGTACGAACACATCAGGTCCGTCTTCAGGTGTAATAAACCCAAAACCTTTCTGGTCATTGAACC
>JBHPFI010000008.1:0-42846 GCA_042572045.1 Candidatus Omnitrophota bacterium
GATAGCTGAGGCAAAGGCAATTGATTTTATAGGGAAAGTAGTTGCTGAGGTTGGGCAAGCACCTACAGTAGAATCTGGCATTGCTGAAGATGTAGGTACCCGCCGTGCCATACACACTAAAGAAATGACAGCTAGAGATATAGATTCTATAGTAGGAGATATAGAAAGTAACCATAGAGGGCTTGATGATGCACAGGCAAGAAGGGTTTATAATGCCCTAAGATATTTAAGACGAACAGCAGAGACTGCTCCTATGCGAGACAGGCGCATAAGGACTGCAATACTCCGAGAAATAGATTATCTAATTGGACAAATTGAACAAAGAGGTGCAGAAGATTTTGTAACTTATAGTGCTGATATAGGCGTACGTTCGCTTACACAATATATTATGTCAGCAGTTATTGCTGATAGTAAGATCGCGATAATAGATGGTTTTCTGGACAATTTAGGAGCTCGCGGAGAGATCATTCTAGCAGAAACACTTCTACATGAAATTTTAACAAGAATAGCTCCGGAACGTTCTCATGCTGATCACAAAGCAAGATATGCCTCCAGAGAAACATTGCCAGAAGGTTTGACCACCGCTAATATAGTTCCAGAGTTAGCAGGAATACAAAGAGATATCCTTGGAAGACAAAATTTAATTAAGCCGGCAGCAAGAAACTATGTTGCATATATCTTAAATGCTCGTGGAGCCCAGAAAGCTATAACTGTAGGTGATGAGCAAGCTTTCATTGGAGATAATTGGATAGCTCGAATTAATACAGGGTATAAAACTGAAGGATTAGATGAGGAGTCAGTCAAATCATTGCGTTTAGCTGCTGAGTATGTGGAAACTTTAGTTTCGGGGAGGTCTCCTATTGCTTTAAAAGATATTTTGGAATTACATCGTTTAGGCATGGTTGGTGGAAAAACAGGAGCTGCTGACAATATTGAGCAGGCACTCGCCGGCCAAATTCGTCCAGTACCAATAGAGAGCGCATGGGGACATATTACGCCTTCACCACTTCAAACCGTCAACAAAGATGCCAATGATTACGTAGAATGGCTTAATAGACAGATTGAGAGAACAGATAGAAAAGAAGGTTATGATCCTGTGACATTGGCTGCGCATGCATTCTTTGGATTAGTCAATATTCATCCTTTTGTTGGAGGAAACACAAGAACTTCTTGGCTAATACTTAATTATATACTCAGACGCTACAACTTATCTCCTTTTGTTCTTAGTCAAGAAAACCAGCAGAAATATTCCCACGTATTAGTTACGATGAAATCAGCAAAGGATTTTGCAAAATTTTTACACGAAGAACTTTTAGAATCAGCCGCGTCCACTACTTCTCATTTCACCGGCAACATTGTTGGACCTGAGGTAACAGAGGGGAAAGAGGTCCAGTGGCGGCAGGAGATTAGAGAGAAGAACGCTGAGGTTCAAGAGACGAATGGCGAGTTAATTGATCTCGTAGAGGAGCGAAGTAGAGCGTTGTTAGAAAGATACGGGGATAGCGTAAGACAAGTGTTAAGAGATAAGATTCCGGCTGATAGAATTGACGAGGTTATTAGCGCCTTGACTGACCCGCAAAATGCTTTCCTCTGGTTTGAGGCGAGGATTGAAGGACGAGAGCGATATTTTCTTGGGCATGAGAGCGCCCTGGCAGTGAATGTTATTCAGTACTTACTGGAACAAGAAGTCAGAGGAGAGACAAAAGACCTTCTAGGCGAGTATATTCTTCACGAGGCCTTAGAGAGGACTGGCCTAGAGCATCGCGATATCATTGAGCTAACCAATGTACTCTTTGATCGTCCAGCATTCGAACGTCCTGGCCTTACTCCTTTAGGTAAAACCCTGCGAGAGTTTATAAATGATAATGTCCCACTCTTTTCTCTAACACCATCTATTTTAACCGAAGAAGGTGAGGTATTGCGCCTTGCATTTGAAGGCGAAGAGACAGATGATTTTGAAGAAAAATTGGATAATTATAGAATAATGTTAGAATTCCCAGATGGAGAAGAGGCCCTTATCCAAACCACAGTGATAGCCGAGGGTTCTTATGGTATAAATAATTTAGCTATGCTTAGGCCGAACGACCCAAGGATTGGCAAACCAAGGCTCTTCGTAATAAGAGAGCAGCTGAGAGTTGATGAAGAGTCCGCGAAACTTATAATAGCCTCTCTTGCAGATGACATAGTAAATGCTTATTTCTTTGGTGGCTTGTCAAAGGTGACAATTGTTGCGACTAGAGAGCTACAGGGTTTTATAGAACGACAGTTAGAGTATGCATTTTCTGGAATAAGCGATGATGAGATTAGAAAAGTAGCGCCTAAAAGTGCGTCATTCATCATTGCACAGCGAGGCCAATTTTCATCATTTACTATTCAGGATATGGTTGAATTTAAGATCTTAGAAGATGGAGTTACTACAGGTGCCCCCATATATATTAAAAAAGACGGACAGATAATCAAAGAAAGCATCGATATTGAAACAAAGAACGGAGTTCTTACTGTTAGGACAGAAGGTGAGAAACAATATGCAGCAGACTTGAATAATTTACCCAGTGTGAGAATTAGCGGATATAGAGAAGACATACCAAATCAACCGAGCGATAGAATACCGGGCACTATAATCTCTCTTGGAGATGGGACCCCTGCGGCAGGGAGACCTACAACCGGTCTTTATATCTCTTTAGTTCCTGGTAAATACGCGGCTATAGCCGATACGGGTTTTGGCACATACGAGAATTTTAGACGCCTTAAGGAATCAGGAGCGATCCCTGCTACAGAGAGACTTATAGTATTTTATTCTCACGGCCACTTAGACCATGTAGGAGACATGTTACAATTTTTATTGAACGAAGATGTTACAGTTGTAGCTGCGCCTGTGGTTATGGAGCAGTTAAAAGCGTATTTTGCAAGCCATTTGATGGATATTAGAAAAGAGGGTTTTGATGAACTGAGTAGTTACGCAAGAAATTTTGTAACGTTTGAAGATACTGGTTTTGACACACCATCGTTCCTATACCTGAATCAAATAGTTGATGACTATGATGCTTCTGAGATTGGTTATGATGTAGAATTGGCTGCCTTTACTACAAGACAGCCACCTTATAACTGGATGTATAGATTCAGGCAGGTCAATACTCAGGGTAAACCAATTGGCTATAAGATAGGTTTTACAGGGGATATGAAATACGATAAAGAGCTGGATGCTAAGCATCAAGGAGGATTTAGCGCAGAATTGGCAGGCGCAATAGATACCCATAGAGAAGGATTTTTAGATTTCATAGGAGATCTTGATGTTTTAATTGTTGAATGGGGCGCCGCAGCTGTAATACACAATACAACAGAAAACGTCCGTGATTTGATAAGGGATATAAGAAGGAGAAGAGAAGATGGCGCTTATCCAAAGATTTTAACTTTTCACTATAATGAGGATGACCCTGACCTACCAAAAGATATTGATATGACCTTAATGAGACCGGGCACAACACTGACGCCGGGACATGTCGAAAGACATGCCGTAACCATAGATGACCTTAAGTTTTTTAATATACTTAGGGCAATATTTAAGACCGAAGATGATATGAATAGGTTTTTAGGAGAGATGCAGAGAGTAGGCGCCAGTATAGTTTTCTTTTCTAAAGATACTGAGATTGCTTCCGAAGGGGTATATGGCTCACAAGCATTCTTTTTAGTAAATGGCAGGGCAGAGGTTGCAAGAGAAGGCCGAACCTTTAACCTTACGCCTGGTAACATAATAGGAGAGAATATAGTTCGTGGTGAACTTGCTAACGCGACTGTTACTGCGAGAGAAGGCAGTATTGTTATTATATTAGACAAGGTACTTTTTGATAGAATGAATAGAGACGTAAGGGAAAAATTAGAAAGCGGCCTTGAAAGAATAAGTAATGCAAGGATTGGCCTTAGAAAATTCATTGAGCTGCATAGAGAAAGTCAAATTTTAGCAGGGGCTAGTTCGGCAATTATAGCTGACCTTGCATTGCTTGCCGAGGAAGTAAAACGTGACGCAGGCGAGACTATAGTTAGAGAAGGTGGATTACTTAGTGGAGATGATTTTGCAGACGCAGATTCATTAACTATGGTAGCAGAAGGCTCTCTTGAAGTCCGAGAAGAAGGAGGAACGGTTGTTACAAAAGGACCAGGGGAAGTCCTTTTGGAAAAGGAAATTATAGACGCTGAGCGTAGAGATGCTATAAGTAGAGTAAGCACTAGAGCCGGTCCAGACGGTGTAACCTTGTATCGTTTAAAGAGAGATGACCTTGATTTTATGGAGGAGTTTTATCCTGCCCTTTATTGGTTTATATTTAGCAAGACAAGACAGCTAGAAGCACAGACAGAAGCGTTAAAGGGTCTTGAAGCTTTAGCTAAAGCTGAGCCTGTGGCGCTACGCGCTGATGTTGCTCCAGCCACTGGATTATTTGATGCAGGCACTAGTGTTGCAGAGGCTATCGAGAGGTATATAGACCAAGAGCAGAAAGCTCAGTACCTCCTTGATCCTTTATATATGGCTATAGAAACGCGTCTGCCAGGACAAGGCTTTAGTTTAGATGAAATAGCAGAAATAATAGAAGAGTATTTTTTAGGTCTTTTTGTTGGAATACCAATGTCTGACTTAACCAGTAATAACGAACCCGATGTATTAAATCTGGATGAATCTGGTGGATTATTCTTGTTTGGAGTACAAATCGGAAAAGGGCAAATAGGTGGGGGGGGCGTTTTACTGGAAAAGGAATCCATAGACGTAAGAGTATTAGAGCATGGTATTAATGAATATCTTACAACTAATTTGGCGCGGCTTATAGGATTGGCTGAAAGACGTTATAGAGATGCGTCTGAGATATTAATGGACGCAGAGAAACGAGAAGGACTAGCAAGCATTTTGTTACCGAGAATATTAGACGATTATAAGCTTAAGCATAGGGCTAATCAAGAGGGAAATGCGGTCGCGCCTAATGTCGCAAATATTATAGAAGATTTTATAAGAACAGAACTGAATATTCCATTGTATTCTGATTTTAGCGATGAAGCTTATGCATCACCAATAGTTGGAGAGATAGGAGAGCGTGCTGCTGTACGAATGTTTGGGGTTGATGTTGGTTATGTAGAAGGTGTTTATGGAGATAACGTATCTATATCTCAGCCAAGGGTTATAGAATATACAGAAGTCGATGCAGAAAGGATTGGGAATATTTTACATAATATTGCATTATATCTTAGACAAAGAGCAGGGCCGAGCGTTGTTGCGCAAACCGCTGAGGAGCCTGTGGCGCTACGCGCTGATGTCGCTACGGGGACTGAGACCATGGTGACGCCTGTTTTGTTTGACGGGAGAAACTTATTCCGTCAGCGTGGCAGGTTAGATGAGGAAGAATTGCGAGAGCTTTATTCAAAAATTAGTAACCTTGAACCTGATGAGGCCGCAGTGATTGCCGCAAAATTTAGCCCTGCCCAGGAAGAAGTGCTAAGGGAATATTTCGGCACCACGGCTACTATTTTAAATCTAAATAATTTGCAAAGTGAAGCCCGATCGGTTTTTATGGATATAATTACGAATCAAGACTACGCAGAGCTACTTAACGGGCAGGGATTGAAACTGACTCCTGGTGTATTTGAAGATGCCAAGAAATATCTGGACAAGGTGTAATTAAAATAGATTATTCCAGGGTATAGCTTACAAAATTCGCTTCTTTTTTTAATCCTTCAAACCATTTATCAAAGGCTTTTTGTTTTTTTGTTGAAAGAAGGTTGTTCTTAAAGCCTTCTTTTTCTTCAAGGAATTTGACCTCGTCCATTCCTTTATATTCATCGAGTTGCAAAATAACCCAGCTTGCCTGCATCTTCACAGGCCCGCCTATTTCCTTGATTTTTAGAGAAGCGCCTTCTTCAATAAATGACTTGGCAGGGCCTAAGAGCGGTATATAGCCGTCACGAGCAGTAAGGTCTGTTTGCGTGATGGTCAATTCTTTTTGTGTTGCGATATCTTTGAATATGCCGCCATTTTTTATTTCGCTAGTTATCGAGGCGTAAAGGTTTTTTGCCTTTTCCTCGGCGAGCCTTACAGACCCATCTTTTATATAGGCCTTTATCACAGGATTTTTAACCTCTGCGAATTCAGGTATGTAGGATTCTTTCCTTTCTTTAAGCTGTATAATAGAAAAACCTTTATCTGTCCTGATAAGGACATTGGAGATTCCTCCAGGTTCCAGCTCAAAGCCCTTTTTTGTAAATTCATACGACCATCCTATTCCCCCGGGGACCTCTTCCTGCATACTGAAGAAACCTGTTTCTTTTGTCTCCAATCCAAAAGAACGGGCGCATTCATCCAGGTCCTTTATATCGAGGGATTTATCCAGGGCCTTATAACCCAGCTCTTCCGCAAGGAATTTCTTTTTTTCTGAGCCCAGTTTTTCAGAGATCTCTTTTTTTATTTCTTCGCTTAGCGTCGACATCTCTTCAGAATCCGGGTTTTTGAAATCCGAAAGGTGTTCCTCAAAATACCTTTTAATAGACTCTTCTGCTATGAAAACTTCTTTATCAAAGCCGGAAAAAAGGATTTCTATATATTTAACATTTATCTCATCGGATTTTCTGAAAGTTTCTTTATTTTCTTCATAGAATTTTAAGACATCCTCTTCTTTATATTTAACGTCTTTTTCGAATTCAGAAAAAGGTATAGACACATAAGAGGCTTTTATTTTTTCAAATTTCTTTTTGTATTCTTCCTTCATTTCTTCGTCTGTTACAGAGATAGAGGAAGTAATTTTTTCCTTAAGTTTAGAGATAGCTATATCATCCCTTAATTTTTCTTCGAAACCCCTGACGGAATCTCCCAGCATGGATTTATATAGTTTTTTGTCAAACGAACCGCCTCTCTGAAAAACAGGGAATGAGACGATCCTTTCCACTACGTCAGAATCTTTTACGCCGATACGCTGCCTTTTTGTTTCCTCTAATAAAATGATACGGTTCCATGCGAGCTGATCTATGAATTCAGGAGGGACATTGGGGCCGAACGATTTTGTGATGTAGTCTCTTACAATGTGCCACATATCAACATATTCTTCAAATGAGACTTTTTTGTCAAAGACCTTGCCTGCATAGTTCGGACCTTTACCGCTCCTCCTCGAGGACCCGGCCCCCCACAGGATAAAGGCCGGTATTATTAAAATAGCCAGGCCCCAGATTATGCGTCTCATATTTTTACGTTTACGTAGAAATTTTAATAACATATCTCCCCTCTTCCTAACTTGACAAATTAGTCATTGACTAAAGTGTCAAGTTAGCCCTTTGAATGGCATGACTTCGATCATTATATACTTTATTCATGAAAAAATCTATGTTAAAATAACCATAATTATGAAAAATCAGAAAATCGCTAATATTTTTAGACAGATCGCACAGATCTTGGAAATAAAGGGAGAGAACCCATTCAGGATCCGCGCATACGAGCATGCGGCCAGGAATATAGAATCGATTCCAGAGGATATAGAGGTCTTTGTCAGCGAAGGCAGAGTAAGGACCATCTCTGGCATAGGCAAGGACCTCGAGGAAAAGATAAAGGAGATAGTTTCTGAGGGAAGGCTTCAATATCTGGAGGATTTGAAAAAGGATGTCCCAAAAGGGCTTATTGATATATTGAGCATACCAGGGGTGGGGCCAAAGACAGCGAAATTATTATACGAAAAACTTGGCATACAGGACATTGTGATGCTTGAAAGGGTAGCCCATTCCGGCAAGATAAAAAAACTCCCAGGCATGAAACAAAAAACCGAAGAAAACATACTGCGGGGAATAGAGCTTTTAAAAATGGGTCGGGATAGAATGGATCTAAAGACAGCAATGGATGTGGCCAATTCTTTCATAGCCCAGCTTAAAAAATCAAAAGAGGTAAAGAAAATAAATCCAGCCGGGAGCCTCAGGAGGATGAAGGATACAGTAAGAGATATTGACATTCTTGTTCTGTCAAATGATTCTAAAAAGACAGTGGATAGATTTACAACGCTGCCTGAAGTGAGGGACGTGCTGGCAAAGGGCTTGACCAAATCATCCATAGTTACAGAAGGCGGCACACAGGTGGACATGAGGATAATAAAGGATGCTTCTTATGGCGCGAGCTTGATGTATTTTACTGGATCAAAGGAGCACAATATAAAGTTGCGTCAGATGGCAATAAAAAAAGGCCTTAGGCTGAACGAGTACGGGATATTCAAAAAAGATAAGAGTATAGGGGGTAAAACCGAAGAGGAGCTATATAAAATACTGGACCTTCCATATATCGTTCCTGAGCTAAGGGAAGACAGGGGTGAGCTCGAGGTGGCCTTAGAAAATAAATTACCGAAACTGGTAGAGATAGATGATATAAAAGGTGATTTACACGTACATTCTAGCTGGTCTGACGGAGGCAGCTCCATAGAAGATGTTGTTATAAAGGCAAGAAAGATGGGCTATGAGTATATTGCCCTTACCGATCACTCGCAGGGTTTAAAGATAGCAGGCGGCCTTAATAGAGAAGAATTGAACTCCAAGAAAAAAGAGATAGATAAACTGAACAAGAAATACAGGGATATAAAAATTTTATTTGGCACAGAAGTAGACATTGATTCAGAAGGAGGCCTGGATTATCCGGATGAGATTTTAAAGGGTATGGATGTTGTAATAGGTGCTATACATTCAGGATTTAAACAATCCAATGAGAGATTGACAAAGCGCATTATAAAGGCCTGTCAGAATAGATACGTGCATATTATAGCCCATCCTACAGGAAGGCTCTGGGGGGCAAGGGAGCCTTATGAGATTGATCTCGAAGAGGTGTTTAAGGTATCTAGAGAGACAAATACGGCATTGGAAATAAACAGTTTTCCGCAGAGGCTTGATCTGAATGATATCAATTGCCGCATGGCAAAGGAATTTGGAGTTAAATTGGCGATAAATACAGATGCCCATATCGCAGAACAGCTTGAAACAATGGAGTTTGGCATAGCCTGTGCGCGCAGAGGGTGGCTTGAGAAAAATGATATTCTCAATACCCTACCCTTTGATAAGCTGTGCTTTAAGAGGGTTAAGAAAACTCGCCATTGACTGCTTTAAGTAGATTTGTTATAATATAAAAAACTGAAAAGAGGTGTTATATGGCTAGAAAGGCATGGGGATTTGCGCTTTTACTAGCAATAGTTATTTCTCTGGGAGTGTTTACTCTCAAAGGTTTTGGCAAAGAGCAGAAGCTTGGGGGAAAAATGGATTTGAGCGCTGTCTCAGAGAAAATAGACGAAGTTTTAAAGAATCAGCAGGATATAATAGCGCGGCTTACAGATATAAGAGAACAGCAGCATATAATAAAAATTAGGGCTTCGCGAAGATAGAATTTTGCAGGAGGAGCTAGTATGGGCAACGCAAGCGAAGTTTCTATTGTTATATCCTTTACGGCTGGAATTCTATCATTTCTTTCCCCATGCATCTTGCCCCTTTTCCCTTCATATATATCATATATGACCGGGAAATCGTTTGAGGACATAAAGGCCTTAGGCCCGTCGTCCGATATTAAAAAGATCACAGCGGTAAATTCTTTATTTTTCATATTAGGATTTTCAGTTATATTTATTATCCTGGGCACGACGGTCGCGTATCTGGGGAGTTTTTTTGGAATAAGAAAGGTGTGGCTTGATAAGATAGGTGGGGTGTTAATAATTTTATTTGGGCTGCATATATTAGGTGCGTTTAAGATAAGATTTCTGAACCGAGAAAAGAAATTAGTTTACCATAGAAGAAAGGTTGGCTATTTAAGCTCTTTTGTAATAGGTATGGCGTTTGCGCTGGGCTGGACGCCGTGCGTAGGCCCGATTCTTTCGAGCATACTGATCTATGCATCCACGTTGGAGAGTTTGCCTCGGGCAGTAATGCTTTTAGTTTTCTATTCTATGGGTTTAGGGCTGCCGTTCTTTATAGCCAGCCTTGCTGTAAACCAGTTTCTTTTTATATTTAACCGCTTCAAAGTTTTTATGAAGTTTGTTCCGATTGCTACCGGGGCGTTTTTAATAATAATAGGGGCATTATTGTTCTTAGGCCGGTTTTCAGGCATTGCAGGGCTTTTTGTCAGTTAAAAATGAGGAGCATCAGGATGAAAAATAGATTTGTCATTCCGGCGGTTCTCGTGATTATTGCGCTTCTGTTTGTGGCGTTGAAATATTTTAATCTTGGCGGTGTTTCAGATGTCACAGCTGAGGTTAAAGAGGGGTTTTTTAAACCAGCCCCTGATTTTGCGCTTTTGGATATAGATGGAAATGAGAAGAAATTATCAGATTTTAAAGGTAAAGTCATAATACTGGATTTTTGGGCTACATGGTGTCCGCCGTGCAGGGCAGAAATACCGCATTTTATAGAACTATATAGTCATTATAAAAACCAGGGCCTGGAGATAATCGGCATAGCGCTTGATCAGAATGGCAGAAAGGTCGTTGGCCCTTTTGCCGAGAAAAACAACATAAATTATCCTATTTTGCTTGCAGAGAGAGAGATTTCTGGGCTTTATGGCGGCATAAGCGCCATCCCCACAACGTTTATTATTGATAGAGATGGTAGAATCAGGAAAAAATATACAGGATACAGGAGCAAGGAGATATTTGAGAAAGACATACAGGAATTGTTGTGAGTTTTTCATTGGAATATAATGTATCGGATATAATAAACCCGGGAGCGGATCATGATTGTTACACAGAAAAAGGTATTTGAGGACATATTAAAAGCGCTTGGATCTCACAAGAAAATTTTTATAGTAGGATGCGGGGACTGCGCTACTACGTGTAAGACAGGCGGGGAAAAAGAGATAATGGAAATGAAGAAGCTTCTCGAGGAAAAAGGCAAGAAGGTTACAGGCTGGACTATCCCTGACTCGCCCTGCGTAGCGAGCCAGATAAAATTACATTTTGCAAAAAATAAGAAAGCAGTAGATGACTCAGACGCATTTTTGATCCTTGCCTGTGGGTTAGGGGCTCAATCTGTACTGGACAATGATAGGGCAAATAGGTGTGTCTATGTCGGATGCGATACCATGTTCGGGTCTATTCTTGACAAAACTGGGGCTGGATTGTTTGAAAGATGCGCGATGTGCGGAGAGTGCGTCCTTAATACCACAGGAGGCATTTGCCCTGTGACGCGGTGCGCAAAAGGTCTTTTAAACGGCCCTTGCGGAGGTTCAGATAAAGGCAAGTGTGAGGTGGATAAGGATAAGGATTGCGCTTGGATATTGATATATAATCGTCTTAAGGACCTTAATGCGCTTGAGGGTTTGAAAAATATAAAGCCGGCAAAGGATTATTCTAAAAGTAATAAACCGAGAAATATTGTTATAAAATAATAGGAGATTAAGCCATGGAAGGGTTTACCAGTCAATATAGTGAAAAGGTGATGGAACATTTTAAAAATCCGAGAAACATAGGAGAGATTCCTGATGCGAATGGCATTGGAAATGTCGGCAATCCTGTATGCGGCGATATCATGAGGCTCTATATAAAAGTCGAGAATGATATAATCATGGATGCAAAGTTTAAGACGTTCGGATGTGGCGCGGCGATTGCCACAAGCAGCATGGTGACAGAACTTGTGAAAGGCAAGACGATTGAAGAGGCGTTGAGGATTTCCAACAGGGCTGTTGCAGAGGCCCTTGGAGGATTGCCTCCTATAAAGATGCATTGTTCGGTCCTGGCAGAAGAAGCTCTTAAATCAGCGATAGATGACTATCTAAAAAAGAAAGGCAAGAGAAATAATGGTTAGGGAGATAAGTTTTGCGCTAATGGGCGGTCTGGGCCTGCTTTTGTTTGGTATGACGCTTATGTCTGAAGGGCTTCAGAAGGTGGCAGGTACAAAGCTCAAGCAGGTATTGAAAATTTTGACGGACAAGCCTATCGCAGGTGTTTTGGTAGGGGCAGGTGTTACTGCAATAGTGCAATCTTCGAGTACTACTAGCGTTATGATGGTTGGTTTTGTCAATGCAGGGCTTATGAGCATACGTCAGGCTATTGGCGTGATAATGGGTGCGAATATTGGTACTACGATTACCGCACAATTAATAGCGTTTCACCTGGATAAATATGCACTTCCTGCAATAGGCATTGGTTTTGCCTTCATGTTTTTTGGCAGACAAAGGAAGATTAAATTTTGGGGCCAGGTATTATTGGGTTTTGGTCTTTTGTTCTTCGGATTGACGGTTATAAAAGAGATGCTTTCTCCATTAAAAGAAATGCAGGCCGTTTCGGACTTTTTTGTTAGATTTAGTTCAAATCCTTTATTAGGAATACTTGCCGGACTTGTGCTGACGTTGCTTTTGCAATCTTCAAGCGCTGTAGTAGGTTTTATAATGGCCTTGGCTCTAGTGGGTGTAATAGATTTCACAGCCGCTATAGCAGCGATGCTTGGCAGCAACATTGGAACGACCATTACAGCTCAATTGGCCTCTATAGGCACGAATATTTCAAGCCGTAGGACAGCCATGGCTCATACTCTATTTAATGTGCTTGGGGTATTGATCATACTCCCTTTTTTCTATGGTGGAGTATTTCAAAGAGTTGTTGATATTATAACACCTGGAAATATTACCGGTGACAATATAATGAGGCACGTTGCAAATGCCCATACAATGTTTAATGTTTTGGCCGCTATAGTTTTTCTGCCTTTTATAGGTCTGTTCGCAAAAATAGCCACTGCTTTTGTTCCTGGAGAGGTAGAACCGGATCACGCTCAACCCAAGTATCTAGAAGAGCATTTGTTGGCCACCCCCTCCATAGCGCTTGATCAGGCTGTTAAAGAAATCGTCGGGATGCTGGATATTTCCAGGCTTGCGGTAAACGAGGCTATGACGGCCTTTTTTAATAAGGAGCAGGGGTTATTGAAAAAGGTTAGAAAAAAAGAAGAAGCTATAGATAATTTGCAGGTAGAGATAACGAATTATGTAGTGAAGATTTCTCAAAGGAGTTTGACGCCTGAGGAATCAGAAAGATTGCCTGTGCTTCTACATTCGGTAAATGACGTAGAGAGGATAGGTGACCACGCGGAAAACCTCGCAGAACTTGCAGAAAGGGCGATCGAGGAAAAATTGCCATTCAGCAATAAGGCTATCGAGGAATTGAACGGCATTTACCGTGAGGTGGGTAGTATGATGGAGGATGTAAAAGAGGCCTTTCTTGCGCAGGATTCAGGATGCGCAGATAAAGCTTTATTGAGAGAAAATGAAATAAATAGACTTCAAATGGAATTAAAGGCTAATCACATCCGCAGGCTTAACGAGAGAAAATGCGTACCTCTTTCCGGAGTGATGTTTCTGGATTTTGTCAACAATCTTGAGAAGATCGGTGATCACCTTACCAATGTTGCACAGGCAGTCCGCGGAGCGTTTCGCTGGGACAAGATAAGCAAGGCTTCATAGCATGGATAAAAAGCAGACCTTAAGGAAAAAGATGAAGCGAAGATTAAGGTTGCAAAAAAAGCTGGAAAGGAGAAAAAAAAGTAGTGTTATACAGAGGAACTTGTTTGGCCAAAGAGAATTTTTGAAATCAAACTGTGTAATGCTTTATGTTTCTAAAGGGACGGGTGAAGTAGATACGACCCCGATAATAAAAAAAGCCCTTAAGATGGGCAAAAGAGTGGTACTTCCAGTTACCCTGACGAGAGAAAAAAGAATAAAAGCTGTGGGGCTAAGGGACCTTAGGCGAGACCTGAGGAAAGGGCCGTGCGGTATTTATGAACCAAAAGAATCTGAAGCTAGAAAACCTGTTAGAATAAAAGACATAGATTTAGCGATAGCGCCTGGTCTTGCTTTTGACAAAGAGAACAATCGACTCGGTCACGGCCAGGGCTATTATGACAGTTTTTTGAAGCGCCTACCTAAAGATACACCAAAGATAGGTCTGGGTTTCAGATTCCAACTATTTAAAAAAATACCTACCACAGAAAACGATTTTTCTCTTACCCGGGTTATTACTGACTGAGTAAGTCCGCCTTTAATATACGATCAGGAGGTGTTTGAACATGAATTCTACTCTAAAGACAATAGTTCCTATCATAGAGGTCCTAGTTTTTATCCTGGTGTTTTTTGCAGGATATTTTATAAGAAAGTTTTTTTCTGAGAAGCATCTAAGGGAAGCAGAAGAAAGGGCAAAAAACCTTTTTGAGGATTCAAAGAAAGAGCTGGGCAATCGGAAAAAAGAGCTTGAACTTGAGGCAAAGGATTTAAAGTTCAAGATGCGCTCAGATTTTGAGCGTGAGACAAAAGATAGGCGCCAGGAACTTTTAAATCTTGAGAAAAGGTTGACGCAGAAGGAAGAAAACATAGACCGCAAGGTGGATATACTTGATAAAAAAGAAAAGGATATTTCAAAGAGAGAGTCGCTTCTTGTAGGTAAGGAGAAGTCGATAGAATCACGGCAGAATGAGCTCTCGAGGCTTATTGCGGAAGAAAAGCAGAAGCTCCAGAGGATATCAGGCCTTAGTGTTGAGGAGGCCAGAAGGCTGTTTTTACAGAGGATACAGGATGATTCGCAGAATGAGGCGCAAGTGCTCTTTAAGCAGATATTGGATAGGGCCAAGGAGTCTGCTGATAAAAAAGCAAAAGAGATTCTGTCAATTGCTATACAAAAGTGCGCTGCAGAACACGTGACGAATACCACTATATCTGTGGTGCCGTTGCCAAATGACGAAATGAAGGGTAGGATTATAGGGCGCGAAGGCCGTAACATAAGGGCGCTTGAAATTGCCACTGGCGTTGATGTAATTATTGACGATACGCCAGAGGCTGTCACGCTCTCGGGTTTTGATATGGTCAAACGCGAGATAGCCAGGATAAGCCTTGAAAGGCTTTTACAGGATGGCAGGATTCATCCTGGGCGCATAGAAGAGATTGTGAGCAAAGCAAAGCATGAAATGAATAATCTTATAAAGGAAGAAGGAGAGCATGCTGTTTTTGAGCTTGGGCTTCAGCGCGTGCATCCTGAGGTCGTAAGGCTTATAGGCAGATTGAAATACAGAACCAGTTACGGTCAGAATGTCCTACAGCATGTTAAAGAGGGCGGTATTATAATGGGAATCATGGCTGGAGAACTTGGCCTGGATATTACTCTGGCCAAGAGGATAGGTTTTTTGCATGACATAGGAAAGGCAGTGAGCCACGAGGTTGAAGGTTCTCACGCAAAGATCGGCGCAAACCTGGCAAAAAAATATGGTGAATCACAAACAGTTGTCAACGCGATCCTTTCTCATCATGAAGAAGAAGAAGCGACTTCAATCTATGGCGTACTTGTGCAGGCTGCCGATGCAGTTAGCGCATCAAGACCCGGCGTCCGACGGGAAACACTTGAAAACTACATAAAACGCCTTGAGAAATTAGAATCCATAGCAGATTCGTTTAAAGGCGTTGAAAAGGCCTATGCGATACAGGCAGGCAGAGAGATAAGGATAATCGTGCAACCAGATAAAATCAGCGATCTGCAATCAATAGGTCTTTCAAGAGAGATAAGAAAGAAGATAGAAGAAGGCCTTGAGTATCCTGGTCAGATAAAAGTAACAGTGATCAGGGAGACAAGGGCAATAGAATACGCTAAGTAAATAGATATGAAAATATTACTTATTGGTGATATAGTTGGCTGTCCCGGGAGAGAAGCTGTTAAAAAGATAGTCCCCGAGCTTCGTATGGGCAAGGGTATAGACTTTGTAATTGGTAATGCTGAAAACATTGCTGGCGGCTCAGGCCTGACCTCCGATACAGTAGATGAATTGCTATGCAGCCAGGTAGATGTAGTGACTTCAGGGGATCATATTTGGAAGAAAAAAGAAATATACGAGAGGTTAGAAAAGGACAGAAGGATTTTAAGGCCGGCAAATTATCCGGAATGCTGTCCTGGAAGAGGCGCGGGTGTTATCAAATCAAGTTCGGGCAAGGCGGTTGGCGTGATAAATGTTCTTGGAAGGGTTTTTATGAATCATGCCGATGGGTGCCCATTCAGAATAGCAGAGAAGGAGATAGAGAGACTTTCTAAAGATACGAAAATAATTTTAGTAGATATGCATGCAGAGGCTACAAGTGAAAAGATCGCCATTGGTAGATTTTTGGATGGGAGTGTGAGCGCTATATTTGGAACCCATACGCATGTGCAGACAGCAGATGAAAAGATTTTAGCGCGCGGCAGCGCATACATAACAGATCTGGGTATGACTGGTTCTCAAGATTCAGTGATAGGTCGCAAGGTTGACTCTATTATAGAGCATTTTCTCACGTGCATGCCTACGAGATTTGATATGGCGGATAAAGATGTAGAACTTCAAGGCGCAATAGTTGAGATAGACGAAGAGACCGGCAGGGCATCTTCTATAGAACGGGTAAGAGAAAAACTAAAGGATTATGTGAAGTGATATGGCCCAGCAGGGAAAATATATATATAAGGTAAATGAGCTAACTTCGCACATAAAGATTATCCTTGAAGATTCTTTTTCGGGTGTATGGGTCGAGGGTGAGATATCAAATTTCAGAAGTCCTACATCAGGACACTTTTATTTTACCCTGAAAGACAATAAAAGCGAATTGAAATGCGTGTTTTTTAAAAGCAGCAACGAAAAGGTGAAATTCGAGATAAAAGATGGAATGCACGTAATTTGTTTTGGCAAAATAGGCATATATGAGAAGCAAGGCGTATATCAGTTATACGTTGGGAGGATGTCCCCAAGGGGCATAGGGGCATTACAGCTTGCGTTTGAGCAATTAAAAGAAAGACTTTTTAAGGAAGGGCTCTTTGACGAGTCTCGCAAAAGACCAATACCGTCAGTGCCGGACAGGATAGGGATAGTGACCTCTTCAACCGGTGCAGCCGTAAGAGACATACTTCATGTCTTGAAGAAAAGGTTTTTCAATGTAGAACTCGTCATGGCTTCTGTAAAGGTGCAAGGCGAGGGCGCCAAAGAAGATATAGCCAGCGCGATAGAGGATTTGAATAAGTTTGATGATATAGATGTGATCATAGTCGGAAGAGGAGGGGGAAGCATTGAAGATTTATGGGCGTTTAATGAGGAGGTAGTCGCAAGGGCGATATATAATTCAAAGACGCCTATTATAAGCGCAGTGGGCCACGAGATAGATTGGACGATTAGTGATTTTGTAGCGGATTTAAGGGCGCCTACGCCGTCCGTTGCCGCAGAACTGGTTATTGCGGAAAAGGACGGACTTATTGAGACGTTAGATAATATCGAAAAGACTCTCAAGTCTTTTCCATTGAATATTATCAAAGAGCATGAGCAGCGTCTGGATGAAATAGAAGAAGGCCTGATTTTAAGATTCAGGCATTACATAGAATTAAAAATCGAAAATTTTAAATTGGTCTCTGAGAAATTAGAAATGCTTAGCCCTTTAGGTGTTTTGGATAGGGGGTACAGTATTAGCCTTAGGCTGCCAGAAAAGAAACTTATAAAAAATGCGAAGTCTCTTGGGAAAGGAGACCTTGTTGAAACGAGGATCTCTAAAGGAAGTTTTAAAAGCAGGGTGCAAGAAATCGGATAAGGCTTAGTTTAGATTGTTATCAAAGGGAGGCCTGGCATGGCAAAGGAATTGAAATTCGGAGAGATGCTGAAAAAATTAGAAGAGATCGTGGATAATTTAGAGAGCGGTGAGATGCCATTAGAGGAGTCCCTAAAGAAATACGAAGAAGGGACAAAACTCCTTAAGCTTTGCAGGAAACGCTTAGATGAAACAAAACGCAAGGTCGAACTCCTTGTAAAAAAAGGGGGCAAGCTAACTCTCGAACCTTTTGAAGAATAACAAATGGTCCGACGAAAGTCGAACCAGGGTGACCAACTTGACATATTTGTCATTGACTGATTTATCAAGTTAGGGATTGTTTGTTGGAAGATATTATGGACGTTAGAAGATACATGGCAGGTAAAAAGAAAGTTATTGATAAGGCGCTGGATAGATATCTTCCTTGCGTAAAGGCCGAGCCGCAACTAATCCATAAGGCAATAAGATACGCTGTATTTCCAGGCGGCAAGAGGATAAGGCCAATATTGACCATTGCGGGCTTTGAGATGTGCGGGGGCAAAGAGAATTCAATCATGCCTGTTGCCTGCGCAATAGAGCTTATACATACTTACACCCTTATACATGATGATCTGCCATGTATGGACAATGATGATTTCAGGCGCGGTAAATTAAGCTGCCATAAAAAATTCAACGAAGGCCTTGCGCTTTTAGCAGGAGACGGGATTCTTACCTTGAGCTTTGAGTTGCTTTCAGAAGCGGGTAATAGCTACCTCGCGGGAGAGATTTCAAGGGCCATAGGGACTTGCGGGACGATAGGAGGGCAGGTCGTCGATATAATAAAGCAAAAGACAAATCGCAGGATACAAAGAAGGGATTTGGATTATATAACGAGCAATAAAACAGGCTCGCTTTTCGAGATAGCAGTAAGGGCTTCAGGAATATTAAAAGGAGTCGACGACAAAAAGATAAACGCCCTTAGCAATTTTGGTAAATGTCTTGGCTTCACGTTTCAGCTCATAGATGATTTGATAGATAAAGATGGATATGTCGCGATTTACGGCGCTAAGCATACCAGAAAAATGGCAGAGCTTTTAAATGAAAGGGCAAAGAGTTACTTGAGTATTTTTGGGAGAAAAGCCAAGAGACTGTCGGAAATCTCGGACCTTACTTTACAAAGACAGTCTTAAACTCATGTTCAAGGTTAAACCTGGAACATCTGATCAGGCAGGGTATGGCTAGATTATTGGATAGCATAAACAAACCAGATGATTTAAAAAAACTCAGTTTGGATGAGTTGCCGGTTTTGGCGCAGGAGATAAGAGATGTCATTATAGGGACGGTCTCTGCTTCAGGCGGGCATCTGGCATCAAGTCTTGGCGCTATAGAACTTATCATAGGGATTCATTATTGTTTTAATGCGCCTGAAGACATTATTATCTGGGATGTCGGCCACCAGGCATACGCCCACAAGATATTGACAGGCAGGAAGGATAGATTTGACACATTGCGTAAAATCAACGGCCTGAGCGGGTTCCCTAATAAATACGAGAGTGAGTTTGATGTTTTTACAACAGGGCACGGTTCTGTATCGATCTCTACCGCGCTTGGCATGGTGGCTGCGCGTGACCTTGAGAAAAAAGCACATAAAGTGGTTGCGGTCATAGGGGATGCTTCTTTGGGCGGTGGCGTGGCGTTTGAGGCGCTTAATCATGCAGGGCATCTCCAGAAAAAAATGCTGGTTATCCTTAATGACAACGAGATGAGCATATCTAGGAGCGTGGGGGCCTTGAGTAAATATTTAAATAGAATCATAACAGCGCCTATCTACAATAGAATCAGAAAGGACATAGAGAATCTTTTAAAACGCGTTCCGCGCTTTGGTTACAGGGTGATAAAATCAGCCAGGCGCCTGGAAGAAGGGCTTAAAAATCTTTTGGTCCCGGGGATGTTCTTCGAGGAGATGGGGTTCAGGTATTTTGGCCCAATCAACGGCAATGATATACGCACAGTAACCAGCACCTTGAAAAACATCATGGATATAAATAAACCTGTGCTCCTGCACGTAATTACAAAGAAGGGAAAAGGCTATTCGTACGCGGAAGATATCCCAGAGAAATTCCATGGCGTAGGATCATTTGATGTCACAACCGGGAAGAGCTTATGCGCTCAAGAAAAAGAGTTAAAGGCGCCGCTAAGCTTTACGAGCGCGTTTAGCGATATCATTGTTGATAGGGCAAAGGCCAATCAGAGCATTGTGGCTATTACTGCTGCGATGCCAGAGGGGACAGGGTTGGATAGATTCGCAAATATTTTTCCGGATAGATTTTTTGACGTTGGCATGGCAGAACAGCATGCAGTGGGGTTTGCGGCAGGTCTGGCAAGGACTGGATTGAAGCCAGTGGCGGCTGTTTATTCTACTTTTCTGCAGCGTTCTTACGATCAGATAATACACGATGTGTGCCTTCAGAATCTCAATGTGATATTTATGCTGGACAGGGCCGGCTTGGTAGGGGAAGATGGTCCTACGCATCATGGCGTGTTTGATATCGCATATTTGAGGAATTTACCTCGCATGGTAGCGATGGCGCCAAAAGACGAAGAAGAGCTGAAAGAGATGTTCAAGTTTTCAGTTTCTTATAATGATGGCCCTATTGCCATAAGATACCCACGCGGAGGAAGTTATTTGCGCGACAAAATCGCTATTGCTAATGGCGTAGATACAACAGGGGTTAAGCTGGGCAAGGCAGAAATATTAAAGAAGGGCAAGGATGTGACTATATTGGGCGTTGGTTATATGGCCCGCATTTCTTTAAAGACGGCAATGTTGCTATTAGACGAAGGCATAGATTGTGAAGTTATAAATGCCCGTTTTATCAAGCCCCTGGATTTAGATTTGATATTAAAGTCTATTTTAAAGACAGGAAAATTATTTACAGTTGAAGAAGGCGTAGTCTGCGGCGGATTTGGCTCTTTTGTTTTAGAATCGATTATTGATAAGGTGCCAGAGGATATCATGCTAAAAAATATAGGGCTCCCGGATAAATTTATCGAACATGGAAGCAGGGAGATATTGCTTGATAAATATGGTTTGTCCGCAGAGAAGATAAAAGAAAGCATAAAAGCGGAGGTCGGTTAATATATTGCAGCCGGACACGATGTTAGCTAGATAAGATTACAATAGGTTGTAAAATTTATATTATGCCTAGAATAGAGATTGACAGAGAAAGATGTAAGGGGTGCGAGCTTTGCATATTATATTGCCAGAAGAAATGCATTGAATTGGATAGCTCTATAAATAAAAAAGGCGTGCATCCGGTATCATTTTCGGATAAGGGCAAGAAATGCACGGGATGTTTTTTCTGCGCGCTCACTTGTCCAGAGGTTTGCATAACCGTATATAAGTAGGAAAGAAATGTCATGAAAAAAGTCCTGATGTGCGGCAATGAAATCCTGGCAGAGGCTGCTATAATGGCAGGTTGCAGATTTTACGCAGGCTATCCGATTACGCCGCAGAACGAAATCCCGGCTTATATGTCGAAACGCATGAGAGAAGTCGGGGGCGTTTTTATACAGGCAGAAAGCGAGATCTCTGCCATAAATATGGTCTTTGGCGCCTCTCTTACAGGCACAAGGGCCATGACATCTTCTTCGAGTCCCGGTGTCAGCCTTAAACAGGAGGGCATATCGTATCTTGCAGGTTGTGAGCTTCCCGCAGTCATAGTGAACGTGATGAGGGGCGGTCCAGGGCTCGGGAATATAGCGCCAAGCCAGAGCGATTATTTTCAGGCTACAAAAGGCGGGGGGCATGGTGATTATCATCAGATAGTTCTGGCGCCGGCATCTTTGCAGGAAATAGTAGATTTAACATTGCTTTCGTTTGATCTGGCAGATAGATATAGAATGCCTGTAATGATTTTAGGGGACGGGATTCTGGGGCAGATGATGGAGCCGGTAGAGTTAAAATCCGACCCCTCGTCCGCCAAAGGCGAGTTCGCCTCCGACGGAAAATCCAAAATAAGAAAAGATTGGATTTTGGATGGCTGTAAAGGGAGAAGCCCTAGGGTTATAAAATCGCTTTTATTAGGAGAAGGAGAACTGGAGAGATTAAATGAGAAACTGCAGAAAAAATATGAGGAGATAAAAAATAAAGAGACCCGTTGTGATATTCTATACGGGGATGATAGCAGGCTTATGTTAGTGGCTTATGGTAGCATCAGCAGGATTTGCAGGAATGTTGTTGAAAGACTACGCAAAAAAGGGAAAAAAATAGGGATGTTCAGGCCGATAAGCCTATGGCCTTTTCCAGAAAAAAAATTAAAAGAATTAGCTGAAAAAGTCGATAGCTTTTTAGTGACAGAGATGAGCTGCGGACAGATGGTAGAGGATGTCAAGCTTGGGATTGATTGCAAAGTCCCGGTTCATTTTTATGGTCGCTCTGGCGGAGGGGTTCCGACAGAGGATGAGATAATCGAGGCTATCGTCCGCTGCGGCGGATTACGCACCCGTTGATTATGACTAAAATATTCTCAAAGCCAAAAAGCGCTAAAGATGCTTGCACCCATTATTGCGCTGGGTGTAGTCATGGGATAGTGCATAGACTTATTTGCGAAACAGTCGATGAGCTGGGTATAAGAGAGAGGCTTGTGGGTATCGCACCTGTTGGCTGCGCTGTTATAGCCTATGATTACTGGGATTTCGATGTAACAGAGGCAGCGCATGGCCGTGTGCCAGCAGTTGCTACAGGTATAAAAAGGACAAAGCCAGAAAACATAGTTTTCGGATATCAGGGGGATGGAGACCTTGCGGCAATAGGCACCGCAGAGATTATCCATGCGGCAAATAGGGGAGAAAATATAACCATAATATTCGTTAATAACGCAGTTTATGGAATGACAGGCGGTCAGATGGCCCCTACGACAATATTAAGGCAAAAGACAAGCACCACCCCTTTTGGACGGGAGCAGGGAAGAGACGGATTTCCTCTAAAGGTATGCGAATTGATATCTGTTCTCCCGGGGGTTTTTTATGCTGAAAGGGTTTCGGTTCACGCGCCACAGAATATTTTAAAGGCAAAAAAGGCAATAAAGAAGGCATTCCAGAGTCAAATCGATGGAAGGGGCTTTTCTATAATCGAGGTGCTTTCAGCGTGTCCTACTTATTTAGGGCTCTCATCTAAGGATGCTGTTAAATGGGTGGGAGAAGCCATGATAGAAGAATATCCATTAGGTGTATTTAAAGAGGCTAAATGAGGGAAGATATCATTTTTGCAGGATTTGGCGGTCAAGGCATAATGCTGGTAGGTAAGCTCTTGGCCTATGCTGCGATGAACAAAGGAAAACTTGTTACCTGGATGCCTTCTTATGGCGCAGAGGTAAGAGGCGGGACAGCCCACTCCATGGTTATTGTTTCGGATAGCCCGATCGCTTCTCCTGTTGTAAGAGAGCCGAGCATATGCGTAGTTATGAACAAACCCTCGCTCCAAAAGTTTGAAGCCAAGGTGAAGAAAAAGGGGATCTTGATCATAAACAAATCACTCGTGGAGATTGAGAGCAAAAGGGAGGATATAGATATCTTGGGGATCCCTGCCACTGATATGGCCTTTAGATTAGGCAGCCCGCGCGTGGCCAACATGATTATACTCGGCGCGCTTTTAGCAAAGAGAAGACTTCTGACAATGGACTCCCTGATAGATTCGCTGAAAGATGTGATCCCAAAGGCTCGTCAGGATATGATACCTGTAAATAAAGAGGCAATAAGGAAGGGCTATGAATATGGTTCGCGTTAGATTTGCGCCTAGTCCAACAGGGAACTTGCATATAGGGAGCGCAAGGACAGCTCTCTTTAACTGGCTGTACGCGAGGACACAAAACGGGAAATTTATCCTGCGCATAGAGGACACAGATAAAAAGCGCTCGAAGGATACCTATTTAAAAGAGATTCTTTCCAGCCTTGAATGGCTTGGTTTAAACTGGGACGAGGGTCCATATTTTCAGAGCAAACGGCTGGATATATATTTATCCTATGCCGAGAGATTGCTTAAAGAGGGATTGGCGCACAAAGACGGAGAGGCCGTTATTTTTAGGATGCCTCCTGAGAAGATAAAGATATATGACCTTATTCATGGAGAGATAGATGTAGATAATGCGCTTATAGGCGACCTTGTCTTGATAAAATCAGACAAGACCCCGGCGTATAATTTTGCGTGTGTTGTTGATGATATTGATATGAAGATATCCCATGTTATAAGAGGGGATGATCATATTTCCAATACGAATAAGCAGATTGCGCTATACAAAGTGCTTGGCGCGAGGCCTCCGAAATTTGCCCATATACCATTAATATTGGCTCCGGATAAATCGCGCCTTTCTAAAAGGTTTGGGGCAGTGGCTATCTCTGAGTATAAAGAAAAGGGATATCTCCCCGACGCGATGGTTAATTATCTTGCGCTTTTAGGCTGGGCGCCAGGGGACAATAGAGAATTTATGAAGGTAACTCAGATAATAAAGAGATTCAGTCTGAAGCGTGTTAATAAAGGGAGCGCGGAGTTTAATGAGGATAAACTGCGATGGCTCAATGGCGAACATATAAGAGAACTGGATCTGAGCGAGTTTATAAAGATAGCAGGCGTTTTTGTCGGAGAAGGCCATGATCCGGAACATTTCAGAAGATTTAGCGAACTTTATCACAAGAGAGTAAAAACTCTTCTAGAACTAAAAGAAGAGCTAGGTGTATTTATATCCGACGAAGTGGCCTACAGAGAAGATGAGGTGGAAAGGTTTTTGAAGAAAGAAGGGGTCTTAGATATGCTTAGGTTGGTAAAAGAACGCATCGGGAGAATAGAAAAATTTACACCTGAAAACATTGAGGTCGAGATGAGGACCCTTATCCAGGAATTGAATTTAAAAGGGGGAGATTTGATACATCCTCTTAGAGTGGCCGTTACAGGGAAAAGCGTTTCAGCGGGAATATTTGAAGTGCTGTCGCTTTTGGGCAAGGAAAAGACTCTTGGAAGGCTGGAGAAGGTTACACAGAAGGGTTGATTTCTTATGGAAGAAAAAAGAAGAATCGTAAGGATCCAATGGCCTGTAGTGGTGCAATATAAGACAATCGAAGAGCCGTATTCGCAGGACCAGATTGTAGGCAAGGATATAAGCGAAGGCGGCGTCTGTTTTATTGTATATGAGCGACTCACAAAAGGGACAGGGCTTGATATGCAGATCCAGATCCCTTTTGATTCAATGCCGATATTTGTAAAAGGAAAGGTTGCATGGATAAAAAAGATTGGTGGAGAGCATACAAAGACATTTGAGGTAGGGGTTGAGTTTGTAGAGGTCGATCCGCGGGATCAAAAGCGCTTTAACATGTATATCAATAATGAGATAAAGCAGAGGAAGTTAAAGTCAGAATGATCATGAGTCTTTTGTATATTGCGAGTGTTCAGAAAATTTTAAGCGTATTGGATATTAAAGAAGCGCGAGATTGTGAAGAATGTTTTTGGAGGATCGTCTAATGGTAGGACGCAGGTCTCTGGAACCTGTTGTGATGGTTCGAATCCATCTCCTCCAGCCATGGTTTTATTGATAGGAGTTTCTTGGGATGACCCAGAGGCCCATGTTTGTTTTTTTGATTGCACTAAAATTTGCGCGGGTGGTGGAATTGGCAGACACGGCAGCTTGAGGGGCTGTTGGGAGCAATCCTATGCAGGTTCAAGTCCTGTCCCGCGCACCATTTTGCTTCGCCAAGCAACTTGCGCGTTTGGCTTCGCAGGAATTAATGAAACAGGACCACGGATTATACAGATTATCACAACTCATTCTTTCCTGCGCTCTGCTACGTAATTGCTCCCTTTGAGTGTTTTGGCGTATTGTTTTAATTCCGCGCCTATTTCCCCTACCTCTCCCACATGCTTTATTTCCCTTTTTTCATTATTTACTATACCTATAGAAACAGAGATAAATGGAATCTTTTTTGTTTTTCCCTGCCTGTCTTTTCCGATTATATAGCCTTTTTCCCTGTCTTTTTTGTTATATAGCTTTGGCACCGTTGACTCGAATTTGCCTATGATGCTCTTACAGAGCTCGATTGTCTTATCAGGCATTGTTATGACCACAAAATCGTCGCCGCCTATATGCCCTATAAAATCCTGCGGCGTGCCTTTCTCTTGAACTGAGCTTATCAAGATTCCCGCAGTATTTTTTATAGCCAGATCTCCTTTTTCAAAGCCATACTTATCGTTAAATACTTTAAATTTGTCCAGGTCTATGTAACAGACCGCGAAGACCTCACTATTATCTATACGTTTTTGTATCTCATTGAGGATAGAGACATTGCCAGGTAACCTGGTCAGAGGATTGGCGTCCAAGTCTCTGGCGCTTCTACGCAGCACCATTTTAACCCTTGCTACTAATTCCTTTGGTTCAAACGGCTTTACCATGTAATCATCCGCCCCTGCATTTATACCATGAATCTTGTCAGAGACCTCGCTCTTACCCGTCAGCATTATAATAGGCATATGTTGAGCCAATATATCCTGCTTTATAGTTCTGCAGACTTCATCGCCGTTCATTTTTGGCATCTTGAAGTCTGTTATTAATAGATCAGGCATTGTTTTTTTGATGATCTCCAATGCCTCCTGGCCATCATGTCCTTCTATGACATCGTATCCTTCGTCTTCAAGTGTTATTTTTAAGACATCAAGTATATCATCATCATCATCCACTATTAATATTTTTTCTTTCAACATATATGGCAGCCCCTTAGTTAAAATTTTGGTATGGTAAACTTAAACCTTGTACCTTTATTTAACTCGCTATTTACCCATATTTTTCCTTTATGTGCAGTTACTATTTTTTTAACAAGCGATAAGCCCAGCCCCGTCCCTTTTACATTATGGTCTTGTGCGTTATCTGACCTGAAGAACTCTTCAAAGACCTTTTGTAAGTCATGTGTTGGAATTCCTATGCCGGTATCTTCTATGCTGAACTCTACCGCATCATCTTTTTCCTCGACATATATAGTTATCTCACCTTTTTCTGGCGTAAATTTTATGGCGTTGCTCAGGAGATTTATGAATACCCTCTCCAATTGACTCGAATCCGCTTTGATGGTATCTTTTTTGATTTTTGAGTTTATTTTGAAAGAAATGTCTTTCTCTTTTATTTGAGGAGCGACCATATCTACAATGGAATTTAACATCTCCTTTATAGATATCTCCTTGATTTCCATTTGCACCCTTCCCGACTCTATTCTAGCTATATCCAATAGATTGTCTACTAGGCGTGTAAGGCTGTTTGAATGCTTGTCTATTTTTTCAAGCCGTTCTTTCTGTCCAGGCGAAACCTTGCCCAGCTTCCCGGCTATAAGTATAGAGGCATATCCTTTTATAGACGTGAGAGGTGTCCTGAGCTCATGGGATACCGCAGATACGAAATCGGATTTTATCTTATTGAGCCTTCTTAATTCCTCATTAAGCCTTGCAAGTTCTATAGTCCTTTGTCTCACCCTTCTTTCTAAGTCCTGACGGGAGTCAGAAAGCTCAGTGTAGAGCCTGGTATTTTCAATGGCCGTTCCTATCTGACCGGCCAATACAGACAAAAGTTCTGCGTCGCCTTCGGTTACTTTGCTGTAGCTGGACACGTTTCCCATAAGGATGAAGCCTATGGCCTCGTCTTTTGCGACTATAGGGACCGTCAAAAACGATTCGGTCTTGAATATGCGCGATAGTAGATCCTCATCCGCCACCTTTTTTAACTCCCTGTTTATCAATAAAAAGGCGCTTTTTTTAAAGAGAGATGCGGCTACAGAGCTCTCATTTAACTCTTTTTCTATTTCTTTAACCTCAATATCCGAATAACCTGTAGATGTTTTTTCGATAATCCTATCTGAGGTTTCATGTTTCAGCATGATAAGTCCCTTTGAAAAACCCAATTTGGATACAAGCGTCTGATTTACCAAAGCAAATAGATCGTCTATGTTAAAAGTAGAATTTATCTTTTTGCCGAGTTCGTGGAGTGTGTATAAACCTGTTATTTTTTTGTCCAGCTCTTCCTGAGCCTTATTGAGAGCCAGATCTGTTTTTATAATCATCCTCGCCTGTTCATCAAGCTGTCGGATCACATCCTGCGATTTTTTATTTTTTCTTTCCGCTTCAATCCTCTTATTTCGTTCGATAAAGTACACAATGAACGATACCCCGCCAAATAACCCCAATGTCACTAGAATGGATGTGTAGTCTATATACTCAGTCATATTCTACTCCGAGAAGATGGCTATGGATATCGCCTGATTGTGAAAATAAGATTGCCCTTTGGCTCCCTGCATATCAATCGGGCCGTATTGCCCGTATGTATAACATCCAAAAAATGGCACATCGTTTCCAAGGACACTTTTTATTATTTCTACTTCACTCTCCAAATTTTTTCTCAAGACCTGAAGACGCCCTATGTCGCTAAAGACAATCGCAAACTTAATTTTGCCACTTTTAATATTTTTTACCGCTTCAACGCATGCCTTTTTTGTAGCTTCAAGGACTAATGTCTTATCGCCTATCATCAGACTTATTTCTTGTTGTTCCGGGACTTCCGCGCTTAGTATCAAGCTACCGTTATCTTCCACTTTTATAGGCGCCCTTATAAGGTATTCTTTTTTTTCTTTGAGCGACATGCCCAATGGATAGCTAGAACCTAATTTAGCGATACCTTCTAGTTTTAATTCGTCAAAAGCTGTGTTTAGATAATCTTCATAAAGCTCAACCGCTATTTTTTTATCGATCTCTCTAACCGTATTAGATGTAGCCTTTGTTATCTTATGAGGTTTTCCTATAGGCCTCCAGCCATGCGCATTTCCTATGCCGATGTCAATATCTCCGCTCATGAGTAGGCCTACAGCGGCATCTGTGTAGACATTACCGAGATACTGATATGTTTTATGGAATCGTAAATTATCTGTCGCAACCCCGCCTATTATGGGAAAACTCGTTCCCAACACTTCCTGAGCCCCTCTCAGGACCTCTGCGCTGTTTACGGATAGACCGTCGGAAAACATGATATAAAGCTGCCTTCTGGTATTTTTCAGTGTGGAGGATTGCCTGGCTGCATCGCTTCCTGCTAAACGTGGATTTTTGTTTATCCTGTACCCTGCCCCGCACGAAAATCTAATAGAATCAGAGCCTATAATACAAACTGCCACAGAGTCTTTTGATGCCCCCAAGCTGGTAAGGCTACCTGCAGCGCTGCAACCAATCAAAGGTGTTTCTTTTATAATAGAGCGTATGCCTCTTATAACCTGTTGCTGCTCGAAAATCGTAGATATAAAGACAATCACTATTGCTGGATTTAGTTCTGACAGCTGATAGGATGCATCCTTTGTTGCTTCTCTGCCAGCTACAAAAGGATCAAGTTTTGTGCTTACCCCAAGCCCTATTTTCGTACTCATGGTTTAAATTGATATTAAGCCAGCTATAGTAGGCTAATGATTATATTTATCTGCCTAAGTAAGTAGGATTTTATAAACTATACGCTCATTAAACAAATAATACACAATAAGATATAGACTGTCAATGATTTTCGATATTAGTATAAAAATTGCCCCCTAACTTGACAAATCAGTCAATGACAAAAGTTGTCCGCCGAAGGCGGATGGATCAATTTCATGTGTCAGGTTAGGGCGTGAAGGCACGCTAATCGGGATGTTTTCCCTTGACTTTTTTAAAATTATTGTTAAAATTTAGTAGTTAGCAGGTAGATCTTTTTATTTTTGCGTCAGCTTGTTATTATATAGGAGCAATCCTTAGGTCATATACGATTTAATGGGGGTCTGCTATGTTGTTGTTTCATCTGCTTTGAAAAGGCCCTATCGTCTAGTCCGGCCCAGGACGTCAGATTCTCGATCTGAAGACAGGGGTTCAAATCCCCTTAGGGCTACCAGGTAAGCGTATAATTTTACTATAACTTTAATAAATTCAAATAATTATGAAAGGAGGATTCAATGGATAAAACCTACAAGTTCTTAAAAATCAGTTCAATTGTATTTAAGGTTTTAGCCTGGGTATCAGTTGCTCTTGGCTCTATTTCCGCTATAGTGATTTTTATAGGAGGAGGCAAACCTGAAGCTCCAAGGGCTACAGGATTAGTCGGAATTTTACTAGGTGTAGTTTACTTTTTTATATCCTTTACAGCATCTGAAGTAATAGTGCTTCTTTTGGATATGCATAGTAAGCTTAATAAAGGCCCTGGCGCTTAAAGAAAAAAGAAAATCAAGCATTATTTTAACAAAAAAGCGTTCCCAGAGAGCCTTTTAAATACCTTATATTTTGGAAACGTTTTCTTAAATTAAGTAGGAAATAACTTTTTAAAAAAATTTAAAAAGTTGCTCCTTGACAAAAGTATACCTATAAGATATACTATATAATAGGAGGAAAAAGGAAGTTGTTTTTTTTACCCTACTAAATAACAGTATTTAAAAAGTATTTAAATAACATTTAAACTTCTCCGACAAAAGCAAACCATGAGTAATCATGGGACGCAAAGCCACGGATCCTGATAAGGATAGCCGAGTTGCCAAAAAGAGCCACTATCAAGGTTAAGCAACTCGGTTATTTTTTTGTAGATTTGTAGATTAAAAGGGGGGTGAAAGGCAATGTTAAACTGGCAAGAAAAACGGTGGGTGAAGATAGTTGCGGTTACCGTAGCCGTTGCTTTTCTTACATATGATATAGCTTGGGCTACTGATTTCTCACCTCTTGCCATCTCCGACGCATCTACCGGACCAGGTCTATTTAGCAAAGTAAGCGCTTTCATCTCCAAAACAGTATTTAACAGAGCACAAACACAAGAAGAAGTGCAGGAAGAAACAGAGATCTCTTTCAGAAGCCAGCTTGTTCCCAGGAAGAAATACGGGGAACAATCTGGCTTTTTGCGTTTAGAGTCTGTCAGGAATATGATAAAACGGCAGAATGATGAGATGCGCAGACGCAAACAAATCGAAGAAGAACGCTCTAAACGTAAGATCACGGACTATTCTATTAATAAAGCCCTCTATATGAATACTATAGAAAAGGTTATGGAAGAGCAGTTGATAACAGAGCAGGTTATGAAGGCAAGGGGCGCTACTATGACCGGCGCCGCTGTTGGAGGGGAGTTTAATTATGTCAGGTATGATGATGGGATGATAGTCTATTTAAAAGACGGCTTGCCGAACAGGATCGTAGATGAAAGGATAATCGATCCGCTAGGAAATGTGACTTTTAAAAATTCTTATAACTTTAAGTACAATGAAAATCGCCTGATGACCGAATACGAAGCAGACATAATTGATCCGCAGGAGAACGTGAGCCACATTAAATGGCACGGGGCCACTTATACCGCAGACTCTGTGCATTGGGCGTCAGATGAAACAAACGCCAACAAGCTTCTAACGCACTACAATATGGAAGTGACAGATCCTCTGGGCAATACTACATACGTTGATTGGACAGCGGGCGTTTATGACGGAAAGCTTCTCAGGGATTACCACGAGGAGACTACGGACATCTTGGGGAACGTCACATATACAGATTACACAAATATAGAATATGACAGTAGCAAAAATATGACCAAGTATCACAAGGAAACAAAAGAGCCGCTGGGCTACACCACGATCACGGATAGACTCGAAAGCTCTTACGACGCAGATGATAATCTCATATCTTATGTTGAGACCACTTCCTATCTTGATGTGATTACGACCACGGTGTGGGAAGGTTCTCACAATGAATATAAACAGTTAACTTCGTATAACAGCACGACAAATTATAATAATGGGAATGTTGTTACTGTGGAATGGGATGCGCTTGACGCGGAGGGCGTAGCTTTATACGACGATCTAAATAGGCTCATAGGCTTTAGTCAAAAAGTCCATACTAAAAATGACGGTGAATACGTGATAGACATCTTGGATGAAACCACCCAAAGCAATATACAATATGATAGATACAACAGGATGATCGGTTATCATGAAGTAGCTACAAGCAACAAAGACGATCTTATCACCACAACTATTATGTTAAGCCCCGAGACTGTTTATGACAGCTATCACAGGCAAATCAAATATGTCTTAGACACGACGGTTCAGGATGGAGAAGGTCTGATTGACATAAATAGACAGACTGCACGCTCAGATATCGAACACGATGGTTTTGGCAGGATCATGGGATATCAAGACACAGAGGTCAACAATATAGACAATATTACTACGGTCATGACCATAGAGGATATTGTTTACAATCTTAAAGGGCAGCAGCTTAGCCTTAAAATAACATCGACAATTGAAGGTGAGTCAATATTTAAAAAGCTTACAGAGCTTGAGACATCAAAAGAAGATTTTAGGGTCAATTTGTCAGACCTGACTCCACAGGAGAGATGGAAACTGCTTAAGGGCGAGACCATCACTATTGTTATCGAAGGCGAGGAGATAATTGTTACGCCTGTATTTAAAGAGATGCCTATAACAGTCCATTCAGAAATTGTCACTGTCAGAGAGGATATAGTTTATAACGATGTAGGCCAGGTTGTTAGCTACTCTGAAACAGTTACTAATGAAGGATTGTCGGCCGGTATGATATTGGAGGCGAGGACTGATTTTGAAGAAACCATTGATGGGATATGGGAATTGGCTGATCAAGCATTTATAGATGTGGAGAATCTTCAAGTGGCGCTTTCTGAGGCAGAGACCCCAGAAGAGAAAGCGAGATTGACAATAGAGCTTGGGGTAGCGCAGGAAAACAAGGATAAGCTATTGGATCTTGCCTTGCTAACAGAGAATATATACAATGACGCGGCCACTTTAATAGAGGAAATTCAAAATAATGCCTCTGAAGACATGATCAATGGACTTCATGCAGCCCTGTTTGAAGACATATATTTACTTGGAGACAAGATAGACGGGATCATTATAGATTTAGAGACAAAACTTGACGTTGCAGGAGTTGAATATGACAGGCTAAAGATATTATCCGAAGACGCAGAGGAAGTAGCTGACGAGATAAGGGATTTTGCGGATGACTTCGGAGATTATGACGTAATCAGGCTGACTCAGACAGATGAACAAGGTCGTCTGGCGTATCAAGAGACAGAGCATTATGTAGTTATGAATGGGGAAATCACCCTGAATTCCGTGGAGAAGATAACAAATACATACGATGAAGAAGGCCGGCTTATTGAGACAAGGACTGATGTCTACAGTATAGATGAAGAAGCCGAGGATCCTTCAGAGCGCGAGGTTTTGTATTCTTACAATCTGATGAAATACAATTATGAAGGAGAAACTCTCTCGAGCGTTAGTAACGAAAACTATAATAAAGACGATATACTGCTTAGCCAGGATATCATTGAGTATGTATATAATGATGAGGATTTTGTTATTGAAGAGAATAGGACAATATATGAAGAGGTGGAGAAGACGCAGGATGACGGGGACACCATAAAGGAGCTCGGTCTGTCTTACAGAGAGGCTACAAATTTTTCTTATGTAGACGGGATAAAAGTCGCCTCAACTATAGCGCGATATGTAACTAGCTATGAAGAAGATTTTGATGGCAATGAAGAGCTTGTTGGCAGCGAACAGCGCTCCTACGAGTACAATGACGCCGGTGAGCTTATAAGAGAAGAGATATATGTATATGATGGAAGCGGGACGATTCTTATTGCCAAGGAAGTTATAAATTATGAATACGATGTGGATGGCAATTTGATAAACAAAACAACAGTTTTTTCTGTAATCATTGACGATATCGAACATATAGTAACAACTATTGAGGCAGCATCTTCTTACGAAGGAGGGGTATTACTCGGGAAAACAGAAGAGACTACCGTATATTCTGACGCCGCAGTAGAAGAGATAACCTTGATCGAGGAAAAATATGACCAAAATGGCGACCTTGTCAAGAGGATAACAAGCGCCGATAAATATAGCGCAGGCACCTTACAGGAAAGAGAACAGACAGTGGAAGAATATGATTCTCAAGCCCGACTTGTGAGCCAGGATATTGCCAAATATGAAACGGAAGCCGGCGAGCTAAGCGCTACTGCGACAGAACGGACCGTCAAGACCAATTTTGTATATGACGCTGAGCATGCGCAAAAGTTAATCAATTACACTGTTAATATATACAGCTCAGACTATCTCGGCCAGGAGGAATTGGAAAAAACCGGGACTGTTACGAGGACGCAGGTCTATGATTTGCTGAAGCAGGAAGATCTGGCAAATAAAGCCGAGCAAAAGGCTGGTTCAGAGCTTAGTTTTCTTGGATCTGGTATAGAGAGACATAAAAAATTATTAAGCGGAATAGATAGCTTTTTAAACTCTTTGCCGTTACAAAAGGATACAGTTACAGTTAGCTTACGAAAGAATACTATCTATGATAAATTTGCAAGGGTGATTTCATATGAAGAGAATACTTCTAATAATGGCATAGCGATAGAGATGATTTGGTCGGTTGTCGATACTATCGATGACATGATTGATTGGATTGATTCAAGGATAGTATCTTTGGAAGACAAGATAGCCTTGTTGAATGCCTATAAGGAGGAAGCTGTTGAATCTGGGAAAGAATCATACGAAGAAAGGATTATCAATCAGATCTCTGATGCAGAGCTCTTGATCTCAGAATTCAAGGAACTTTTGCCACTTGTCCATGATGCAAAAGTCGAGATAGATGTATTTTATACCTTCATTAATGAAGGTTCAGATGGGAATGTTATAAAAGAAGCGTATCAGAGAATATTTCATGCCTTGACTTTTTTCTTGGAAGGGGTGAATGAATTTACGTTGAGTTTTGAGGATTTACTTTGGTCTGCAAAAGAAGATAAGTTTTACGCTGAAGAGGAATCAAAAAAGAAGGGTTCAAATTATGCTGCTGCAAATAAACTTGTAGAACAGCTCGAGAAGGAGTTGGTTGAGGCTGTTAAAAGAAGAGATGAAGAGCCTACGGAATATAATATAGCTGAGGTTGAACGGTTGCAGGAGGCCCTTTTAGATGCAAAAGAGGACACCGAGATACTAAAAGATGAATCTGATATCGCGAAGGAGAATTTTGAGGATGCGAAAAAAAGAGTTGAAACGCTTGAGATGGATTTTGATGTTACTTTTGATATTAAAAAGCAAGCAGATAAGGCCGCATCCATACTCTCTTCCATCCTTGATGTGGAGACCCAGACAGAGCGAAAAGACATGACTTATAATAGCCTCGGACAGATGTCCGGCTATACAGATATTACTTCGCAGTTTGGCATTTCGCAGATAAGTGCATGGAACAGCCTTAATACCGTAGTAGAGATCAACCATGGCATAAAGCATGAAATCAGCTTTTTGTCAGGCAGGATAGAGGCATTAGGGCTTGAGCTTATTGAAGCACAGTCAGGAGAACTTCAAACAAAAGTAGATGAACTGCAAGGATCCATAGATGAACTAGTATCACAAAAAGAAGCCCTCGAGGGTTTATTGCCGCTTATCGCTTCTAGTGTAGAAAAGACCTCAATTTTTTACAATCTTGTAGCTTCGGATGCAGGCGCCCAGCTTATAGAGGATGCCCAACTTCAGGCCTTAGAGGCAATAAGTGCTTTGGGTTATGAGCTTGATGATGTTATATGGCAAACAGAGGACAACTATACGTTGCAACAGGAAAAAGTCAAAGAGCTCAATGCTGATCTTTCAAGAGTCAACAACCATATTTATGCATATCAGGAAGTGTATAATAAAGCTGACAAAGAGGCAAGAGAGGCTGAAACAAATGTAGCCAATGACCCTACAGAAGAGAATATAGCCAAGGCAGAAGAGTTAAGAGAAAAAGCTGACATAGCAAAGATAGAATTAGAAGAGGTGCATGCTGCAGAAAAGGTGATAAGAGCGGAATACGAAAAAGAAAATGCCATACTTCACATTATTGAAAAGGCAGTTGTAGACGTAGGGAAAATAGGTGACAATACACAGCTTTCATCCTCAGTTTTTTCTCTTTCTTCCATTCTTGACGTAGAGACTCAGCTAGAGCGAAAAGACATGACTTATAATAGCCTCGGACAGATGTCCGGCTATACAGATATTACTTCGCAGTTTGGCATTTCGCAGATAAGTGCATGGAACAGCCTTAATACCGTAGTAGAGATCAACCATGGCATAAAGCATGAAATCAGCTTTTTGTCAGGCAGGATAGAGGCATTAGGGCTTGAGCTTATTGAAGCACAGTCAGGAGAACTTCAAACAAAAGTAGATGAACTGCAAGGATCCATAGATGAACTAGTATCACAAAAAGAAGCCCTCGAGGGTTTATTGCCGCTTATCGCTTCTAGTGTAGAAAAGACCTCAATTTTTTACAATCTTGTAGCTTCGGATGCAGGCGCCCAGCTTATAGAGGATGCCCAACTTCAGGCCTTAGAGGCAATAAGTGCTTTGGGTTATGAGCTTGATGATGTTATATGGCAAACAGAGGACAACTATACGTTGCAACAACAAGATCTGGATATTCTTAAATCAGTAGAGGTCGAGTTAAACAATGCCCTGCAGATAGTAGAAGATTTTGGTAGGATTGCCGGAAGATACGAGGTAGAAGAGAAGGAATATTCAGGGGATTTACTTGTAAAGAAGATCATAAAGGAATATGAATATACGGCTGATGACAGGGAGTCAGGTGAGTCAGATTCGCTACTTGTTGCGGAAAAGGAGACAGCCTATACCTATAATAATAAAGCCGAGCTTATAGAAGAAACCACAGACTATTTTAGGATAATAGGGGAATCGAGAAGGAGGATTTTACGCGATAAGGTCTTTTATGAGTACGCAGATGGCAGGGTATCTTTCCAAAAGACAGAAAGTTATGACGTTTTGACATATGAGCAAGAAGTCCTGCGAACTATCCAAGAGCAGTTTAATGAATATAATAGTGGCGGTCAATTGATAAGAGAAACCAAGGATTTGTATAGGGTTGATTCAGATGGAGGGCTTGTGTTTAGCGAGAAGTCCACGTCCGAATTTATATATACTTCACACGATACCACTCAAATTGACAAGACGTTCAGTGCAACAGGCGAGCTCGTCAAACAAAAAATTATTATAAAAAATTATGATAATGGGGCGCTGACGGATGAAGTCACCCAGTACTATCTTGTTAAGGATGGCAAGGCTCTAGAGATCATTGAATCAGTAACTAAATATTATGATACGGATGAAGTTATTATAAAAATAGAAACTATAAGTTCAGTATTAAATCTAGAAGGCGAAATCAAAGAGAAAGTCAAGGTTATCGAAGACAGGATTACTTACGATGATACTCATGCTGATATAGTGCTTAAGTTTAATAAAGGAACATACAAGAAAAACCAGGAAAACGAGTGGTTTCTTATCGATCAAGAGAATTCCATTGACAATGAGGCGATATCAAAGTATGGACTTGATTTAAATACAACGAAAGGGAAGATTTTGTCTTCCGAGAACGTATTGTATGTTGTTGATAATGGCATAGAGACCCTGTACCAGTTTAAGGCATTGTTTGATAATGCAGTTTCCAATGTACCATTTGAAGTGGATATCACAAATATCTATCAGCGCTCAAACATGAAATATAATGAATTAGGGCAACTAGTTAGTTACGAAGATTACATCTTGCGTAACGGAGAGGATCTCTCAGGGCTATGGAATAGCGTCCTTAATGCCAATAGTTATGCGCGGTATATTGATTTTAATATCCAGAAGACAGAATACAGCATAAAAGATTTGGAGGAGAAAAGGGCTATCGCAGAATCATACGGATTGGCATCTGATGTAGAAAGGATTAGCCAAGACATTGATTTTCTCAAGAAAAGCAAGGTCAAGCTAGAAGGTCTTCTTGATTTGGCAAATAAAACTAAAGATGATATCAGCGGACTTTTTGAATCAGCGCAATTAGGTATCGATTTAGAGGAGTTGGTTGATGCGCAGGCTAAGATTTATGAAGGGCTATGGGAGATGGTCGGTATCAGCAAGGATTATCTTAACCATGTGCAGTTGAACGCAGGCAATATGATTATAGTTGCTGAATCACTAGATGCTTATATAGGTGAAATAGAGCTGATTTCTGAAGGGCTAAAGGAGAGGTACGAGGCAGCGCAGGCGGCATATGACATTGCTCTTGTAGAAGGCGTTCCTGATAGCGAAGATGTTAAAATATCAGAATTAAAGAGAGAAGCGGATGATGCCAAGGCTGCAAGCGAAAAGATGGATGAGATGTTAAACCTTTTAAGAGAGGTAAAATCATCTACCGAGGACTTTATAGAAAGCAAAGGTATGTCAGAGATAGCAGCATTGCAGGCTATGAGAGGGTTCAATGTCGCATTTCAGGCATTTAACGAAGCCACAGAAGACTACCTTGCTCTTTTAAGAAGGAAATCCGGTGGCGTTGATGTTTCCATATCCAGTACAAAGGGCTTGTATCAGATACTTTCAGATGACGAAACTATTTCAGACGATGTATTGCTTTCCTTGACAAATCTTATAGAAAAAATGGAAGAAGAGAGAATCGATTTAGACGATGCGGTTAATGAAGTGAAGTTTATAAATGTGGAGCTTAATAAACTTGCAGAGAATGTTACTTCTCGTATAGCCGGGGCAAAAGAAATAGAAGACCTGGTTATGGATCTGGCAGATTTTATTCCTTTAGGAGCCTCCTCAGAAGATAAGGTTATAAGGTATGACACGAGATATAATGATGAAGGCCAGGTGGTAGGCTATGAAGAAGAGGTAATCAAGCTTGGTATAGCAAGCGAAAATGCAATAAAAGCGTTACATCTTACGGAGTTGTTCAGCGAAGAGCTAGAGCGCAGGTATATGGGCGCAATTGCTCAGAACGATATGGAAACAATGAAAATCTATAACGAACTTATGCTACTGACAAAAGAGGCATTGTCCAGATTTAATGATTTACAAAATGCATTTATTGATGGAGTCACGGAAGAAGAGATCGATTCAATAGCTAATATTGCCATTGATGTGGCAAATGCCATTGGTGATAGATTAGATGAATTTAATGAAGATATTAGTGAAAAGGCTAAAGAGCTAAGGCTTGCAGCAGAGCTTTCAAAGACATCTTATGAGCAGCTAAATAGTCTTAAATCAGAAGCAAATACCCAGGCTGGTGAATTGGAAGGACTCGCAACAGCCGCCAATAAAAGCGGGTGGGCTAACGGCGATGAATTAACAGTCCTGGCCAAAGAAGCACGGGACAGGGCGCGCAGAATCGAAAACTTGGCAGATATAGCAAAAGAAAATTCTGACAAACTATCGTCTATGGCGAAATCTGAAGAGCGTATGGCAGCTACTGTGTTAGAGCTAGAGATACCTATAAAAGAGATTATAGGAGCAGTTCCATTTAGCATAAAGAGCAGTGTGTTTAAGGAGCTTTCAGATGCAAAGTTTAATAGCTTTGGCCAGATAGTAGGTTCTACAGAGAGCACCATTAAGGAAGGCATATCAGTCCAGCAGGTCTTAAAAATAGAGAATCTGGCTAAGGATATATCGAGACAGATCTATGACATGCTGACTGGACCTACCCCTACGCCTGAGACACAGCTGCACCTTCAAGAAATGAGAAAAGAGGTCATTTCTATAGAAGAAAAGGCCAGAGAGCTGGCAGAGGCATTGGAAGCAGGATCTTCTAGCTTAGCGTTAAACAAAGAGGTCCAGGAAATCAGTAAGCGATTATCAAATTCTATACGTGATCTACTAAAGGCTAAAGAAGAAGAAAAGGATCAGGAATATGATGAAAGGCAAGAAGGGTATTCTGGTTCGTATGATATTGAACATGCAGCTAATTTGCTGGATGAATTAATAGATCAGACAATTGAATGGGGAAATATGTTAGATCAAGGAGATCTTGAAACAGCCAGCGTTATAAAAATAAATGCCGCCTCAAAAGCATTAGAAGCCCTAGACGCCTTGAACTTTTTGAATCAATACCATAAAGGCAAAAGAGAATTTACAGAGAAGCAGGAGGAGGTGTTTTCCTTTATAACTGACTCTTTAGGATTTGGCGAGATCGAGGTTGAAGGAATAACAAACGAAACACCTCTTGAAACAATCGGAGATTATACAAAAGACCACCTTGCCCAGAATATTTACAGAGACGCCTTTAATAGGTTAGGGGATATGGTAAGCACACTTGATACCGGATTTTCCGATATCAGGCATTTGAGCGATTCAATTGAAGAATTATCAGATTCTATGCCTAAGGCCCTTAATGCGAAGGAAGAGACCACAAAGACAGATATGGTATACAATGAGTTTAACCAGGTATTAGGGTATGAATATACTACTGTTCCGGCCGAAGGGGAGGGCGTCTATGGATATCAAACTGATATCTATTACGACCGCCTTGGACAGGTTGCAGTAAATCGTATCTTTGAAACCGGGAAATATGGATCTACGGTTGGCTCGAAACTATCGCAGTATTCTTATGATGATTTTGGCAGGATCAAAACAAACCAGACAATCTCCTACGGCAGTAATAATATAAAAGCATCATTATCATCCGAGACATTTTTATACAATAACCCGGGTTTTATAAAAGGGCAGGTTGTAAAAGAGGCTTTTCTGGAAGAAAATGGCATAGAACAATCAACATTGACATTTACTAAGACAATGATTTTGTCCACCGATACTACAGGAAACGTAAGGTCGCAGCGTATGTATGAGTATTTTGTTCAAACAGTAAGTGAGCCTATACCTGAAAAGAGATTTACAGAACAAGCTGTATCGTCAAAATATATATCTTTATCTATGGCATATGATCACATGTCCAGGCTTATAAATGAAGATAAGCTAAATTTTGACAAGAATAGAACTCTTGTATCCGAACAACTCACATTCAACGAGTTTAATCCCAAAGGGAATATAAAGAGAAATAAAGTTAAGACATTTGATGAAAATCTGTTTTACACAGATTTTAAAAAGGAAATGTATTCATATAATATGAAAACGAACGAAATGATTAAAACAGTAACCTGGTTTTATGATAGATATGGCAATCTCATTTCTGTTGAAACAAATACACTTGGTCCGCAGCCAATCTCAGGCCTGGGTTCTATTATAGAACCCCTAGAATCGCCTCTTATCTTTGCCACTTACGATCTAAAAGGAGAAACTAGCGGGGTCGAGGAGGTATTAAGCAAAGCAGGAAGGGTTACAGGTAAGAGGGTCTATTCAAATACCGAGTATGATTCATATGGAAGGGTTACAAGACAAACAGTCGATAGTTATGATATAAAAGGCAATCTCGAAATTAGACAAGTAATATCTACACGATATGGAAGGCTTGGCAGGATTAAACAGCAGGATGTTCAGAGCTTTGATGAGGATCTCGAGTTTGATATGACTTTAACTGTAAAAAGTTTTTATGATGATGAAATGCCATTGATACAAAATATAACAAGAAAGACAAAGATAATATTGCCCCCGTTTAAAAAAGGAGGTCAGATTTATAGACAGTCAATAGAAAAGTATGATATAGAAGGCGCGCTCATTGAAAGAAGAATTAAGGGATTTGGAGTTTATCCTATAGCAGAGATAAGTAATAAAATATGGACAGAAGAATTAAATTTAGGGGCCCCTCCATTAGGCCCGCCGCAAGAGGGACCAACAGAGGAATTTTTGACAACTTATGAAGGATCATCAGAAGAAGACTTTTTAACAAGCTATAGCGTACCTAGTTACGATAGTGATGGTAACATTATAGGTGTAGATTACTACCGGATATACTCCTTTGATCCAGTAACTAACGAACCCGATTCTTACAAAGTTACCCATTATGATTCAAGCGGCGATGAAATAGGTTCAGAGAAAGTAGAAATAGATTCTTACGACCCTGTCACAAATCAAGCCACTTCCTATACAACTACCCATTATGATTCAAGCGGCGATGAAATAGGTTCAGAGAAAGTAGAAGTACACTCTTACGACCCTGTCACAAATCAAGCCACTTCCTATACAACTACCCATTATGATTCAAACGGCGATGAAGCAGGTTCAGATAAGGTAGAAGTACACTCTTACGACCCGGTCACAAATAAGGCCGCTTCCTATACAACTACCCATTATGATTCAAACGGCGATGAAACAGGTTCAGATGAGGTAGAAGTACACTCTTACGACCCGGTCACAAATCAAGCCACTTCCTATACAACCACCCATTATGATCCAAGCGGAAATGAGACAGGTTCTGAGAAAACAGAAATAGACTCTTACGACCCGGTCACAAATCAGGCCGCTTCCTATACAACTACCCATTATGATTCAAACGGCGATGAAACAGGTTCAGATGAGGTAGAAGTACACTCTTACGACCCGGTCACAAATCAGGCCGCTTCCTATACAACCACCCATTATGATCCAAACGGAAATGAGACAGGTTCAGAAACAACAGAAGTCCTTTCTTATGATGCAAATGGTCGACCCGAAACCCAGCGTATTACAACCTATGCCCCAGACGGCACAGTATTAAGCATTCAAGATATAAGCTATACCTATTATGAAGAAGGACCATATGCAGGGAAGGCGCGAGAGCAACATGTTATAACTTATGATCCTACTGATGGGGTTACGGTAATAGAAGAACATATTATTACAATCAATGCTTACGATGATCAAGGAAATGCTATTGAGCAACGGATTACAACCTATGCCCCAGACGGCACAGTATTAGGTATCCAAGACATAACACTTACCTATTATGAAGAGGGGCCATATATAGGTATGGTACATACAAAGCGTGTTATAGCTTATGATCCTACTGATGGGGTTACAGTAGTAGATGACCAATTTATTACAATAAATGCTTATGACCAACAAGGCAATGTGACTGAACAACGAGTTGTAACCTATGCCCCAGACGGCACAGTATTAAGCATCCAAGACATAACACTTACCTATTATGAAGAAGGACCATATATAGGCATGGTACATGAACAGCATGTTGTAAGCTATGATCCTATTGATGGAGTTACGGTAATAGATAATCAGATTATTGAGACAGAAGAGTATTATCAGGGCGGCGAAGATCATGGCAAGGCCCATATACAGAAGGTCACAACATTTGATCCAACAGGAACAATCATAATTGATGTACAGCGTATCGAGATAGAAGACTATTATTATGGCGGCGAAGATCATGGCAAGGCCCATATACAAAAGGTCACAACATTTGATCCAACAGGAACCATCATAGTTGACGTACAGCGTATCGAGATAGAGGATTACTACCGTGATGGTGAGAATCATGGCAAGGCCCATATACAGAAGGTCACAACATTTGATCCAACAGGAACAAT
>JBHPFI010000009.1:0-42772 GCA_042572045.1 Candidatus Omnitrophota bacterium
GCAGAGAAGCCAATAAAAAAGAAAAAGAGAGGATGGTTTTTTGGTAGGTAAACGTTTTCTTATCTCTTAACTTGAGGGTTTTGTCATTTAAGGTTTTTCAAGTTAGGCGGGTCTACTTGATTTTTTTAGGAAAGATGGTATACTTTAGATAGGAGGACAGTTGAAGAGTAATGGTGACAAAGGCAAACCCAGAGCAATCTGGGGGCGCAAAGTCGTGCGTCCGCTAATGGCGGATAGGCAGATTGCCGAATTAAGTGCTGATCCAGGCAATTTGCCTGGATTTTTTTTTGGAAAAAGGGAAAGTGCCTGGCACTTTAAAGCTAAAATGCAAAAATCAAAGATAGTATATAGCATAAATAAGGAGACAAGTTAAAATGCCAAGATTACCAAGAGTTTATATTGAAAATATTCTTTATTACGTCACCTCAAAGGGCGGCCACGGTCAAAATATATTTACTGACTCATCTGACTACAAAGAATATATCTCCCTAATAGATGAATATAAGAAACAGTACAACTTCAAGCTTTTTTCTTATGTGCTTCTCCCGGCGCATATTCATATGCTTATTGAGCTGAAGAATAATGTAGGCATTTCAAATATTATGCATGATATCAACTCGCGTTACACAAAAACATTTAATAACCGTTATAACAAAAAAGGCCATCTTTTCCAGGAAAGATTCAAGGCCTTGCTTGCAGAGAAAGAAAGTTGCCTTCTACCACTCGTTCGTTATATACACTTGAATCCCAAAACGAGCGGGATAGTGGATGAGGTCAGGGATTACGCTTATTCCAGTCATCAGCTGTTTATCAATCCAGAAAAAAGGCAGCACCCTGATATCAGAAACGAGATTGAAGAAGTGTTTAATATGCTGGAAGGTAGAGAAGATGCTTTTAGAGAGTATGTAGAGAATGCAGAAGGAAAAGAGCTAAACGAATTTAAAAAATCCTTACGTAAAAGAAGAATTTTAGGTTCAGAGGATTTTGAAGAAACCATTAAAAAAATAATAGAAAAGGCCGCGAGGGAGAGCAAAGTAACACCTCTCCAAAAAAGGGCAAGAATATTATACATAGTGGCAGGCGGGGTATTGATTTTTGTTTTGAGTATCAGTGTCATATATTTTTACAGACAGCATAAGACATTGAGTAGTGTAAAGACCGAATATGATGAGGCCATAGCACTTTATACAACTACATTAGAAACACTTGAACACGAAAGAGACAACGCCCTTCAGGCAAAGAAGGACGCAGAAAAATATATGTGGAAGATCAGGCTTACAGAGAAGAGTTTAGAGAGGCTCAAGATGGAGAGAGAAGAGGCTATTAGGGCAGGAAGAGAGATCGAAGGGTATATGTGGAGCATTGAATTAAAACAGATCGGAGGGCCAAAAGTAGCCTTCCTTGATTCAGATAGGATCTATTTTGAAGATAACCGCATTAGTTCAACTAACTTAATTAAACAGGGTTTTTCAGGTTCAAAATATTCAAAGAGAGAATTAAAAGACGGTAGGATAAACTGGGAAACCATCCAGATGAACGAGCGCGGTGGGACAGCAAACTGGCGCGGAGAATGGGATGGCAAGATTATGAAAGGGATATTGAGAAGGGCTTTTAATGATGGGAGAGTAGTTGACTTTTCGTTTAGAAATTCTAGCGAAAGGATAAAAAAAGGAGGTCTGAAATGAAAAAGATACTTTCTATCACTTTAATAATGACGTTGGCTCTAAGTATTTGTGTTTCAGGGATCCAGGCGGGAAAAGATAAAGAAGCAAAAATAACCAGAAAGGCTACTAGCGAGATGACAGGAGAGCTAGTTTCAGTTAGACCCGGTAGCTATATTTCTATTCTTTATGAGACCAGATCTAAAAGAGATCATGGTAAAGGTGAAGAATTTGAAATGGTATTCCTCCTGGATGAAAACACGACATTTGCAAGAAAGACCGCAGAGGCGCTCCAAGCAGACGATAGGATAAAAGTTAAATATGATGAGCATTTTGAAGCAACAGAAGAAGGCGCAGAGGAATTTGTCAAAAGAATTGCTACGGAAATTTCATATTTAGGCCCTAGCGATAAGGATAAACTTGTAGGAAAAGAAAAATAACTTTAGGAGGTGAGGAAGATGGATAGGTACACTAACAAAAAGATCCCAAGCAGTAAAAGAAGTTTGTGTTTTAAAGTCTTGGTATATGAATTGGTCTTTTTGATAGTACTTTTGGGAATCCCCTTGCCCATGCCCCATCAACTTTCTAAACCTCTTTACAAAGTTACAGAAGATATAAGAGATATAGTAGATATAAAAGAGGCTGTAGCTACAGAACAGGTAAAGAAAGTACAATCAGGTTCTGGCAATATCGGTGGAGTATCACGTTCTGAAACCATAACCCTGGGTTCAGCAGTAAATATTGAGAAGGCGTTTATGACGTTTGGTTGGGGTGAAGGTGTAAGTGGAGCAGGCAGTCTTTTGCAGGCTTCAGTAACAGGAGAGTTTGGTTCTACTTCAACGCTTTATTTTGCGCGCAATGACCCATCGGGCTCAATAGACTTTGACTATTTTGTAACTGAATTTGACCAGGATGTATATGTGCTCCAAGGTTACAGTAGGATAGGTGCAGAGGTAGGGGAAAGAACTGTGAGTTTACCGCTTTCTATGCCGATGAATAAATCGTTTCTTGTATATTCTCTTGGTACTTTTGATGGCACGCCAAATGATTGTCAAGTTGCAGTATATCTTGAGGATGCGACTACTATTAAATTTAAACGATTTGATCATACAAGCAGACTAGCAGTAGATTTCGCATGGAATGTAGTGCGGTTTGATACAGATTGTAATGTGCAGCATGGAAGTTTTACTTTTTCCTCAGGCACATCATATACTTATGATTTAAGCGATAATGCGTACAATAATGTTGATCATTCAAAATCATTTGTCCTTGTTACATCCGCAGCTACAGCTAATAGCAATAGTTGGGATGATACATTGTGCACTGCGCGAATTGGCGGGACCAGCGGGACTGATACTGATATTATCTTTGATCGCCAGGTGGCAGGAGATCCCGCAGAGGTTCATTGGACCTTAGTTGAATTTACTGATAACACAAGGACAGATCAGGAGCATGTAACTGCATGGGGGTCAAAAACTAATACTGTGACTTTTGCCAGTGGCAACACCTACGATCAGGATAGATCAATAGTCCTTCTTAACCGAAATACTGACACGACTACAGATGATGTCGGCCCTCATTTTATAAGATCAAGTTTTAATAGTGATACCCAATACTATGTTGCTAGAACTACTACTACGGGCGCGGTAGATTATGTTGTTCAAGTAATAGAATTTCCTGTTTTTACCCTTACCGCACCTGATGGAGGAGAGGTACTTAAGGCAGGTGAGACAAAAGATATTACATGGACAACTTCTTCTTCGAGTAAGCTTACTACTGTAACCTTGCAGTGGTACGATGGTAGTACGTGGCAGAATTGTAGAAACGCAAGTGATACAGAAGCAACTGGTTTATCTCCATCATTAAAAACCTTTGCCTGGAAAGTGCCTGTGGATGATACAGGTATCCCAGCTGCCCTAGCTGAAGTAGATACAGATATTTTACTAAAGATAATAAATGATAATGCTTCATATGGAGAAGCTCAGGGTTATGTTGATCAGTCAAACGCAAATTTTACTATACAGAGCAGGCTTGAAGTCGTCTCTCCTAACGATGGAACAGAAAGTTGGGGTGTAGGCACTAACCAGGACATCCAATGGAAATACTGGGGAGCATTTGATTCACCTGACCAAGTTAAAATAGAATATGCGCTTGGTCCTTCTTATGATTCATGGCAACCTATTGCTCAAGTTGCTTATGATTACGGTAGTGTAGATCCAGGACAAACTGCTACATATACATGGAACAATATTCCTCCAGAGGCAGGAGGGAGCGCAAAGATAAGGGTGAGTACAGCAACAACTGGTTACTATGATACAGTTTTTGATATAAGCGATAATCCTTTTGCGATACAAGGTTCCATCGATATTACCTATCCCACCACATCAGTAAATTGGCCTACAGGTTACCAGAAGGATATTACATGGGACCTTAAGTGTGGCTGTGACGCTGGTACAACAGTAGATATTTACTATTCATTGAATTTTGGTGCTGATTTGTTAGAAATAGCGTTGGCACAAGATGCAGATAATGTTACAACTAATACACAAGGTTCTTATAGTTGGACTCCACCTCTTGATGAATACACTGATACTGATGGGGCGAGGATTAAAGTTATTAAAACAGGAGACTCAACAACATTTGGCGAAGTTACTTTTACTATCCCATCATCAATAAGGATTACTGCTCCAACATCTGGGACAGAGGTCTGGAGGGTAGATAATCCTGAAGATATAACATGGGTTATAGGTGGCGGTACCTCTATAAGTACTGTTGATATAAAATATCACACAACTTTTTCATCAGCAACAGGCCCTAGTGATGGAGGATGGACAGTTGTAGATAGTGGAGCTGGCGCAGGAGTTGCTGCATCTGACGAGACATATTCTTGGACTATCCCTAATGACATCAGTGATGATGTTGGTGTTATGATTGTAGATTCTGCTAATCCCACTACTATATATGACTGGTCTGGCACAGTTTTTACGAAAGCTCCTTTTAAGATAAAAGGATGGGTTGCTATAACAGCTCCTGGTGCAGCTGGAAATGTACCAACAGATAACGATTATTCAGTTATATGGGTTCCTCACGGAACATTTGTCGGTAGTGATTTTCTTATCAAATATTCCAGTGATGGTGGATCAAGTTATCCCACTACTATAGCTTCAGGATTGGATGGAAATACTGGAGGATATACCTGGACTTCAGCTGATATTATTAGTAATGCTTCTGGCAACTACTCGCAAGACGATTCAAAAATTAAAGTAGCTAAAGCTGGAGATGAAGACCCTACGACTGGTACATGTGGGCTATCAGGAGATTTTTATGTACGTTCAGTTATATCAAGCGTAGCAACAGATACGACTGATTATGGTATAACGGATGTATGTACGATAACTTGGGATACGAGCCCTGCCATTGGTTCATATCCAGGCAATCCTGCAATAACCATTGCCTATGACGATGATGGTGGTAATAATAGCTATATTAATGTAATTGATACCAGAAACTGGGATGATGCACACTCTTTTAATTGGACTATTCCTTCTAGCGTAATATTGAGTCTCAACACCAAGATACAAGTAAGATTAGATGCTGACACTGCCAATGTACACGATGAATCAGATGTTATTGCAATAAGAGGGAATTTAGAACTTACTGAGCCTGCTGAGGCTGGTGGTAGTACGCTTACCTGGTATATGGGTGAGCAGAAGGCTATTACGTGGGATCCAGAACCTCCTACTGGTTTAGGTACAGTTCGCTTATTTTACACAATAGATAATGATGTAGCAGATCATTTTACACATATTATTGATAATTCAGATACTGTAAGTGCTGATGATGGTACTTTTACCTGGACTATTCCAGATACTGCCCTTGATGATGCAGTTTCTCCAAAGGATGAATATAATGATGAGATTAAAATAAAACTTGCGCTTTCTTCTGATCCAACAAATGTTACCTCTATATCTACACAAACCCTTATACTAAGTGCAAGATTTTTGAATCTTGTTCCAGATGGTCCACAAGTTCCAGTATGGAAGGTAGCTGAGACAGATAAATCTATAAGTTGGCTTACTAAAGGTGATGGGGTAGGGTATGTAGATATTTATTATAGTACAAATGGTGCTACAGGCCCATTTGATCAAGAAATTGTTTCCAATCTTTCAAATATCAATAATTATGATTGGACTAGCGGCATAACTATGCCTCTTGAAGATGATATTCGCGTCCGCGTCCGAAGTACAGCAGCTCCAAACGATGTCTATACTGACTCAGCAGCTAATATGGAAGTCCATGGATATATGGATGTAACTGCACCAGTTGACTTGGATACGTGGGAGGTTGATAAGGGCGTTAGTGTTGAATGGACAACATATGGAGATGTTGGCGAATTAAGAATTATGTATGCTACAGATGGCGTTACCTTTGATAAAGAAATCGCAAATAGCATAGTCGGAATAAACGGCGCAGGCCAGCAACAGGCATGGACAGTAACTGACCCGCAAAGTAATAATTGTAAGATAGAGATAGGCGCTGATACTGATAACCCTCTCTATGGCACAGGATTAATAGAAGACAGTTACTCAGGTGGCGCATTTAAAATTAAACCCTACTTTGAAATTACACGTCCTATAGGAGGGCAGGCCTTTGGCGGCGCAGGAGATGAAGCTATTAACTGGACTCCACATGGGACAGTGACTACCTTACAGCTTGAATATTCTAATGATAGTGGACAGACATGGCCTGGAGTAGGTCAGTTTCTTATTACTTCTGGTGAAGATGCAACAACTGGTACATACGACTGGTCTGTCCCGGATGATCCGACTGACGGAGCTACAGCTATAGTTAGACTTACTTATGAGGGCGATACTTCGGTCACTACTGACTCGGGACTATTTATAATCCGCCCGATTATAACACTTGTTGCACCTGGTATGGATGGTGGGAATATAGAGGAGTGGGAAGTGAATAAAACAGGTCTTATTGATTGGAATACACAAGGCACAGTTGACTATGTATTAATAGAATATGCGACTGATGACCCAGCAACCAATTGGCAAACTATCCAGGAAGATGATGGCACGCCTAATGACGGTATAGTGCAAAATACAGTTGGTAACTGGTTGTGGAACATTCCCGACGATATGAGTGAAACTGTAAGGGTCAGGGTTTCTAAAAGCACCGATTCTCTTGTTACATCTCAGTCAACCGATCCTTTTATAATTAAAGGTACTATAGATGTTACGACTCCAGATGGAGGGGAGCCATTTATAGTCAATCAGTCAGAGTTAATTGAATGGGATTATTGGGGTTCAGATATGGCCAATGTAAAGATAGAATATTCTACTAATAGTGGAATAGACTATCCTCCTAGTGGTGGCGGAACAGTTGTCCCATCAACATCAGTAGGATCTGCAGGTACAGGAAGTTATTTGTGGCCTTCAGTGCCTGATGATATTAGTGATACATGTAGAATTCAGATAACGAGCTTAGATACATATCCTGCCATAGATGAATCAGAAGCAGATTTTCCTATTAGAGGAAAATTGACTATGACCTATCCTGATGCTGCTGATATAGTTTTTAGGGTAGCAGATGGTATTTTAGGAACCACTGGCGACCAAGAGACGATTACCTGGGATGTAGACGGTACCCTGGCTAATGTAAAACTCGAATATTCCACTAATGGTTTTTCAGATGAACTTGAGACATACGAGATTATAGATGCAACCCCTGCAGGCGATGAGGGAAGTGGTGGTTCTTATGACTGGGAGATTCCTAATGCTGTTGATGACGAGGTAAAAGTAAGAGTTACCTTGGTAGGAAATTCAACAGTAACTGATAAATCAACAAATCTTTTTATGATTAGGCCTAGCCTTACATTGACAGCTCCGAATGGCCCACAAGCACCTAAGTGGCAGAGTGGAGATAGTGGTAAATTAATAGATTGGGATACTCAAGGGACCATGGGTAATGTAAATATTGTGCTTTATTATGATGATGACGGAGCGCCGTATGATTATAACTTATCGATTGCATCTGATACTTCAGTTAAGCCATTCCCTTGGAATATTCCAGGAACCTTAAGCTGTGAAACTGCAATTGTACGTATCACCTCTGTTGACTATCCAACTGCGCCTGGGGAAGTAACAGATGATTCTGACGCAGAATTTAAGGTAAAACCAGTGCTTGATTTAACAGCCCCAGTTGACAATACCTCTCAGTGGGTAGTAGATACAGAATATCCTATTACTTGGAACTCGCCTTTAGGTGACGCGCCTTCTTTAAAGATCAATGTGTCTACAGACGGAGGAGCAACCTGGACAGATACTAATCCTCCTGACTCAGCTAATAAAGGAGGTCTTGTTACAGCAAGCGTGGCTTCAGCTGCAGGGAGTTTTCCTTGGACCATACAGGATATTATGACCAATGAAGGCGTGATCCGAATACAAAAGGTAGGAGATGCTGCTGAAACATATGATGATTCAACAAGTTATTTTTATGTAATAGGCTCTATTACTGATGTATATATTAAAGACAATGTTATTGATCCTGATCCTGTGAACCCAATTGATCTTCCTATTGGAGCTACAAAATATATTACCTGGAACTATACTGGGACTCTTGGTACAGTTAGAGTGTATTACTGTATAGACGGAGATCAACCTACCCCGACATGGATCCCAGTTGATATTACAGATACTGTTTCTGTAGGGACTGGCGGGAGCGGTTCATATGAATGGACTATTCCAAGCAATGTTTCAAGCAATGTATTGGCTAAGGTAGCAAGTACTCCGAATGCTAATTGGCAACAGGTAGAGGGGCTTTCCCACGATGGCTCAAAATTAAGCGCTATTATTGGGAGTATTGTAGAAGTGACTGTTATTGCAGATCCGTCTACAGATATGGAAGTAGGCGGCAATAAGACCATACAGTGGAAACAAAATGGTGGGATAACTGACTTTAAGATTGAATACCGATACGATGGCAACGCATGGGGTGAGATTGTTGCTCAGACAACTGGTACGCCGTCAGGTGATTACTTACAGTGGCAGTGGTCTGGCGTTTTAGATACAATTTCTAATGATGTTGATTTCCGTGTGTCAGATTTTAACGAACCTACTAAGGTGAACAACGAATCTAGCACTGATTACATAATAAAAGGTGTATTGGATTTAACAGCCCCAGATACTGCATTACACGGCCCGTATTCTATAGGAGAAGAAATTCCTATTCAATGGGATCAGACAGGTACTATTGGAAACGTAATAATTGAATACGCAGCAGATGGAACCTTTGACGGGGATGAGGTAACTATGGTCGCAAGTTACCTAGGTGCAGAAGGTTCAAATACACTATCTCCTGCAGAAAGCGCTCCTTATAAGGTATCAGAAAACTTTAAAATAAGAATTAGTACAGTCTCTGGTGCTCCGCCAGTAGGCTGTGAATTGACAGATAGTTCACAGGTTGCATTTGGCGTAAGACCTATACTTACTTCAATCTCTTCACCTGTAGATACAGATACATGGTATGCCGCAGAGACAGGAGAGACTATTACCTGGAGTGCTACAAGCGCTACTAAAGTAGATAATGTTACATACCCTAAAGTTAAGATAGAGTATGACGCAGGTCAAGGTGCAGGTTATCAACTTATTGTAGATGACCTTGATTGCGTAGATGATGTTAATAATTACAATTGGACAACTGGTGTTGCAGATGAAAATAGCGACAGTGTAAATATCAAGATAACTTGTGAAGATTATGCAAGTATAAATGTTACTTCAGACACATTCGACATCGTGCCTAAGATAGAAATAACCAGCCCTACTTCTGCAACAGAATGGATAGCTGAAACCGATATAGACGGTACCTTATATTTTACTGGCGATACACAAGAGATTACATGGAACGCAATCCCAGGCACAAAGCTTACAAACGTTGACATACTTCTTTCTGTTGATGGAGGTACTGGCTGGCTACCTACTCCTATAGCGACTAATGTTCCTAAAGGTAACTTATCTTATACAGGAGGATACACTCTTCCAGTCAATGTTATATCAAATGCTATGATTAGGATTGAAGATAATGATGCAGCTACAAAATCTTTTTGTTACGATGATTCAGATCCTTTTAAACTTAAAGGTTATATTGATATAAGTCAGCCTAATGCTAGCACAGAGTGGAAGGTTGGCGAAACAGGTAAGTCTATTAGTTGGACTAATTATGGTACTATGGGCTGGATAGATGTATCTATTGATTATGGTTCAGGTTATTCAGCTTTTGATTCCACTGATGGTGGTACTTCAGTACCTATAGATCCTATACCTGACGAGGTTTCTGACACTGTAAAGGTTAAGATAGTTGACCGCGATAAGCCAGCAGATACAACTGTAGAAACAGCAACTTTTTCTATATTCGAAGACTTTACCAACATCCAACCTTCAAATGGCGCAGTTCTTACTGCAGGGGATACTGGTTCAGATATAACCTGGACTTCTGCAGGAGGCAGCTCTCTTAGTACAGTGGATATATATCTAATTGATGATGATAATGCTGGAGCGCAGACTCAGGTAGCAAACGATGCAAATAACGCTATTTCAGGAAGTGCTTCTTGGACAGTACCTCCAGCTGTACGCTCTCAATCATGTAAGATTAAGATAGAAAGTACTCTTAATAGCTCTAACTATGCTGAATCAGTAGGGTATTTTGTAGTCAAGAACGATATAACCGTTGATGACCCTAATGCGCTTACACCGCAGTGGTTAGTAGGAACAAGTCATGATATCAACTGGAGCTTTGTAGGTAGGGAACTATTGTATGATGATATAACTCCAGTACAGGTAAAGATAGAATATTCTCCAAGCGGCACATTCCCTGGCGCAGGAGGCGACCCAGAGGTCCTTACAACAGGTACTGACATAGGAACTGGAGGAAATGGGACATGGCCATGGACTCTTGATGCTGCTACTCTACTTACTACAACAGGTAAGATACGTGTAACTGATACAGGCATAGCGAATGCTACAGATACTTCATTGGGTGACCTTAAGGTTGTAGGTAATGTTGTTCCTGATGAAATGAGTGTTAGCAATACCTTACCTCTTAAAGTAGGAGATACTGCTGATATTACCTGGAGCGTGCTTGGTTTAGTAAGCAGTATAAATTTATATTACTGCACTGATAGCTCAAATCCAACCTGGATACCTATAGATGACTCAGGGACCTGGGATGCAAATACCCAGCCATACCCATGGCCAGTTCCTGATGATATAGGCAATACCCTAGCAATAAAGATAGAAGATGCTGGTAATCCATCGGTTTCTAATGCTACTGCAGTTGATTTTGAAATAGTAGGTAATATCGTTATTGATGCACCAGACACAGGTGAACCTGACTGGGTAGTAGGAGAGCCTACAGACATTAAGTTTACTACTACAGGTACATTTTCTGTAAAGATAGAAGGGTCTACAGATGATTTTACATTGCCTCAGAATATCTGGACTATTACTACAGTTAATTCAGCCAGCATCACAAGTGAAGTAATGTATACCCACAATCATACTGTAGGAGATCATATATCAGAGACTGTAAAGGTGCGTGTATCTGATGCTGAGCCTACAAGGGCAGCCAATGTTACTGATACATCTACAGATGTGTTTACTATAAAAGGTAAACTTACAATTTCAGATCCGACAGGGGTTCCATGGAGGGTCCAGGATACTAATAGGACAATCTACTGGAATGCTGCAGGAACTGTTGGCAATGTAAAACTTGAGTATTCTGACGGGACTAGCTGGTATGAAATAATAGATTCGACTCCCACAGGCGCAGGTGGTTCAGGAGCTGGTAATTATCCATGGCCTTCAGTAGATGACGCAAAGAGCGACCAGTGTCAATTAAGAGTAAGTGATATTGATGACTCAACAGGCACTGTTCTTGCAGAGACCAATGAATTTGCAATATGGCCTGTAATAGAACTTACAGAACCGCTTTCAGGAGCCAATGTATTTGTAAAATCTGACAATACAGATCTTATCAAGTGGTCAATAAAAGGTGTTGACACAATAAGCACAGTAAATATTAAATATGACTTGAATAATGGAGGGGATGGATACGACCGTACAGTACAGAATGGAGTAGCAGTTACAGGGGCGAATCAGTCATTTAGCTGGAATAATGTACCTGTCACGCCAAGAACTAGTAACGCAAGGATTAAAGTTATAGATATAGATGATGCAAGTGATTTATATTCTGGCGAGTTGCCCCATACATTTAGCATCTTAGGTACATTAGCATTGTCTCAGCCTGATGGAACTGACTGGGTGATTGATACTGGATATAACATCATATGGTCAGATGCAGACGGTGTGACTAACGTAAGTGCGTATTATTCAACACAAGATGGCGGAGCTGGTACGTATAATTTCATAAATACTGTACCTGCTGCTAATGGAAGCATGCCATGGACTACACCTGATGCTGTAACTGACAATGGCACAACTACAATAGCAAGAGTCAAGATCATTGATGCTTCTGAAGGTGCTGTAGACACTGCCCTTGTAGGGGCTACTTCAGCACAGTTTAACTTAATAGAAGAATTCACAAATATTCAACCTTCAACCGCAACGCCTCCTCTTACTGCAGGAGGTTCCACAAACATCACTTGGGAAGGTAAAGGTAGCTCTCTTTCAACTGTAGAACTATATCTTATTGATGATACAGCTATCACTGAGGTACATATTAAACAGGCAAATCATGCTATCTCAGGAAGTACATCATGGAATATTCCTACAGATGTACGTTCCACCCAGTGCAAAATAAAGGTTGAGAGTTCTGACTATGCAACTAATACTGCTGAATCAACAGGTTATTTTACGATTAAGAATGGTATAACTGTAACTGACCCTAATGCCCTTACGCCGAATTGGTTAGTGGGAACTTCTAAAGACATTAACTGGACCTTTACAGGCAGAGAGCTATTGTATGATGATATAAATCCTGTAACAGTCAAAATAGAATACTCTCCAAGCGGGACATTCCCTGGCGCAGGAGGCGACCCAGAAGTTCTTACAGGGAGTACTGCAATAGGAACTGGAGGAAATGGGACATGGCCATGGACTCTTGATGCTGCTACTCTACTTGCTACAACAGGTAAGATTCGCATAACAGATACAGGTATAGCAGATGCTACAAGTACTTCATTGGGCGACCTTAAGGTTGTAGGTAATGTTATTCCTGATGAAATGAGTGTTAGCAATACCTTACCTCTTAAAGTAGGAGATACTGCTGATATTACCTGGAGCGTGCTTGGTTTAGTAAGTAATATAAATTTATATTACTGCACTGATAGCTCAAATCCAACCTGGATACCTATAGATAACTCAGGTACTTGGGATGCAAATACCCAGCCATACCCATGGCCAGTTCCTGATGATATAGGGAATACCTTAGCAATAAAGATAGAAGATGCTGGTAATCCATCGGTTTCCAATGTTACTGCGGTTGATTTTGAGATAGTAGGTAAGATTGTTATTAATGAACCAGACACAGGTGAACCTGACTGGGTAGTAGGAGAGCCTACAGACATTAAGTTTACTACTACAGGTACATTTTCTGTAAAGATAGAAGGGTCTACAGATGATTTTACATTGCCTCAGAATATCTGGACTATTACTACAGTTAATTCAGCCAGCATCACAAGTGAAGTAATGTATACCCACAATCATACTGTAGGAGATCATATATCAGATACTGTAAAGGTGCGTGTATCTGATGCTGAGCCTACAAGGGCAGCCAATGTTACTGATACATCTACAGATGTGTTTACTATAAAAGGTAATGTATCGCAAGTGAGTTCACCAGCCGGAGGAGCGTTATGGCGCGTGCGTGACGGAGGTACGAATCCTGGAGACGGACCAGCTAAGACAGTATCCTGGACTTGTGTTGGAACAGTCACTTCAGTAGAGATACAATTCTCAAGTAATGGCACAAGCGGTCCTTGGACTACGATAGCGGACGGCGTAGCTTCAACAGCAGGTAGTGGCAATACCTGGTCAACTGCAGATTGGGAAGCTTTAGGTGTACCTACTAATGATGGTGTTGCAGATGCAAAATCAACAACATGTGTGATTCGAGTAATAGATGAGCAGTTTGGGGACTCAGCTGATTCTGCAGAGTTCAAGGTCTATCCTGTAATTAATATAACTGTACCGACAATAGGACAGCTTTTACGTGCAGAGTCCACAGGAAATACAGTTAGTTGGGATACACCTGGAAGCAATCAAGTTGGAACTGTTGATATATATTTAGATTTTCAGGGTGGTTCAGGCGGATATCCAAGTAATCCTATAATAGATTGGGCAGGAGGTAGTCCTTGTGATTCAGTAATACTTCCAACTAATCTATCAGAAGTAGCTGTATTTAAAGTTGTTGATAATGATAACACTGAAGTTGAGGGGGTATCTCCGCAATTTAAGATTCATGGAAGCCTAGACCCAGCTGATGGAGTGGGGGCTGGTGGTGTCACAACTCCTCTTACAGATTGGACTATAGGAAGCGATCAGGATATCACATGGGATCATAAAGGAGATATAAGCCAAGTCGATATCTATATAGATTATCAGGACGGAGGAGGGTATACACAGGTAGCTGATAATATTACAGGGTCGCTCAAGACATGGCAACTTTCTCCTGTTCCAGATAAGGCGACTAATGCCGCAAAGATAAAGGTGGAAGACGCTGATATTAATCGTAAAGCTGATACCTATCATGAATCTAATGTCTTTAGTATAGTAGGAGACCTTACAATATTAACGCCAGCTACAGGTCAGGTCGTAACTTATAACCAAGGGTTTAATATTACCTGGACGCCTAACGGCACCACAGTCACTAATGTTGATATTCATTATGATATAGATGGAGACCAGGTATGGAGAGAAATAATCCTAGATCAAGCAAATACAGGCAATCCAGCGTCGTATAATTGGACATGTACAGATCTTACTAGTACAGCTAACGCTCGCATAAGAATAAAATCCTCTGACCCAACAAAGCCAGCAACTGAGGCTCTTTCAGGTGGCATAGGCCAACAAGGTTTATTTGCAATCCATGGTGATATTACATATGGAAGTTTTCCTTCAGCTGGCCAAGAACTGGTGGTGGGAACAGCGAATAATGATATTGCATGGACTGCGGCTGGCAAGATTGACAATATAGATATTGTTTATTCCAAAGACAATGGCTCTGATGGATTTGCATATCCGATTATTACCAGTAGAGTTGCTACTCTGACTCCTTATCCTTGGACCATACCAACAGATCAAGATATATTATCCAATGGAGAAGGTTTAATTAGGGTTAAGGATTCTAGCTATTCATATGTATATGATGATTCAAATAGTTTCTCTATCAAAGGTGTTTTGTCCGGTTTTAATATTACATTTCCTGCAGATGTAGCGACATTTCCAGATGTGTTGCGTATAAGTGAAGGAGCGGTTGTGACATGGGCGCGCACAGGTAGCACAATGGGAGATGTGAATATTAGATATTCTACTGATAGAGGTTTAACATGGGCAGCAGGTAATATTATTCAAACCATGGCTTCTTCAGACGGAGCAACTGGATATGCATGGAGCGTCGATGATGATGTTGTACGCGATAACAGTGTAGATACAGGAGTTATAGTGCGCGTTGAGAGTGTAGATGATAATAGAGTATATACTGAATCAAGTATGCTTTCTATTATGGGCCGCATACAGATAGATGATCCTTATCAACAGGGCCATACTTATATTGTAGGAAGTACATCTGAGACAATTGGTTGGACACCTACAGGAACATTTCCAACAGTAAAGATTGACTATAATACTGCATATGATTTCACAGGAGAGAATGGTAGTATTACTAATTCTGCTACTAATTCTGCTTCTACAGTACCAGGAAGTTATGACTGGCCTCAGGTGCCAGATTTTATAAGAGGTACATTATTTGTTCGCGTTGCTGATGCAGCAAACCCAGATTTAGTTTATTCTAAGACAGATCAATTATATCCTTGTGCTATTCAAGGTTCTCTTAGCTCAACTTCTAAGCCTGTAAATAGTGAGGTTTGGTATGTAGGTGATACAGATAAGATAGTTGAATGGACTGCAAATGGAAGCATTTCTAAGGTAGAAATTGCATTTGCAGTAGATGCAACTGATCCTCAGAGCGCATCTTACACTGTTATTTCTCCAGCAGGCGGGGTAGATTCAGTTGATGGGGTAAACACTTGGTCTACATCCAACTGGTTTAATGGTTATAATGGTGGAGTAGCTGATGCAAAGAGTGATAAGTGCTATATCCGAGTCACTGATCTTAATGATGCAACAGTACCAGCTGCATATTCAGCAGAGTTTACTATAAAGCCACTAATAACTCTTAATGCTATTCCAGCTACTTGGACAGGTGGTACAAGAGATGAGGTGGAAGATCATGAAGTTACCTGGAGTATACCTGGAAGCCAGGTGTCGAATATACGTTTAGATCTTTCATATGATGGTGGAAACAACTGGCCTGTTGAACTAGCAAGTGGTGTGCCTGCAGCTAGTGCAATGCCTTACACCTTACCAAATACATTGCCAGTTACATTAAGTCAAAATGCTATGATTAAGATATCAGATAACAATCCACTCTATAGTGATTTAGTTAACGAAACTTCTAATAGCTTTAAGATCATAGGAGGTCTTGTCCTTATCCAGCCAGCAACAGGGGTGGATTGGGAATCAGGACTTACAAAGCAAGTTACATGGACTCCTTATGGCGATATGACAGGAAATGTAGATGTTTATTATAGATATGACCTAGAGCCATACACTTTATCGCCTGTTGCTTCAGCGCCAGCTTCAGGTGGTACATGCGATTGGGATATCCCTGACCATATTTCAGAAGACGTCCAAGTTATAATAAAAGATGCCATACGTCCCAATGATACGTGGGCTGAGTCAGGGGTATTCAATATAATGGCTCGGTTTGATATTACATATCCTGAAAATGGTAATGTTATAATAGCAGAAGACCAGATAGATATTACATGGAATAATTTCACTATATCGTCTTTAACTCATGCAAGGCTTGAGTACTCAATCAATAATGGAGGAGATTGGGATCTTATAACTGATGGTATAGATGATGGAGGAGGTTCAGATCTTTTAGTTTTAAATAGCGGAAGCTGTCCTTGGACACCTTTAGATAGTGAGATATCAACAGGTTGCATTATTAGAATTACTGATCCTGATAATTCAAATTCAGAAGTCCAAGGTCTAGGATTATTTGTTGTTCGTGCTGAGGTTGCAGTTACATCTCCTATAGGTCAAGATATTACCTGGGATGTTGGTCAACCATATCCTATTTCTTGGACCATGAAAGGTGTTTTCCCGAACGTAAACCTTTATTATTCAACTACAGGTAGCAGTGGTCCTTGGATTTTGATAGACGATAATCCAACAATATATCCATTAGATTCAGAAGGCGGTGATCCAACTAGTAAAGCTGGTTCTTACACATGGACAATTCCAGAAGCTACAACTTTGAGCACAGATGTTTATATTAAAGTTGGAAAATCAGATGAGCCACTTATAGTTTATGGTTTGTCTGACAGAATTACGTTTAAAGGTAATGTGACTTTGACTCGTCCAAAACCGTCTCAAGTTCCTGCAGATGCTACCCAGAGAGTTTATGGTGGAGATGCACCTCAATTCTGTTCTATTGACTGGACTACATTCGGAGATATACAGAATGTAGTGGTTCAGTATACAACAAACGGTGTTAGCTGGACTACTATTACTACAGTAGATACAGGCGTTGCTACTGACCACAACTGGGCAATCCCAGGAACTGACCCAGATATTATAGGTACAAATAGACAGATCAAAGTTTACGATGCTGATAATGAGAACGATACCTATGATGTATCTGAAGGCTTTGAAATAAAAGGTGAGATTACACTTGATTATCCATCTGGTGGAGGTGGAGAAACGTTTATTGTAAGTCTAGATGAAAACATTCAGTGGACCCCATATGGTAATTTCCCTGGCAACCAGGTGTTATTACGTGGTTCGACTGATAATTTTGTAACAGATTTCGAGATAGCTATTCGCCCTGCAGGTACACATGGTGTTCCACAGACATACACATGGAATGTTTTAGATACTATTTTAGGGACTGTTCCTATCAGTACGAATGTTAAGATTCGTGTTGAAGATTATAATGATATAGATGGAGCAGTGTTAGATACAAGCGGCATTATGACCATTAAAGGAGCTTTAAGAATAGATACACCTACTCAAGTGTGGTCTGTAGAGGATAGTAACCGTACTATTACTTGGGATTATGATGGTCCTATCACGATGGTAGATATCTATATCCGTAATGCTACTGATACAGCTTGGATAGAACTTACTCCTACGGGCATAGGGACTGCTTGTGCCACGAAAACATTTAGTGCCTTTGCAGTACCGGATGCAATCTCGAATAGCTCAACAATAAGGATAAAAGACCACGATGATGTAACAGGAACTGTTGAAGATATTAGTGGTCCTTTTATTGTGCGTGGTGTTATGAGTTTTCAAACTGATAAACCAGCACAAGATCAAATATTTATTGTTGGCGCAGAGCAACCTGGAGAAGATAATTCTATGTTCTGGGATATGAAAGGAACATTTGCAACAGTAGAGATAAGATATTCTATAAATGATGGAGCAGATTTCCCTGTCGGGAATATTATTGCTTCGGGTTGGGATGCAAATGCAACATTTGTATGGGATCCAGTTGAAGATGATATGAGTCAGACTGTTAAGTTTAAGGTGATTGATGAAAGAGATCCAAGTAATGTCTTTGCGATTTCAGAAAGGGTTACGATAGCTGGTAGCATAACAATTGGTAATCTTACGAGTTACAACAACCCTGTAACAGTGGGGGATTCCTTTAACATTGAGTGGGCTAAGACTGGTTTAGGCTTGCAATTTGTTGATATCCTGTATTCTACTGATGGAGGAAATACATATCCGCATACAATTGTTAGTAACCGCAATTCTTTAAACAGTCCTTTTGCTTGGCTGGTTGAAGCAGATGATCCTCTTTCTCCAACTACAGTTATCAAGATAGCAGACCATGATAACCCAACTGCTGCGTATGATGAATCTCCTACATTTAGGCTTCAAGCTGATTGGAGTTGGAATGAGACTAGTGGAGACGGAGATCCATATCAGAAAGTATGGGTTGTAGGGGACGATAATGTATTTGAATGGAATGCAGATGGCATGGTCTCTAATGTCAGGATAGATTATGACGTAGATGGTGATGAAAGCTGGGAAACTACTCCAATTGAAGCAACTATGGTTAATACAGGGAGTTACATATGGAATATACCTGATTTGCCAAATATTATTTCTGATACCGTTAAGATAAAGATTACAGATGTTAATGACGTAAACTCTGAACTTAAGTCAGGCGTCTTTAAGATTAGAGGGTACCTTGGGGTTACGTCTCCAGTTTCAACTGATGAGTGGGATGTTAATAGCCCTCACATGATTACTTGGGACAAGAGAGGGCCAGTTGCAGATGTTAATATTTATTATTCTTACGATGGTTCTGATTATTTAGATAATAAGATAAATACTTCTCCTGTTCCTGCAGCTGATGGGCTTACGGGAGAGCCATGGACTATACCGGATCATATATCCGATGATGTAAGAGTAAAGGTTGTTAGTACTATTGATCCAGTAACATATGGTGAGTCTGATCAATTCACAATAAGAGGTGTATTAGCTATTGATCAGGCACCTGTATCCAGCACTCTATGGGTACCTGGTGACACTGGGGTTATTTCGTGGACAAAGGACGGCACAATTCCAACAGTCAGGATCGAATATTCACCCACAGGGCTTCCACAGGATTATGCTGTAGTTACAGGAGGTGCTGTTGTTGCTGGTAATACCTTCCCTTGGAGCGTACCTGACCAAATTGGGACCCTAAATACAATACGCATTACAAATACAGATCTCCTAAAACCTACAACGCCTGCCATATCTGAGGCCTTCCGTATAGGATCAAGGCTTACTATGACATTGCCGGTATTAGACGAGGTGGTGCCTGTTAATTTAGGTAGCGACGGAGACGGGTTGAAATATTCAATTCAATGGACAGTAGAAGGAACAACTGCAAAAATAGAGCTCCAATATTCTTATGGCGGAGGAGCATTTACTACATTGCCAGGTACGGGTGCGATTGATGGATATTATGATGCCGAGACAACGCCTGGTTCTGGGGTAGGTCAATATTTATGGCTTGTGCCTAATACCATAGACGATAATGTTGTTGTTAAGATTGTCAACAGGGATGCCGGACAATCCGATATTATGGATGATACAGAGGTGTTTATTATTGCTGGTCGTTTGGATTTAACAGGACCTGATGGTGGTAGTATATATGAAGTAGATGATAATGTACCTATTACGTGGGTGACCAGAGGTACGCTCGGCAATGTAAAACTTAAATATTCTCTAAATAGTGGTCAGAGTTACGATTATGATATTACTCTGCCCGCAGGCGTAGCAGCTAGTGACCAGAGTTATCCCTGGACTATCCCTGATAGTATTTCAGAATTTGTAAAAGTGGAGGTAACTGATAATGATCCTTTAGAACATACTGTCGGAGATATGTCGCAAGCTGATTTTGAGATCCGTGGAAAGATTGATATCTTGAGACCTCTATCAGGAGCTGTCTGGCTTGTAGGGGATCAGGAACTAATTCAATGGAGAATCCACGGTAGCGTAGCCAGTGTAAGGATAGAATTTTCTGTGGATGGAGTGCTTGATCCAGATGCTGTTATGGGAAGCATAGTAGGCGATACAGCTGATTATTCTGGCACAGGAGAGCCTGATAGCTTAGGTCAATACCTATGGACGTTACCAGATGATTCAGTTGGTAAGAATAATGTCCGCATTAAGATTACAAATCTTGGAGATGAGGACGTATATGCAGAAAGCAATACATTTACAGCCAGGGGCGGTTTCCAGTTTATAGATAGTGGAGGTGTAGACGACGACAGTCCTCTTCCAGGGGAACGTTGGGCAGTAAATTCTTATCAAATGATAAAATGGACAACTTTTGGTCAAATTAACACTATTCGAATATACTATACTGGGAATGGACAAGATTGGTATGAATTGACAAATCCAGTAACAGGTACTCCTAATACAGAGCAATATGCATGGACAAGTGTAACTAATCAGATTGATTCTGATACTACAAAGATTAGAGTAGTTGATTTTAATGATGCAGATGCACTGGGAGATTCAGAGAATTTTACTATTCATGATATTATTTATCTTGATAGGCCTAACGGGACAGATGCCCCAGCGGATGGTAAGATTCTTAAAGTTGGCACCACTGAGAACATAGAATGGAGCTCAGAAGCACAGGATACAGGTGGAGTAGGTATTTCTGCTGTAAAAATAGAATATTCAACTAATAATGGACAGGATTGGGTTACTCCATCTATCACAGACTCAACAAGTAACGATGGTTTGCATCCTTGGACTATACCCGATAATTTAAGTGACCAAGTAAGAGTTCGAGTTTCTGATGTAGATGATAATCAGGTTTTTGATATTTCTGAAAATGTTTGTTTTATAAAACCAAAGTTCTCCTACATTACCCCTAATGCTACAACGATTTGGTATACAGAGGATACAGAAAACATATCATGGACCACAAATGGCACTGTGCCAAATGTTGAAATATATTATTCTGTAGATAATGGACAGAACTGGTCACAGGCTTTAGATGAAGTGGCACCAATAGACTCGTGGCCGTATCCAAATGATGGGCAGTTTGAATGGAAGATACCTAATGTTGTAAGAACAAATGAAGCTATTGTAAATATTGTTTCTTCGACAGATGCTAATGCATATGAGGAAAGTCAACCATTCAACATAAAGGGTCAATTAATTGTAGATTATCCAACTGATGGAACAGAGGTCTTTAGATGTAATACAACTGAAACATTACTATGGACAACCAAAGGTATTATGCCAACAGTAGGTCTTAAATATTGGTATTCAGGTGCGTGGCATGATATTTTAAATGCACAAAGCGGGATAAACCATGTAAACGGAGGTTCATTTCCTTGGCTAGTTCCAGAGATAAAAGCAAGCGACGCCAAGATAATGGTATATGATATAGGAGATGTCAATGTAAAAGGAGAGTCACTGACCGAATTTAATATAAAGCCTCGTCTTGCTATCGAAGCAACTGATGAACCACAAGGTGGAGAGATATACTTATACGGAACTCCACAGACCATAAGTTGGACTACATATGGTCCTATTACAAATGTTGATATAGAGTATTCTAAAGACGACATGTCAACTTGGGAAACACCAAAACTCGCAACATCTGAACCTAATACTGATTCATTTGGTTGGACAATACCAGACGCTGTATCAGGTGATTGTTATGTAAGGATTGCTGACTCTACAGATCTTGCTGATACAACTGTTATATCTGGCCAGTTCCGTATCCGTACAATTATTAATCTACTAAGCCCTAATGGCGGCGTTCCTGCAGATGTAGAAGAAGCTGTTGATATTAGATGGTCTCAGAATGGGTCTACAGATGATATTTATATCTATTATTTTGATGATTTAGTCGGCGTACCACTCCCAATAGATGGCGGAACAGGTATTATGACAAATCCGGCCCCACAAGCAGGTGTACGTACTTACTCATGGACCGTGCCTGATTTTATAAATGATAATGTAAAAGTAGGCGTATCAGATCCAAATGATGTAGCAGGCACTAAAGATGAGTCTACAGCAGTATTTTCTATCTTACCTGGTTTTACAGTAATAAAACCTGATTCAACTAGTAAGTGGGACATTGGTATTAGTCATACAATTGAATGGAGCTGGACAGGTACAGTAGACACTATGAACATTTATTATTCATTAGATGGTATAGCCTATAATCCAATACAGCTTGTTTCAGGATATGCTACTGACCCTGATAATATGGCTACATACGATTGGCCTATAAATCCTCTAGTAGTCACTCCTTCGCCAAATTTCTATATCAAGATTGCAGCTGCGCTTGATGTAGATAATGCTTATGATGTTTCTGAGCAAGCTAAGGTAATGGCTGATTTCACATTAGACCCAGCGCCTCAGACTGAATTTATAGTCGGAGATACATATGTAATAGGATGGGACTGCATAGGGGATGTTACTAATGTGACATTGCATTATTCAACAGATAGTGGCGTTACTTTCCCTGATCCTGCCAATATAATAGCAGCTTCAACGCCGAATGATGGTTCACATGATTGGGTTATTCCAGATGATATTTCTCAAACTATGAGGGTCCGTGTTAAAAGCAGCATAGATGACGACGCATTTGATATTACAGCAAGTGATTTAAGAATTAAAGGAGATTTGTGGGTTAAGGCACCTCTATTAAATGACGACTGGGATATAGGGCAACCTTATGATATTAAATGGGGTTGGAAAGGCACAATGCCTGAAGTAAAAATCACCTATTCTACTAATGGTGTAGCAGGCCCGTTTAATCCAATACTTGAAGGCTGGAATATAGTTAATGACGGTATAGTAGATAATGGTGTAGGCGCAGGAGGCGTAGATTCGGAATATGCATGGGGATGGACTGTCCCAGATGAGGCAGCAAGCGATGTAATAATAAGGATAGAAGATGCAAGAGCTCAAGAATCAGATGTTGTTACTGATAGTGAATCTTTCCATATAGTAGGATATATTGTTGTTAACTCACCTATTTCCACTGATAGATTGGAAGTTGATAGTCAGCATGATATTAAATGGGAATGGGGAGGAACAATGCCAGAAGTGAAAATCACCTACTCAGTAAATGATGTATCAGGACCATTTAATCCTATTATTGAGAGTTACGACATTCCTAATGACGGCATAGTGGCTAATGGAGCTGGTGCAGGCGGTCCTGGCTCAGAGCATTCATTTTTATGGACTATCCCAGATGACATTTCTACTGATTGCATAATAAGAATAGCTGATCCAAGGGATGAGGCTGTAGTAAATGCTGATTCTGATATGTTTAAGATACAGGGTGCGTTTACGCTTATTACACCTCTTGTGGAATTAAATGACAATGAAACCCCTGCTGACCCTGGCGATGACTATTATGAATGTCGTTGGGTTACCAATGAAATCCGTGAGGTTTCCTGGAGCACATTTGGCACAATACCAAAAGTTGATATTGTTTATTCAAAAGATAACTTTGTCACGGAGATTCCTCTAAAGGACGAGTTTGATCTTGATGCAACTGATATTGATAATATCGATACATTTGATTGGGAGATACCAGATGATAGAGCCGATACAGTAAAGGTGCGCATATACGATCATAACGACCATGAGGTATATGTAGAAGGTCCTATAGCAGCAGGAGGAGTCGACACACTCAAAATAGATTATTACCAAATTATATGGGATATAAGAGACCTTGTTACAAACCAGCCTGTTGCAGGCTTGACAATAAGTTGTACATCAGGTTGGGAGGCCCAAGGCCTAGCTTCTCCTATAATACATGATACTCCTGCTGGTTTCTGGGAGGCCACGTGGTCTCACAAAGATTATGGGACAATTTCAGAGCCCTATCTAGTTGGTTGGGATCAGGATGCGCAGGAATGGAGAAAGGATAGGACGATTTATAGAACTGTGGAGACATTGGTTGTACACATCTGGAGATCCCAATCTGAATTTGCTTATGATGTAGACAATGATCTTTTAACAATTACATCATGGTTAGAAAGAGATGGCTCACTGGTTCCTGGCGCTTTAATAGTCGATTTGACCATTTATGATAGTATTGACAGAATTAAGAGAAAGACCGTAGTGGCAGATGATAATAATACACCCGCAGATCCTGCAGATGACAAGCAGTACCTCCACGATGATCTTCCTAAAGATACTAAGTTATGGATTGGAGATCGCTTGGGTGAAGTGCGTACAATGACTGATGTAATCAATGATTGCGCGCCTTTTAGAGTAAGCGAGAGAGATACCCCGATTGACTTTGGCGGTTTCTTTGACCAGACTTGGAGTCCGACTAGTTACACTGTTGGAACAGATAATTATGATAGTTTGCAAGCAGGAAAGGTCTACACTGTTGCAACCTATACAGCTTTATCTACAGGCGCTACTTTTACAACGCCTGCTTCATTCAGCGTTGATATACAGGCAAAGATGAAAGACGTGGAGGATACAGTTAGTGACATGGTTGATACGGTTGAGACAATCTTGGATAAGCCCATATCAGAGGTTGAAGCAGGAATTCAAGAGACATTGGCAGATCAAACTCTTGTCATTGAGACAAAAATGGATGAACAGTCTGGTCTTATCCAGGCCCAAACCGACCTTATTGAAGGAGAGATGACTGATCAGATAGCCCTTATTGAAGAAAAGACTACTGCGATGGCAGAGATAATTCTAGAGGCAATGGTCAGTTTTGAAACCACAACAGCAACCGCCCTTATTGACTTAGAAATAGGCGCTCAGGCAGCATTAGCAGCTGGTATGACGACCCTGGAGACAGCTCTAAGATATTCTTGGAGCGCTAATGCATCGCCTAATCCAGCTCTGACTAATGATAAAGTAACTATAACATGTCAAGGTCAGGCGAACTACTTCCCAAGAATCTCTCTTTACGATTCCCAAGGTAGTGCAATCGTGAGTGACATAATCATGACTGAGGTCGGTGAGGATGGTGTTTATATATATGAGTTTGCGGTTGATAGTAGATTTGAAGCAGGAAGGGCCTATTCTTATGTTATCAGCGAATCGGTTACTGGTGGTCTGATATCTGGTTCAGGAGTAGTTGGAAAATACGAATGGACACATGCTGTATTTCCTAATCCGGCATTAATAGATGATATTATTAGCATACAATCCCGAGGTCTACCCAATTTAGTGCCAATAGTCAATGTTTACGATCCATCCGGAGACAGCCTTATAAGCAATGCAGTTATGACCCAAGAAGATGAAGGGCTTTATAAGTATGAATTTGTGCCTGCTAGTGGATTTACGCCTGGTAAAGGTTATAGCTATGTTATTACAGAAGCAGAAACCGGTACTGTAATGGCAGGTTCAGGGATGGTCGGGAAATATGGCTGGGAAAGTGTTTCATTTCCTAATCCAGCATTAACAGGTGATATTATAACAATACAAGTGAGAGGCTTGCCTACCATGGTGCCGACAGTAAATGTTTATTCTTCAGAAGGAGGCATTGTTATAGCAAATGCAAATATGACTGAGTCGACCGAAGACGCTGGAGTTTATAACTATATGTTTACTGCGACTGCGGATTTTGTGGCAGGCAAAGGTTATACATACGGCGTTGATGAGGAAACAACAGGAACTCACCTTTCTGGCTCAGGTATGATAGGAAGATACGGATGGAACAGCACTATATTCCCGAATCCGGCATTGACTGGAGATACCATAACCATACAATGTCAGGGCCTGCCCAAGCTCTTACCCATGGTAAGTATCTACAACTGGGATGGAGGATTTCTTGAAGGGAATGTAGTCATGACTGAGGTAAGCCCAGGACTTTATAACTATGAGGCCGAGGCCGGTGTAAAGTTTACCCCTGGTAAGGGCTATACATATACTATTACTGAACAGGCAACAGATACCTTGCTTGTTGGTTCAGGAATGGTTGAGTCAATGAGTATGACTACTGTCGCAGGTCTCGCAGCTGCTGCTCCAGAAGCAGAACGCGCTGCCAAAAAGGCGTATGATGCAATAAAGGCTGTTGAGGCGGTCTTGATTTCAGGTGATAGCATTAATATAGCTATGACCTTAAAGAACCTTAAGGCTTCTGTGGATGGATTGCCAGCAGCCCTGGCGTCTCAGGAAGGTCCTTCTGCGATCATAACTCATGCGATTAATGAAATTTCAGACAAGATAGAGAACCTGGCTGGAGAAGAAGGCTATGATATAGGCACTATAGTAGGAGAAGCCTTAAATGAAAATCCGACATTAAAACAGATGCGGAATAAGACCGAGGCAGTTGGCACTGCGGTTGATGTCTTGACAGGCAGCTTCGAGTCTGAATTCGGCGCCAGCGATAAGCCTATAGTGATAACATCCATGGAGTCAGGAAGTTTGATATTCAAGGTCGTGGTAGTCAATCCTTCGAAGACCAAAGAGCAGGAGGTTAGGATTAAAAAATATCTACCTGTGGAGGTAAAGCCAAAGGATATTGTGGATGCAGCAGGATTAGACTTAGAATATGATACTGACAAATCCATCTATTATGTCTATAAGTCTAAGGTAAAGCTTGCGCCTAGCGAGGTGCGGGTGTTTGCAGTAGAAATAGAGGATATCTGGGTTATACCTGAGAATAAGCTTTCTGATTTAGAACAGCGCGTAGATTCGATTCTCGGTCACCTTGAAGGCACAGAGTATTATGAAAAAGGCGAGCAGATAGCCAGCACCATTTATCCGCGTATAAATGAGATCAGGACCTCACAGGTCGATGAATCTGTCAGCCGTCAGCGACATATCGGCAATTATCGCCAGAGTCTGATTACAATGGAAGATCTTAAAGATGACATTTATAGGATGGAAAAGATCCTTGTTACTGCTGGCGGACCGCAGTCCCCTGAGATGCTGGCAAAGGCTAAGCTGAAGTCAGATTCTCCTTCAAGGGCCATGACCTGGATAGTAATCTTTATTATTATTATCTTTATCGGTCTTTTGGCAGGGGTTTTGTTTTTTACATGGCGCCAACAGGCGCACCTTACAGAAAGCGCGCTTTTAGAATCTAAGAAATCTGCCTTCCCTGAATCCAGCGTTAAGGACGATAATGGATGACAAAGGAGTTTAAAGAAAAGCATTAAATGAGGCATGATTTGCGGAGAGTAAACATCATTAAAGCTGCAGGAGACACTTTGAATATCCCCTGCAGCTTTATTTATTTGACAAATCAGTCAATGACAGAAGTGTCAAGTTAGGACTTTCCAAATAGCATAAAAAAATACTATTAGATGTTGTATTATTCAAGAAAATAGGTTAGACTTATAATAATAAAATGTTATCACTGGATGTTTCTGTATTAAGCCCTAAGAAGGTTATTTTTAGCGGGAAGGCAAAAAGTGTATCAGTGCCTGGAGAGCAAGGGGTGCTTGAGGTCCTTCCTTTCCATAAGCATATTTTAAGCCGCTTGGTTTCAGGGGCATTGCTTATAGATGAACGAAAACTTAATATACAAAGGGGCATTATTAAAGTAGAGCATAATAGAGTGACGATAATCGTAGAGGAGTAAGCCGTTAAATGAGCCGTAATATTGCGCTTTTTTTAATTTTTGGTCTGTGTGTACTGGGGCCGTGTGCGGTATTTGCTGTTAGCAGCTTGGCCAGCATAAACGCGTTAGGAAGAAATCCGTCTGCCGCCCCCAAGATCTTTACAGCTCTGGTTATTGCCTTGGTCTTTGCCCAGTCCCTGGCTATTATTGCAATGCTGGTGGTATTTCAGTTGTTTCTTAAATGAGAGCGTCTACCCCCAAGGCGAATTTGATTCGTCCGTGCCGTAGCAGGGCTTCATTGAAAAGGAGAAAAGATGCTTATTCTGTCAGTAATATTGATACAGATTTTTATTTTTATAGGATTGATATACGGCTTTCGGCACATATTGACTAAAAATGTCAGTTCGGCTACGAGGCATCTCGAAGAGCTGAACCAAGATTATACTAAGAAGGACAGGGATGTAATGAAGCGGCTTGAAGAGACAAAAAGAAAATCCGAAGAGATTTTATCCAAGGCCTCTGGTGAAGCGGAAAAGCAAAAAGCGCAAATTTTGAAGCAGGCAGAACAAGAAAGCCACAAGGTCGTAAAGGAAGCGCGCATTCAAAGCGAGGAGATTATCCAGCAGGCAGATAGATCGCGAAAAATGCTGATTTCTGAGTTGGAGGATAGGATAGCAAAGGAGGCGGTTAACAAGGCCTGTGAATTGATCCAAGACGCCTTACCCGAACGATTTAAACAGGATGCACATTCACACTGGATAAAAGACCTGATCAAGGACGGTTTTAATGAGCTAGAGCGTTTGTCTGTCTCAGAAGAAAATCAGGAAGTAAAGATTATTTCTGCGTTTCCGTTGAGCAAAGAAGAGCGTAAAGACTTAACCGCAAAATTAAAGACGCTACTTAAACGCGATATAGTATTAAAAGAAGAAGTAGATCCCAAGATAATCGTGGGTATTATCGTTAGCATCGGGAGTTTGGTTTTGGACGGAAGCCTGAGGGATAAGATTCAGAAACAGGCAAATAGCGCAGAAAATATGTGAAGATGAGGAGCTGCTAGATAAAGATGAATAAGAAACCTGGCACAAAATTTGAGGTAAGAGAAGTAGGATATGTGGAATCTGTGCGTAAATTCGTTATTATTGCAAGCGGTCTTCCTTTTTGCATGAATGGACAGATTGTCGAGTTTGCCAATAACGTCCAGGGGATTGTATTAGGGTTTACCGAAGACAAGGTTCAGATCTTGGTTTTGGGTGATGCCAGTAATATTCGCGCAGGCGATGAGGTCTACAATAAAGGCAAATCTCTGAATCTGCCTGTTTCTGAGAAGTTTATCGGCCGGATAGTAAATGGGCTTTGCCAGCCACAGGATGATCTAGGCCCAATAGAGGCAGAGGAGTCTTATCCTGTATTCAGGGTCGCGCCTGGCGTTATGAAACGAATGCCTGTTAAAGAGACATTGGAAACAGGGACCTTGCTTTTGGACGCGATTATACCTATTGCAAAAGGCCAGCGCCAGCTTATAATCGGAGACAGGCTCACAGGAAAAACCACTGTAGCTATAGACGCCATATTAAACCAAAAAGGCAAAGATGTTATCTGTATCTATTGCTGTATTGGAAAACCGTATTCAAGCCTCTTAAAGATCCTCGATGTCCTTAAGGAAAAAGACGCGTTTGGCTATACAATAGTGGTGAGCGGCGTGGCGTCCTTGTCTACAGGGGAGCAGTATTTAGCCCCTTATACTGCTTGCATGCTGGGAGAATATTTTATGTATAAAGGCCGGGATGTCTTTGTGGTCTTTGATGATCTAACCAAACATGCATGGATATACAGACAGCTGTCTTTACTTCTGGAGCGCGCGCCAGGCAGAGAGGCCTATCCAGGAGATATTTTCTATATCCACTCTCAGCTGATGGAAAGAGCAGGTTATCTAAAACCTGAATTAGGAGGGGGATCGATGACCTTTTTCCCCATTGTCGATATACTCCAGGGGGATGTTACAGGGTATATTTCCACGAATATAATTTCCATGACCGATGGACAGTTATATTTTTCAACAGACCTTTTTAAAAAGGGTTTTAAACCTGCGATTGATTTTGGTCTTTCGGTTTCTCGTATTGGAAATAAAGCGCAATGGAAAGGCATGAGACAGGTAAGTAAGACCTTAAGGCTGGATTACATTCAGTATAAAGAGCTCTTGCAGATGACGCAGTTGCGCACCACAGGACTGTCTAAAGACGCGGAGGCCAAGCTTAAACGCGGCGAGGCAATAAATCAGCTGATTATCCAGGATAAAAATAAACCGATTTCCACGGAAGAGCAGATAATATATCTCTATGCATTAAATAATGGTATCCTGGATGCCTTGTCAAGGGAGCAGATAATGCAGTTTAAGGAAGGGATCCGTTCTTTCATTCAAAAACAGCATAAAGACTTTTTCCCCGAACTTCGCAAAACAAAAGAATTAGGCGATAATCTCAAAACAAAACTTGATAAGTCGCTACAGGAATATTTTAGAACTGTTCTAATATGAAGACGCTTTCAAGTATAAAAAAAGACATGGAGTTCAATAAAGGCCTTTCTACCTTGGTGGAGACCTTGAAGGCAATCGCCGTATCCCAGTACCGCGCGCTAGAGCGGAAGATTAAGACCTTCAAGGATTTTACCGTAAACATAGAGAGCTTTTTTAATTTTATCAGCGTTAAACAGACTAAACATCCATTTTTAAATCCTAAAAATGAAATTCAGGCAGTAGTGGCGATTACTTCAGACTCTGGATTTTTAGGCGGACTTAATATGCAGGTAATAGGGGCCGCGGTTAAAGAATTGGAAAAGATGCCGGGAAAGCTTATTATTGTTGGTGAGCGCGGCAAGACATATGTGCGCGGCACAAACATATCAACGGTTAGTTTTCCCGGCATCAATGACGAAGAGAGATATGGACAGGCTATGCAGTTAAGGGATTATATAATAAAAGAGGCGCTAAGAGGATCATTTGGGTACGTCAAGGTGGTATATCCGCGGTCTATCTCGTTTACGGTGCAGCGCGTAGAAACTGTTTCGTTTCTGCCTTATTCCCCGCCTAATATAAAACGGGTTTCACAAGAAGAGATGTCCGATATTATTTTAGAATCAAGGCCAGAGGATATGGCGCAGTATTTAGTATATCTATGGATAGGTCAGAAGATTTATGAGATTTTCGGTCTAAGCCGCTTGGCGGAATTTGCCGCCCGATATATACATCTTGAAGAAAGCGCTCAGAAGTTAAAGGATATAGATAAAAAGGTAAGGCTCGAATACTTCCGAGTCCGACATGAACTTGTTGACCGCACTATGCGTGAACTCTTTGCGGGGAGATCGCTCTATGCAAAAAAATAATAACAACGTAATGCCTATAGGCCATGTAGTTTCTGTCCAGGGACCTGTCGTAGATGTTAAATTTTCGAAATCAGAAGATGTCCCTGGTATTTTTGGAGTTATAGCTACCCAGACTGTGGATAAGGAAAAGATTGTTTTAGAGGTCGCTGAGCATCTGCCCGGAAATATTGCCCGATGTATTTCCATTAATTCCACAATAAATCTTCAGCGCAATGCCCAGGCCAGCGTTACGGGCGGTTCTATAGAGATACCTGCCGGAGAAGCGCTGTATGGACGCCTTGTAAATATGTTAGGGGAGCCAATAGACGAAAAAGGGGACATAAAATCCCTAGAAACCTTTCCTATAAGAAAAGGCCAGATGGGCAGCCGCGTTAAGACTAAAAATATCGGCAGAAAAAGCTTTGAGGTCATGGAATCAGGGATCAAGATTATAGACCTTCTTTTTCCATTGGTCAAAGGCAGCAAGACCGGTATCTTAGGAGGGGCTGCTCTGGGTAAAAGTATCCTTACCTTAGAGGTCATCCAGCATATTGTTAAAGAACACCAGGGTACATGCGTATTTGCTGGAGTAGGAGAGCGTATACGCGAAGGAAATGAGCTCTATTTCGAACTTTCTAAACACGGCGTTCTTTCTAAGACAATGATGGTCTTTGGGCAGATGGATGAGCCCCCGGGCGCTCGCTTTGGCGTGGCAATGACAGGTATTACCATGGCAGAGTCTGTCCAGCGCAAGAACCAGGATGTCTTGCTCTTCGTGGATAATATATTCCGTTTTGTCCAGGCAGGGGCTGAGATATCGACTCTATTAGGACGTGTCCCTTCAGAAACAGGGTATCAGCCAACATTGATTGCTGAAGCGAGCGAATTTCACGAAAGAATCCGTTCCTCCCAAGAATCCGGCGGCTCCATAACCGCTGTTGAGGCGGTCTATGTGCCTGCAGACGACTTGACTGACCCGGCGGTAGTGGCCCTTTTTAGCTTTTTGGATTCTGTAATGGTGCTTTCGCGTGAACGCGTGCAGTTGGGTCTTTATCCGGCAATAGACCCCTTGCTTTCTTCCAGCGCCAATTTAGATATCGATATAGTAGGAAAACGACATTTTGATATTGCCCAGGAAACAGTTAGAATATTTCAGAAATACGAGGATTTGCGGCGCATTGTTTTGGTCATAGGTATTGATGAGTTGTCTTTGGCAGACCGCACTATCTATGAGCGTGCCAGAAAATTGCAGAATTTTCTCACCCAGCCATTTTTTGTAGCCGAGGCCTATACCGGGAAAAAAGGAGAGTATGTGAAGACAGAGGAAACCCTTGAAGGATGCCAGAGGATTATCTCCGGAAAGGTTGACCAGAGGCCAGAATCAGAATTCTATTTAATAGGCACGTTACCATAAGCACGTTTTTATGAACCGTAAAGAAAAATTATTAGGTGAGATTTTAATAAAAAAAGGCCTCCTGAGCGTTAAACAGTTAGAAAACGCCCTGGATGCGCAAGAGAAGACAAAGGAATTTTTAGGCTCGATACTATTGGCGAGGGATTTGATTAAAGAAAAGGATCTATTAGAGGCGCTATCCGAACAATTTGATATACCGTTTATTACTATACAGTATAAGTATATTGATTGGGATTTTATAAGAGGTTTTAGCCCGTCATTAATTTTAGATTACAAATGTTTTCCCTTTAAAAAAGATAATGGTTCAGTGACCGTTGCCATAACCAATCCCTTGGATGCGTGGGCATTGGAAAAGGTCGAGCAGGAGACAAAAGGCTTCAGGTTGAGCTTGGCATTGGTTACGGAAGAGGATATGAGAGAGGCCATTCGGAGGTATGAGGAATACATCCAAAAAAAATACCTCTAACTTGACAACCGTAGGCCAGGTTACGGTTACGGCTGATCAACGATAATCCATGTAAAAGATGCTTAAAAAATACGATAGACTCTTGTATGAGGCGCTAATAGAAAAGTCGCGGATTTCTAAAGAGACTCTACAGTCTCTTCTTAAGGAGGCAGATGATTCAGGCGAGACCCTCCAGGAGATTTTAGTAAAAAGAGGTCTATTGCTTGAGAAAGATATTCTAAATGTGCTCGCTGGGAAGTTAAAAGTCAATTGTATTGACCTGCAGAAAACCTCTGTCGACAAATCAGTCCTGTCAAAGGTTCCGGTAAAGATCGCCTCATACTATAGATTTCTCCCTGTAAGGATGAAGGGCAGAGTTTTAACTATTGCAGTGGCTTTGCCGCTTGATATAAAGACACAGGATGAGATAAGAACACAGTTGGGTTATGACATAGAGTTCGTTTTTTCGTGTCAGGCCGATATATTAGATGGCATAAAGGAACATTATGGCATAGTGGATGAAACAGTAGAAAAGATTGCCTCTCAACAGACCTCAAGGGCTGGGGCGGTTTCTCACGATATGTCTCACGAAAAGGTAGAAGATATTGAGAAATTGGCCGAAGACGCCTCAGTAATAAAACTAGTCAATCAGGTTATCTTGGAAGGATGGCGCAGGAGAGCTACTGATATACATATCGAGCCGCATCGAGAAAAGGTATTTATCCGCTACCGAATAGATGGTGTGCTTTACGATACCAATGTTTCACCCGCAATAAAAAGCTTCTTAAACGCCATAATCTCACGCATCAAGATCATATCTAATCTAAATATTGTAGAGCGCCGGCTCCCGCAGGACGGGAGGGCAGTAGTAAGAGTTCAAGAGCAGGTGCTTGATTTGAGGATATCTACTATACCCACGCCTTTTGGTGAAAGCGTAGTGATAAGGATCCTCCCTACTCAGATGCTTTTTAGCCTGGAGAAATTAGGCCTGGCAAAAAATAATTTACAGATTTTTGAAGGGTTGATTCGCAAACCTCACGGTATAATTTTTGTTACAGGCCCTACTGGAAGCGGAAAGACCACTACATTATATGCCTGCTTAAACAGGATCAACGTAAAGGAGCGCAAGATCATTACCATAGAAGATCCCATTGAGTATGAGATGCCAGGAATAATTCAGATGCAGGTTATGCCTGAGATTGGCTTGGATTTTGCCCGCGGCCTTCGCAGTATCTTAAGGCACGACCCTGATGTAATAATGGTAGGAGAAGTGAGAGACCTGGAGACTGCCGAGATCGCTATTCGCGTTGCATTAACAGGGCATTTGATATTTTCTACGCTCCATACAAATGACGCTGCGAGCGCCATTGCCAGATTGATAGACATTGGCGTTGAGCCGTACCTGGTTGCCTCAAGCGTAGAGGCATTTATTGCCCAGCGTTTAATAAGGATTATTTGCCCAGATTGTAAATATGAAGACAAATCCGCTTCAAAAGAATTAAAAGATCTGATCGCTAGGGAATTGGACTTAAAATCAGGAAAGGTCAGGATATTCAGAGGAAAAGGATGTCCGAATTGTAATTTTACTGGTTTCTTTGGCAGGACCGCGATATATGAATTTCTTTTGCTGGATCAAAGAACAAAGGATTTAATTCTAAAGAAAGCCCCGGCCAGCAAAATCAGGGAAGTGGCATTATCAAGAGGGATGAAGGTCTTGCGTCAGGATGGCTGGCAGAAGGTGGCCGCTGGTTTAAGCGTCCCCGAAGAAGTGATGCAGGTAAGCCCTACTGAGGAAAATGTGCTCATTGAGAAGAAGGCGCAGATTTCTTTGCCTCCAGGATCTCCTGATAATACAGTTCCTCAATTCTTGGAATCAGACAGAAGGGTCTATAATCGCGTAGACAGGAAGATAAACTTGCGTTACAAGGTTTTTAAATCACGCGAGGGATTACTTAAAGGCAAATCTGTGCCTGAAGAGCTTAGTGTTACAAAGGATATTTCTGCAGGGGGCCTAGTTTTTGTTTCGGACAGCCCATTGCCGATAAGTTCGATCCTGGAATTAAAGATAGAGTTACTGGATGGCGAAGAAGCCATAGAATGCTTAGCCAGGGTAGTAAGGATAGATGAAAGAGAGTCGGATAAAACCTATAATATCGCAGTTTGTTTTTTAGATATAGCCAGCGCTCAGAGAGTCAGACTCGATAAATATGTAAAATCATAGGGTCCTGGCGAATAAATAGCTCCACCGAAATCAATATGGCCATATACAAATACCGTGCAAAAAAATCTTCCGGCGAGATAGTAAAGGGTAGAATCGAGGCTCGAGACGAGAAGGAGGCGATAGAGAAGCTCAGTCAGATGCAATGCCTTCCTATGCACATAGAAGAGGAGCTTGAGGCTAAACAGTTTTCGTCTGATTCTTTGACTAGGCCAGGGTCACGAGGAAGGATAAGGTCTCATCAAATTACTATATTTAGCCGGCAACTGGCAAGCCTTTTGAAATCAGGCGTGCCTATCTTAAAGGCCATCAGCATAATCTCAGAGCAGTCAGAAAGCCAGAACTTAAAAGATATCCTGCGCGATATTTACAATGCAGTCAAGCATGGTAGCGCCTTTTCTTCCAGCCTTAGCCAGTATCCGAGAGCGTTTTCCTTTCTCTACATTGCCATGATTCACGCTGGAGAAAATAGCGGGGCTCTTCCTGAGGCCCTTTTGAGGATTGCGGATTATCGCGAAAGACAGGAAGAGATGTTTTCTCGTTTTCGCATGGTATTGGTTTATCCCGCGCTTATGTCAGTTGTCGGATTAGCCACAGTAATTTTTATGTTTACCTTTGTAATGCCGCGACTCATAGAGATATTTGTAAATATGGGACAGGACCTGCCTTTACCGACGCAGATACTGATTTCTATAAGTCATGGATTGCGCCGGTGGTGGTATTGGATAATCTTGATATTGGTATTTATTATTTTGATTATCAAACGAGAGATGAATACAAAGGCCGGGAGATTGTCTTTAAGTCTATTTAAGTTACATATGCCTATATTCGGCGGATTTACCCTTAAGGCAGAACTTTCGCGCTTCAATCGTACCTTAGAGCTGCTTCTGAAGAATGGCATACCTATATTAAAGGCAATTAGCATAGCTATCCCTGTATTGGAAAATGAGATTATAAAAAATCAGCTGACAAAGAGCGCCAAGGAATTACAACAGGGTTCCTCCTTTGGCAAGAGCCTCAAGGATTCGACAGTAATCCCTCTTTTTATGAGCAATTTAATAATCGTGGGCGAAGAATCAGGCAGGCTCGAGGAGGCATTAGGAGAGGTGGCGAGGACCTACGAAAGGGATGTTGATGGTACAATAAAGGTAATGAGCAACCTTTTAGAGCCTTTGATAATTTTGGTCATGGGCTTGATCGTCGGCTTTATTGTAATAGCAATGCTTCTGCCGGTATTTGAAATCAATGTGTAACTTGGCAGTTTTGTCATTGACTGATTTGTTAGCTTAGGGAAGGGTGTAAGGCAAGATGCGGGGATTTTTAACACCTCTGGTTTTTGTATCAATTGTTTTATGCGCGAGCGTGGCTTGTGCCCAGGATTGGCAAGACTTGAACGGCGAGCATTTTATCGTAAAATTTATTCAGGATGAAAGATTTGCAAAAGATGCTTTAGATAAGGCAGAGGTTTATTACAGAAGGATTGCTATAGATCTGGGCTATCCCAGGTATTCGTCTTTTTGGTTATGGGAGAACAGGACAAAGATTTACATTTATCCGGATCACTCTTCTTACTTAAAGGCAACAGGCCAGCCTGAATGGTCGCATGGGATGGCAGAGTATACACAGAAGTTTGTAGCAAGCTATAACGGGAGCGGGGAGTTTCTTGATTCAATCCTTCCTCATGAGATAGCCCACTTAATCTTCAGAGATTTTGTAGGTTTTAAGGGAGAAATACCCCTTTGGCTGGATGAAGGGGTAGCGCAGTGGTCAGAGGAAAAAAGAAGACCTCAAGTCAATGCCGCGGTTAAAGAACTATATATAAAAGATAGTTTGCTTACAATAAAGGATTTAACAGAATTAGATCTCAGGTATTTTAAACAAAAAAATAGGATTTATATCCGTGCCACACATACCAGGGAGGGCGCAAGAGGCGTTTTGTTTTTAGATACTGTAAGCCTGGTCAATACGTATTATTTACAGGCATTTTCTGTAGTAGGATTTTTAATAACGAAGTACGGCTCAGATAGATTTGCTGATTTTTGTCGCGAGCTACGCGGCGGAAAGAGCTTAAATGACGCGCTTAAATCTAGTTATGCTTTATATGTACCCAATCTCGATAAATTAGAAAAGAGATGGAGGGAGTATTTGGAACACGAGATATAGAAAATAGATCAAGGAGGCCAATATATGCGAAAAAGAGAGATAACGGGGTTTACGCTAATCGAACTTTTGCTTGTAGTTATGATCATAGGTGCATTAGTGGCAATGGTAATGCCGAGGCTTACCGGCAGGAGCGAACAAGCTCGAATCGCTGCTAGCAAGGCAGATATACAGGCCAATATTGCCACGGCCTTAAAGCTTTATGAGTTGGACAATGGCAGCTTCCCCTCCACAGAAGAAGGCCTAGCCGCCTTATTGAGCAGAACATCTTCAGCTATCAACTGGAACGGCCCATATTTAGAAAGACAACCTATTGATCCTTGGAAAAGAGAATATAAATATAGTAGCCCAGGCGATCACAGGACAGATTATGACCTCTATTCTTTAGGCAAGGATGGTGTAGAGGGTTCTGATGATGTTACGAATTGGGATTAGTCATATGGTACATGAGGTATGAGACGAAAAAGTATAGACGCAGGTTTTACCCTTATGGAAATAATGGCTGCAACCGCAGTGTTGTCGATAGGGATAGTGTTGATATATGAGGCCTTTTTTAGTTCCCTGAATACATTTGATTATTGTTCTGATTACTTAAAAGTTGTTTCGTGGGCTGATGAAAAGATATGGCAGGCGCAGGATGGCTTGGGGCATTTTGGGCCATCGCCGGAGATTCAGACAAGCGGTAATCTTGTAACCAGAAATAAGAGTTTTGACTGGGATCTATCGTATAGTTTAATAAACAGCTTCCCTGATTTATACAAAATAGATTTAAGGCTTTCTCGGAGCAAAGGCAAAAGAAAGCTGCGGATATCAAGAACAGCATACGCTATTTATGAAGAAGAATAAAAGGCATGCCTTCACGCTTATCGAGCTACTTGTTGCCTCAGCGATATTGTGCGTTATTTCATTAGCGATATATGCGACCTTTAATAATGGCATAAAGATTTGGCAGAAGATAAATAGGGATATGCCGGAAGAAAACGTGGATATCTTTTTTGAAAGATTCAGTTCTGACTTAAGGAATGCATTCAGATTTAAAGGGATTGGTTTTTCAGGCGGAGAATACAGGCTTGGATTCCCTACTTTAATAAATAGCCCAAGGTTAGAAAAAACCAGCGTAGGCCAGGCAATTTATTTCTATGACCCTCTAGAAGAGACAGTAACCAGAGAAGAGAGGGGGTTTTCCCAGGTTTATAGCGGGGAAACCGGTGTGATTAAGCAAGCCCTGGAGAGCGTAGAATCCTTAAGATTTCAATATTACTTTTACGATAGCGAGGAAAGAGAATACACTTGGCAGGATGGGTGGTTAAAAGAGGGAATGCCTTTAGCAGTGAGGATAGAGTTAGAATTTGATAATGGTATTGAGACTATTAGGTTTACCAAAACAGTCACTATCCCGGTTGCCAGCTAATCGCAGGGGCGGCATATTAGTGCTCTCTCTCTGGTCGATATGCCTGCTGTCTACGTTCGCAGTGATTTTAAGTAACGGCGTCAGACAGAAGATCATCTTGGTCCAGCGCCTTGATGAAAGAGGGAAGCTGCATTTTATTGCTGAGGCAGGCATAAAAAAGGCGATTATTGAATTAAAGAAAGAAGCAGAGAAGACTTACGACAGTCTTAATGATAACTGGAGCAACAATACCGCTTCATTTAAGGCGGTGGGCGTCGGGGGCGGGACCTTTAATGTCTCTTATAATTATCCGCATGGGAAAACAGGCGTTATAGATACCCGATACGGCCTTATTGATGAGGAGAGAAAGATAAATATAAATACAGCAGACCGGGCGATTTTAGAACGTCTTTTCCGTGTCGCGCTTAATTTCCACGAAATAGAGGCTCAGGAACTAGCCGCTTCGCTTATTGACTGGCGGGATAGCGACAGTGAATTATCCATACCTTTGGGCAGTGCAGAAGACAGGTATTATCGCAATCTTCAGTATCCTTACGAGGCAAAAGATGCAGCGTTTGAGGTCCTAGAGGAGGTCCTTTTGGTTAATGGCATGACCAGGGATATCTTTAAAAATATAAGATACTATGTCACTATCTATGGTAACGGCAGGATCAATGTCAATACGGCTCCAAAGGAGGTCTTTTTAGCCTTGCGATTGGACGAGAAACTTGTAGATAAGATTCTTTTGTTTCGACAGGGCGAAGATGGCGCGACAGGCACCATTGATGACAATATTTTCGATGCGCATTCAAGGATAGTGCCAAAGCTTAGTCAATATTTTCATCTAAGCGATTCTGAAGTAGCGCAGCTTACTAGAGTGGTAGATCATAGTTTGGTTACAAGATCCGAGAATTTCATGATCAGAAGCGTCGCTAAATTGAATAATAGAAAGAATACGACCGAAGTAGATTGCGTAGTTAACCGAGATGGAAAGATTTTATATTGGCATGAGCCTTAAAAAGACTCAAAAAACAGTTTTATCATAGGGTATACTTGGAATGAAAAACCCGTTATCTCGCGCTAGCTCTCAAGAATTGATAGGAATAGATTTTAGCAGCGATTATTTAAAGCTCGCCCATCTAAAAAGTTCTCGTATTAAAAAAGAGATTGTCAATATTTTAAGTCACAATATCAGCGGCTTAACCGACGATGATATTTCCAAAATTGCCGCAGATTCTTTTGAAAGACTAAAGGTAAAAAACCCTGTAGTTTTAAATATAATCCCCTCTCATATGGTCATAACGAAAAATATCGAGATCCCGTCCACTGACCCTCAGGAAATACGGGAGATTATAAACCTTCAGGCCAGTAGATACACCCCCTATTCGAGGGAAGAGATAATCGTCGATTACATCGAGATAGATACCTATAAACACAGCTATACAAAGATCCTCTTGGTGATTGTGACGCGTGATGTTGTGAGAAGGCAGTACAATATACTGGAGAGGGCCGGTATTAGATTAGAAAATGTAGTGCTGGCGCCGGAAAGCATAGCCTGGTTTATTCCAAATGCCCTAAAATTAGAGACCGAGGCTTCGCCGGTAAGCATAGCGCATATTGACAGAGACTTTTCAGATTTTATTGTTGTTTTCAGAAATAAGCCAGTTTTTATTAGGAGTATCCCTGTAGGGGCGCAGTATCTGGTAGGAGGATCGCAGAGTTATCAGTTGAAATTTGTCGAGGAACTAACGAGTTCTTTTGAAGGTTATCAGGGCGAGGATATTGGAAATGCCCCGACCAAGCTTATCTTGACCGGCGCTGTCGAGGAATTGGAAAATCTGGGATCCAGTTTAACTGACGCCCTGCATCTACCGACCAACGTAGAGCCTTATTTTAAGAACTTGATCAACTTGAAGAAGTCCGTAAAAATACCACCTGTAGCAAAGGAATTATCCTTTCTAAACGTAGTCGCTTCGCTTCTTTCCTGGAAAGAGTTGAAGGTCAATCTTATTCCTGAGGAGATAAAGGTAAAAAAGTCCCTTGAAGACAAAGGGAGAGATTTGATTAAAACAGGAATTTTTGTCCTGACGATTTTTGTTTTGATTTTTTCTATATTGATAGGCAAGGTCTATTTTAAAAATACTTATTTGAAGGGGCTGAACACAGAATATCAGTCGCTGAGTCAGGGGGCGCAGGAATTGGAAGCTGATTTTGAGAAGGTCAACTTGATAAAAAGCTATCTGTCGAACCGCGGGCACTCTTTAGAGGTATTAAGTGAATTATACAATGTAGCTCCTTGGGATTTAGAGCTCAATGACATTCGCTTTGATAATGATAGCGGTAAATTTTCCATAAAAGGTACGGCAGAGGCCATGTCTACAGTTTTTTCTTTTGTCGATAATATGGAAAAGGCGAAATATTTTGAGGACGTTAAGACCAAGTACACCACAAAGAGAAAAGACGGCGCAAGGGATGTGACAGATTTTGAAATAAACTGCCTCCTTAACAAGCGGACCGAACAATGAAGGTATTAAAACAGTTAGTTCATAAATTTTTATCGCGTTTATCACAAAGGGAAAAGCTTGTTTTTTATGGAGCAATCTTTTTTATTTCATTGACGCTGCTGGACCGTTTTTTGATACATCCGATTTTCTCCAAAATGGAAGAGTTGGATAAAGAGATTCGAGAGAAAGAATCCGGCATAAAAAAGAGCTTGCACATACTGGCGCACAAAGATAGGATAGTGGCTGAGAGAAAAAAATACAGTTCTTTTTCAAGCAGTTTGAAGCCCGGCGAAGAAGAAATGACCTCTCTTTTAAAAGAGATTGAAAAATTAGCAAACAAGAGCTCAGTTTATCTCATAGATATGAAGCCCGCAGGCTTAAAGAAAGCAGGTTCATCAGAGAAATATTTTATAAATTTAAACTGCGAGGCGCAAATGGGACAGCTCGCCAGTTTTATATATGACCTGGAGAGTTCAAGTAAGCTGTTTTCTGTCGAACGATACCGCATAGGTCCAAAATCCAAAGAATCAAGCGTGGCAAAGTGCAGTATGTATATATCGAAGATCGTCATGCAATAGGTGCGTCTTAGGGCGGGCGTATTTATAGCTTAAAGACAAGGAGGAGGAGGATATGAAAAAGATTATTTTTGTTACCCTGGCCTTTATTATTTTTTTGAGTTCTATTGCTCATGCTTCAGATGCTACGCTTTTTGATATGCGCAATAAAATCTTTGCGGGTTCCAAAAAGATAAAAGGATTATTAGGAACATCAAAAGATAGGATTTTACTAAATAGCCTATGGGATTCTTGCAGGATGGCAATGTCTCGTATCGACGCCTATTATCAAATGATACGCATTTTCAATACAATAAAAAAGGAGGATATGACCGAAGACGCCATTAATACTCTTATCAGCTGGTTAAATGAGATAAAAAGTATCAACGAGTTGAATATAAAAACATTAGACGGCGTTTCTCAAACCATCGAGCCGCGCACGAAAATCCATGTCGAGACCTTAAAAGTCAATTTTGTCGAGTTAAAGGATGCAATAGACGCTGAGCTGAAAAAGGTCCTTATATTAAGGACGACATTAGAATTGAAAAAGAAATAATATCGGCTATTATAAGATAGGATTTTTTGAACATTCTTTAAAAAAGGAAATGGGTATGAAGCAGGCATTTTTAATCGCGGCCTTATTTGTTTTTTTATTTCCGCTGACGCTGCCCGCCCAGGAAGACAATGATGATGGAGAAGAATTTCAATATAATACAGTTGTCAAAGTCGTGG
>JBHPFI010000010.1:0-41691 GCA_042572045.1 Candidatus Omnitrophota bacterium
TTTAAAAAAGAACAGAAAAGCTAGTAGAGGTATAACTTTGTATGCCGACGATAAAACCTTGCATGATAAGATTTCTCTAAAATCTGAGAGTTTTGAAGAGAATATCAAAAGGGTCAAAAAGGCTTTAAAAAACAACAAATATATTAATATAGGTATATCCAGGTTCAATTTTTTTAAGATTCATGAGATTATCCGATTTTGTTATACGTTAATGGGCAGAAGGTTGGATCTGCGCTCTGTCTCACTTCCGCTGTTTCCTACAAAGAAGCTTTATTATAATTTTATCGATTATTTGCAGGAGTTAACTAGTCGTATTGGCTCGAAGAAAATCAGGTTTTTCTTGAAAGACGAGAAATTACTAGACTTACTTTATAGTATATCGAAGCAGGCTGACCAGTATAATGAAAGGGAGCTATTAAGGCTTCTTGGGGTGATTTCAGAGCACCCGTTTATAGGGCCCCAGACAATCGTCCTTGATACATACCATAACTGTAACACTAATTGTCTCCACTGCTGGATTCATACACCCAGGAGGAAATTGTCACCTGCATTGAATAGTTTAAAAATGGACTTTTCATTATATAAAAACATCATAGATAACGCAGCAGAGCTTTTATGCGATGAGGTAATAATACAGGGAGACGGAGAACCGCTTCTGGACAAGAGATTTCCGGAAATGGTTCAGTATGCAAGAGATAAAGGATTAAAGGTTTTGTTTTTCACAAATGCTATTCTTTTGGATAAAAGAATAGCAAGGAGAATAATAGACCTAGAGATAGATGAGATATTCTGTAGCCTTCCAGCCGGCACCGAGGCGACTTATGCCAGGATTAATCCAAGGCAATCCAAGCAGACGTTTCGCAAGATAACCAAAAATTTAAAAGATTTTATATCCATGAGAGATAAATCAGGAAAGAAAAAACCATGGCTACAGATGACTCATGTTATCCATAACCTAAATTACCATGAAGTTGAGGAGATGGCCAAGCTTGATACCTATATAGGCGCAGATAAAGTAAGATTCTATCTGGTGCGATTGGATAAAAATATCAATTTCTTAAAATTAAAGTCTTCTCATATACACAGCATAAAAGAATCTGTTAAAAATATAGCACCGTTTTTAAAGAAAAAGCACATAGAGTTACAAGATAACATATGCTTCCAGTTAAAGAATTATAGTACGTCTACCGGACATTGGTCTGCAAGTAAACTATTAAAGTCATGTCCTGTTGGCTGGTTTTTCTCTTTGGTATTGGCAAAGGGCGAGGTAAGCATGTGCTGTCATTTGCGCGTCATTGATATTTTAAAGGAGAAGTCTTTCAAGGATATCTGGAATTCAAGCGCATATAATAAATTCAGGATCAAGGCCAAGTACCTTATGGATAATAAAAATACTACTTTTTCGAATGATGTCAAGCTGTATAACGAGTTTTGCAAGCATTGTGATACTCACCAGGTTATTTTGAGAATAAATGAATTATTTGATAAGTATAAATTGACGCAGTTTTTATAGGGAGCCTTTCTTTATGAAAATAGTCCTTGCAAATTTGCCATGGAGACACTTTGGAAGAAAGGGTGTAAGGGCGGGTTCGCGCTGGCCGCACATAAAAGCACCTTCTGAAAGAGATTATATGCCTTTTCCATTTTTCCTCGCTCAGGCAACAGCATTGCTGAGAAAATATGATTTTGACGCAGATCTCCTCGACGCGATTGCTGATGGGGTATCATATAAGTATTTTTTTAAAATGATGCATAAGGTAAAACCAGGCCTACTTGTTTGCGAGACTTCTACGGTAACGCTCGACCATGATCTAAGGTTATTAAATAGAATAGAAAAAACTATCCCTATTGTTCTATGCGGCCCAGATGTCAATATACGCAAGCCCTCATTCCTAAAAAACCATGGGTTTATCGATTATGTAATCGTAGGAGAATATGAATTTACACTGCTTGATTTGGTCAGGCACATAAAGGAAGGTAAAGCCCTGGATGGTGTCTTGGGGATTATATATCGTGATTCAAAAACCGTAAAGGTCAATCCCCCGCGGCCCTTGATCGACCTGGACGAATTGCCATGGCCTGTACGCAAAACCTCGCACATGAATATATATAATGATACGCCCGGAGACATGCCTATATCTTCGGCCCAGATGCTTGCCAGTCGTGGTTGTCCTTACAGGTGTAAATTCTGCCTCTGGCCACAGGTCATGTATCAAAGCAATCAATATAGAACTAGAGATGTAATTGATGTGGTTGATGAGATGGAATACCTGGTAAAAGAGATGAATTTTAAATCTATATATTTTGATGATGATACTTTTAATATCGGGAAAAAGAGGATACTGGAGTTTTGTGATGAGATAAAGAAGCGTAAACTGAGTGTTCCGTGGGCGATTATGGCAAGGGCAGATCTGATGGACGAAGAACTTTTAGTGAACATGAGAGAAGCAGGTTTGTACGCGGTCAAGTATGGCGTTGAATCTGCAACGCAGGCGCTGCTTGACAACATAGATAAAGATATGGATATCAAGAAAACAGAAGAGGTTATAAATTCTACAAAGAGATTAGGCATAAAGACACATCTTACATTTACATTTGGCCTTCCAGGTGAGACCAAAGAGACTATTCGCAGGACAATAGGCCTTGCTTTAAAATTAGATCCTGTAACAGTCCAATTTTCAATAACTACGCCATTTCCTGGAACATCATTTTACAAAGAGATGAAAGAAAAAGGTAATATTGTATCAGAAAAATGGTCTGAATACGACGGTAACTATAAGAGTGTGGTCACCTCGGAGCATATTTCAGGAAAAGATTTTGAGTGGGCTATCAGGTTTGCTTACAAAGAGTGGACAGCTCATTGCGTCAGAAGAGATTCGTTTAAAGACAATGGTTATTATCAGTTGTTATTGGAGTCCATAAAAAAATATGGCTTTTTTACAAGCCTTTTAAGGGCTGGCAGGTTTTTGACGTATCGCTTGAAGTCATTTTTTAAAGAGAGGAGCCTGTATATAGAGAACGTTAAAAAAAGACCCAAGGAATATGCCTTGAAGATAGGCAGATTAGGGATACTTTTTGATGAAGATAGATTGAGTTTTTACTGGGATGATATGAGGCTTACAAGGGGACAGGGACTTGTGAGCTTTTTAGGATTTCAGGATGATATATTGCAAGGGCATTCTGACAGAAAATGGAATTTTAAAAGGATAGACAAGACAGAGCTTATACTCACGAGAAAGTGGCAGGATCTAGATCTGGAAGAGATGTGGAGAATAAAGATTGTGGATGAGAAGCAGATTGATTGGGATGTCGAGGTATGCCTGAAAAACACCGTCAATTCTTTGGCAGGCAAGATCATGGTCATCTTTTCCGGCAGATACAAGACATGGGTAGATTCGTGGGGCGAGGGCAGGTTTTATCCTGTAAACGACTACAGGGATGCAGAGTTAAGAAATCCAAACACTGAGTTTATAGCATTGAGAGGCCGTAAAAAATTAAAAGGGCAATTACCTACATTTTTCATGGATATAAAGGGGGAGAATAGAAGATATTTACCATCTATAAAAAATGCAGATTCGTTTTTAGGTGCGCGAACACTAGAAGTCAAAACAAAGTTTTGTAACGGCAATACAGGTAATCCATCGAATGTATACAGAATGTTCTCTGTAAGAATGAAAATCGTAGAGGAGGATTTTCTTAAACGAAAGCTTTCCAGAACTATAAAGATCCGCTAGTGTTACAACAAAAAAAGAGAGTCAAAATGGAAGATTATTTACAAAAAGGTAGTACCAAGAAGGTGGTAAACGGAGCGTTAAAACCCGGTTTTTGCTGTATCGGGATCGTTGATACGTGCATGTTGAAGTGCAAAATGTGCCAAAAATGGAAAGAGGATCCTGGTACGGTAGGTATATCTCAGCCTACAACTGGACAGTGGAAGATATTTATCAAACAGCTGAGGGACCTGGTGGATGAAGGATTTGAGATTGACTTTGGCGGCGGAGAGGCATTGATGAGGAGCGATCTTTTGGAATTAGTTTCATACGCGAAAGGTCTGGGCTTCAGAAATGCGATAGCCTCAAACGGCTATCTTATCAATGAAGATATGGCAAAAAGGATAGTGGATTCCGGGCTGGACAGTATAGTCCTGTCCCTGGATAGTTTAAAACCTGAAATACACGATATGATGCGGGGCGTAAAAGGCATTGCGGAGAGGGTATTCAAGGCAATTGAATATCTTAGAAAATATTCGAAGGATATCCATATAGGGATCTGCACGATTATAATGAAGCAGAATCTGGATGATATCATAGATTTGGCAGAATGGGTGAACAGTAATAGAGACAGGTTGAACTCTATTTTGTTTATGGCGCCAATGCAGCAGAACAATACACCTGTTGATAACGAATGGTTCAAAAAAGATGAATATAATTTCATATGGCCAAAGGATAATAAAAAGGTCCAGGAGGTCCTTGATGAATTAATAAGACGAAGAAAGCTCGGACACTGGATAGGGGATTCAGTGGTGCAGCTTGAGGCATTCAAGCTGTATTTTGAGAATCCTGCAAGATTTGTCAAGAAGTGCCCCTGCAATCTAGACAGGGCAGTGCATGCAAGTTCCATAGGAGATATCTATCTTTGTTATCGTTATGGTGTTTTGGGAAGCGTGAAAAAAGGTAATGACCTGAGGGAGATATGGAATTCCGAGCCGGCAGAAGAGGTAAGATCCAGTATAAAAAAATGTCAGGATAACTGTCATTTTCTGTTGAATTGTTTCTTTGAGGGAGATTATCCGTTTGGTATTGAATAACATCAGGAGGGTAAAATGGCTGATACATGTAAAGTTAATGCTGATAAAATTTATTCAAAAGAAAAAGATTTTTTAAAACCTAAGTTCTGCTGTGTGGCTGCAACTGACTATTGTATGCTGCGCTGCAAGATGTGCAATAAGTGGCAAGAGAAGATCCCTAAGCCGGATGAAGTCCCTTCTATTGATGAGTGGAAGAATTTTATAGCTGGCTTTAGAGAGCTTGTAGATGAGGGATTTGAGATGGATTTTGGGGGAGGAGAAATACTGTCAATGCCAGGCGTTCTGGAGCTAGTCAGATTTGCTAAGGACAAGGGTTTTAAGACAACAATGGCTTCGAACGGCTATCTTATAAACGAAGACATGGCAAAGAGGATTGCGGATTCCGGCCTTGATGCCGTGAGCATATCCTTGGATAGTCCGCATGCTGAGGTACACGATAAGATGCGCGGGGTAAATGGCGTGTACCAGAGGGTAATGAATGCCCTGACCAATCTTACTAAGTATTCTCCTCAGACAAAAAAAGGTCTCTGCTGTATTATAATGAATGAAAACATGAATGACCTGCTCAAGCTTGCTGAGTTTACTGACTCAGATAACAGGGTCGACTGGCTGTATTTCATGTCTGTTGTCCAGCCAAATTATAGTGGTCCATTAGATGGAGAATGGAGAGATGAATATAATTATCTATGGCCCAAAGATATCCCAAGATTGATGCCTATAATAGATGAGCTGATAAGATTAAGACAAAATGGGTCAAAGGTAAGCAACCGGCCAGAACACCTCCGTGCGTATAAGGCATATTTTTCTGACCCAAAAAAGTTTGTCAACAAGGCAAAGTGCATAATAGGAGGAGCGGCCATAAGCGTCAACACCTATGGCTTTATCCAGCTTTGTTTCTTTATGGACTTTATCGGCAACATAAGAAAACATGACATAAGAAAATTGTGGTATTCTCAGGACGCAGGGATGGTAAGAAAAAAGGTAAACCAGTGTAAATCAAACTGCCATCTGCTGCTTAACTGTTGCTACGTGGAAGATGATGAATCTTTATATGCTTCATGAGTGACTTTACACGTAAACCTCAATATTGCTGTTGGGTGCTTAATTATCGCTGCATGCTCAGATGCAAAATGTGTTACATCTGGAACATAAAAGACGATAAGAACGAAGAGACTACCCTGGATCAGAAAAAAAACCTGGTTAGGTCCCTTCGTAACATAGCAGGCCCTGATTTTGAGTTTCACTTATCAGGTGGAGAGCCCCTGATGACAGAAGGCATCCTGGACCTGGTTGATTTCATCTCCTCCGAAGGCTATAAATCAAATATGGTTACAAACGGCTATCTTATAGATGAAAAGATGGCAAGGGATATTGCTAATTCCAGGCTCGGGAGTATTACGCTTTCTTTAGATGGGATAAAGCCAAAGACCCACGATTATATTAGAGGTGTTAAGGGGAGCTATGAAAGGGTAATGAAGGCCATTGAATACCTGGATAGATTCCGGACAGATGAGAATATCAAGATATCGATCCTTACTGTAATCATGGAAAGGAATATGGATGAGATACACGATCTTGTTGAGTGGGTCCAGAATGACAAAAGGCTTGAGATGATAAGTTTTCAGGCAATAAATCAGCCTTTTTGCGAGGAGATGGATAATACGTGGTTTAACAAAGAGAAGAACAACTTTTTATGGCCCCAGGATACAGAAAAGACAGGCTATATCATGGAGAGGTTGAGAGAATTAAGGCTGGCTGGACACAAGATAGGTAATCACCATAATCATTTCCTGCATTTCAAAGAGTACTTTAAAGACCCTGATAGCTTTTTAAAGAAGATAAAATGTAATTTAGGTGATTATGAATTCCATGTAGATCCTTATGGCAAGATGTTTTTTTGCTGCCTGACTGACCCGATCGGAAATATGAAGGTAGATGATATAAGTAAAATCTGGTATTCACCAGAGACTATAAAGATCAGAGAGCAGGTATACGATTGTCACAGAAACTGCCATATCATGATCAATTGTTTTTACGAAGATGAAGTTCGCGCTGCGTAAGATATTTTTTATAAGTCTTCCCAGTTTCCTGATATTTTTTATTGTATTAGAGTTAGGTTCAAGGGCAGGAGGTTCTTCATATATATTTTTTACTCATCCGGATGTGTATGAGTCACTGGCAGAGAATAACATTTTATATAAAACTAAAGGGAGATAGTGATGTCAAAAGAATTTACAAAAGATGCAAAACCCAATAAAGCCTTACCTGCATTCTGTCTTTTAGTTGTTTCTAAAATATGCAATTTCAGATGCAAGATGTGTAATATGTGGAAAAATAAAGATCGTGATATAAAAAGGAAAGAACTTACTATTGACGAGATGAAGGGGTTTGTGGATGACTTAAAGAACGTAACCACGGAACCTATTTTTATTCATCTTATCGGTGGTGAGACATTATTAAGGAAAGACTTGACAGAGATCATAGCTTATATAAAAAAGTCAGGTTTTAACACATCTATTACTACAAATGGCTATTATATTGATGAGGAGATGGCAAAGAGGTTAGTTGAATCTGGGCTCACAGGGATATTTCTTTCCCTGGATGGTTTTAAAGAAGAGACCCATGATTATCTTCGCGGTATAAAGGGTAGCTATAAGAAGGTTATGAATGCTATTGAGATACTGGATAGATGTAGGGGGGGCAATAAGGCAAACAGGCTGAGCATTGGTATAACCACGACATTAATGGAGAAAAACTTGGATGAGACATTAGATTTGGTAGAATGGGCAAACAAGAATGAGAAAATAAATGATCTATTTATTAATGCATGTCTGCAGCCATTTGATTGCGATGACTATGAAAGAGAATGGTTTGATAATAAAAAGAATAGTGATGTCTGGCCCCAGGATATAGATAAGGTCTGTAGAATCCTGGAGGAACTGGCTGTACGGAAGGAAAAGGGATATAAGATCTGCAATCCTCCTGAACAGTTGCGACTGGTAAAAGAGTATTTCAGGAATCCATACAGGTTTATTCATGATAGCAATATTAAATGCCCCAGAGGAGACCTGGCGCCAGAGATAAATGCCTATGGTGATATAAATATGTGTTTTGATATGTCTCCGATTGCAAACATAAGAGATAGGAAATTTTCAGAGGTCTGGCTTTCCAGAGATATGGAAAAGGCAAGGGGGGATATTAATAAATGCAAGAAGGATTGTGACATCGCAGTGAATTGTTTTTATAAGATCGAGAATATAACAGACTACGTTGCAACTTGATAGGGTTAATATGGATATTAAAAAACCCAAAACATGTCTTTTGACTGTAACAAATCAATGCATTTTGAAATGCAGGATGTGTCACCTCTGGAAACTAGACACAGCAAAAGATGAGCTTAGTATCGAAGACTGCAAGAGATTCATTGATTCCTTGAACGGTTTTAGTACAGAGCCTATGGAAGTGCATCTTATTGGCGGTGAATCTTTGATCAAGAGAGGGATATTGGACCTGGTAAGACATATAAGAAGCAAGGGATCGCGTGCAGTCATGACTTCTTCAGGATACACCATTGATGAGGCAATGGCAGAAAATATAATCGATTCTGATCTAAGCATGTTGAATCTTTCTCTAGGGAGCCTTAATCCCTCAATCCATGATTTTTTAAGAAATAGAGATGGGTGCTTTCAGCGCGTAATGAATGCGATTGGATATCTTAGCAGAGATAGACGAAACAGTATGAAATTGGGAATCAATTCCATTATATCTAGTGTGAATTTAGGCGATATAATCAGGCTAACTAAATGGGTCCAGCAGAATAACGATCTGGACTCTATCTATTTTATGGCGGTCATGAGGCCTTTTGGCTCGGGCCTTGACTGGGATTGGTTTGAAAAAGAGGATTGCAAAGACTTATGGCCTTCTGACTATTCTAAGGTAGAGAAAGTAATAGATAAGCTTATAGATTTAAAGAAGGATGGCCATAAGATAGAAAATCCGATTGGCCAGTTACAATCATTTAAAGCATACTTTAAGGACCCGAATCATTTTATCAAATCTAATCGGTGCAATGTCTCTGACCAGGCTATAAATGTCAATGCCATCGGCGATGTATACAGCTGTTTTTTTATGGACAAGCTTGGAAATATCAAGAAGGACAATATAAAAGATTTGTGGTATTCAGAAAAGGCAAATGAGGTTAGAAAAAAGATGTATGCGTGCAGGCAAAATTGCGAACTCGTGGTGAATTGCTATTATGAAAACGAATAATATGAGACCTTCTTCCTGTTCAATAGTGCTTTTGACAAATTGTATGTTTAGGTGCAAGATGTGTGAGATGTGGAAATCAAAAGACAGCCCTTATCAGGTTTCCACAGAGGAATGGAAAAGATTTATAGATTCTCTTGTCGGACTTTTGGATGATCCGCGAGAGCTGGTTTTTAGCGGAGGCGAACCTTTATTGAGAAAAGATACCCTTGAACTCATAAGGTTTGGGACAGACAGAGGCTTTAAGACTCTTATGCCGTCCAATGCTTATCTGATAGGCGAGGATATGGCAAAAGGGATCAGGGATTCGGGTCTTAAAGAGACGTGTATCTCATTAGATAGCACTAATCCCAAAACACATGATTTTCTGAGAGGCCAGGATGGCTCGCATGAAAGGGTTATGAAGGGTTTTGAAAATCTCCACAGGCATTGCCCTGATCTGAAGATAGGGATTATTACAGTTATATCCGGCGTCAATTACACCGAAGTCATTGATTTAATCAAATGGGTAAAAGAAACAGGTTTTATAAGCGGGATATATTTTCAGGCAATAGCAAAGCCATTTTTTGTGCATTTAGATAACAACTGGCATATGCAGGAACAATATGGATTTTTATGGCCCAGGGATGTTGGAGATATGCACTCTATGTTGGATCAGTTGATTGATATGAGGAAGAGCGGATATCCTATTCATAATTTTCCTCTCCAGCTCGAGATATTTAAGACCTACTTCAAAGATCCTACCAAAAGGGCCAGAAAGGCAAAGTGTTATCTGGGCGACTATGTAATAAATACCGACCCGTCTGGAAATATCTCATTGTGTTGTTTTAAGGAGCCTATAGGCAACATTAAAAAAGATGACATAAAAAGTTTGTGGTTTTCCGAAAAGGCAATACTTATGAGATCGCAGATGCATACCTGCAATGTGAATTGCAATAATATGGTAAATTGCTTCTTTAAGGAAGAAGAAGAAAACGAATGAAGCCACACCATTTACCTAGAAACAAAGTATCAGCCGCGCAGAAGATAGTCCTGGTAATTTTCGGGTTATTTTTGTGCATGATATTGATTGAGGCGGGATTGCGGATAGGAGGGGCAACGTTTCTAACCTTACAGCTATACAGAAACAGGATTTCCATGGGCGAGAAGGGCTCATACCGTATTTTATGTCTAGGAGAATCAACTACTGTTCAAGGGGGTCACAATTCCTATCCTGATAAACTTGAGCAGATTTTAGATAATTACAACACCGGCATAAACTTCAGCGTAATAAATAAAGGTCAATCCGGAATCGATACCTCTTATATATTAAAGCATTTACAGGGCAACCTGGATAAATACAGGCCCGATATGCTAATTACAATGATGGGCGTAAACGACTATGGATTACACCTGCCTTACATAAGCACTTCTTCCACAGGAAAATTTGCATCATTATTCAGGAGTTTAAGGCTGTATAAGCTAACCAGACTTCTGTGGCTGCATATTACAACTAAATTTGGAAAAACCCTTTTGTATAATGAAATAGAAGGCAAGGACTTTATCAAGCTAACACCTAAGGGATCTAAAAGGTATCATGTTAATCTGGCAGATTCTGTGCGTCAGCTCAAGGATTCCTTGCGCCAGAATGTAGATTTGAATTCTTGGGATGGCCAGGCATATATGTATTTACAGATAGGCTGGTTTTATAAAACTGAAAAAGAATATGCTGAAGCAGAGAAGGCATTCCAAAAGGCCGCAAAGATAAATCCTAAGGATAACAGGATATATAGCGAGCTAGGCTTGTCTTATCAGGAATGGGGTAAATATGATAAAGCAGAAAAGGCCTTCAGGAAAGCAATAGAGCTCAATCCTGAGGACCAGGAAGCATACATGGATTTAACGCGGTTTTATCAGGCAGAAGACAGGCATGGCCAGGCCGAAGAAATATTAAACCAGGCTGCAAAACAGAATTCTTTAGCTTATATAGATCTGGGATGGCATTGTAAAGACAGGGGTAGATATGATCAAACAGAAGAGGTATTGAATAAGGCCATGGAACTAAATCCCCGCAATAGCAGGGTGTACGGAGCAGCAGCGGTATTGTATCAGGAAATGAAGAAATACGACATTGCAGACGAGTATTATAAAAAGGCAAATGAGCTTAGACTAAGACATTACGATAACATGACAAGTGAGAATTATAGAAGACTAAGAGATGTACTTTGCAAAAACGGCGTAAAATTGGTATGCGTCCAGTATCCCACGCGCGATATAAAGAGTCTGAAGAATCTTTTTAAAGGAGAAGAAAGCGATACTCTATTTGTTGACAATGAAGCGATATTTAAAGATGCTATAAAGAAGGATGGTTATAAGGAATATTTCAGGGATACATTTGCCGGTGATTTTGGGCATTGCACAAATAAAGGTAACCAACTCTTGGCTGAGAATATTGCAGCAGTTGTCTTAAAGGAGTACTTTAATTATGACAAAACTAGACAATGATAATACGTTTTTTTATAAGCAGAACGAGTTAAGATGCAAAGAGCCCAAAGTGGGCAGGCCGCTTTTTTGTGATTTATTGATCTCTGAAAGATGTAACCTGCAGTGCAAAAAATGTTATTTTTGGAAACATGGCATAAAGAATGAATTGACGATTGAGGAATGCAAGGCGTTCGTCCTTTATCTCAAAGATTTGGTACAAATGCCTTTTGAGATAAATCTGGGAGGAGGAGAGCCATTATTAAAAGAAGGCATATTTGATTTAAGCAGATATTGTGCTGACCAGGGATTTCAGCCTGTCATATCTACCAATGGTACCCTGATCGATAAGAAAATGGCAAAAAGGATTTTTGAGTCTGGATTGCATAGATTGAGTCTTTCTTTGGATACCATGGATGAGAAAACCCATGATTTTTTGACAGGCACAAAGGGCTCGTATAAGCGTGTAATGAATGCAATAGACTGCCTCAGGAAATATTGTAACAACAAAGTAGATCTAAATATACATAGTGTGATTCTGGAACAGAACATAGACCAGATAATAGATCTGGTAGAATGGGTGAATAATGACGATATCTTTACCGGGATTTCTTTTCAGGCATTGGCGCAACCGTTCCGTACCGATCTTGTTGACAGGTGGTATCTTGAAAGCGAACACAGCTTTCTCTGGCCTAAAGATTCCAAAAAGGTAACCTCTCTTATAGAGACATTGATAAAATATAAAAAGCAAAAATACAAGATATTAAATCCTATTCCTCAGCTTAGCATATACAAAGGATATTACGAAAATCCCGAGAAGCTCACTGGTAAGCACGACTGTAAATTTGGAGATTACATATTTAATGTAAATGCCTTTGGTTACATACACTTGTGTTGTTTCATGGAGCCGATAGGCGACATAAGAAAAATTAATATTAAGGATGCGTGGTATTCTGAAGAGTCTCGGGAAACACGAAAGCGTATGCATAATTGCCAGAAAAGCTGTAACAACATCATAAACTGCTATTTTCAAGAAGGAGGGAAGGCAGAAGAGGTTAAGGCGCTGATAGAGGATGGAGTGGAGCATATTGCAAGTATCAACAAAGGAGTGCAAAAAATAAGATTATCAGATATCAAGCCTGCTTCTATAGCTAGCGTTGATTTACTGATGACTTCTTATTGTATGCTGAAATGCAAGATGTGCTATCTATGGGAACGCAAAAGAGATTTCGGAGAATTAAGGATAGAAGAATGGAAAAACCTGGTAAATGTACTCCGCCTTATTATGGGAGATAAATATGTCCGGTTGCATCTTGGAGGAGGCGAGCCTCTTACAAAAGAAGGCATAACTGATTTGATTAAATTCAGCGTACAAAAAGGATTTTATACACTAGTTACTACTAATGGATTTTTGATAGATAAAGAGATGGCGCATAAGATCTCAGATTCAGGGTTGAGCCATATTACCATTTCTTTGGATAGTCTTAAAGAAAAGGTCCATGATTATCTGAGAGGCGCGAAAGGTACATATCGTCGTGTTTTCAATGCATTTGATTATTTATCCAAAGGAGAAAAGAAGATCTCTATTGGAATAAATTGTCTGATCTCTGATGTTAATCTGGACGGTATATTGCCATTGGCTCGATGGGCCCTAGATGACGAAAGGATTTCAGGGGTTATATTTCAAGCTGTTGTACAGCCCTATGAGACTGCTTTTGAGCACGAATGGCACAAGAACAGTGTATTTAGCGAACTATGGCCTAAAGATAATAGCAAGGTAGAGCGCATAATTGACCAGCTTATAGATCTAAAGGCAAATACGAAAAAAGGCAAAGAGAAGATAACTAATTCCATAGGCCAGTTCAAGGTTTTTAAAGAATATTTCCGAAATCCATGTGAATTGATTGAAAAGAAAGCCTGCCCCATGGATGGTTCCTCTTTGCTCGTGAACTGGAAGGGTGATACTTATTTCTGTGGGATGCTCAAGCCTATGGGTAATGTTAGACATGCCTCCCTAGAGGATATCATGTCCTCTAGTTTGGCTGAGGAGAGCTTGATGGAGCTTAAGAAATGCAGAAGGAACTGCAATAATAAGGTCAATTGTTTTTACAAGGATGAACAATGAAGAGTCCGATCTATTGTGATATAAGCATTACTGAGAATTGTATGTTTCAGTGCAAGATGTGCAAGCTATGGCAGCTACCCAGGAATAATAGCGAGCTGTCGATCAATGAATGGAAAGACTTTATAGTCTCCCTTGAAGAATTCGGCAGCAATGATATTAGATTGCATTTTGGAGGGGGCGAACCATTGCTTAAAGAAGGGATGTTGGATCTTATAGAGTTTGCCAATAAAAGAGGGTTTTCTACAGTTATGGTTACTAATGGATTTTTAATCGATGAGGCTATGGCAGAAAGGATTGCACATTCCGGGTTAGATGTAATAAGCATATCCCTTGATAGCATGGACGGAGAGTTGCATGATTTTTTAAGAGGGCAGAAGGGCGCACATAGAAGGGCAATTCAGACAGTCAGTTATTTAAATAAACTTGGGGCAAAGAGCATAAGTATACTCACTGTTATAACAGGCGCTAACATGAAGGGTTTGGTAGACCTTGTTGAGTGGGTAAATACAAATGATAGTATAAGTTCGATTTACCTTCAAGCTGTATCTCAGCCAATCGCTATGCCAAAGGATGCAGAGTGGTATAAAAAAGAAGAAGGCACATATCTCTGGCCGCACGATGAAGAGCTTCGGGTTCGTACAATAGACAAACTAATAGATTTTAAGACCAGGGGAGGCAAGATATCGAATTCTGTAGCGCAGCTAATTAGATTTAAGGATTATTTTAGAAAGCCAGATAGTTTTAGTAAGGGAATGGTTTGTAATCAAGGCGATTATGTTGTTTATGTCAGGGCAACAGGTGAGGTTTTTCTGTGCGGTTCAAAATCTCCTATCGGCCATATTAAGAAGGGAAAGATAAAAGATTTCTGGCATTCTAAAGATGCTGATTTAAGAAGAAAAGAGATTCGCGCCTGCACGGAAAGCTGCCTTAATTTACTGAATTGTTTTGTGGACAAGGAGTTGCCATAATTATATTTTTTAAACAGATAAGAAAATTTTTACTTATATTTTTGCTATCAGCTTTGTTTTTAAATAGGCTCTATGCCCTTTTTAATGTAGGCGCTAAATTTTATCAATTTGAAGCGCTTCATCGAGGTTGGATGGCAAAGGAATTTTTAGATGGTGCAGGTTGGGGTTTTATATTTAGTCACCCTTTTTTTGCGGCTGAGGGAGGCTCTACAGTAGTTAGCTATCTCGCCTCATTATTTTTTATAATCTTTGGAGACAACTTTTTCTCACTGACTCTAGCTCCAATAGTCTTTACACTGTTGATCTCGATAGTTTTTTATTTATTCCTATCCCGATATTTTAGTCTTCGCACAGCTATCTTTTTCTTTTTTCTTTTTATTTTTTCACCGAGCCCATTTTACGCATTTTCTCTGCACGCCCTGGGGTTCCATTACGAAGTCATACTTTTTAGCATACTGGGCCTGTTTTGTTTTTCCGGGATATTTTTTAATAAAACAAGATATGAAACTTATATGACCGGAAAATCACACAATAGAAAACTGGCATTACATTTTATTATCTTTGGCCTGGTTAGTGGATTTGGCACTTATTTTTTTTATACCTACCTTATAATGCTTTTTACCCTTATGATCTTTTGGTTTATTTTTGATAAGAAGTTTTTTTTAAAAATTTATTTTTACCAGTTTTTATTTGGCCTTCTAATTGGATTTTCGCCTTGGTTAATATATAATTCGTCCCATAATTTTGCAGGTTTAATTATACACAACTTTTCATTGCGTGAAATTATATTTTCAAAGACCTTGCCTCAGATAGTTCAGACCTTAGTAGTTATCGGCACCGATTACTTACCAAAGCATTTAGGGCGAGAGCTTTATAATACTATTATCCTTTCCTTTGTTTTGATGTGCATGCTAAATGTTAAGACCATTCGTCAAATTTTAAGGAACAAAATCCTACCCTCTGATATGAAAGAGTTGATTTTTATCAGTTATGTGGTGATATTTATTGCCACATGGAGCATATTATATATGCCAGTTTCAAGCGGAGCTACTCCCTGGTTAGATGGCCTATGGGGCAGGCTATTCCATATTTGTCCATTTTTATTTGCCCTTATGGCACTCTTTTTTAATAGACTTACAGCGTCTAGAAAAAACAGGGCATATCTTTTAAGGAATGGATTGAGTATTGCTCTAGTAGTTTGGATCTTATATATAGGTTTTACAAATTATTCCAACTTACTGACAACCCCAGACTTAAAGATAAATCCCTTAAGGATAAAAGGATATTCCGCTAAAATGGCTTACGCTATGGATATTAAGGCTCCGAAAGGTTTCCTGGGCAGAGATATACTTAGGAGCTTAAAAGTAGTGAGATCCGAAGGTGCTCAGTTGGGTCAAATATTTGATTATGAGAGTTATTATCATACGCTTTTTTCAAACAACCCACTGCTGCAAGAATTGTCATCTTACCCGCAACTCAATGAGGCCAAAAAGGCTCATTGTTTTGTGCTTATTGGCCTGAATACAGGTGATTTTATTGAAGGGTATGAGGTCTCTGATTTAAATAGACTCATTGAACAGAAGGTTCCCCTCAGGTATCGACACCATGTCTATGAGGGGATCTCTATTTCTTTAATGAACAGAAGATACAAAGAGTTGCTGGAAAACATAGACTTTATTAATGATATACCTCTGGAATACGGACATTATTTTTTGCTTGGGCTGGGTAGAGTCATAGAAGAACATTTTGAAGATAGAGAAAGAGAAGAAAAGTTGCAATACGTAATGGATAGATTTTCACCCGCTTCCAAAGAATATTTATACCGCGGTTTAGTCCGGAGCCTAGTAGATGACAAATTTTTAAAAGACTATAAGGGACCTAATGTGGAAGAGGCATACCTTCCTTATCTTTATCGAGAGATGGCTATAAAAATCTATGGTGATTTGCCCACACAGGAGGAGGTGTCTTATCGCCTGGAGGACCTCAGTATCAATAAGGAAAATAAAAAATATTTATATTATGGGATAATAGGGGCATTTTTTAAAAATGATACTGTTTACGATGAAATAAAGGTTGAGGAGAAGATAGAAAAAGTTGTTGCAATTAAATGGATGGAGAGAAATTATTTATGCGAAGGCTTGGGTTTGGTGCTGGGGCATCTTACTTCTGGATACATGGAAGAGTTTGCTGATTTTGTAAAATCCTTGCTCGACAACAAGGAATTGGTATATTTTTATCAAGGATATGATCTTAGTTTAAAGGAAAGATACGGAAGAGATTTTAAGAGAATAGAGGAGATGCTGAATAATAACGTGCCGCAAGAATTTAGAAAGAATATTCTATAAAATAGCTTATGTCCTCATTAAAAGATATAAAAATATCATTAATTTTCCCTTCTTATAGAAGCGCCAAGGATCCGGTATCTATCAGAGAGGCAAAGCAGAATTTAGGCGTAATACCTCCTCTTAGCCTGGCCTATGTAGCAGCCATATTAGAAAGCAAAGATTGCAAGGTTGACCTGATCGATGCCTCAGCCCTTAATCTAACTAAATATCAGGTATTAAATAGGATTAATGCATTTGGTCCAGATTTTTTAGGTTTTACCACTACTACCATTGATTTTCATCATACACTAGACTGGATAAGATATTTAAAGGAGGAGACAGGTATCCCTGTTATAATTGGCGGAATACACATATCTGTTTACCCGAAGGAAACATTGACTTACGAAGCAATCGACTATGGTATTGTTGGTGAGGCAGAAGAGACATTGCCTGAATTTTTGGAATATTTAGTTAATAAAAAAGACTTGAGCAAGGTAAGTGGAATCTGTTATAGGGAAGATAGCCGTATAGTTGTTACTGCAAACAGGGCCCCTTTTAGGAATTTAGATGATAGCCCTTTTCCTGCCAGGCATTTGCTTTCCAACGAGAAGTATTACTCCCTTATTTCAAAAAAGAAAAATTTTACAGCCATGATGACATCTCGTGGTTGTCCATTTCATTGCATATTTTGTGATAACCATACTATTGAATATCGCTGCAGGAGCCCCAGGAATGTTGTCGATGAAATAGGGCAGTGTCAGAGGTTGTTCAAGATAAATGAAATAGATATATTTGATGCCCTGTTTTCTGTTAATCCCAATAGAGTGATAGAGATATGCAGGGAGATAAGGCAGCGTAAATTAGAGATTAGCTGGTCATTTCGCACTAGGGTCGATCTAGTTAATGCCAGGATGCTGGACGAACTTAGAGAATCTGGTTGCATGAGGATATATTATGGAATTGAATCCGGAGATCGCGATATCCTTAAAAATATAAACAAGGAGATAGACATAGAGACAGTAAAAAGGATTGTCAATATAACCAAGGACAAGGGAATAGATGTATTTGGCTATTTCATGATAGGTAATATCGGAGAGACAGAAGAGAGTATAAAAAAGACCACGAATCTAATATTAGAGCTCCCTTTAGACTATGTCCAGATAACCCCTGTATTTGCTCCGCCCAATACAGTTTTATATGAAATGCTGAGGAAAAAAATCCACAGGGATTATTGGAAGGAATATACTCTTGATCAGACAATGCGAGATATGCTGCCCCGTTATGGTACCTCTTTAACAGATGAGGAGATAAAGAAGAAGGTACGAGAGTGTTATTTAAAATTCTACTTAAGGCCTGGCTATATTGCGAAGAAGATGATCGAACTAAAATCATTTGACGAGTTCTTTAGGTCATTGAGGGCAATAAAGGATATGGTCTTTTCTTATTATATGGAGTGATCGATGCTTGCTTTATCTCAATTGAAATCGCAAAATAGGCAGTTATTGCTTTTTCGTAACATTGTTCCATTTCCTAGGCTTTTAGCGGGCTGTGCTTCTTTTCCATTTGAATATTTTGGAAGGTCAGGTAAGGCTAGCTTACCGTGGGCAATCAATCTTTTGATTACGTCTCGGTGTAATTTACATTGCGAGATGTGTCATATTGATAGGTCTAAGTTTTGTTTAAAAGATGAAGAGTTGGGCTTAAATGATATTAAGGCTTTTATCAAGGATGTCTCGAAGAGTAAGGCCCACATCTTTCTGGGAGGAGGGGAGCCTTTTCTTAGAGAAGATATCTTTGAGATCATAAGGTTTATAAAGAATTACGGGCTAACCTGCGGCATCTGTACCAATGGCACCCTTCTTGATGAAAACAAAATAAAAGAACTTGTTGATCTAGAGCCATTATTTATAATATTTTCTCTTCAAGGAACAAGAGACATACACGATAAAGTAACAGGTGTCCCGGGTTCATATGATATTTTATTTAAAAATATCAAGACCATAGCGTCTCTAAAAAAGAGGCCAAGGCTTATTATAAATTGTGCAATTACTAACTCAAATCTGCATCATTTAAAGGAGATTGTTGAAATTGCGCAGCTCTTAAAAGTTGATATGTTTAGATTTGAGAATCTTAATTTCCTGACTGATTCAGAGGCTATGGCGCATTACAGGGTCTGGAGACAGGATTTTCAGGAGAAAGATGATATGCGCTTAAGCTCTTACATCACGAATATTTCTAACTACGAAGATTATTGTAATTCCATAAAAGCGATAGAGAAGGTAAAAAATGGTTTTAAAATGCCTATTTATGTTAAACCATATCTCGATGATTCGGAATTGAGATCGTGGTATTCTGATAATTTTAAAACAAGAAGAAAGTGTTTTTTTCTCTGGAGGTCGCTATTTATTAGTCCCAATGGAGATATTCTTCCCTGCCAATTTCTTGTTTATAAATTAGGAAATATAAAAACTGACAGCCTGGGAGAGATATGGAACAGTAAGAGATATAGGGATCTAAGATTGAGGCTTAAGAGAGGATTGTTTCCTGGTTGTAGCCGTTGCTGCAAGCTTTAATCTCAGCATATAAATGGAATTCGATTATGACTAAAGTTAGAACAGTCGATCCGCCAAAAAGATTTTCGAACATATTTAAAGATCAGGAATATTCTATGCGCCCTCTAGCGCTTTTATTGTTTAATAACTTTATATTTCTTTTTTATATAATATTAAGCTTTCTTGATATAACTTTCTTAAAGGGGATCACAGTAGGATTTATGGTCTTATTTCTCCCTGGATTAGGCTGGACACTCTTTATATTGTCACGAAAGAGGGATATCATTATTGATCTAGTCGTAATGGTTTTAGTCTCGAGTCTAATATTTATTGCCGGACTCTTATTTTTTCAGTTTGTAGATCTCGAGATTATTTATAGGAATTTTATCTGGTATCTATTAGTAGTTTCAAATATAGGTATCTTTTTAACCTTTAGAAAAAAACTCAATCTTCTTATCAATAAACATCATCTTGTTGTATTTGTAGTCGCTATTGTTATCTTTGGGATTAGTTCGGTTTATATGCCTAAAACAAATGACGCAGATATTCACTTTACTTCAACCGCTTATGGACTGATTCATGAACTCAAGCCATACACTAATCTATGGGGTAATCCTTATGAGTTTCAGCATTCTACATGGCCGCATCTTATGAGTGCCTGCTCTATTTTTCTTATGGGAAAATTGCATGAAGTCAAACATCAGTATATCCAATCAAAAAATGGAGACCGTGACAAATATCCATATGAGGCACAGAGATTAAGAGGAAAAAGGGAACTGTTGTTTTCTTCGCGCATACCGCATTTCTTCCTAGCTGCATTATTGTTATTGATCCTATTTGAGATTGTCAAAAAAGAGACGCTTTCCTCATCCCTGGCCTTTTTTACAGTAACAATATTCAGCTTGATTCCGGAGATGTTTATACGGTTTGCTTTCGCCAGCTATGAGTGCCTTGAGTTATTTATCTTTTTAGCCATTTCTTATGCCTATCTTTATCATTACAACTCAAGATGGCTTTTGTTTTTATTAGGCTTTTGGGCGCTCTGGATTAACCAAAAGACTGTAATATTGCCTATGGCAGTCATAGGCACTGATTTTTTCAGGAACAGATGGAGGCCGAACCTTGCATCATGGATGCCGCTCTTTGGATTTTGCGTAGGACTCTTAACTATCTGTCTATATGGCTACATGCTGGATTGGGGTAGTTTTTACGGCGCTTTCTTGGTAACACATGGCTTACCAGGGCTTTTTCTTTATAGTGACATCCCTGGTTTTTTTACTGCATGGACTAAGGCGATTTTGTTTATGAACCCTCTAATCTTTATTATGTCCTTTTGTGGCGTTCTGTATCTTTCGTTGAAGTCGATCAAGACAAGACTTTTTATAATCCCCATGTGGTTTTTTATAGGCACATTGGTCTTTGTTATGTGTAAATGGCCACATATAAAGAACTGCTCTTTTGTGTATCCTGCGCTGATCATTTCCCTGGCTTATTTTTTGAAAGGCATGAAATATAGAGTGAGGCAAGTTGTCGCAGGAATAATTATAATAATATCATGTTTCAATTTCTTTTTTCTTTATGTAACTGTTCAAAGGCGAGGCTTAGTAGTCGGTGGCAATGAAGAAAAGCGTAAGCCTCGGGATGCAATCGATCTCTACATTCATTTGTTAAAAGAGCAACCTTAATTAAAGAAATATATAAAATCGATTGTTATAAGTCAATCTTTCTATGGCATATAAAGGGAAAAAAATAAGCGTTGTAATACCATCGTACAATGAAGAGGAAAATATCTCTACTGTAATAGAGGATTTTTCTAGATCTTTTATTGATGAAATAATTGTAATTGATAATAACTCGACTGACAAGACCAATCTTTTTGCCAGAGAGAGTGGGGCAGCGGTCATTGTTGAGAAAAAACAGGGTTATGGATTTGCTATAATCAGAGGCCTAAAAGAAGCCAAAGGTGATATTGTAATAATAACAGAAGCTGATCAAACCTTTCAAGGCAAGGATATGGAAAAATTACTGGCTTATATTGAAGATGCAGACATGGTCCTGGGAACAAGGACGTGCAGAGAATTAATTGGCAAAGGCGCAAACATGGGTTTTTTATTAAGGTGGGGAAATTTTTTCATGGCAAAGCTGCTACAAACTTTATATGGAAATATTAGATTGAGTGATATGGGATGCACGTTTAGATGTATTAGAAAAACTGCATTAAATAAGATTATAGATAGCCTTCAGGTAGGCGGTAGCTATTTTGCTCCTGAGATGATTATAGAAGCATTAAGGGCTAATTTGAAGGTTATAGAAATCCCTGTTAATTATAGACATAGAGTCGGAAAGGGAAAGATAACATCTGCAAGTAAATGGAATGCTTTTAAGGTCGGGCTGGAAATGTTACATTTAATATTACGCAGATATCTTATTAGAAAATGAGAGTTTTATTAGTAAAACCACCCACGGGAGATATCTATGGAAGATTTAAGAATATTACACCAGAATATCCACCCCTAGGCTTGGCATATATAGCATCAGCGCTGATAGAGAAAAAACATACTGTGAAAATTATAGACATGGCTATTGAAAGATTAGATATTAATAGTTTCATTGAGGAAGCAAAGGATTTTAATCCAGACATAGTTGGGTTTACCGCAGTTACCCCCACTGTAAATTATGTCTATGATATGATAAGGATTTTAAAGAGCAAAGTTAAATGTAGAATTGTGATGGGTGGACCACATGTAACGGCGCTGCCTGATGAGGCAATTCGGATGGGAGTTGATGCCGTTGTTAGAGGAGAGGCCGAGCTTACTATATTTGAAGCGCTTGAAAAGAACGGCATTTTTGGACCTTCTTACATTGAGGATTTAGACAGATTGCCGTTTCCAGCTCGATACCTGTTGCCCATGAAAAAATATAGGTATTTTTTTGAAAAAAAAAGGCCCCTTGCAAACATAATTACATCAAGGGGATGCCCGCACAGGTGCGTTTTTTGCAATAAACAAATCGCAGGTTATAAATACAGGACAAGAAGTGCAAAAAATATTGTTGACGAGATGGAATATTTAGTAAAGGATTTTGGTATAAAGGAGGTTCATATATCTGATGATGTTTTTTGCTTAGATAGAAAAAGGGCGATTGAGATCTGCAATGAAATAATAAAACGAAGACTAAAATTATCCTTATATCCTCATAATGGAATTAGAGTAGATACGGTGACAGAGGCATTATTAAAGGTTATGAAAGAGGCAGGATTTTATTCTATTCCTTTTGGTATCGAGTCAGGTAGCCAGGAGATACTTGATAAGAGCAGAAAAGGCTTTAGTCTGGGTCAGGTAAGAGAGGCCATCAGATTGGCAAAAAAGTATGGTTTTGAAACGTGGGGATTTTTTATTTTTGGCCTGCCTGGCGATACAGAGGAAACAATGTTAGAGACTTTAGATTTTGCAAAGAGGTTAAATGTAGATATAGCAAAATTTCATACATTTGTTCCATTTCCAGGTTCAGAGATATATGCACAGCTTGAATCTGAAAATAGGCTGATTTCCAAGGAATGGTCAAAGTATTGTTTTTATGGTCAAAGTATTTTCAGGCATGCGACATGTAGTGTAAAGATGGATAAGTTTTTAACCAAGGCCTATAAAAAATACTATCTAAGGCCTTTATTTATACTCAAAACTTTATTGAACGTATTAAAAAGTCCAAAAAGATGTTGCGACATTATGAAGTTTTGCTTTGGCCTGTCATAATATACTTTTTATGGATAAAGATATGCTAAGAAACGTACGTAAGGGGTTTTTAAACATATTTAAAGACAGGGAGTCTTCTATCTTTGGTTTTGGAGCTTTATTGTTTACCAATCTTGTCTTTCTTTTCTATATAATGTCAGCTTTTCTTGATATGACTTTTTTAAAGGGACTCATGGTGGGCTTTATAGTGCTCTTTCTTCCTGGGTTGGGCTGGACCATGTCTATCCTTTCGAAAAACAGAGACATTATTATTAATCTAATTGTAATGGTTTTAATCTCGAGCTTAATATTTATTGCCGGCTTATTATTTTTCCAGCTTACAAATATTGAGATAAACTGCAGGAATTTTATTTATTATCTATTATTAATCTCAAACACGGGCATCTTTTTAGCCTTCAGAAAAAAGGCCAATCTTATTATTAATAGACATCATGTTGTTGTATTTATTGCTGCCATAGTGATCCTTGGAATTAGCTCAATGTATATGCCTAGTATGCGTGATGCAGATGTCACCTTTACAACAACTGCTTATGGGATGGTTCACGAACTCAAGCCATACAGGAATATATGGGGTAGTCCTTATGAGTTTCAGCATTCCACATGGCCGCATTTAATAAGCGCTTCTTCTATTTTTCTTATGGGTAAATTAGCAGAGGTTGAGCACCAATATGTTCAATCAAAAAACGGGGATCAAAACAACTATTTTCATGAGGAAGAGAGATTGGTTGGTAAAAGAAAGTTATTATTTTCTTCGCGCATACCGCATTTCTTCCTAGCTGCATTATTGTTATTGATCCTATTTGAGATTGTCAAAAAAGAGACGCTTTCCTCATCCCTGGCCTTTTTTACAGTAACAATATTCAGCTTGATTCCGGAGATGTTTATACGGTTTGCTTTCGCCAGCTATGAGTGCCTTGAGTTATTTATCTTTTTAGCCATTTCTTATGCCTATCTTTATCATTACAACTCAAGATGGCTTTTGTTTTTATTAGGCTTTTGGGCGCTCTGGATTAGCCAAAAGACTGTAATATTGCCTATGGCAGTCATAGGCACTGATTTTTTCAGGAACAGATGGAGGCCGAACCTTGCATCATGGATGCCGCTCTTTGGATTTTGCGTAGGACTCTTAACTATCTGTCTATATGGCTACATGCTGGATTGGGGTGGTTTTTACGGCGATTTCTTGGTAACACATGGCTTACCAGGGCTTTTTCTTTATAGTGACATCCCTGGTTTTTTTACTGCATGGACTAAGGCGATTTTGTTTATGAACCCTCTAATCTTTATTATGTCCTTTTGTGGCGTTCTGTATCTTTCGTTGAAGTCGATCAAGACAAGACTTTTTATAATCCCCATGTGGTTTTTTATAGGCACATTGGTCTTTGTTATGTGTAAATGGCCACATATAAAGAACTGCTCTTTTGTGTATCCTGCGCTGATCATTTCCCTGTCCTGTTCTTTAAAGACTTTAAAGAACAGGACACAACAGATTGTCCTGGCAGCGCTTGTAACAATATCTTGTTTAAATTTCTTTTTTCTTCACGGGGTCTTTCAAGATATTAATGGCTATTACGGCGCTAATGACGGAGGACATAGGCCTGGATTTGCAGTATATGAATACGTTCACCTGAAAAAATGGGCATTGATCAAATAGATATGAAAAATTCTAAACTGTTTGAACTAAGCGTTATTGTGCCGTGTTTTAATGAAGAGGACAATGTAGATAGAATTGTCTCTGAAATCCTGGCTTTATTTAAACATAATGGAATTAAAGGAGAAGTCGTGCTTATTGACGACGGAAGTCACGATAAGACAAAAGTAAAGATCGAAGGACTTTCTAGCAGATTTGAGAACGTCATAGGGATTAGTCATTCCAGAAATTTAGGCATAGTAGAGACGTGGCATAGCGGACTTAAGAATTCCCGCGGTAGATATGTTGTAACGATTGATGCCGATTTACAGTATAGCCCACAAGACATAATGCTTTTATATAAAGAGATTATAGCGGATGGGTATGATTTGGTCCAGGGCTGGCGTAGGGAGTCTCTAGATAAGCATCTCTTTAGAAAATTTCTGAGCAGGATTTTGAGTTTTATGTTAAATATATTATTTTTTACATGGATAAGCGATATCAAGTCTGGTTTTGTTATTTATAAAAGAGAGACGTTCTTCAGGATACTCAAATATAGAAATCGATATAAATTATTTCAACATTTTTTTATCCTTTGCGCAATAAAGGAAGGGTGTAGATTTCATCAGATTCCTATTACGTTTTATCCTCGCCTCAAGGGAGAATCTTTTATTAAAAAGCCTATACTTTTCTCGTTCCAGGTCTTATCAGATATCCCAAGGGCAATCTTGGATTTTGGTATAGCAGAGAGGTTGAAAACGCGGAGGAAGAGCTAATGTGTGGCATAGCTGGCATATATGGAGACGGTGACATCAAGGGAATGCTAGGTGCATTGTCGCATCGCGGTCCAGATGCAGAAGGCATTTATTCCGATGGGAAATTAAAATTAGGGGCACGGTGTTTGAAGATAACCGATCTATCAGGCAGCAATCAGCCAATATATAATGAAGACAAAACAATATGTGTGGTTTTAAATGGTGAGATTTATAATTATTTAGAGATTAAACAAGGTCTAAAAGGCCACACCTTTAAGACAAAAACAGATACAGAAATGATTGTCCATGCTTATGAAGAGTATGGTATAGAGTGTATAAGTAGATTTAATGGAAGCTTTGCCCTGGCAATATGGGATAGTAATAATTTATATTTAGCCCGTGACAGGATAGGACAAAAGCCTATTTATTATTATCATAAAGATAATAGTTTTATTTTTGCTTCAGAGATAAAGTCTATATTGACGCAGGTAGATGCAGAGCCTAATATTACTGAAAACTTTAAGGTTTTCGAGACAGTCTTGGACGAGGAGACACTTTTTAAAGATATTTTTTCTTTGTCTCCTGCATCTATTCTTATATTCGATGTACAAGGCGTTAAAATAAAAAAATATTGGGAATTACGATCAGGAGAACCTGGAAGTCTGTCCGAAGAGCAATATATAGAGAAATTAAAATGGTTAATCGAAGACTCTGTGCGCTTGCGGCTCAGGGTAGAGGCACCTATCGGTCTTTTTTTAAGCGGTGGAATAGACTCAAGTCTAATTGCTTGCCTGGCAAAACCTCGCCATGTATTTTCTTGTAATTATGACCTCGGAGAAGATTTTGATGAACTTTTCTATGCCCAATTAGTAGCCAGAGATATTAAAGCAGAGCACCATATTGTCAGACCTACTTCACTTGACTTCAAGAAGCATTATGAAAAGATTATCTGGCATTTGGATCAGCCCATTGCAACTGCTTCGAGTATTTCAGCCTTTCTTTTGGCCAAAGAGGCTAGCCGATATGTAAAAGTTATTCTAAACGGCGAAGGCGCTGACGAACTTTTTGGGGGATATATTAGGTATCTTTTTATGCTAGCAGAGAAAGGCATAGAGGCTGTGCCAGAGTTGAGAAGCTACCAGTTTTTAGCACGATATTTTTTGAATAAAGTAAGGTCCAGGGATGCGGCTGAGAGGTACTTTGAATTGACAAAACGGGGTATCCCTGCGACAAGTCGCCCATTGATAAAGTTCAGAGAGATCTTTTCCAAGTACGACAATCTGATTGATAAAATGGGCGCTTGCGATATCGAAATTACTCTGCCTTCACTTTTGATGATGGGCGATCGCACCTGCTCTGCTTTTGGCATGGGAAATAGATCACCTTTTTTAGATCATCGCATTATAGAATTTGCTTTCTCGCTTCCGCAAGAGATGAAGATCAAGGGCCTTACCACAAAGTATATATTAAGAAGGGTGGCGGAAGGCATTGTTCCGGATGAGATAATCAGAAGAACGGATAAGAAAGGGTTAGTAACGCCCATTTATAGATGGTTTTCCGGTGATCTAGCTGATTGGAGCAATTCGCTGAGCAATAGATTTAAGAGGCGCAGAGTAGAAATTAAACACAATGAAGGCCGCGGAGAATACGACAGGTATCTGTATACAGTGGTGAGCTTAGAGTTGTGGCATCAGATCTTTTTAGATGCTAAAAAACCGGTTCAGGGACATGCAGTCTAATAGCCTTTACAAAAAACCTAGTTTTTGCGACCTTGTCATCACAGAGAACTGCATGTTGAGATGTAAAATGTGCAGGATGTGGCAGAGTAAAAGAGATTCTGATGACATATCTATCGAGACATGGAAGAGATTTATAGATCATCTTGCAGGTTTTGTGGATGATAGCGTCCAGATGCAATTTGTCGGGGGAGAACCCCTGCTTAAAAAAGGAGTCTTAAATCTCATCAGGCATGCGACCAGAAAAGGTTTTTTGACTACAATGACAACAAATGCTTGCTTGATAGACGAAGACATGGCCAGGGGACTAAAAGATGCTGGCTTGAGCACGCTGGTTTTATCCTTGGACAGTCTGAAAAAAGAAACGCATGATTTTTTGCGAGGGGCAGAGGGTACTTATGATAGGGTTATGCAGGCCATTTCTTTTCTGAGCAAGTTTAAAGATTATTCAATGAAACTTCATATCGTGACTACTATAATGCAGCCAAATCTGGATGATATAGTGGAGCTTGCAGAGTGGGCCAATGAAAACAAGGCCATAGATCATATTAGCTTTCAGGCAGTTATGCAGCCATTTTTTACACCACAAGAGGATATGTGGTATAGAAAAGAGGAGTTTTCTTCTCTTTGGCCTAAAGATATGGATAGGATAGATTATGCTTTATGCAGGCTTGGAGAGTTTAAAAATAAAGGCTATAAGATTACTAATCCAGCTCCTCAATTCAATATTTTTAAATCTTACTTTAAGGAACCCGAGAGGTTTGTGAAGAATTCACGCTGTAATCTGGGTTATAATTCTTTAACGGTAAATACTGCAGGAGAGATATTTTTGTGTAATTCAATGAAGCCTATCGGCAACATAAGAGACAAAAAGGGTATAAAAGATTTGTGGTTTTCAGAAAAGGCTGAGCAGGTAAGAAACGATATAAAAAACTGTAAGCATAACTGTAAACTTATGATTAATTGCTTTTTCGAAGAAGAATTTAGGTAAAAGAGAAGCTATGACTAAAAAGAAAGACAGTCCGGTAGATCAGGGGATAGTATTTCTGAGGCAGAAAAAATATAAGCTTGCCGAAGAGATATTTAATAAAGCATTGCACTCAAATCCTAAAAACGTTGATACACGTTTAAATTTGGGGCATACTTATTTGCAACAGAAAAACTATTCTAAAGCCATAGAAGAGTTTAATAAACTCTTGAGGTTAGATTTTCAAAACCCTCACGCCCATGAAGGACTGGCATTGGTCTATTTAGAGCAGGATAGGCTTTCACTGTGCAAGGAAAAGCTGGATTTACTTAAAAAGTTAGGTCATAAAGACGCACACTATTATCAAATACGCGGATATGTAAATAAAAAAGAGAAAAGATATAAGCTGGCAATAAAAGATTTTTTAAGGGTATTAGAACTTGATCCCGGCAGCGAATTTGCTAATGAAAACCTTATACAGGCATATCATGAGTCAGGAGGCGTATATCTTGACGAGAAAAACTATTCTAAGGCTTTGGATCATTGTAAAAGGGCACTAGAATTGTGTCCAAAATCAATAGATGCATTAGCCATTATATATATAAATATGGGCAGGGCGCATCTCTTGCTTAAAGAATATGCCCTGGCTATAGAGAGTTTTAAAAAGGCGCTGGATATTAAGCCGGATGACAGAGTTATTATTGATTTTCTTTCTAGAAGCTATTTAGAGATGAAAAAGTACGATCTAGCAGTGGATTCGATATTCAAAAGTTACAATCTTTGTCCGGACTCGGAGTCGTTTTTTAAAGAAAGAGGTACTGTAAAGCACAAAGAGAGAATCAAGCTTGTGCGTATTCCAAATTTTTATGATCCTGAGATTCTTTCTACAGAGATGAATTCTATTATGTTGCTTCCATTAGCCCTGGGTACCATAGCTTCGCATATCAGATCAAAGGGGATCTCTATAAATCAGGATGACCTCCATATAAAGACGCATTATGACAACTATTTTGGCAAAGAAGAAGAAAGGATAGATAGTTCGATTTTTTTCGATATCCCGAGGATTGTCAGGTACACAAATGGTAATCCTGATCTCGGAATCGAGGAAGCAATGAAAAGGATATCTCTCAAGACAGAGTTTTCAGGATATGATATTGTGCTTTTCTCTCTGGATAGCTGTTCTATGAACGATAGCCATGTCATGCTGGTTCTTTGTCTGGCCAGGTATTTGAAGAAAAAATATAACCCTATAATAATACTTGGCGGGGTGAACTATTTTGTAGATTTGATGCGCAAGATCGAATGTGACAGGTCTGACATAAATTATATTATTGGAAATGAGGGAGAGGTGATCGTTGCGGAGTTACTCGTTTCTTTAATAAGACACACCCCCTACAAAGGGACAGGCCTTATTAAAGAAAAAGGAGTGATTTTTTCTACCAAGGTCCCCCGCCCCATAAAACCGGATTTTGACGGGCTTCCTTTGGATAGATATAGGTATCGTGGATTGAAGACACATTATTGTAACACCGTCTCGCTAAAGAGTGTCTTGAAGAGGTTTAATGAATCAGGGGTTTTTCTTTTACCTTTTAGATTTATAAAGGGATGCACGAATAGATGCATCTTTTGTGCCAGTTCTTTAGGGGGATTGATTCACGTTATACCACCATTGGTTGTAGTGGATTGGTTAGAAGAAGCGCAGGCGAGATATAGTCCTACAGGCTATCTTTTTCTTAATGACACATTAAATATCTCCAGGAAATATGTTAATGAGGTATGTGACGAGATAATAAGAAGAAATCTTAAGATACGCTGGAGCGATTGTGCCAGGGTGGACAGGCTCGACAGGGAATCTATTTATAAGATGCGAAAAGCTGGATGCATCAGATTGGTTTTTGGCATGGAGACAGCAAGCAAAAAACTACTGAATTACATTAATAAGGATATAGACCTGGAGTATCTGGAGAAGGTATTACGCTGGACCGATGAAGCAGGCATCTGGACCGGTATCGAGTTGATATGTGGTATTCCGTATGAAACAGAGGAAGATTGTGACCAGACAATATCCTTTTTAAAAAAGAATGAAAAGCGCATAGATTCTCTCTATTACAATGCTTTTAATATGAAGGCTACAAGTCTTATGCAGAGATATCCCGAAAAGTATGGGATAGCCAATGTTTTTGAGTTAGCGAGCTATGAAGATGGTTTTTCAACATTTGTCCAGTATGGATTTGATGAGGCTAACGGTTTAAAATGGCCTGAAAAAGTCAGACAGATAGTTTCCGCCTTACATAAAACCGTAGAAACTTTTGGTGAATCCCCCTTTCCTGAGCATGAGTATGAGCATTTCCTGTTTTTTTTGTATTCTAATTACCCCGACAAGAAAGTTATAAAAAAGTTGTTCTGTTCCGTTGGTAAGGAAAAGATGGAGTATCTTAATGCTCTTCGCCGGACAAAGAATAGCAGAGGGCAGGATAAGAGATTTATTGATAGAACTTTAATCTATGGCTGAAGATAAAAGAAAGAGCAAGGTTCCATAAGAAGCTGTAAATGGACTGTAAACTTTTGATCAATTGTTTTTTGAAGAAAAGCTTTCCTCTTTCCTCTGAAAAGGAGAAATGATGAGGAAGCTATTACGAGAGAGGATGTTAGATGACCGATAAAGATGCTTTATTTTTAAATGAATCCAAGATAGTAGATCAAGGTATTTTGTATTTAAATCAGAAAAAATACAAGCGCGCTCAAAGAGAACTTTGTAAAGTATTGCAATTAAATCCCAAAAATGAAACAGCACGTGCACACTTAGGACATGTTTATCTTCAACAGAAAAATTATTCCCAGGCTATAACTCAGTTTCAAAAGCTACTTGAGCTTAATCCTCAAAGCCCCTATGCCCATGAGGGTTTAGCCTTGGTATATTTAGAGCAAGAAAAACTTTCTCTTTGTCAGGAAGAACTAGAGTATCTTAAGCAGCTTAACCATCAGGATGAACATTCCCATCAGATGCTAGGATACATATACAGAAAACAGCACAAGTACGAGCTAGCCATAAGAGAGCTTTGCAAGGCCTTGGAGACAAACCCTCACAATGAATTTGCCCGGGAGAACCTCATCCAGATATACTCCCGGCAGAAAAGATACGCCTTAGCTAAAGAGGTGGCCAACGAACTTTTAAAGATTAATCCCTTTAATATTCAGGCTTATCACGAGCTGGGCAACATCTATTTGGAGCAGAAAGACTACCCCCAGGCTATAACTCAGTTTCAAAAGCTACTTGAGCTTAATCCTCAAAGCCCCTATGCCCATGAGGGTTTAGCCTTGGTATATTTAGAGCAAGAAAAACTTTCTCTTTGTCAGGAAGAACTAGAGTATCTTAAGCAGCTTAACCATCAGGATGAACATTCCCATCAGATGCTAGGATACATATACAGAAAACAGCACAAGTACGAGCTAGCCATAAGAGAGCTTTGCAAGGCCTTGGAGACAAACCCTCACAATGAATTTGCCCGGGAGAACCTCATCCAGATATACTCCCGGCAGAAAAGATACGCCTTAGCTAAAGAGGTGGCCAACGAACTTTTAAAGATTAATCCCTTTAATATTCAGGCTTATCACGAGCTGGGCAACATCTACCTTGAAGAAAAAGATTACCCTCGAGCCATAACCCGGTTTAAAAAGGCTTTGGATTTGTATACGAATTACGGTCATACCCAACAGGAGTTGTCATATGCATATATAGATATGGGAAGGACTTATTTACTAATGGAGAGATATAATAAAGCTATCGAAAGTTTTAAAAAGGCGATGGAATTAAATCCCGATGATAAAATGATATATAAATTCTTGCACCGGGCTTATATTGAGACGAAAAAATATAATCTGGCGGTAGACGTTGTCGCTAAAGGCTATGAGTTGTCTACAAAAGTTCCGCTTAGAGAGATTCCATACAAGATAAAGATTCTGCGGATTCCAAATTTTTACGGCTCAGACATCTTTTCCACAGAGATGAACTCTATTGTGATACCCCCTCTAGCCCTGGGTACTATTGTGGCCTATATCAGGTCGCAAGGCATACCCATAGACCAGGATGACCTTCATATAAAGACACATTATGATAACTATTTTGGCGAGGCAGAAGAGAAAATAGATGAATCGGTTTTCTTTGATATTCCCAAGGTAATTGGATATACAAATGGAAAAGATGATTCCCAGATAGAGAGAATTATGGATACGGTATCACGCAAGACAGATTTTCAAGGATATAAAATCGTCCTTTTTTCTATCGATACTGTTTCTATGAATAGTAGTCACGCTATGTTTGCTTTATGCCTAGCCAGATATTTAAAGAGAAAATATAACCCGATAATAATTTTAGGTGGAATGAACTATTTTGTTGAACTGATGCGAAAGAATAGATGTAACTGGTCTGATATAGATTATGTAATATGCAATGACGGAGAAAAGGTCGTTGTTGACCTACTTCTTCTCCTATTAAATAACTTGCCCCGTCATAAAGGAATAGTAGAAGAAGATAAGAGAGTAATCTATTCTACAGAGGTCTTCAGGCCAGTAAGGCCAGATTTTGATGGTCTTCCCTTGGACATGTATAGATATCGTGGTTTAAAGATTGATTATTGTAAGGATGACTCATTAAGAGATACGATAGAAAAATTCAATCAATCTCGGGTTTTTCTTTTACCATTCAAGTTTATAAAGGGATGTACTAACAAGTGCATATTTTGTGAAAGTTCCTTGGGAGGATTAAAGCATGTGGTACCCCCTTCCATTGTAGCTGACCGGCTACAGCAGCTCCAGGCAAGATATAATCCTACTGGATATCTTTTCTTGAGCGATACCTTAAATATCTCTAAAAAATATGTAGATCAGTTATGCGACGAGATAATTAAAAGGAAGCTCAAGATACGCTGGAGCGATTGCGCCAGGGTAGATAGATTAGACAAAGACTCTATCTATAAGATGCGAGAGGCTGGATGTATTAGACTGGTCTTTGGTATGGAGACAGCAAGTAAAAGACTGTTAAATTATGTCAATAAGGGTATAGACTTAAAACAACTGGAAGAGGCATTGTATTGGTCCGACAGAGTAGGTATCTGGACAGGACTTGAGTTAATTAGTGGTTTGCCTTACGAGAAGGAAGAAGATGTGGATGCGACCATATCTTTTATAAAGCATAATCGAGAACATATAGATGCCCTTTACTATAATGCCTTTTATATAAAAGATAGCAGTATCCTACTATCGCATAGTGAAAAATATGGAATATCCAATGTCTCTGAATTGTTAAGTTATGAAAATGTTTTCGGAACATTTGTTAAATATAGTTTTGATGAGATAAATGGGCTAAAGTGGCCTGAGAAAAGGAAACAGATATTATCAGCCTTCAATAAAATTATGAAAACCCTTGGTGCATCTCCTTTTCCTGAGCACGAATATGAATCTTTTCTATTTTTCTTATATGCAAATTACCCTGACAAGAAAGTTATAAAAAAGTTGTTCTATTCCGTTGGTAAAGAAAAGATGGAGTATCTTAATGCTCTTCGCCGGACAAAGAATAGTAGAGGGCAGGATAAGAGATTTATTGATAGAACTTTAATCTATGGCTGAAGATAAAGCAGGTAAAAAGATTCTGTTGGTTCAAGCTCCTCCGTGGGGGGTTTATACTCCTCCGCTTGGGATTGCCTATTTGGTTACGTTTTTGAAGTCTTTTAGTTTTGAAGTAGAGATATTGGATTTAAATATGGAGATACTCTACTATGCGCCCAAAGAGATAAAAGATAAGTGGGATACACAGGATTTCGAATTTTGGGCTTCAGGAGAGGCAGTGGATAAGCTTCAAGATCAACTGGAAAATTTGGCTGATAAAATACTTTCTTATGGGGCGTCAATCATTGGGTTTTCAGTAACCTTTGCTTCCGTGCCATTCTTAAATACTCTCCTTTTTATAATCAGAGCCAAGACGCATAACGATGCAACCATCCTGCTCGGCGGAGGAGGGACCAGCTACAAAGAAGGCCGTTCTTTGTTTAAAAAGGGGTTAATTGATTATTTTGTAATAGGAGAAGGAGAATATCCTTTACTTTACTTGTTAAGGGATATACAAGAAGGTAATACCATCCAGACAGGTCCGCATTATATTGCCTGGAAGGATCAGCTTCAAGACCACGCTGTCTGTTTAAAGGGGGTAAGAAACAATACCGTAAACATAGATGAGATACCATTTCCTACTTTTGAGGAGTTCGATTTGAATTCTTATGCGCAAGACGATCTTATACCCCTCATAAGCAGCAGAGGGTGTGTAAGGTCGTGTGCTTACTGTTGCGATTGGCCATTGAAGAGGCCTTACCGCTGTCGGAGTCCAGAGAAAGTAGCTGAAGAAATAAGGTATCATGTAAGAAAATATAATAGGAAGAGATTTGAATTTAGCGATTTATTGATAAACGGCAATCTGAACTTTTTAGATAGATTCTGCGATTTGTTAATAGATATGGGCTTGGGTGTAGCCTGGGGTGGACAGGCTATAGTCAGGAGAGATATGGATATCACCTTATTTAAGAAGATGAAAAGAGCTGGATGCGGAGGTCTTACCTTTGGTATGGAGAGTTTTTCTGATAGGGTCCTGGGATTAATGCGTAAGGGCGCAACTGCCCAAGGCGCTAAAGAGACCCTCATTAAGGCCAAGGAATCGGGCATGCTTGTAGAAGTCAATCTTATCGTGGGATTTCCTGGAGAAACAGAGGCGGATGTCGACGAGACTATAAATTTTATAAGGCAGAATTCTGTCTGGATAGATAAGATTAACAGCCTAAATATCTGTACTATAGGCCCGGGTATGTATATCTATGACCATCTTGCTGAATATAATATAGAGAAGTCAATGATAAACGACTGGTATGCCTGGTTTACTAAAGATATGTCCAATACAATCCATATAAGGACAGAAAGACATAAAAGGATGCTGTCTGTTTTTTCGGGGTTAAATTTAATACCTGCATGGCAAAATGTAAAGAAATAGAGACATGAAATGTCGAGTTCATTTACGCCTTTGAAAAAGATATCAGGTAGAAATCAAAAGCTGCCCTTAAGAAAGAAACTTATTCTTGCAACGCTTATTGTGGTTATGACTCTGTGTTTAATAGAGATGGGTTTAAGGATATCTGGATATATTATTTTGAAGTTAAACCTATCTTCATCTACTTCAACTATAAAAGATAAAAGAGGAGTAACTATCCTCTGCTTAGGTGATTCTTATACATTTGGATTGGGGACAGATTACCACCATAGTTATCCTAGGCAGCTGGAGAAGATTTTAAACGAAAGACATAAAGAGCCAGGATTCAAGGTGTATAATCTTGGGATTCCCGGGAGCAACTCTTCGCAGCTACTGAATAAACTTCAGGGTAATATTGATAAATATGATCCGGATCTATTGATTATCTTGACTGGTCGCAATGATAGCTGGAATTTTAAAGATGTCAATTATCATGATTCATCCCCAAATAGATTGGATTCCCTGCTTCATAATCTGAATATATATAAATTGGTCAAGATTATCAAGATAAACCTGGCGAGCAGTATTGCAAAAAAGATGACTGAGGCCGGCACTTCCGATACAGAGACCTCTAAAAAGGAAGGACAAAAGAGAATTATGCCATCTCCCGCGTCTAATGGTCAGGTAATAAAAGGTGTTGGTTTTACAAAACAGGGAAGATATGATCTCGCAAGACAGCATTTATTAAAGGCCTTAGATTTAGACCCTAGAAATATTATGGCATATCGGCATCTGGGGACTATATACAGGGAAGGGGCAGAATACAAATTGGCAGAAAAATGTTTTGAGAAGGCTTTGTTTTTATTAGGAGAAGATGCTGACGCAGGGCTTTATTTAGAGCTGGGTATAGTACACAGGCTGCTTAACAAAAAAACCCTTGCCAAAGAAGAGTTTAAAAAAGCAATAATGGATACTAAGCATATGTATCTAGCTTTTAATGAATTGCTGCTGGCATATAAATACGAAAAGGATTTTTATGATGAGATAGAAAATTTTAAAAAAGGGATCAAGGACAAAGAGATGCTGGACAGGATAGACGGCCTAATAACATTACGAAAGGACAGGGGAAACATATATAAAATACTACAGAGAAATATAGCCAATATAGACAGGATTTCCAGAAGGAATAATGTCAAGATAGTGGTCCAGGCAGACCCTAATTTGGATGATCTTGCTGAGGTCGTACGTGAGGTTACAAAAGAGCAAGGCATCCTACTGGTAGATAGCCGCAGTGTGTTTAAAGAAAAATTAAAACTCCACGACAGAAGGGATTTTTTTGTTGAGGATGACCACTGTAATGCTGAGGGGTACAGGATTATGACTGAGAATATCTACCATATCTTGGCCAAGGAAGGGATAATCGATGGATTCATCAACCGTAACTAAGAAAATAAAAAGCCCGAACTCCTGTGTTTTATTACTTACGCTCTCCTGTACTCTGAGATGCAGGATGTGCCATCTCTGGAAGAACGATGAAAGGGAGATAAAGAGACCTGACATTAAAAAGTGGAAGGAGTTCATTGATTCGTTTCAACCTTCCGGCCCTAATTTTACTGTTATCTTTGGCGGAGGAGAACCTTTATTATATCCAGATATACTTTTGGAATTAATTGATTTTTGTCGTAGCAAAGGATTCAGGACCTCTCTGGCTACTAGTGGTTACTTCATAAACGAGACAATGGCCAGGCGCTTGGTAGATTCAGGCCTAAATTATATCGCCCTGACTTTATATAGCCTAAATGAAGAAGTGCATAATTTTTTACGAGGCATGCCTGACAGCCACCAAAGGCTTATGCAGGCAATCGGGTTTTTGGATAGATTTCGCAGTTCCATGGAGATAGCCATCGATACCGTAGTAATGGCCCCTACTATGGGAGGGCTTTTAGATATGGCAAACTGGGTGAGGGGGGATAATAGGATTTGCTCCATATTTTTTCAGGCTGTCGTCCAGCCTTTTCATAGTGCCCCTCTAAGCGAGTGGTACAACTCTGAAGAATATCAGTTCCTCTGGCCAAAAGATCTCAGAGAGGTCGATTCTGTCATAGACGGTTTGATAGAGCTTAAAAGAAATACACCTCCAGACAAAAAAGACAAGATCAATAATCCTATCTCCCAGCTTGAGCTCTTCAAGTCTTATTTTAAAAATCCCCAGGATTTTATAAAGAAGACCTCGTGCAGTGTTCTTAATGATAGCGCGTTTACCGTATCTCCTGATGGAAGTGTAAATCTGTGCCCCTACATGAAGCCCATAGGGAATATTAAAGAAGGTAATTTAAGCGATATATGGCATTCCAAAGAGGCGCAAGAAAGAAGGGAAGAGATATTTCAGTGCAAGAAAAATTGTCACCATATAATCAATTGCTGGTATGAAGAGGAATCCGATTAGTGAAAGTGATACCATATTAATTCGAATATGAATAATGGATGCAATATGTCATCAGAAGAAAAACACTTAGATCTGGGGAACTTGTATTTAAACACAAACAGGCATGATCTTGCTCTCAAAGAGTTCAATAAGGCTTTAGAGTTTAATCCTGATAGCGAATATGCCTATCAGGGCCTTGGACATTTACATCTACAGCAGAATAGGTATGAATTGGCCTTGGATATATTTAAGAAGGCATTAAAGATTAATCCCAGGAATGAATATGTGCGTCAGGGTCTGGGAACCATATATCTGGGGCAAGGATTATATAGCCTGGCTCGGCTAGAATTCGAGCACGCCTCAAGATTTGGTAGTGGCAATATATTTGTTCATCAGATGCTGGGTTATGTATATAAAAGGCTCGGTAAGCATAATCTGGCTGTAAGTGAGTTTATAAAAGCAACGGATTTTTATTTAGATAAGAACAAAGAGCTTATAGGGGATGGAGGGTTCAGGGTTAAGATCTTCAGGATGCCAAATTTCTGTAATGAACAAGAGCTCTATTCTACAGAGTTAAACTGTTCTCTTTTTCCGCCCTTGGCCCTGGGACAGATTGTAGCTTATCTCCGGACAAACGGTATTAAGATCGATCAGGATGATCTGAATATAAAGATCCATTATGACAATTATTATTCTTCAGGGCATATAGATATCTCTGTTTTTCGCGATGAGGAACGGATGCTCGCATATCTCTCAGGAAATCCAGATAAATATATAGATTCCCTAATGGAAGAGGTCGAAAAGAAATCTAAATTCCAGGGATATGATGTAATCCTATTTTCACTTCCTATAATATTTAGCAACTCAAGCAGCATTATGTTTACCTTGGCCTTATCAAGATTTATTAAGAAAAAATATAATCCTATGCTGATAGTAGGCGGAGGCAATCAATCTATAGACCTCTTGACCAAATACGATTACAAAGACATCGATCTTATAATTTATGGCGATGGAGAGATAATCCTTTTTAATCTGTTGAAGGCCCTGATCGCCAAGGATATGAAAGGATTTTTGGATTCACAGACAAAGGATGATGGAAAATTGATCGCTACAAAAATTTATCCCTCGATCAAGCCAGACTTTTCTGGCTTACCGATGGATAGATACATGTATAGAGGGAAGAACAGCTTTAGCCATAATGAATCTCTTTATAAAATAGTCGAAGAATTTAATAGCTCGCGGACGCTGCTTTTGCCGTTTAAGTTTATCAAAGGATGCCCCAATGAATGTGTCTTTTGCCCTGAGGCTACAAATAGAATAATCTATTCTTTGAGCCCCCGTAAAGTAGCCATATACTTAAAAGAGCTTCAGGAAGAACACAACCCTACAGGTTTTTTCTTTTTAAGCGACACAATGAATCTTTCCAGGCAATATGCGAATGAAATATGTAAACATATAATCAAAAACAAGGTAAGGACGCTGTGGACAGATAGCGTCAGGCCTGACAATTTAGACAAAGCTACGATTTTCAAGATGAGAGAAGCAGGGTGCATAAGGTTGGTATTTGGCATGGAGACATCAAGCGCCACATTATTGAAGTATGTAGACAAAAAGATCTCACTAATGGCACTGGAAAATATATTGAGATGGTCAGATGAGGCCGGCATATGGACAGGGGTAGAGATAATCTCTGGTCTGCCTCACGAGACAGAACGGGATATCGACGGAACAGTAGCATTTCTGAACAGGAACAAGCAATACATAAATAGTATATATTTTAATCAGTTCGGGCTCAGGGATGGCAGCCTGATAAGACAGGATCCAGGGAGATTTGGAATTGAAAATATAAGAGAAGTATGCCAATATGCGGATGGAGAATTCACCTATTTTCATAAGTACGGTTATGACGAAACCAATGGCCTGAAGTGGGAAGAAAAGAAAAAACAGATTCTTTGTTCTCACAAGAAACTTTTACACAGTACGTGGGAGATGCCCTCCTTTCCTATCTATGAATTCGAACATTTTTTATTTTTTCTGTATGCAAGGTTTGATGATAAGCAAAAGATTTATAGCATATTGAACGAGGTGGCAAAAGAAAAGAATGCCATGCTTGGTAGATTAAGAGATGATAAATTCGCCAGGTGCGATAGCCAGAATAAAACACTATAAAGATGCAAAAGATAAAGATCATAAGATTGCCGAGTTTTTTTAGAAAACGACAGTTTTCTTCTAAGCCAAACTGCTGCTTGATTCCTCCATTAGGTCTGGGACTAATAGTTGCATATTTACGCTCGAGAGGCATAGCCCTAGAGCAAGATGACTTGAATATAAAGCTTCATTATGACAATTGTTATCTAGCTTCTACAGAAAACAGGATTGATGTAGAGGTTTTCTTTGATATGAAGAGAATAGAGAATTATAGCAAGGGTTACAATGATGGCTATATTGAGTCGATCATGGAAAGGATAGATGCAAAAGTTAAGTTACATAATGATCAAATCATTCTTCTTTCGTTGCCAGATAATATAGAAAATAATAGCAATTTAGCATTTGCTTTGGCTTACGCCAAGTTTATTAAAAAAAGATATAATTCGATAAATATATTAGGCGGACAGGGACCATGGAGCAGTTTATTGATGAAGAAATATAACTGTAAGGATATAGATTTCGTAATACAGGGCGACGGAGAGTATCCATTATTTCATTTATTGGATTTTGTAATAAACAATAAGAGATTGGATAATATCAAGGATTTGTCAATGGCCGAAGGATGCCGGCATATCATATACAGTAGGCCTTGCGAGATTATTAAACCGGATTTTTCAGGCTTGCCTTTGGAGAGATACAGATCAAGGGTCGAGGTTTTAGACTATCCTGAAGATATAGAATCTATAATGAAGCAATTTCAGGAGAGAGGGGTTTTTATTTTGCCCTATAGATTTATGAGGGGTTGTCCTTTTGAGTGCATATTTTGCATTTCTTCAACACAAAAGTTAAGTCACGCATTGCCTCCTGAAAAGGTAGTTCAGCATTTAAAATCTTTACAGGAAGAATATAATCCTACAGGTTTTTTCTTTCTGAACGATACTATAAATATATCCAAGGAATATATTAATAGGTTCTGTGATGAAATTATTGCTAATAAACTTAAGATACTTTGGTCTGATTGTGCAAGAATAGACAATCTAGATAAAGATACTCTTTTTAAAATGAGACAGGCTGGTTGCATAAGATTGATATTTGGCATGGAGACAGCCAGCTCAAGGTTATTGAAATACATAAATAAAAAAATTAATTTAAAAAATATGGAGAATGTTTTGAGATGGACAGACGAAGTCGGAATCTGGACAGGTGTAGAGGTTATATGTGGCTTTCCGCATGAGAAGCAAGAAGATATAGATGCTACTATTTTTTTTCTGAATGCAAATAAAGAATATATAAATCGTATTTATCTAAATTGTTTTGATTTAAGACAGAATTCAATTCTTTATAACTCCCCTCAGAAATATGGGCTTGAGCGCATATTTAAAGTAGATCAGTGCACAGAAAAGGATTTTAGCAGTTATGTTGAATATGGGTTTGATGAAATGAATGGCTTGCAATGGAAGGATAAGGTGAGGCAAATTGATTCTTCTATGGAAATGGTTCGAGAGAGATGCGCTAAAGGCCATCGGTTTTTTACAGATGAACATCTTTTATTTTTTCTTTATTCATATTTTAATAATAAATATGATATAAAATCAATTTATCTTAAGATTTTGGGTCTTGGATAGAACATGAAAAAGAGTGAAAAAATAATAATATTAACCATTTTAGCCATAGTTTTGCTTTACACAAGATTCTTCTGTTTGCCACAGAGTCTTTATATCTCATCCCCTGTATATAACAATGAACCTCTATGGCGTGGCTTTATAG
>JBHPFI010000011.1:0-41088 GCA_042572045.1 Candidatus Omnitrophota bacterium
ATTCGCTTATAGGAGCTGTAGCAAGGAGCTTAGAGGGCTCAGGCATTAAGCTCTTAGATTCAACAACCTTTTTGACAGATCAGCTTCCTAAAAAAGGTGTTTTGACGAAACGACCCATAGACGAAAAGATTGCGAAGGATATTGAATTCGGAAAAGAGATTGCAAAATCCATCGCAGGGTTAGATATAGGCCAGACGGTTGTCGTGAAAGATAGAACGGTGCTTGCGGTGGAATCCATAGAAGGCACAGATGAAGCAATAAAAAGAGGAGCCCGCTATGGGAAAGAAGATATAGTTGTTATTAAGGTCTCAAAGCCTAACCAGGACATGAGGTTTGACGTACCTATTATAGGTCCTGAGACAATAAGGCTATTGAAAGAATTAAAGGCATGCTGCATAGCCATAGAGGCCAGAAAGACAGTTATTATAGATAGAGAAGCGACTATTGGACTTGCCAATGAATCAGAAATAGGGATCGTGGTTATATGAGTGCAGAAAAGTCATTAAAAACACCAAAGAAGTCCACGGCAAAGACCTCTGGCACGATAGAGGCGCTTTCTAAGATTTCAAAGGCCATATCCAGCGACCTTTATTTGGAAGACATACTGAAGTTGGTGGTGACTGTTACAGCTGAGGTCATGAATTCCAGGATTTGCACATTGATGCTCTTGGATGAAAAAAAAGAGAATCTTGTTATAAGGGCTACGCAGAGTATAAGCGAGGAATATATAAGCAAAAATCCTCTAAGAAAAGGCGAGGGTGTCGCGTGGAAGGTAATTCAGGATGGCAAGCCTATCGTTGTGCCTGATGTATTAAAGGCAGGCGAGTATAAATATAAAGACATAGCAGAGAAAGAAGGCCTTGCGTCTTTATTGTGCGTGCCTCTTGCGGTCAAGAACAGGGAGATAGGTGTGTTAAATTGCTATACATCAAAGCCGCGCAAATTTACAAAAATAGAGATCAATGTTCTTACAAGCGTGGCAAACCAGGCAGCCATAGCTATAGAGAATACAGAGCTTATGGTAAAGACGAGGGTCATACAGGAGGAATTAGAGACGCGTAAGGTCGTAGAGAGGGCAAAAGGCATTTTGATGAAAGAAGAAGGCCTTACAGAGGAGGAGGCGTTCAGGAGGATACAGAAATACAGCATGGACAGGCGTAAGCCAATGAAAGAGGTGGCCGGGGCTATTGTCATGATGCATGACATGAAAGGGTAGCACGCCTCTCGCAGATAATTAGCGGATGATCCTACAGTTCAAGGTTTATAACAGAAAAGAATGCTAAAGAGAAAATCGTCATATAGGACCTTACAGAAAACGGTGCGTTTCCTGAAGACGCCCAAGATAGAGGTATGGAAGAATCAATATAAAGACAAGGATTACGTCGTAGAGCTGGAAAATCCAGAATTTACCTGTGTTTGCCCGAAAACAGGCTTTCCTGATTTTGCAAATATCATTATCCAATATAAACCTGATAAATGGTGCGTAGAGCTTAAATCCTTTAAGATGTATATGCTCTTTTATAGAGATATAGGTATATTCCATGAACATGTCGTTAATAAAATTATGGATGATTTTGTAAAGGCTTGTAAGCCCAGATGGGTGTATATTAAAGGTGAATTTGGCATAAGGGGCGGCATAAAAACTACAGTTAGCGCTGAGTACCAAAGGAGTTAGACATGGCGATGAAGACTAAAAAGGGAATACTAGAGTTAGCAAAAAAGCACAATATTAGATTTATAAAGCTCTGGTTTACAGATGTTTTGGGATTTCAAAAAGGCATTTCTATTACCAGGCGCGAGCTCGAAAAGGCGCTGGCAGAAGGTATGGGGTTTGATGGTTCCTCCATAGAAGGTTTTGCCCGTATAGAAGAAAGCGATATGGTAGCTATGCCAGACCCTTCGACATTTCAGTTGATTCCGTGGCGAACAAAAAAAGACGGTCTTTCGGCAAGGATGTTCTGTGATATTTTGAAGCCGAACGGAAAACCTTTTGAAGGCGACCCAAGATATGTATTAAAGAAAAATTTAAAAAATGCCAAGGATATGGGTTTTAGTTATAATGTAGGGCCAGAGTTGGAGTATTTTTATTTTGAAAACCCTAAGAACACAATAATCTTAGATAAAGGCGGCTATTTTGATTTAACGCCTCTTGATGTTGCTCAGGATTTGAGGCGTGAGACAGTTATTATGCTTGAGAAGATGGGCGTAGAGGTAGAGTATAGCCATCACGAGGTGGCTACTTCACAGCACGAGATAGATCTGAGATATTGCGACGCACTTAATATGGCAGATAATGTTATGACCTATCGCATGGTCGTGAAGGAGGTTGCCAGACAGCATGGTAAATACGCGACTTTTATGCCAAAGCCTATATACGGCATAAACGGCAGCGGCATGCATGTTCATCAGTCGCTTTTCAAAGGTTCGAAAAACGCATTTTTCAGCAAAATCGACAAATCCCACCTTTCAGACGTAGCCAAGCATTTTGTAGCAGGCATATTAAGGCACGCTCAGGAGATAACAGCGGTGACGAATCAGTGGGTCAATTCTTATAAAAGGCTTATCCCGGGCTATGAAGCGCCTGTTTATATATGCTGGGCGCAGATGAACCGCTCCGCGCTCGTAAGAGTGCCTATGTATAAGCCCGGCAAAGAGAAGGCAACCAGGGTAGAATTTCGTTCTCCTGATCCAGCGGCAAATCCGTATCTTTCTCTGTCTGTTATGCTTCGAGCCGGATTAGAAGGCATAAAAAAGAAATACAAGCTTCCTAAAGCATCAGAAGACAATATCTATAGAATGACAGAAAAAGAACGCTCAAAGGCAAACATAGAATCCTTGCCAGAAGACCTTTATGAGGCGATAAAAATTACAGAAAAAAGTAAGCTGGTAAAAGAAGCTTTGGGGGATATAGTGTTCGAATACTTCATCCGCAATAAAAAGATGGAATGGAACGAATACAAGGCCCAGGTGTCCAAATACGAAATAGATAAATACCTCCCCATCCTCTAACTTGGCAAATCAGTCAATGACAAAAGTTGTCCGCCAGAGGCGGATGGCTCAATCGCATGTGTCAAGTTAGCGTAATTAGTGTGACATAAAATCAACAATAGCACATTTTTTAAAAGGCATTTATGACCAGAACAAGCATTGTCCTTATTGTTATATTATTTTCTCTATTGCTTTATACTATTATAAATATTGCGCCAAACGGTCACGCCGTAGATGTTGCATATAATGACCAAAGCTCTTCTAATCTGCCTTTTAAGATCGGTGAGCGGTTGACGTATGAAGTGAGATATAAAAAGGTAAGGCTGGGTGAGTCTATTTTGACTTTTCATGGGGAAAAAGAGTTGAATAATAAGAATGTTTATCACATCACTTTTTTCACCAAAATCCCGACACTTAAAGATACTGAAGAGCTGTATGCTGAAAAAGGGACATTTCTTCCTTTGGAGGTACATAGGACAATCAAGAAGAAGTTAGGTTTTGGCGACAGGATAAGGGAAATATACGACCAGAAGAATTTCAGGGTGGACATAAAGCAAAGGAGCAAATTGCGCTTAAATGAGTTTTCTATACAAAAGGACTCACCTGTTCACAATGCGATACTTTTGGCGTATTATTATAGGACTCAGAGAGATTTTAGCGAGGACGAAAGGTTTAAAGTTGCGCTACCTACATTTGATTTTGATGTTATATATAGAGGTATAGAGAACATAAAGACGCCATTGGGGGAATACCGCGCATATGCATTTATAAGCGAACCGCCAAAGTTCAAGCTTTGGCTGAGCGCTGATGAAAGAAAGCTCCCTTTAAAAATAGAAAATCCAGGGACCCTAGGGTATTCCTTGATAATAAAATCAGCGAATTAACGCCGCGCGTCGCTTTGCTAACCTGACACATGAAATTGAGCCATCCGTCCGCGGCGGATTATCCACCTTCGGCGGGTAACTTTTGTCGTTGACTGAATTGTCAAGTTAGATAATTTTCTTGACTAAATATTGATATTAAAAGATAATATGATATACAGTAGAACAAAGGCGTTCTAGTTGTAAGACTGGGAATGCCTTTTTTATTTTAGATCGGAGGATGACATGCAGAAGAAAATCAAAGATTTTATGGACAAAGTAATAAAAAAGAATCCGGGCGAGACTGAATTTCATCAGGCAGTTCAAGAGGTGGTAGATTCGGTTATGCCGTTTATAGAAGAGAATCCCAAGTATCAAGATGCCAAAATACTTGAGAGAATGGTTGAGCCAGAAAGAGTGTTAATGTTTCGAGTGCCTTGGCAGGATGATAAGGGAGGTATACATATAAATAGAGGTTTTCGCGTAGAGATGAACAGCGCCCTTGGTCCTTATAAGGGCGGGCTAAGATTTCATCCGAGTGTAAATCTCGGGATACTTAAATTTTTAGCATTTGAGCAGGTTTTTAAGAATAGTCTTACTACCTTGCCTATGGGCGGAGGAAAGGGTGGCTCTGATTTTGACCCAAAAGAGAAGTCGGATACAGAAGTCATGCGGTTCTGTCAGAGTTTTATGACAGAACTCCAGCGCCACATAGGCCCTGACACTGATGTGCCAGCCGGGGATATAGGAGTGGGTGGACGAGAAATAGGATATATGTTTGGCCAGTATAAAAGGCTTCGAAATGAATTTACAGGTATCTTAACCGGCAAAGGCTTAGACTGGGGCGGGAGTTTGATAAGGCCAGAAGCGACAGGTTATGGTTGTGTGTATCTTGCAGAAGAGATGCTAAAAACAAGAGGCGGCTCGCTCAAAGGAAAAGTCTGTACAATTTCAGGCTCTGGAAATGTCGCGCAATATACCGCTGAAAAGCTAGTTCATCTTGGGGCAAGACCAGTCACGCTTTCAGATTCAAGCGGGTATATACATGATCCTGACGGAATAAGCGAGCAGAAGCTCAAGTTTGTCAAAGAATTAAAGAACGTGCGCCGCGGCAGAATAAAAGAATATGCTGCCAAGTATAACTGTAAATATGTGGAAGGAAGATGGCCGTGGGAAATAAAGTGCGACTGTGCATTTCCGTCTGCCACGCAGAATGAAGTTCATGAGAGCGATGCTAAAAGGTTAGTTAAAAACGGCTGTATCTGCGTTGCCGAAGGCGCAAACATGCCTTCGATGCCTGATGCAGTGAAAGTGTTTTTGGACGCAAAAATTCTTTATGCGCCCGGCAAGGCCTCGAATGCAGGCGGGGTAGCGACAAGCGGCCTTGAGATGTCACAGAACAGCCAGAGGCTATCATGGGCAAAAGAAGAAGTAGATAAAAAATTGCATCAAATAATGATAAAAATTCACGAGGCTTGTGTTAAATACGGAAAGAAAGGTAACTTTACAAATTATGTCGACGGGGCAAACCTTGCGGGCTTTGTAAAGGTAGCCGATGCAATGCTTGATCAGGGTTTGGTATAAAAAAGTTCTTGACACTTTTTTTTGATGTGCTATAATTCTTTTTAGGAAATACAAAGTAGGTGTTTCCTGAAGAAGTGGCAATGAGGCGTCCGCACGAAAAACGGATGCCTTTTTTATTTATAGAGGATAAAGACGTCCTTTTTATAGCGAGGTTGGCTAAAAAGAAGGGCGTTTTTTTATGCCCTTTGCTTGAAGGAGAGGTGATTCGTGTGGAAAATAAAGGATTGTGTATGAGTTGTCTTGAAGAGAAGAAATGTAATTTTTTGAAGAGATTCCCTATTATTTACTGCGAGGAATTCACCGATTTTATATCAAGAGAAAAGAATAAACCAAGAAAAAGGAGGAGGTAGTTATGAATTTACGCACACCAGGTGGAAGCGATGCGACAAGAACATTTAACCGTTCAAAAAATGTGGTGCCGACTTCAGGATTGTGTTCGAGATGCGCTGAGTCGTGCCGAGGGAACTGCGAAGTCTTTAAATCATCTTTTAGAGGCAGAGAGGTGATTTATCCTGGGCCCTTTGGAGAAGTAACCGCAGGAGCAGATAAGGATTACCCTATAGATTATTCACACTTGAATATTCAGGGATATGCAATGGGAGCACGTGGCCTGCCTAAGGGCGTAGAAGGAAACCCGGATACCGCCACATTCCCTATCGTAAATACAGAGACGCAATATGGCTGGGATAGTAAGGTAAAGATGAGACTCCCGATTTTTACAGGAGCGCTTGGCTCAACCGAGATAGCGCGTAAAAATTGGGAACATTTTACTATTGGCGCAGCTATTTCCGGTATAACAATTGTATGCGGAGAAAATGTATGCGGGGTAGATCCAGAGCTAGAACTCGATAAAAATAATAAAATCGTAAGTTCTCCCGAGATGGATAGGCGCATACAGACATACAAGAGGTTTCATGAAGGTTATGGCGAAATCCTGGTTCAGATGAATGTAGAGGATACGAGGCTAGGAGTTGCTGAGTACCTGCGCAAGAAACACAATCTTGAGACGATTGAGTTAAAGTGGGGCCAGGGCGCAAAATGCATAGGAGGGGAAATAAAAGTAAAAAGCCTGGAAGAAGCATTGATGCTTAAGAAGCGCGGATACATTGTTACGCCTGACCCTACGCTGAAGGCAAATCAGGAGGCGTTTAAACAAGGCGCAATAAAAGAATTCGAGAGGCACTCAAGGTTAGGTTTTGTTTCAGAGGAAAGCTTTATAGAAGAGATAAAACGCTTGAGGGGGCTCGGCTACAAGAGGATTACCTTGAAGACAGGGGCATATTCTATGCGCGAGCTTGCGATGGCTATAAAATATGCGTCTATGAATCAGATAGATTTGCTGACCATTGACGGGGCTCCGGGCGGAACAGGCATGTCTCCGTGGCGTATGATGCAGGAATGGGGCATACCTACTTTTTATCTCGAGGCGCTTACTTATGAATTTTGCGAAAAACTCGCTAAAAAAGATATGCGGATACCTGATATTGCAATAGCCGGCGGATTTTCTTTAGAGGACCACGTGTTTAAGGCAATTGCAATGGCTGCCCCTTATGTAAAGGCAGTTTGCATGGGGAGGGCCTTGATGATACCCGGCTTCGTGGGTAAAAACATTAACGAATGGGTTAAGAATGGAAAGATCCCTCCGACAGTAAAGGAGTTCGGAACAAAGCCGGAAGAGATATTTGTCTGTTACGAGGAGCTGCTAGAGAAATACGGGAAAGATATGAAAGATATCCCCTTAGGAGCTGTCGGCATATATACCTTTGCGCAACGCATAAAGGTAGGCCTGCAGCAGATAATGGCTGGTTCGAGAAATTTCAGTTTAGGCACTGTCTCTAGAAATGACATTATGTCCTTGACCGAAGAAGCAGCAAGGGTTTCAGGTATTCCCTATGTAATGGATGCCGCCCGCGAAGAGGCAGACAAGGTTCTTGAGGGATAGCAGTCCCTAAAGAAATTTAAGATTTACACTATTGTTTTTTGTGCTATAATGCTCAAAGAAAAGGGGGGATTATGCCTAAAATCAAAGATATAAATAAAGTTTTGATCATAGGATCAGGTCCTATTGTGATAGGCCAGGCCTGCGAGTTTGATTATTCAGGGACTCAAGCCTGCAAGGCATTGCGCGCCGCAGGATATAGAATCGTGCTTGTAAATTCCAATCCTGCTACGATCATGACAGATCCCGGCATGGCAGATGTTACCTATATAGAGCCGCTTAATTGTGAGAGGCTCGCTGCTATTATTGAAAAAGAAAGGCCTGACGCGCTTTTGCCGAATCTCGGAGGGCAAACAGGGCTAAATCTATCCAGCGAGCTGTCAAAAAAAGGCATCCTCAAGAAATTTGGCTGTAGGATCATAGGCGTGCAGGCAGATGCTATTGAGAGAGGCGAGGACAGGCAGGCATTTAAAAACACAATGAATAAACTAGATATCCCTATGCCACAGAGTGAACTCGCATATTCAGTTGAAGAGGCAAAAAAAATAGCGCGCGATTTGGGATACCCTATTATTATCAGGCCCGCTTATACTATGGGTGGGACAGGAGGAGGCGCGGTATTTAATGATGAGGAGCTAGAGGTAGTTGCTGCAAGGGGGATATCAGTGAGTCTTATAGGCCAGATCCTTGTCGAGGAATCTGTTTTGGGCTGGGAGGAGCTGGAGCTTGAAGTGGTAAGAGATAGAGAGAACAATAAAATCACAGTTTGCTTTATAGAAAACATTGACCCGATGGGCGTACACACCGGAGATTCATTCTGTACTGCGCCGATGCTCACAGTAGAAAAAGAGATGCAGGAAAAGCTGCAAGATTATTCCTACAGAATAGTGGACGCGATCGAAGTCATTGGCGGGACCAATGTCCAGTTTGCCCGCAACCCAAAAGACAATAGAGTGGTGGTGATAGAAATCAATCCCAGGACCTCGCGTTCGTCAGCCCTTGCGTCTAAGGCAACAGGATTTCCTATTGCGTATGTATCGTCGAGATTGGCAGGAGGAGACCTTTTAAGGGACATCCCTTACTGGCGAGACGGCACACTTGATAAGTATACTCCCTCGGGGGAATATGTTGTCATAAAATTTTCGCGCTGGGCATTTGAGAAGTTTAGAGGAATAAAGGATCAGCTCGGCACGCAGATGAGGGCTGTTGGCGAAGTCATGAGTATAGGCAAGACCTATAAAGAGGCGTTTCAAAAGGCTATCAGGAGCCTTGAACGCAAGCGTTACGGACTTGGTTTTGCTAAAAATTTCAACAAACTGTCTCTGGACGAGCTGAGGAAACTTCTTGCGTATCCTACCTCAGAACGGCAGTTTATAATGTATGAGGCGCTTCGTAAAGGCGCAAGCGTGGATGAATTATATAATAGAACTCATATCCACAGGCGTTTTATAACCCAGATGAAGGAGCTCGTTGAGCTTGAAGAGGAAATCTTGAGATATAAGAGCAAGAAACTCCCTGATGAGGTACTTATAAAAGCAAAAGAGGATGGTTTTTCAGATAGATATCTTGGTCAGATACTTGGCGTTCCTGAAAAAGAAATTAGAGAAAGACGTATTAACCTTGCCAAATCCCAGGCATGGGAGTCTGTTCCTGTAAGCGGCGCAGACGCAGCGTATTATTATTCTACCTACAATGCGCCTGACAAGGTTTCGGTGTCTCCTAATAAGAAGATTATGATACTTGGCGGAGGCCCAAATAGGATTGGTCAAGGAATAGAATTTGATTATTGCTGCTGTCATGCCGCGTTTGCTTTAAGAGACCTCGGTTATGAAAGTATAATGATTAACTGCAATCCTGAGACTGTTTCAACAGATTACGATACCTCAGACAAGCTTTATTTTGAGCCCCTTACCGTCGAAGATGTTTTAAGTATCTATAATAAGGAAAAACCAGAGGGCGTAATTGTGCAGTTTGGCGGTCAAACACCGCTTAATATTGCTAAGGAGCTTGAAGAATCAGGCGTAAAAATACTCGGGACATCTGTTGAAAGCATAGATCTTGCTGAAGACAGAGATCGTTTTGCAAAGACAATGAAGAAACTTGACATCCTTCAGCCAGAAAGCGGCATGGCGAGCACGCTTGAGGAAGCGCTAAAGATCGCGCAAAAGATAGGATACCCTCTTATAGTCAGACCTTCGTATGTTTTAGGCGGAAGGGCAATGGAGATTGTTTACGATGAAGAGATGCTCAAGGATTATGTAAGGGCAGCAGTTGATGTCTCTCCTGACAGGCCTATTCTTATCGATAAATTTTTAGAGGATGCCATAGAAGTCGAGGCAGACGCAGTTTCCGATGGAGAAGATGTGTATATACCGTCAATTATGGAGCATATAGAGGAGGCAGGCATACATTCAGGAGATTCAGCCTGCGTTATACCTCCAAAAACCATACCCAAAAAACACATAGATACTATATATGAATATACGCAAAAAATCGCTCAAAAATTACAGGTAGTGGGCCTTATGAATATACAATATGCAATCGCGAACGATAAGGTCTATGTATTGGAGGCAAATCCAAGGGCGTCCAGGACTGTCCCTATTGTATCAAAGGTAGCAGCTTTTTCAATGGCAAGAATCGCTACAGAATTGATGCTTGGCAAAAAATTAAAAGATATGAAGTTAAAGCAAAAGAAATACAAGCATTATGGCGTAAAAGAAGCCGTATTCCCGTTCTACATGTTTCAGGAAGTAGATCCTGTTTTAGGGCCTGAGATGCGTTCTACAGGAGAAGTCATGGGCCTGGCTGATTCTGCAGGCCTGGCGTATTTCAAGGCGCAGGAGGCAGCAGGGGTAAAACTTCCTACTGAAGGAGCAGTGCTTGTAACCGTAGCTGACAAGGACAAGAAGAAAAATATTGCTGAAGCAGCGAAGAGATTGAAAGAAATGGGTTTCAAGGTTTTTACAACAGAAGGCACCAAAAAGTTTCTTGATAGATATAAGGTGGAGACGGAGCTCATTAAAAAGACGCACGAGGGAAGACCGAATATCATAGACGCGATTCATAATAAAGAAATCAAGCTTATAATAAATACGCCTCTCGGTAAGCATGCAGCATACGACGATTCATATATCAGGAAGAATGCAATAAAATATAAGATTCCTTATATTACGACCCCAGCAGCAGCTATCGCGGTAACAGAGGGTATAAAATCCTATCTGGGGAACAAAGGCGACGTAAAATCATTACAGGAGTACCACAGCGAAATTACATAGATAGCAAGAGACGCCAAAAGGACGAAAGTGATGTTTAAGAGGGTTGTTACTAAAGAAATAAGCTTTGATAATGAAAAGTATTTGGCTGAACAGACAAAGGAGATCCTGGATAGGGTCAAAAAGTTTGACAATAAGCTCTATCTGGAATTCGGAGGCAAGATCTGTTTTGATTATCATGCCGCAAGGGTTTTGCCAGGATATGATCCTAATGTCAAGATGCGCCTTTTGGGGAAACTTAAAGAGTATGCTGAAATAGTCGTAAGCGTTTATGCTAAGGACATCGAGCAGGGAAGGGTAAGAGGCGATTACGGCATAACGTATGACCTCGCCACCCTGAAACTTATAGATGACTTAAAGGCATGGAATCTTGATGTAACCTCAGTTGTTCTTACAAGGTTTAACAATGAGCCAGCCGCCGTTAAATTTAAAAAGCGACTCGAAAGATTAGGGCTTAAGGTTTACAGACATGTGACGATAGAAGGATATCCGCATGATCTCGAAAAAATAGTCAGTTCTCATGGCTATGGAAAAAATGACTATATAGAAACCAAGAAGCCTATCGTTGTCATAACCGCGCCTGGTCCAGGAAGCGGAAAACTCGCGACATGCCTTTCGCAGCTTTATCATGACCATGTAAAAGGAATAAATTCAGGATATTCAAAATTTGAGACATTTCCCATATGGAACCTGGCGCTCAATCATCCTGTAAACATTGCCTATGAGGCCGCGACAGTTGACCTGGCTGATTTTAATCTAGTGGATCCTTTCCATTTGGAAAAATATAAAGAAAAGGCAATAAATTACAACCGCGATGTGGACGCGTTTCCTATATTAAGGAATATAATACATAAGATCACAGGCACCAAAGACAGTTATTATAATTCGCCGACTGATATGGGAGTTAATAGGGCGGGTTTTGGCATAATAGATGATAAAGGCACTCAAGAGGCAGCAAAAGAAGAGATAATTCGTCGCTTCTTTCGCCATAATCTGGAATTTGCAATAGGTAGTGGCACAAAGGAAGAGGTCGAAAGGGCTCGGAATATAATGGATAAAGCAGGTGTTAAGTCTGAAGATAGAGCGGTTGTGGCCCCTGCCAGAAAGGCAGCCGATGATTGCAGGAAAAAAAATAAAGGCAACAAAGGATATTACTGTGGCGCTGCGATCGAACTTAGCGACGCTAAAATTGTAACAGGAAAAAATTCGCCTCTCATGCATGCAGCGTCGAGCGCTATTATAAATGCGATTAAACATCTTGCCGGAATTGATGATAAAATTCATATTCTTAAACCAGAGGTTATGAGCGATTTGTCCAAGTTGAAGAAAGATATATTGAGTATGGCATCAGAGAGCTTGACGCTGGATGAGATACTTGTGGCGTTGTCTATAAGCGCGCATACAGATAGTAATGCCAGAAAGGCCTTGTCGATGCTTAAAGACCTGAGAGGATGCGAGCTTCACAGTACACATCTGCCTACTCCCGGCGATGAGGCCGGGCTGAGAAGGCTAGGGGTAAACTTCACTACAGACGCAATACCATCCTCGAGCTTGTTTTTTAATTATTAAAGTTAAAAGAAGGAGTTAAATATGAGCGGAGTATTTGGAGTAGTAGCAGAAAAAAATTGTGCGGTAGATTTATTTTACGGCGTTGACTATCAAACGCATCTCGGTACAGAGTATGGAGGCATAGCTGTATTAAGCGAAAAGAGGATTTATAGGCAGATACACGACACAGCGCAGAGCCAGTTTAAGTCGAAATTTTACGAGGATTACAAGAAGTTTGAAGGAAAATATGGCATAGGGGTCATAAGCGATTCTGACACCCAGCCCATGTTTCTTAATGCAAAATTCGGTTCGTTTGCAATATGCACGGCCGGACTGATTGAGAATACAAAAGAGCTTATCAAAGAATTGCATAAGGACGGGCATTCCTTCAGCGAGACCGAAGATGGCTCCTCAAACGCTATCGAAATACTGGCAAAGCTGATAAGCAAAGGCGAAGATTTTGTAAGCGGCATAGAATACATGTTTAGCAAGATAATAGGGTCTGCCAGCGTGCTCGTGCTCTGTAAAGATGGTATATATGCTGCGAGAGATAGATTTGGATATACTCCGCTTGTAATAGGAAAGAGAGGAAAGTCTTACGCTATTGCGTCAGAGAGCTGTTCTTTTCCTAATATAGGCTTTGAGATTCAAAAATTTCTTATGCCCGGGGAGATAATCCTTGTAAACGAAAAAGGTTTGAAGCAGGTAAGGGGCCCGAGAGACATAAATCAGATTTGTTCCTTTTTGTGGATATATACAGGTTTTCCAGCTTCGAGTTATGAAGGAATAAATGTTGAGGCAGTCAGGGAACGCTGCGGCGCGGCCTTAGCAAGTCATGATAAAGACATAGAGATAGATGTGGTTTCTGGTGTCCCGGATTCAGGCACTGCCCACGCAATAGGATATGCAATAGAATCAAAAAAGCCTTACAGGCGTCCGCTTGTTAAATATACGCCCGGATATGGCAGAAGCTATACCCCCCCGGTTCAGGAAATAAGAGATAAGGTTGCCAAGATGAAGCTAATACCGATAAAAGATATAATTAAAGGAAACAGGATAGTTGTATGTGAAGACTCTATTGTCAGAGGCACACAACTTAAAAATTTCACCATACATAAATTGTGGGATAATGGCGCAAAGGAGATTCACGTGAGGCCTGCCTGCCCGCCTCTCATGTTTCCCTGCAAGTTCTGCCTATCCACAAAGTCTATAGACGAACTTGCGGCGCGCCGCGCAATAAAAGATATAGAAGGTAAGGACATAAAGGATGTTTCAGGATATATAGATTACACTACAGAAAAATATAAGAAGATGGTCGACTGGATTAAGAAAGACATTGGAATAACAACGCTTCGCTATCAAACCATCGATGATATGATAGAGGCCATCGGGCTCCCGCGCGAAAAGCTGTGTACGTATTGCTGGAACGGAGAGTGCCTGGCCAAAGGCAATCTAAGGGAAGAATAATCGTACCTCTGAAATCCTCGTCGTAATCCACCCCTAACTTGACACTTTTGTCATTGACTGATTTGTCAAGTTAGGGGGCAAATGCTTTTCAAATTGACTTATTCTCGTCTCAGGGGTATTATGTTTCTAACGCCATGAAAATTAAAAAGATATATTATATTTTGCTGTTTTTTGCAGGGCTTTTTTTGCTTTTCAGAGAGCCTGTTCTCGCGGACCAGAGAGGGAAGCACCAGTATGAGAAGGCAACCCAACTAATTAAAAAGAAACAACACGATTTTGCCTTAATGGAATTTCGATCGATAATAAGAAACTTCCCAGATTCTAAATATGCCTGTGAATCTTTATTTGCGGTAGGCGAATATTTTTATAATCAGAAGAATTACTATGAGGCCACTAAATATTTTACTGAATGCGTAGAGCATTATCCTGACTTGAACGAAGCGGTTTTTGCTAGGGCATATCTATTGGAAATAACCCGGAGGACAGAAAAGCCAAAGGGGGGAGAAAAGACGTTCGTTGACGATATAGAAATGGAATTCTTTTCTAAGCCGCTGTTCCTTCTCTTTTCCGAATATAGGGAAGTTTCATACAAGAGCGCTTTTCAAAATAATTTTACAATACGATATTATATAGATATGATCGAAGTCTATAAAAATGACACACTCTTTGTCAAGATTACGCAGTAAAATCCTCTTCTTCATTCTCATAATAACTTTCATCTCGATTGTTTTTAACCTCCCCTTTATTTTTAAAGAACCATTTTTACATATGAAGAGTATTGTAGAGAAAACCGCAGGCGAGACCCTGGATAAAAAGGTCAGCATCGAAAGAATGGGATTCTTGCCTTACGGAGAATTGATATTGCACAATGTGAGGATGCAGGATAAAAAATCTGGCATTCATTATGGCTTTGCAGAGAGATGCCATATACGGTTTAAGATATGGCCGTTACTTATAAATAGAAGAGTTGTTGTCACCAATGTAACTCTTAAAGAGCCTGTTTTTATGCCTCCTTTCAAGGATCTGAGAATCCCGTCGGAGAAAAACAAGAACCTTAATAGATATAAACTGGAATTAAGCGACTACTTTTTGATCAGGGTAATATCAGGCAGAACAAAATTTTCTGATGACGCCTCTGCGCCGAACAAGATAGGGTTTTCTTTTTGGGTGAGGATGGCAGGTAAGGATAAATTTTCTTCAGAGGGCTGGATAAATCTGGAGAACTATTGCCTGGAGGATTACCTGCTAAATGATTTATTCTTTTTTGAGTTTATCGATAAGATAAAGTATCAGCTAAAGGCAACCCTGGACGGGGACGACCTGTCAGTGGATAGGTTGCTTTTGGATTTTGGACAGTTTAAGATAGGAGCAAATGGCGTTATAGAAAATTATAATACGAGTCCTACCTTGAATCTTAAGCTGACCTTGGAAGAACTTGGTTTTCCTGAGAAGGTGTATTTAAACTCAAAATTATTAGCCACGTCCATTCGTAATCTTATTGTGCACATAAAAGGCGCAATTGAGGAATCTCGCTGGTCTGTGAGCTTGGATAGTTTAAGAAGCAGGTTTTCTTACCTGCCGACCGTATTGAAAATAGATAATTTTTATTGTAATCTAAAGCTGTCAAAGGAAAGCCTGACAATAGAAGAATGCTCCTGTTTCTTTAATAACTTTCCTATAGGACTGACGTGTACGCTGTCGACCCTAAAATCTCCACATATAGAATTTAATGTGATTTCACATCCAGGACAGGTCGCGTCATTAAGGCCTCTTAACCCTTTAAATTTTGAATTCTCTTTTTCAGGCTACAAATATGATGATTCGGTTAGGGGCAGGATGTTTTTCCAGATACAAAGGCTTATTTCCCCCGATTCCAGTGACGCGCATGACATAAAGCTTACCATAGAGGATTTATTGTGTAAATTTTCAGAAGATACCATATCTTCCAGTGATAATAAAAATACCGTCCCTCTATTATTGGAAGCAAGAGATGTTGTTTGCGAAACCGATACGCCAAGGCCGGACATGAGACTGGATATAGAAGAGTTTAACTCGTCGCTGCATCCAGAAGGAACAAGGATTTATTTTTCAGATACAGCTGCCTCGGCCTATAATGGTCTTTTAAGAGGAAGAGGGTTTATGGATTTTAAAAGATTATCCCCGCATTTATTTTTTGATTTTGAATTCAATGAATTCAACATGGCTAAGCTGATGGATGTATTGCATTTAGAATATGATCTGGCAGGGTCATTAAGCGGCAATGGCATCTTTAATAGCGAAGAGCTCTCTTCTCTAGTCGGCGCGGCGACTGCTTCCAACGGGTATATAAAGGGCTTGAAATTATTGGATCTGATAGCAGATTTTTTAGGCGTTATGTCGCTTAAAGATGTATATTTTGAAGATTGTTCTTCGAACTTTTCATTCTCTGCAGACGGCGAACAGGTCTTATTTGATAACATAATACTTCGCAGTGAAGATATACATTTAGACGCCAATCTTTCGCTGACAAGTAAACAGAAAATAAAAGGAGATATGCTGGTCAGGCTTTCTAAGGCATTGTTAAAAGAATCTTTTAAATTGCGTATGTTGTTTTTTCTTACAGGTGAAAGCTTGCCATATGTGGATTTTGAGTTTAAGATAGGCGGTTATTTAGCAAGCCCGCATATAAAATGGCTGGATACGAGATTCAGAAAGAATATAATGCGCTACTTATCCGAAGGAGGACAGAAGGCCATAGAAACAAAGGTCGAGGAAGCAATAATGCCTCTTGTAGAAAGTAAATAAGCCATATTTCCATTCTTCAATTCAAATCTTTTGTAAGAATATAGAAGCGTTTAGGACAAAAAGAAAGACTCTATCGTGATTTTTGCCTATATAGATCCTGGAACAGGTTTTACATTTACCACCTTGGCCGGCTGGTTAATCGCCTTCTTAATAAGTTTCTTAGGCATATTTGCGTTATTCTTTAGAAGAATGTTCAGGTTTTTGAAGAAATATAAAAGAAGAATTATAGTTGTTCTGTTAATAATAATAACTTTAGCCTTAACCATAAGAGGGGCATTCATGAACAAAAAAGAGTCTGGATTTGACAGGAAGTTTATTATCTTGGGCTTTGATGGCCTCAGTCCTGAAATAATTGAGCCCATGATGGACCAAGCAAAGCTCCCCAATTTTTACAAGTTAAAACAAAAAGGTTCTTATGGGCGGCTTTCCACGACCAATCCATCTCAGTCGCCTGTTGCCTGGGCAGCTTTTGCTACGGGACAAAACCCGGGCAAAAATGGCATCTATGATTTCATAACAAGAAATCCTAAAACATACGGCCTTGGTCTTTCTCTTTCTAACATAGACGGGGCCACGCCTAAAAGAACAGTAAATACAAAATCTTTCTGGCAGTATACATCTAAAGAAAAAATCCCGACAGTTATAATTACTTGCCCTGTTACTTTTCCTCCGGATGAGGTATATGGCAGGATGCTCTCTGGTATGGGCGTACCTGATATCTTGGGGACAGAAGGGACATTTAGTTTTTATACTAGCGAACCTTTAACCAAAGATAGGGATACTGGCGGAAAAGTATTTGAGGTCAAGAAGTCTTCAAGGATGTTTATGCATCTTATAGGCCCGAGGATTAGTACTGGCGCAGGGACGTCCGAAAACACAAAAGTCCCTTTTACCGTTTCTCTTCAGGAGGATCAGGGCAGTATTTTTATAGAGTATCAAAAAAATAAATTTGAACTCAAAGAAGGAGAGTGGAGTGAGTGGAAAGAGGTGGTTTTTAAGATAAGCATGTTTAAAAAGGCAAGAGGAATACTCAAGTTTTATCTCGTGGAGGCAAATCGTGAATTTAAACTTTACGCCAGCCCTATTAATTTTGATCCAAGAAATCCTCTTTTTCAGATCTCTTTCCCCAAGGCATATGCTAAGGAGTTGGCAGATAATATTGGTCTTTATTATACCCAAGGGATGCCGGCGGATACCTGGGCGGTCAATGAAAAAAGGCTTACAGAAGGACCTTTATTGGAGCAGCTGAATGAGGTTTTAAGGCAAAAAAGAGAAATGCTTGATTTTGAGCTTAATCGTTTTAACAAAGGCCTCCTTTTTTGCTATTTTGAATCCCCTGATATCATACAGCATATGTTCTGGCGCTATACTGACACCAAACATCCTTTATACGAGAAAGACCAAGTATATGAAAAAATAATAAAAAACTGGTATGTAAAAATGGATGAGATATTGGGCAGCGTTATGGATAGAATGGATGAAGAAGATACGCTTATTGTCTTATCCGACCACGGTTTTAATACCTTTAGAAGGGCGGCGCATATTAACAGCTGGCTCAGGAAAAACGGTTATTTAGAGTTAAAAAATCCACATACCGAATCTGGCAGAGAATTATTAGAAGATATTGACTGGTCGAAGACCATGGCCTATGCCATAGGTTTTGGCGCTATCTATATCAATCAGAAGGGAAGAGAACGTGAAGGAATAGTTGCCCCTGGCAGGGAAACAGAGCTCTTGAAAGAAGAGATATCGCAGAAGATAAAAGGGTGGATTGATGAAAAATATAATGAATCAATAATCAAAACTGTTTATAAAAGGGAAGATATTTTCTGGGGAAGCCATATAGACGAAACGCCCGACCTTTATTTGGGATTTAATATCGGGTATAGGGCATCGTGGCAAACTGCATTAGGGGCTGTGCCAAAAGAATTGATTGAGGACAATCAAAAGAAATGGTCCGGATCACACCTTTTTGACCCAACTTTAGTCTCTGGTGTTTTATTTTGTAATAGGAGCGTAACAAAAAATAATGCGTCTATCTATGATATAGCACCTACTATTTTAAAGATCATAGGCTTTGATGATGAAAAATTGAGAAAATGTGATTTTGACGGGGCTCCTTTATTTTACTAAAAAAATCAAACCTATAATTTGTCTGTTATTATGCCTCCGGCACAGGTCGAGTTCTCCCGCTCCAGGATAAATCTGCCCAACTCTTCTATAATATCGAACCTTTCCACAATAAGCGGGCTTTTCGTTTTTAATGTCAATGTCCCTATCTCGTTCTGCTTAAGACTCCCGGCATTTGTTTCCAGAGTCTCTAATGTTGAGGAGTCAATTCTCTTTTCAATTTTTTCTACTATGCATTTTACCTCTTGCGTCGCGCATCGTAGGGTTATTAATTTATTGATTTCAAGTGGATTGTTAGACATCCAAAAGATATTGGCTTTAAAACGCTCCGTAGGCATCAAAGAATCGTCTTTTTTAAAAATAAGATTACCTCTTCTGACGGATAAAGCATTTTTTAAAGTGACGCCTATGCTTTCTCCTTTTTCTGCGCTTCTTCTGTGTTTTCCAAAGACCTGGATGGTTTTTATTTTTGCGTCTTTAAAAGACGGGAACAAGGTGACTTTATAATCCTGTTTAATCAGCCCTGAGGATATTCTTCCCACGATTATTTTCTCATTGCCTATTTTATAAGTATCCTGAACGGGAAATCTTAGAGGCTCATTCATTATTTTTTTATCTAATCTGAAGGAATCGATAGCTTCTATCAGAGTCGGCCCTTTGTGCCATCCTATTTTTTGTGATTTCTTGGAGATATTGATTCCATTCTTCGCGGATATAGGTATTGAAAACAAAGGCTTTATTCCGAGCTCCTCTAAAAAATTTAATATTTCAGTTTTAATTTTATCGAATCTATCTTTTTTATAATCTATAAGGTCCATTTTGTTGAAGGCGACTATAATGCTGCTTAAGCCTAGTAGGCGTATAAGATAGGCGTGCCTGCGAGTACCTCCCATAATACCTTCTTTGGCGTCTACAATTAATAATGCAGCTTGTGCAAGGCTCGCGCCAGTAATCATGTTTTTTATAAATTCCACATGTCCTGGCGCGTCGATAATTATATAATTTCTTTTGTGTGTCTTGAAAAATAGTTGCGTCGTGTCTATGGTAAGATTCTGCTCTCTTTCTTCTTTGAATTGGTCCGCAAGATAAGCTAGCTCCATATTTTTACCGAGATTTTTGGAAATTTTTTTGATTTCCGCAATCTTTTCTTTAGGCAATGAGTTTGTTTCGAACAGCAACCTTCCGATCAGGGTTGATTTTCCATGATCAACATGTCCGATAAGCACGATTTTTAAAACATCTTTCTTCATAGTCTCTACATGTACCCTAAGCTTCGCAGTTTTTGCATTGTATAGCTATCTTCCTTGTCCTGAGCGCGCCCGCTTCTTTCCGCTGTTTTCGTAATCTCGATTTCCTTAATTATCTTTTTAATACTGTTAGCATTTGAATCAATAGGGGCGCAGCATGTTTCGCATCCTATACTTCTGTATCTTTTTCCGTTTTTAGCAAAATAGAGATTGACTGCAGGTATTCTTTCTTTTTGAATATATTCCCAGACATCCAGTTCTCTCCAGTGCAGCATCGGATGGATTCTAAAGTGTTTTTCAGATTCAATCCCCAGCTTGTATAAATCCCAGAATTCCGCCGGCTGATTCTGGTAGTCCCACTTGAAATCCATATCCCTGGGCGAGAAATATCTTTCTTTTGCCCTTATGCCGTGCTCGTCTCTCCTGATGGCTAATAGTAGCGCCTTGAGGTTATATTGTTTTAAGGCCATCTTAAGCGCTTCTGTTTTTAGGGCATTGCAACATTCGAATCTTTCTTTTTTAGGGCCCATGCTTTGCTTTAGGGCCTTTTCATTTTTAGCTACGATAAGATTTAGCCCCCACTTTTTAGTGTATTTCTCCCTGAATTCATAGATCTCTTTAAACTTAAAATCCGTGTCGATGTGAATGACGGGAAATGGGATTTTCCCAAAGAATGCCTTGCGGATAATCCATAAAAGCGAAGTAGAATCTTTGCCAATAGACCAGAGAAGCGCTATGTCCTTGAAGCGGGCATAAGCCTCGCGTATTATATATATGGTTTTATTTTCAAGTTCACTCAGATGACACATATTAAACATTATCTCTAACTTGACAAATTAGTCAATGATAAAAGTTGTCCACTCTCGTTTATTATTCGGCGAATAATACGCCGCAGGCGAATGGCTCAATTTCATGTGTCAAGTTAGGCCCGTGTTGACGCGTGATAATATATCTGTTATTATAATATTCTTATGAAGAGCTCATATGACGTGATAGTTGTCGGAAGTGGGCATGCTGGCATAGAGGCCTCGCTTGCCTCGAGCAGGATGGGATGCAGGACACTTCTTATAACTATGGACTTGGATAAGATCGGGTATATGTCATGTAATCCTGCTGTAGGCGGCATTGGCAAAGGTCAGCTTGTGAAAGAGATAGATGCCCTTGGCGGAGAAATGGCAAAGGCAACGGATTTCAGCGGAATACAATTTCGCATGCTTAATAAAAGCAAAGGGCCTGCTGTGTGGTCTTCCAGGGCGCAGGTTGACAGGTCGCTTTATGTAAAATACATGAAGAATGTTGTGGGGATGGCAAAGGGGCTTGATCTATTTGAGGCTTGCGTATCAGAACTGGTTGTAAAAGATAAGACCGCGCGCGGCGTAAAACTAATAAACGGGAGTACAATAAATTCTAAAGCCGTGATTATCACGCCCGGCACTTTCTTAAACGGCACTATCCATATTGGGCTTACACATTTTCCTGGCGGTCGATTGGGAGAAGCTCCTTCATCGAATCTTTCAAAGAGTTTGGTATCATTGGGCCTTGAGGTATTGAGGCTTAAAACAGGTACTACTGCGCGCCTAGACTCAAAGACCATAGATTTTTCTAAAATGAAAAGACAACTTGGCGATAAGGTCCCGGTTCCATTTTCATTCTCAACAGAGATGATAAATAGAGCCCAAGTGCCATGCTATATTACCTACACAAACAAAAAGACACACGATATTATACGGAAGTCCCTTGACCGTTCCCCACTTTATACAGGAAAGATCCAATCGAGAGGCGTGCGGTATTGCCCATCCATAGAGGATAAGATCGTGAGATTTAGCGACAGAGAGCGCCATCAGGTTTTTTTAGAACCAGAGGGATTGAACAGAGATCAGTATTATCCAAATGGCATATCCACAAGTTTGCCAATAGATGTGCAGCTAAAGATGGTAAGGAGCATTCTGGGTCTGGAAAAGGCAGATATCCTGATACCAGGTTATGGCATTGAATACGATTTTATGAATCCCATTCAGCTGAAATCCACGCTCGAGACAAAACCGGTAAAACATTTCTATTGCGCAGGTCAGATAAATGGAACAACAGGTTATGAAGAGGCCGCAGCACAAGGTTTTATGGCAGGGGTAAATGCAGCGCTTAAGATTAAGCATAGAGACCCGCTGACATTAGACCGTTCGCAAGCCTATATAGGCGTACTCATAGACGACCTTATAACAAAGGGCACCAATGAGCCTTACAGGATGTTTACATCGCGCGTAGAATACAGATTGCTTCTCAGAGAAGACAATGCCGACTTGAGGCTTGCCGAGATAGGACATGAATTGGGTATTATAAAAACAAAATATTATAAAAAGATAGTTCTCAAGAAAAAAAGAATAGAACATGAGTTTAAGAGGTTAAGGGATGTCAAGATATATCCTGATATAAGGACTAATAAAATGCTCAGGAAATGGAATGTCCCTCCTCTAAATAACATGACCAGCTTGTCTGATTTATTAAAAAGACCGCAGGTAAATTTTAGCATACTTAAGGAGTTTGATAGAGAAAAGAGGGAACTTCGCGACGACGAAATAAGGCAGGTCGAGATAGAGATAAAATATAAGGGATTTATTGATAGGCAGGTAAAAGAGATTGAGAGTTTTAAAAGGATAGAAAATATCAAGATACCCGAGGCCTTTGAGTTTGACCATATCCCAGGTCTTTCAAATGAGATTATTGAAAAACTTTCTGCGACGCGGCCATTGAACCTTGGCCAGGCATCAAGGATTTCAGGGGTGACGCCTGTCGCGATATCAGTTTTAATGGTGTACCTTAAAAAATGGAAAAAAACCCAGAGTTTCGCGAAGAATTAAAAAACACAGCTTATGGTTTAGGTTCGGCGCTTTTTGGAACAGCGCATATAAAGCCCGTAAAAAAAGAATTTCATTTTTCAGATGAAATCTTACAAGGTTTAGATTATGCTATATCTATAGGTGTAAGGCTTTCTGATCCTATATTAGAAGAAATAATAGACACGCCTACAAAGATTTACTATCATCATTACCGTCAGGTAAATATAGCACTTGATCAGATAGCCCTCAGGCTTTCTAATTTTATACAGTCTAAGGGATATAAAGCACTTCCTGTACCAGCCTCGCAGATAATAGACTGGGAAAAACAGGAAGGCCACCTTTCGCATAAAAAGATAGGCAAAATAGCCGGCCTCGGTTTTATAGGAAGAAACAATCTTTTGGTAAATCCTGAATTAGGGGCGCGGTTTCGGCTTGTTACGATTTTGACAGATATGCCTCTTCTGTCTGACAAGCCGTTAAGAGAAGATTGCAAAGATTGTAGGAACTGCATAGAAATGTGTCCTGTTGGGGCCATAAAGGAAAAACAACAAGACTTTGACCATAGCAAGTGTTACGAGAAGCTCAAAGAGTTTAGGAACAAAGGAATAGTGGGTCAATTTATATGCGGCGTTTGCGTAAAAGCATGTAAAGGCCAATAGTGCAGAAAGTTTCGAGCCTAGCTTGACACATGAAATTGAGCCATCCGCCTGCGGCGGATTATCCACCGAATAATAAACAAGACTGGACAACTTTTGTCATTGACTGATTTGTCAAGTTAGCAAGAAGGGAGATATGCAAAAACAGACAGTAGTGATTTTAGATTTCGGGTCTCAGTATAATCAGCTTATTGCAAGGAGGGTAAGGGAGTGCAGTGTTTATTGCGCCCTTATCCCCTATAATACACCTTTATCCAATATCAAGGCAATGAATCCAAAGGCTATTATACTTTCAGGCGGGCCTTCGAGTGTTACTCAGAAGGGTTCACCCAAATGCTCCAAGGAGATCTTTGAGCTAGGCGTGCCTGTTTTGGGTATTTGCTATGGCATGCAGCTTTTGGGTTCTTTATTGGGCGGTAGAGTGGGCAAGACCAAAGGGCGTGAATACGGCCATGCGGAATTGGCGATAGATGAAAAGGATAAGTTGTTTTCAGGATGTAAGAAGAAGGAAAAGGTCTGGATGAGCCACGGAGACCAGGTGCTTGTCCTTCCAAAGGGATTCTCGAGTCTGGCCCATACGAAGAACAGTAAGATCGCCAGCATGTTTCATCCAGAAAAAAGGTTCTATGGGGTGCAGTTCCATCCAGAAGTTGTCCATACGCCGAAAGGCATGAGGATTTTTAGGAATTTCCTGCATGAAATTTGCGGACTCAAATCAACATGGACAATGAAGTCTTTTATAAAAGAGGCGATAAAAGAGGTGCGCTTGCGGGTAAAAAAAGAAGCAGTGGTCCTTGGCTTAAGCGGTGGGGTGGATTCTTCTGTTACAGCAGTTCTTTTACATAAGGCCATCGGAAAAAGGCTTCAATGTATTTTTGTAAACAATGGGTTGCTGAGGAAACATGAAAGGGAGGATGTTGTAAAAACCTTTAAGCAGCATTTTCACATGAATCTACATGTTAGTGACGCAGAGAAAGAGTTTCTTAAAAAATTAAAAGGGGTATCTGATCCGGAAAAGAAACGTAAGATTATAGGTAGGCTATTTATACGTGTCTTTGAAAAAGACGCGAAACGTATTGGCAGGATAAAATTCCTTGCGCAGGGCACTCTTTATCCTGATGTGATTGAAAGTCGTTCTGCAAAAGGCGGACCTTCGAGCACAATAAAGACCCATCATAACGTAGGGGGCTTGCCTAAAAAAATGGGTTTTGAGCTTATAGAGCCATTAAAGGATCTTTTTAAGGATGAGGTGAGAAAATTAGGCAAAGAACTTGGCCTCAGTGACGAGATGGTATACCGCCAGCCTTTCCCTGGGCCAGGTCTGGCAGTGAGGATCATAGGAGATGTGACAAAAGAACGACTGGATATTTTACGCGAGGCAGACGCAATAGTGCAGGAAGAAATGGAAAACTACGAATGGTATCGGAATATCTGGCAGTCATTCGCAGTCCTTTTACCCGTGAAGAGCGTCGGAGTGATGGGCGATAAAAGGACCTATGAGAATGTTGCAGCCCTGAGGATTGTCACGAGCCAGGACGCGATGACAGCGGATTGGACAAAGATCCCTTACGATGTTTTGGGCTGTATCTCAAACCGTATAATAAATGAGGTAAAGGGCATTAATAGGGTGGTTTATGATATCAGTTCAAAGCCGCCCTCGACGATAGAATGGGAATAGTTAGCTGAGGAATTTTTGGATAATATGCGCCGCGCGTTCTACCGCGCCATGCTCTCCGAGTTTTTCCTTGACCTTCCTTAGATCTTTCTTTATATCTTCCCGAGTTTTTTTATTGTTCAATATATTTAAAGATTCTCTCGCGATATTAGATGCATTTACCTGAAACTGAGTAAGCTCAGGCACGATCCTTTTTCCCGCCACAACATTCACAAGCCCTATATCAGGTATTTTTATCATATTGCTTGCAAGAAGCCACGTGATAAAGGATGTCTTGTATATGATAACCATCGGTTTCTCCATAATAGCTGTCTCAAGAGTCGCGCTGCCAGAAGAAACCATCACTAAATCAGATACGTCCATGATCTCGTAGGGCCTGTTTTCCAGGGAATGCGGTTTTATTTTTGATGCGGATATTATTTTGTTGTATATGGATTTATCCAGTTCCTTGCGCCGCGAAAGAATGAATTCAGTGTCGGGCAATTCTCTTTTTATAAGTTCGCAGGCCTTTAGCATCGCAGGGAGATGCTTTTCGATCTCTTTTGCCCTTGAGCCAGGCAAGAGAGAGACCTTTATAGATGAATGTTTGAGATGCAGATGTTTTGCGGTTTCTTCTTTTTTCCAGCAGGGCTTTACTATATCCAGAAACGGATGGCCCACAAAGCTGACCTTTACCCCGGCCTCCTTATACAGCTCTTCTTCAAAGCCAAAGATTACGACCATCTTGTCGACGCATTTTTTTATTTCTGAAACCCTGTTTTTCCCCCAGGCCCATATCTGCGGACTTATGTAATAGATCACAGGTATATTTTTTTTCTTTACATATTTTGCAAAGCGAAGGTTGAATCCCGGGTAATCAACAAGGATTACAGCGTCAGGCCTCTTTGTTTCAAGAAGCATCAGGAGCTTTTCGAGGACCTTTTTAAATGTCCCGAGATGTTTTATGACTTCCACGAAGCCTACCACGGCAAGTTCCACTATATCGTAGGCGATCTCGACTCCTGCTTCCCGCATTTTTTTTCCGCCGATACCGAAGATTTCGAGATTAGGATGTATTGCCTTAAGGGATTTTACAAGGTGGGCTGCCTGCAGGTCGCCGGATGGCTCTCCCGCAACAATCAAGAGTCTCTTTTTCTTCATATTTTCAGTTTTTTGATTATCTTATGCGCAACTCGCAGGGCATTATATGCTTCTAATCCAGATACAATAGGTCTTTTTTTATTGGTAACGCACTCCACAAAGGAAGAGAGTTCCTTTTCTAAAGGCCCTTCCTTTTTGATGTTAATTTTTTTCGAGACGATCTTGTTTTTTATCTTTTTCGAGATAAGGGCCTCCTGCGCCACATAATCAAGCGATATATAGCAATCCTTCTGGAATATTCTTATCTTGCGTAAAGAGTCATTTGTTACGCGGCTTGCGGTCAGGTCGCAGATCGTTCCGTCCTTGAAACTTATCCTGGCATTTGCAATATCTTCGTGTTTCGTGAGGATTTTCATGCCTATTGCCTGTATGTCCTTTATCTTTGATTTCGTGAAACCGAGGACTATGTCAATATCATGTATCATCAAATCAAGCACTACGCCTATGTCCTTGACGCGCGGGGTAAAGGGGCCGAGCCTGTGCACTTCTATAAATCTTGGCTTTGGCAGTAGTTTCTCTATTGCCTGTATGGCGGAATTGAAACGCTCCACATGGCCTACCTGTATTATTAATCCTTTTTTCTGAGCGAGCCTTATTAGTTCGCCTGCCTCTTTCAGGGTTTCTGTAATCGGCTTTTCTATAAGTACATGTATACCCTTATTTAGAAAGGATTTTGCTATCTTATAGTGAAGGTATGTTGGCGTGACAATGCTGACCGCGTCTACATCTTTTTTAAAAAGCTCATTATAATTCGTGCGCCAGGGTATTTTTAGAGCCTTTCCGATCAGACGAGCCTTCTGCCTATCAGTATCACATAGGCATACAAGCTCCACTGTTTTTAATCTTGAGTATATCTGGGAGTGAAAAGAACCTAATCGCCCGAGCCCAATCACCCCAACGCGGACTTTTCTCATAATCAACCCCCTAACCTGACAAATCCTCAATGACAAAAGTTATCCACCTTTGCCCTAATTTCGGTGGATAATCCGCCGTGGCGGATGGCTCAATTGCATGTGTCAAGTTAGCGCTACAAGCACCACAAAACCGTTTAAATATCGCCGTTACAATAATAACAAAGACCTCGACAAAAGTCAATGAGAGTGATAATATAAATGAGGCCATAAGTCATGGAACTGCGAAAAGAAGGCGATGTGACTTATAAGGCCGGACTTATCCGCCTTAGGCGGATAAAATTTATATATACGACCCCCTCCTCGGTGGGTCGTGTCTTTATTTAACATGAGAGATTATATAAGATTTCTAAAATTTCTTAAGCCGCACCTTTCCATAATGCTAATTGCGATTATATGCATGATTGTCGCTTCTGCCATGGGAGGGGTGTCTTTAGGTATGATCATACCCGTTGTTGATAATATACTGGGAGGAAAGGACATATCTCTGCCCGTGTCTGGGAACCCGCCGGAGCTTCTTTCTAATCTTATAGATAAGATAAACAGCATTCCAAGAGTATCTTTGTTGAACTGGCTTATAGTATTTATAGCATTAATATTTCTGGTAAAAGGGGTCTTCCTGTTTTTCCAAACCTATTTTATGAGCAAGCTTGGCCAGTCTGTGTTAAGAGATACAAGGTTGGCTATATACAAGAAGCTGCTCATGCTCTCTAATGATTTTTATGCCAGGATGCAGATAGGAGAGCTGGTCTCCAGGATTACCTATGATGTTGGTATAATAGTAAACTCTATAACAGAAGGACTTACAGACCTTTTGTTTCAGCCAATACAGATGTGTGTATATCTGGTCATACTTATCTGGATAAAGATATATTTTTCAATTTCATGGATGCTGGTTTTGATTACTATAATTGTATTCCCTCTAGTGGCGTATCCTGTTGTACAAATAGGAAAAAAACTTAAAAAGATAAGCATTGCTACGCAGGAGAGCATGTCAGATATCAATTCTTTATTGTTTGAGACCATATATGGAATAGGCATAGTGAAGACCTTTTCCGCAGAAGATTATCAGACAGATAAATTCAAGTCCCACAATAATAGATATTTTAAGATGCTTATAAAGTCAGTGAAGCGCATGGCTGCCATAAGCCCCCTCGGCGAATTTGCGGGGATATTGTGCATGGGAGTAGTATTGTGGATCGGCGGCAAAGAGGTCGTAGGAGGAACCCTTTCCGCAGGGGCCTTTATAGCATTTTTAGCAGCATTGCTCTCCCTTATAAAGCCGTTCAAGAGATTGAGCAGGTTGTATGGGATAAACATTAAGGCCGTGGCGGCTATAACGCGGGTCTTCAAGATACTTGACCAGGAGGCCTCTATAAAGGATGCGCCAGGAGCTGTTGCGCTTTCAGAATTTGAAGATTCAATAGAGTTTAAAGACATTGATTTTTCCTATAATAAAGGGTCTTTGGTTTTAAAGGATATTAATGTGCGTCTTTCAAAGGGCAAAATACTCGCAATAGTGGGTCTGAGCGGAGCCGGAAAAAGCACGATTGTCAGTCTATTACCTAGGTTTTATGATCCGGACAAAGGGTCTGTGTTGGTTGATGGTAGGGATATTAGGGGTTTCAGCATAGCGTCTCTTCGTGACCAAATAGGCATAGTGATGCAGGAAACCATACTTTTTAATGATTCGCTACGCAATAATATAGCCTTTGGAAAACCTAACGCGCGCATCGAGGATATTATAAAAGCAGCAAAGGCAGCGAATGCGCATGATTTTATTATGAAGATGCCAAATGCCTACGATACTTTTATAGGGGACAGAGGGATGAGGCTTTCAGGCGGCGAAAAACAGCGCATAGCAATTGCAAGGGCGCTTTTTAAAGATCCGCCTATCCTTATCCTTGACGAGGCCACAAGCCAACTTGATACTGAATCAGAGAGGCTTGTTCAGGAGGCAATAGATAAGCTTATGACCAATAGAACGGTATTTGTCATCGCTCATAGGCTATCTACTATAGAGCATGCTGATAATATACTGGTAATTGAAGAGGGGAAGATAATAGAATCAGGCAGTCATAAAGAGCTGCTGAGGCTTTCAGGAGCATATACCCGACTGTACGAGCTGCAATTCAAGGGGTTAGCTAAATAAGTCGCCCAAAAAAGGGATAGAACACAAAAAATAAGACCTAACTTGACACATACGATTGAGCCATCCGCCTGCGGTAGACAACCCTCCAGAGGTGGATTATTCGCCAAAAGCTGGACGAGGGTATTATCCGCCTATGCCGTCTTTAAAAAGTGCTTGCAAATAGAGATTTTCATGTTATAATAATTCACCTGTAATAAAGAGGTAAGTTGTTAAAATTGTTATTTATTGTGAGGAGGTAAGAGAGTGGATACAGAATTAATCAAGCAACTATTAAACGCAGGGGCTCATTTTGGCCACAACAGGAGCCGCTGGAACCCGAGGATGAAGCAGTTTATCTTTGGAGAGCGAAGCAGGATCTATATAATAGACCTTGAAAAGACAGTAGAGTTTCTTAATAAGGCCAGAGAATTCGTAAAGGGCATTGCTTCTCAGGGCAAAAGCATACTTTTTGTAGGGACCAAGAAGCAGGCGCAGGACACTGTATTTGAAGCTGCCCAGCGCTCAGATATGTATTTTGTCAAGGATAGGTGGCTGGGGGGTACGCTTACAAATTTTAAGACAATACGTAATAGCATAAAAAGGCTTAAAGAGATTGAAACCATGGAACAGGACGGCACCTTTGAGGCTATTAAGAAGAAGGAAAAAGCCATACTCTCAAAAGAGAGGGAGAAGCTAAGAAGAAATCTCCAGGGTATAGTGAATATGAAGGAGATGCCAGGCGCTATGTTTGTTGTAGATGCCAAGAAAGAAGACATTGCCGTTAAAGAGGCAATAAAGCTTTCAATTCCCATAGTGGCCATCATAGATACAAACGCAGATCCTGACATCATTGACTATCCGATCCCTGCCAACGATGACGCTATGCGGTCCATAAAACTTATAATAGATCTCATCACAGACAGTATTATGGAGGGCAAGAAACAGTTCGAGCAAGAAGAGGCGGACAGTAAAATTAACGTAGCCGACGATAAGCCTAAAGAAGAAACAGGAGGACTTGTCGAAAAATCAGAGCAATTAGTAGAAGAAGTAAAGACAGAAAAATTCAAGGATAAAGATAAGGAAGAAAAGAGGTTAAAGCCTCCCAAGAAAAAGACTTATAGGCCTTCGACCCGGTAGGCTATAATTTTAGAAAGGCAAGGTAGGTGTCATGGCGATAGCTGTAGATTTAATAAGAAAGTTAAGGGAGAAGACAAATGCCCCTATGATGGATTGTAAAAAGGCGCTGACGGAGGCGAACGGTGACATAAAGACAGCAATAGATTTGCTTAAGAAAAGAGGCCAAATAGTGGCATTTAAGAAGGCTGGCCGCGCTACCAAAGAAGGCGTGATAGAATCTTATATACATTCAAACAACAAAATCGGGGTGTTGTTAGAGGTAAACTGCGAGACAGATTTTGTGGCCCGGAACGAAGAATTCAGGAAGTTTGTGAAAAATATATGCATGCAGATTGCAGCGAGCTCCCCTGCCTATGTCTCCCGAGAGGAAGTGCCAAAGTCTACCATAGACAGAGAAAAAGAGATCTTTAAGGAACAGGTAAAAGGTAAGCCGGAAAAGGTAATGGAGAAAATAATAGAAGGAAAGCTGGAGAAGTTTTATTCAGAGGTCTGCCTTATGGATCAGCTATTTATCAAAGATGACAAGCTTACGATTAAGGAATGCCTTGCTACTCTCGTGGGAAAGATAGGGGAAAATATTGTGATTCGCAGATTTGTCAGATTTCAGGTAGGCGAGGATATCGGATGAAGAAAAAGTCCTCTGTATATAAAAGGGTTGTCCTTAAGTTGAGCGGCGAAGCTCTTCAGGGTAAAAAGGGCTATGGCATAGACCCTTTAGTGACGCAGTCTATAGCAAAAGAGATCAAGGAAATCAAAAAGCTTGGCATTCAGATTGCAATTGTAATAGGAGGAGGAAATATTTACCGGGGTTCTACAGCCTCTGGCCAAGGCGTGGATCGCATCATAGCCGATTATATGGGCATGCTCGCGACAGTTATAAACGGCCTTGCATTGCAGGATGTTTTGGAGAAGATCGGCGTGGTAACGCGCGTTCAAACGGCCATTGAGATGCAGGAACTGGCCGAACCTTATATCAGACGGCGGGCGACAAGGCACCTTGAAAGAGGTAGGGTTATTATTTTTGTTGCCGGCACTGGAAACCCATATTTTTCAACAGATACAGCAGCTAGCCTTAGGGCTATAGAGATAAACGCAGATGTTATTTTAAAGGCTACAAAGGTAGACGGTGTATACTCCGCTGATCCTAAAAAATATAAGTCCGCAAAAAAATTCAAAAGCCTTAAATACATCGAGGTGTTAAATAAAGGCCTCAAGGTTATGGATGCCACAGCTGTGAGCCTTTGCATGGATAATAAATTGCCCATCGTGGTTTTTAATCTTACGCAAAAAGGAAATATAAAGAGGGTTATATTGGGCGAGAAGATAGGTACTATCGTTAAATAAGATTTCATCACGCCCATCACACAGATATGCTCAGGTCTTAGTCTTGAGCGATTTGTACAAGGAGGTATTTATGCTGCCCATTCAAAAACGGATTCATGAGATAGACGAAAACATGAAAAAGGCGGTAGATGCGACAGTAAGGGAGTTTGCTGAGATTAGGACAGGTCGCGCCAATCCGAGCCTTGTTGAGGGCATAAAAGTTGAATGCTATGGAGCAACCATGACTATAATGCAGGTAGGGAGCATATCTGTGCCAGAGCCGCGCCTTATAGCCATTCATCCCTGGGACCCTTCAACAGTCCCGGCCATAGAAAAGGGGATTTTAAAATCCCAGCTGGGGATTACCCCTACAAATGACGGGAAGATTATAAGGATAGCCATCCCATCTCTTACAAAAGAAAGATGCGAGGAGCTTAAGAAGATCCTCCATAAGATCGCCGAGCAGGGCAGAGTTTCCATAAGGACAGTACGCCGGGATGCAATAGATTCTGTTAAAAAGATGGAAGATTCAAAAGAGATTCCAGAGGACACGCGTTTTAAGGCCCAGGAAGAAGTGCAGAAATTAACAGATAAATATACAAAAAAAATAGAAGAGCTTATAAAAGAGAAGGAAAAAGAACTCTCATCTATATAAATACAATGGTATGGGCCGCTAGCTCATGTTGGTAGAGCACCGCCCTTTTAAGGCGGGTGTGCCGCGTTCGACTCGCGGGCGGCTCACCATTCTACTTCGCCAAGCAGCTTTCGCGCTTGGCTTTGTAGAAATTATCAGGATAGAGCATTCCCGCAAAGCTCATATCAATCGGGCTAAAACGCATAGCAAGCGAAGCAGAATGAAACCCTACGAGATTATTGAACATACCGCTGATGTAGGGGTAAAGGCATACGGCGTTACCATAGAGCATCTTTTTGAGAATGCAGCAAAGGGTATGTTTGACATTATCTCAGGCAAGTCAGGCCCTCAGAATTCCAGAAGACCAATCCAGAAAAAGATTCAAATAATAAAAAGCACCAAAAATTTCGAAGAACGATTGGTAGACTGGCTGAGTGAACTTTTATACATTTTTAATAAGGAAGAAATATTATTTAGCGATTTTAAACTCTTAAGACTGGACAATGACGGAATAGATGGCGAAGCATATGGGAAAAAGATAGACCTTTCACAAAACACCCTCCAAACAGAAATCAAGGCTGTTACCTTTCACGGACTTAAAATAGAGCAAGATAAAAACGGTTTTAATTGCGAAATCATTTTTGACGTATAATCTTTATGAGCCAGGCCTGGCAAGGAAGATTGAAAAAATTAGATAGCTATAGATGGGAAATCCCGGTTTCCTCTAAACCTGGGATGAAAGTCCCGGGCCTTATCTACGCAAACGAATCCCTTATACCTTTAATCCTTAAAGACAAGGCGCCTGAACAAGTGGCAAATGTTGCGTTTTTGCCAGGTATAGTGAGATATTCTCTAGCCATGCCTGATATGCACTGGGGTTACGGCTTTCCAATAGGCGGTGTAGCAGCCACTGATCCTGACAAGAATGGCGTGATTTCACCCGGAGGGGTAGGCTATGATATCAATTGCGGGGTCAGGCTTGTAAGAAGCGATTTAACATGGGAGGACGTAAAACCTAAACTGGCAAATTTAATAAATAATTTATTCAACAATATACCGTGTGGCATTGGCTCAAGCGGCGACATTAGAGTGAGCGACAGGGAAGAGCGAGAGATTTTCGTTAAAGGCGCTAGATGGGCTGTAAAAAAAGGTTATGGCGTAAAGGAAGATATTGAGCATACGGAAGATAAGGGGTCTATAGAAGGCGCAGACCCCTCTAAGGTTTCTGACAGGGCGTATGAAAGGGGCAGAAAACAATCTGGTACACTTGGTTCCGGAAATCATTTTTTAGAAGTACAGGTAGTAGATGAGATTTACGACGACAAAATAGCAAACATCTTCGGTCTTTTTAAAGGTCAGGTGACAGTGATGATTCATTCTGGCTCCCGAGGTCTTGGCTACCAGGTATGCGATGATTATGTAAAGGGTATGGTGCGTTGCCTGGACAAGTATCATATAAATGTCCCGGACAGGCAGCTTGCGTGCGCGCCAATAAATTCTTCTGAAGGTAAAGCGTATTTGGGCGCAATGAGGTGTGCTGCAAATTATGCATGGGCGAACAGACAATGCCTTATGCACCTTACCAGGCTGGTGTTTGAGGAAGTTTTTGACAAAAGCTGGAGTAAATTAGGACTGGATCTTGTGTATGACGTTGCGCACAATATAGCTAAGATGGAAAGGCATAAAGTAGATGGCGGGGAAAAAGTCCTTTGCGTACACAGAAAAGGCGCTACAAGGGCTTTTCCTCCAGGCCATCCAGATATCCCTGAGAAGTATAAAGAGACAGGCCAGCCAGTGATTATACCCGGAGACATGGGCACATATTCTTATGTTCTTGCAGGCCTTGCTGAGTCAATGCGAGAAACATTTGGCAGCACCTGTCATGGGGCAGGGAGATGCATGTCTCGTTCAGCTGCCATAAGACAATGCAAGGGCCGACAGATAGATAAGGAACTTTTTAATAAAAGTGGTATAATTGTAAGGGCTAAAGGTAGGTCCACATTAGCCGAGGAAGCCCCAGAGGCGTATAAAGATATTGACACAGTGGTAGATGTAGTGCATAACGCTGGTATATCCCAAAAGGTCGTTAGAATGAAACCCCTTGGCGTAGTCAAAGGCTAACTTGACAATTCAGTCAATGACAAAAGTGTCAAGTTAAGCAAGAGCGAGGAGATAGATCATGTTAGATATAAAAGTTATAAGAGAGAATGCTGATATAGTGAAAGAGACTATAAAAAATAGAGGTCTAAAGTTGGATATGCAAGAGGTGTTAGATCTAGATGCTGAAAAGAGGAAGATTTTAGTGCAGGCAGAGGTTTTAAAAGCAGAAAAGAATAAAGCTTCTAAAGGTGGGAAGCCAGGTCCAGACGTTGTAGCAAATATGAAGTCAATATCCCAAAATATAGCTGATTTAGATAAGAAAGTGGATGAAATAGACCAAAAATTGAGCATTTTGGTGCTTAATATCCCAAATATTACACATCATTCTATACCAATAGGAAGCCCAGAAGCTAATAGAGAGGTAAGAAAATGGGGTAATATACAAAAATTTGACTTTAACCCTAAGAATCACATAGAGTTAGGTGAAAGTCTTGATATACTTGATTTTCCTCGTTCTTCAAAGATTTCTGGCTCAGGATTCTGTCTTTTTAAAGGGCTTGGGGCCCAGCTTGAGAGGGCTCTTATCAATTTCATGCTTGATCTTCACACAAGGGAGCATGGTTATAAGGAAATATTCCCACCTTTTCTTGTCAATAGGGAGAGCATGACAGGAACAGGCCAGCTCCCAAAACTTGAAGATGATATGTATAGGTTAAAACGCGACGATCTCTTTCTTATCCCTACCGCGGAAGTCCCTCTAACAAATATACATAGAAATGAAGTGCTTGATGAAGAAGATTTACCAATATACTATACTGCCTATACTGCGTGTTTTAGGCGCGAGGCAGGTTCTTATGGCAAGGAAACAAAAGGCCTTATGCGTGTGCACCAGTTTGATAAAGTAGAACTGGTTAAGTTTGTAAAGCCGGAGACATCTTACGACGAGCTTGAATCCTTATTAAGGAACGCAGAAGAGGTTTTGCAGAGGCTGAAACTTCCTTATAGGGTAGTTATGTTGTCAACAGGAGACATAAGTTTTGCAGCCGCGAAATGTTACGATATTGAGGCATGGGCGTCTGGCATCGGTAAAAATTTAGAAGTCTCGAGCTGTAGCAATTTTACAGATTTTCAAGCGCACAGGGCAGGTATAAAATATAAACCTAAGGGCAGAAAGAAACTAGAGTATATTCATACTCTAAATGGTTCTGGCATAGCAATGGCGAGAACAGTAATAGCAATTCTCGAAAACTATCAACAAAAAGATGGAAGCATTCTGATACCAGAAGTACTCCGTCCTTACATGGGCGGGAGAGAAAGAATTACAGAAGAATAGATATGATGATTAAGGTATTACGTTTTATTATAGGATTTTTGCTCATTCCTCTATGCATAGCAGTTACGGTAAGTTTTTATAAAGGTATAGTTTCTATAAAGAACATCTCAGGCTCAGGGTTGATCTTCTTATTGGGGGTAGTATCGTATTCTATCTTGCATATACTTTTATTTAAACTTGATTTTTTATACATCTTAGGTCATGAGTTGATGCATGCAATAGCTACGTTTTTTTCAGGCGGAAAGGTGCTATCGTTTAAAGTCTCCTCTAAAGGAGGTAATATAAAGACCTCAGCATCGCCTAATTTTTTTGTCATTCTAGCCCCGTACCTTATTCCAGGATATACAGTTTTTGTAGTATTTTTATATTTCATATTCTCGCTTTTTATGGATGTCACAAGATATTCAGAATTATTTATGTTTTTTGTTGGCTTTACATTGATGTTCCACCTGGCCCATACTGCGCAATCAGTAAAAGAAAAACAGTCTGACCTGATAAAAACAGGATACTTATTTTCAATCTCGTCTGTCTATATAATAAATTTAATATTTGTATTCTTTATAGTGAGCATGTTATTCAGAGAAGCTTCCTTTTTTGACTTTTTCTCTGGTTCTTACGAGAAAGCAAGGCATTTTTATTATTCTTTCTGGAAGCAGTTGTTTATGTAGAAAATAATACCTTTTCCCTGTTGCTTCCCTTTAGGAAAAGGGTTAGGATGATGGAGAGGTGCGTGAGCGGTTTAAACGGCGTGCTTGGAGAGCATGTGTACTCGCAAGAGTACCCAGGGTTCGAATCCCTGCCTCTCCGCCATTCGTTTTATTAAAAAATAAGCCAAAAGTCTTTAATGAAAGTTCCTAAGAAATAGAGATGCCGATTTTGTTAAACAGGAGGATTTATGAAAAGGATAAGAATATTGTTTTCTTTTTTGATAGCTATTTTAATAGCGACAAATGCGTTTAGCTATGAGATACAAATAGAGGACTTGCATGTGCATGAATTTACAGACGGAAAATATATGAAAGAAGGGTTAAATTACAAGGTTGTATATGATGTCAATGAAGAAAAGGGAGTTATAACAGAAAAGACCGTTAGCTCTGAAGAGCGTAATGCTAATATGCCCAACGTGATGGAAAATCCTTATTATAAAATATTAAACAAAAAAGAAGGAGTCTTAACAGCCATAAGAAACTGGGAAACTGGAGTGGAGATTTTGACTTTTTATAGAGATGGCATTTATTATTTTCTTCAGACAAGAGAAGTTTACGATGAAGAGCAGCAAAAAACGAGCTTAAATAGTGTTTTATCTTTTGGCAGGTATTCAATAGATCTTAGGTATTTACCGTGAGTTAAATTTATCAAGGAGAGGTGGCAGAGCGGTTGAACGCGGCGGTCTTGAAAACCGTTATGGGCGCAAGCTCATCGGGGGTTCGAATCCCTCCCTCTCCGCCAGTATTAGCGTAACTTATTAAATTTATATTAAGTTACGCTTTTTTATTACCTACCTAGTAGTAAATCACATAATCATAACGTGTTGGAACTACTATAATAGGGTATTCTTAATCCCAGTTTTATGCAGAATTTAATAACGCCACAACAATTAAGTGATTTGTTACAGGTAAGGCTATCTACGATCTACAAGTGGGTCCATTATGGATATGTCCCATGTATAAAAATAGGCGGTCTTGTAAGATTCAAAGAGAACAAGGTGGAAGAATGGCTGAGAAAGAGGACAAGGAAGGGGAGAGATGCTTATAAAATGCTTGTATAGGGTTTTGTTTTGTAGTAACTTATACAGGAAAGGATAAGTATGTATGGCTAAAAAATTTGCTACTGCTATAAATTGCATAGATGGAAGAGTTCAGGCGCCTGTGATCGATTTTATTAGGAATAACTACGATGTTTACTATGTTGACATGATTACTACGCCTGGTCCGGATAAGTTATTGAGCGAATACAAAGACACTCATGAAATTAAATCTATCAAAAAAAAGGTGTGGATCTCATATAAAAAACATGATTCAGAGCTTATCTTTCTCGTTGGTCATTATGATTGTGCCGGTAATTCTTGTTCCGAAGAAAGCCACCTGCAGCAGATAAGAAAAGCTATGCAGAATATTAAAGAGTGGAAAACAAATTCAGAGTTTTACGGTTTATGGGTAGATAAAAAGCGGAAAGCTTTTCTAATAAAATAATTAAGCACATGAATAATGCGGTATTTTTAGATAGGGATGGAACGATAAATGAAGACATAGGGGATCTTTATATACCAGAAAAGCTTGTTTTTATTCCTCAGGCGATTGAAGCACTCCAGCTTTTGCAGGAAAAGTTTCTACTTTTCATTATTACAAATCAATCAGGAGTCGGAAAAGGGGTATTCAGCAGGGATAAGTATGGGATATTTAGTGATTATTTCATAAATACGCTCAAAGAATCAGGTATAGCAATAAAAGAAGTATTTAGCTGTTTACATACAAAGGAAGAAAAATGTATTTGTCATAAACCAAGCCCTTATTTTATCGAACAAGCAAAGAAGACACATAATCTTGATTTCAGTAATTCCTATTGCATAGGTGATCACCCTCATGATATAGAGATGGCTAAAAGAGTAGGTGCTCATTCGGTATTTCTCCTGACAGGACACGGTATTAAACACAGAGAAGAGCTTTCATCTCAACCAGATCACATTGCTAATAATCTTTATGAAGCGGCGCTATGGATTAGAAATAGCTGAGGGTTTTTATTTGATAACAGTAAAGGAGGCATAAGATGGAAAGATTTACAAAGGATGGTAGGTGGATAATACCGCTGAGTGGGAGGAAAAGCAAAAAAGATACCGCTAAGGAAGACAATATCAGATATCTGATCAGCGAGGCATATTGCCCTAATGGGTGTAATATAATGGACGAGGAGAATAAGATCAACGGGGTTCCGGGATTGAGAATCAGATACAGACGGCCTGGCATTGAAGGCGAGTTTGTTATTTCAGCTATAGAAGGGGATTTTGATAAGATAATCCTTTCAGGTGAATTGAAAAACGGTGTTAAGGATGACCTTTATTGCCCACATTGTGAAGTCAAATTTGAGACACTTGTTAACTGCAATTGCAAACCAGATGCTGATATGGTGATAATCGGACTTACCCCAAAACTGGACATTAATAATGCTGTATCATTTTGTAACGTAACAGGGTGCGGCAACGGTGTCTTTATCAAGTCAGGGGACGTATTGAGACACATAAGATTAGGCACTTCCTTCGACAAAAAAAAGAGTTAAATTCTGGTGCCCAAATAGGTGCCCAACTAAAGCGACAATAGACGAAAAAGGACGAAAACAGACGAAAGTATATAGAATAGTTAATCCCTTGACAATAAAAGAGTTAAGTTGTAACATGTTTATTGACGGGGAATTAGGGAAACACGCATACAAGAATCCCTCCCTCTCCGCCAGAAAATTCCAACTTTCCAACCCATTACTTTTCAATAAGTTATAAGCCCGCTTAAAAATAAATCCCTCCATGCGACCATTTTGTGACCATAATCACGATATATAATATTTCCCTTTCAATAGACCTATTTTGCACAAAAATTGAACATTTGGGGTATTTGGAGTATAATAAAAACATGGATACTAGCTATAAAGAAATAGCAAAAAAATACTTTCAAAAATGCACCCCTTTCTATAACTCTAAGATCTTTCTTATAGTAATAATTTTCTATGGTATTATTTTAAGATTGCGTTGTTATTTGTTTAATCGATCATTATGGGTAGATGAGGCTATGTTATCCCTCAACATAATAAATAGAGATTTTTTAGGACTTTTAAAGCCTTTAGAATATGGTCAGGGAGGTCCAATAGGTTTCCTATGGGTTGAAAAATTTATGGTTCTTCTATTTGGCAATAGCGAATTAATATTAAGATTATTCCCTTTTATTGCAGGTATTTTATCAATCCTTCTATTTTATATTTTAATAAAATATTATATAGATCCTAAATTTATTCCAGTTTCTTTGTTGCTCTTTGCTGTTTCAGGGGATCTTATTTATTATTCATCAGAGGTTAAGCCATATGCAGTAGATGTATTAGTTGCTTTATTTTTATATGTTGTATTTACAAGGTTGCAATTTAGAAAAATAACTATACCTAATGCCCTTTTATTAGGAATTATAGGAGCAGTTTCTATTTGGTTTTCCATGCCCTCTTTATTAGTTTTATCAGGCATAGGCCTGACTTTATTATTATATTATTCATATAAGAGAGATTGGTTTTCGGTTAGAATACTTTCTATTACTTTCTTATTCTGGATTTGTAGCTTTACAACCAATTATTTTTTAGTGCTTGTCAATTTAAAGAACAACAAGGCTATATTTGAGCCTTGGGTCAATCATTTCATGCCTTTTCCCCCGTGTTCATTTTGGGATTTTATTTGGTTTGAGAAAAAATTTTATGGAATTTTTTATAACCCAATGGGTTTTACTTTTGGAGGAATAGCGATATTAACTTTTATAGTTGGGTGTGTCAATATGTATGCGAATAAAAGAAAAGAGTTTTTTCTATTACTAACGCCCATATTTTTTACTTTAGTTGCATCCGCATTTAGGTTATACCCATTTTACGGTAGATTCTTATTGTTTTTGATACCGATAATATTAATTTTGATATCTAAAGGAGCTTGGAAAATTATCACTCAGCATTCGGGAAAATCTTTTTCAATTGGTATAATAGTTACAGCTTTATTAATTTTTGACCCAGTATTATGGTCTTCTCATTTTATGATTAAACCGCAAGGCAGGGAAGAGACGAAACCTGTCTTAGAATATGTTAGTAATAATATAGAGCAAGATCATTATGTATATGTCTACTATGGTGCTGAACCAGCATTCAATTATTATCTAAAAGATTTCGAGTTTAAAAAGAATAAAATAATTTTATCTAAAATTAAAGTATATTTGCCTATGCGTCACGCATGGAGAGAGGATCGGAGTAAATACATAGAAAACTTACGTAGTTTGAAAGGATATGGGAAAGTTTGGTTTATTTTTTCTCATATCTGGGGATCAGAAGAGGAACTATTTATTGCTTTTCTTGATTCAATAGGAGAGAGAGTAGATAGTTTTAAAGCTAAAGGTGCATCAGCTTATTTATATAATATTTCAGAAGACAATTAGGACCTTAAAGTAGAGGAGCAGTTTAGGTAACCCTACCCAAAATCCCTAAAATAAATAAACGGTCGTTTGTTTACCATCTTACTATTGTTCCACAGTTATTATTTTCTACCTTGAAAGTGGTGCCCAAGTGCCCAACTAAAGCGAATACATGCGACCAAAATGCGACCATTTAATGTCAAAATAACGGCAAGCATCAGCAAACAACGGCAAACAACCGGAATCCCTTATTG
>JBHPFI010000012.1:0-38602 GCA_042572045.1 Candidatus Omnitrophota bacterium
ACTGTTCCTTTTGCCATTATCTACTACCTCCTTTCCTTAAGATTATAGTAAACAACGGCAGAAAATAAAAAAAACCGCAAGGCGAATTCTTAACTGCCTTACGGCCAAAGACTTCTACTCACTTATTTACTACTAAACTAAATATATAATACACTAACCTCTCTTGTTTGTCAAGCAAATTAATGAAAATCTAAACCATAAATCTAAAGTCGTAGAGGCCCTAGGACAGAGACTAGACACTATATGGACACCAATCAAAGAGGTTTAAATCGAAGAAAACTTCTTCGTGCCGTAACCTATTGACAAATAAAGAGATAGTTGATATTATAAAAAGTTGGGGAGGAAAGTGACTAGATTGTGGTTCTAGGTGTCGCGGATGGCCGACCCGCCTCAGGCGGACGCCAAATCCCGTTACCCACCGCATTTTATCTACGATAAATCAGACACCCTACTTGTATCAATTATTACCAAATTATATCAAATTTGACAGATTATAGATACTATTTGAGGAGTATTAGGGAAATGTGCTGCATCGCGTCCATATGATACTGCTGGACACGATGCAGCACAATGACATAAAAAGACAAAGGGATTCTCATGGGATGCAAGAATATAGTGGTAGTGGGTGGCGGGCCTGCCGGAATGATGGCTGCTATCCGAGCCGGACAGTTTAAACAAGAGACGACTCTAGTAGAGAAAAATTCTGGACTTGGCAGAAAACTTTTATTGACCGGGAAGGGCCGATGCAATCTTACCAATGCGTGCGATTTAAATACTTTTCTTGAACGATTTTCAAAGAATGGGCAATTTTTAAGAGATGCCTTCAAGAGTTTTTTTAATCGGGACCTTGTGTATTTTTTTGAGGAACGAGGCCTGAAACTCAAGACAGAAAGGCAGCTAAGAGTCTTTCCTGTTACCGATCAATCTAGCAGCATTCTCGAAGTGTTAAAGAAAGAGCTGAGTAAAAACAAGGTAAGAATCCTTTACAATTCTCAGGTTGAAGATATTATTTTAGAAAATGGAGAGGTAGAAAAGCTAAAGCTTAAAGACAAAACTCTAATTTCCTGCAAGGCGATTGTTCTGGCTACAGGCGGGGTGTCATATGCCTCTACAGGCTCGACAGGAGATGGATTGAGAATAGCAGAGAAGCTGGGGCATCGTGTATTGGAACCTAAGCCCGGGCTCGTCCCTTTGATAACAAAAGAAAGGTACCCAAAATTATTAGAAGGACTGTCATTAAAAAATATTCGCATAACTTTCAGCGACGGTAAAAAGAAAATAATTTCAGAAATAGGAGAGTTGTTGTTTACTGATTTTGGAATATCAGGACCTTTGGTTTTGACACTGAGCGGACAGGTGGTTGATTGGCTTAGAAAAGGCAAAAACGTATATGCGGAGATAGATTTGAAACCTGCCCTATCAAAGGAAAAGATAGAGGAGCGCCTTTTAAGAGAAATTAAATCCAATCCGAGAAAGACTATCAAGAACATGCTCAAGAGTCTGTTGCCTAGTCGGCTGATCGGCGTATTTTTGGATATTTCAAAAATTTGTTCAGACAAAATAGTGAGCCATATTAAGCAAGAGGAGAGAAAAAGATTAGCTTCTTTATGCAAGGCGCTACCCCTCGGTATTTTTAAGTCGAGGTCTTTGAATGTGGCAATGGTTACGCGCGGGGGAATTTCCTTGAAAGATATAAGCCCGAGGACAATGGAATCGCGTCTTGTAAAGGGTTTATATTTCGCAGGTGAAATTATAGATGTAGCCGCAGATACAGGCGGCTTTAATTTGCAGGCGGCATTTTCTACGGGATATTTAGCAGGCCAGAGTTCAGCTAAAAAGTCTATCCCTTAAACTCTGGTGTAATATATCCTTATTTTTGGATCTTATCCTGGATTTAAAATCTCCTTTCCCTTAAGATCCATGCTTTAGATTAGCCGACAATACAAAGATTTATCTTGAGGCTATTTACCTTTAGGGGTATAATTAAAAAAAAGTTTCTATAATATTTCAAAGGAGGGATAAAGCATGGCTGAAGAAAATCAAAAGATTAACAAAGAGGAACTATCAACATTGATGTTTATTCAGTATATTTCTGCGTTGGCAAATTCTGGAATGCAGCATTTGGGTAAGATTATGAATCCAGCGACTGGAAAGATGGAGAAAAATTTAGAAGGGGCAGAAGCGACTATTGAGTTAATTTCAATGCTGAAAGAAAAAACCAAGAACAATCTGAATGCCAATGAAGAAAGTGTTATTTCTGACGCCTTAGCCAATCTGCAGCTCAATTATGCTGATGAAGTAAACCGGGAGGAGAAAGGGTCTAAAAAATAATATTCTAAGGTTAGGCTTCGTTCTCGCGGCTAACTTGACAAATCAGTCAATGACAAAAGTGTCAAGTTAGAGAAGTTTTTTAAGCATCAAAAGGCGGTAAAATAGTTTATCCTTAAGCCTCATATTTTAACCTTTCTCAATAAGATCAGATACGTATAACAAAATAGATTTCACTTGGGATTTATTATATTATACGGTATAATAAAAGATACTTATGCTATTGGAACAATATTAGAGCAATGACGGAAAGGAAAATACTGATATGAAACAGAAGGCAAGGCTTAAACAAAATAAGACAATAGCGAAGGCCGATTACAGAGATTTGACGTATAAATATAAGCTTTTGTCCGATCTTATGGACTGTATTCCGGACGTTATTTATTTTAAGGATAAAGAGGGAAGGCTTATTATGGTGAACCAGGCCCACGCAAAAGGTCTCGGTCTTAAGCCTGAGCAGGTTGCAGGAAAGACAGATTTTGATTTCTTTCCAAAGAAGCGAGCCGAATTAATGACCAAGGACGACATGTATGTGCTGAAGACCGGCAAGGCTATAATCGACAAAGTAGAAAGGGCAACGCGGCCAGACGGAATTGATAATTATGTAAGTACCACTAAAATACCGCGGCAGGACAAGAAAGGCAAGATTGTAGGATTAATAGGAATAACCAGAGATATTACGTCACGTATACAACTTGAGTCTTTGATGGAAGAAAAGGATCGTATTCAGAAAAAACTCAAAGCGCTAGAAGAATTAAATAATATGAAATCTGAATTTGTTTCGGTTGTGTCGCATGAATTAAGAACACCTCTTGCTATTATCAAGGAAGCGGTAATGCTTGTTTTTGGCGAGGTTGCAGGACCTGCCAATGATAAGCAAAAAGAACTGCTTGCAAAGGCAAGGGATAATGTAAATCGTCTTAATAATATAATCAGGGAGCTACTTGACATATCTAGGATTGAAAAAGGTCAGCTGAAGCTACATTATTCTTTGGCCAATCTTAACAATTTATTGCTGGATTCTTCGGATTTCTTTAAAAAATTAGCTAAAGAAAAAGGTATACGGTTAAAATATTCTTTACCTAAAGACGAGGTTAATATTTTTGTAGATGTCGGAAGGGTAAGCCAAGCTGTTTCAAACTTGATTAGCAATGCCATAAAGTTTACTGAACAGAATGGAGAGATTAAAATAGAGGTCGAAATCTTGGAGACCAAGATTAGGATAGGCGTCATTGATACGGGCGTCGGTGTAGCAGAGGAAGATCTAGACCGGTTATTTGATAAATTTGTACAGGTTTCAAAGGTTCCGGGCGCAGAAAGAAAGGGAGTAGGTCTAGGCCTTCCTATCACAAAGGATTTAGTGGAAAAACATGGCGGAGAGATTTGGGTTGAATCGAAGCTAGGAACAGGCAGCAGGTTCTATTTTACACTTCCCCTGTTCTATACAACAAAGATATTAAACAAGAATATCAGAGAGACCATAGATAGTTTATTGCATAAGGATACAGGGGTGTATTTGATTAATTTGTTGATTGTCAATTTTGAAGAGTTCAAGAAAAAGACCGGGGTTAATCCGAGAAAGTTATTTAGAGATCTAAAGTTGATTATTGATTCAACGTTTAATGGGTATCGTGAAGCAGGCCGAAAAAAGGCTAGGATAGCCCTGCAGGATTACGGAAGCGGAGAATGGAGTATTCTTCTTCCTGAAACATCAGAGGACGAAGTTGCCAAAATCTGTGATTTGATTAAAGATGAAATGAACAATTATTTTGCAAAGAACAAAATAAAAGATGTTTTTATAAACTTAGGAATCATGTATTATTCTCACGGAGAAAAGGATTCTAGAAGCAAGCAGTTCCCAGCCAATATTCATATTAAAAATATGTATATTGGTTCGGAGATAAGACGCTTTAAACGAATTGGTTATAAAACAGATATTGAAATTATTGCCTCCGAGGATAAGACAGAGTTCTCTCAAGCGGTGGATATCTCTCAGGGAGGTATCTGTTTTGTGAGTAAAGGTCGGCTTGAAACAGATGCGCCTGTCAGAATCAGATTGAAATTGCCTAAGGACAAAAAGGCTATTGACATCAAGGCATGCGTGGCCTGGAGAAAAAGCATAAAAGAAGAAACAGTAGGTCTTAATAAATCTGTTGATAGATATAAAATAGGTCTGCAATTTATTGATTTAAGAGATAGGGAAATAAAAAGACTTTCTAGATTGATTAAATCGCTCTCTTCTTGAGCAGGGTTTGTTAAAATAAGGAATTTTAGTAGTCATGAACATTCAGGACGCATGGGAAAAGGCATTGAAGCATACAAAGATAATACGTTCGCGCGCGCATGAGCTGCAGACTTTCTCTGACACGAGGATCCCTTATATATTTCTGTCGAAGGCAGTGGTAAACGCCGGAGATACGATTGTAAGAAAAGGCGAGGTCCTGGTGGAAAAGCCATCCATAGTCCTCCCTTCTCATTTGCCACAGTTTGACGGTTTTGATTTTGAAAAAGAGTTTGAAACCACCCAAGGTATGGTTACAAATTTTCTTCTGGTGAGGGGGATAACATTCCCGTCTCTGAAATATAACAATAAGACCTCTTCCCTGGATGTTTACGATGGCCCCCTTGAGAAAGCAATAGCATATTATACAGATAAGCTGCAATTAAGAGAAGACGTGCATTCTGGATTGGTCGTCGGTCCCGAAGATTGCTGGCAGTTTTGTGTATTGATTTTTATGTGCAGTCAAGTCGCAAAATCAGCCAATAATGATATCAGAAAATTATTAGAACGTTTTAGAAAAGAAGACTCATCTTATTAGCCTTCCTGGAATTTCCCATTTTTGGACATTATTAAGTTATGAATAAGAAAGATATCAAGAATTTTACAATTGAAGAACTGAAAAGCGAGATGAAAAAGGCGTCAATCCCGTCCTACAGGGCTGAGCAGATTTTTTATTGGGTCTACAAAAAGGGCGTCTGTGACTTTAATGATATGAATAATATACCGATACGCATTAGAGATACGTTTTACAAGCACTATTATATCGGTAGTATTAAGCTTAAAGAACGCCTTGAGTCTATTGATGGTACTGAGAAATTTCTATTTGAACTATCAGACGGTAATTTCATAGAAACCGTTCTTATCTATGCGGATAAGCGAAGGACGGTTTGCCTTTCCACTCAGGTTGGATGTAAGTACGCCTGTAGATTTTGTGCAAGCGGACTTAAGGGCTTTGTAAGAAATCTCTATTCATCGGAGATTATCAACCAGATTCTGTCTTTACAACATGCCTTTGGCCGTCAAATAACGAATTTTGTGTTCATGGGCATGGGGGAACCTTTGGATAACTATGAAAATGTATCAAAGTCTATTGTGATTATGAATTCCCGAGAGGCGTTAGGCATAGGCGCAAGGAGGATTACGCTTTCAACGTGTGGGATTATACCAGGGATAGAGAGATTTAAGCGTCTGGGGATCCAGGCTAATTTATCTATATCTTTACATGCCACGAACAATAAACTAAGAGATTTTCTCATGCCGATCAATAAGATTTATCCATTAGAAAAGCTCATCTTGTCCTGTGAACGTTTTATACAACAGACAGGCAGGAAGCTAACTCTTGAATATGTATTGATTAAAGGTAAAAATGACTCTTCGGATGACGCTCAAAAACTTTTATCTATAGTTAAAAGATTAAAGGCGAAAGTCAACCTGATACCTTATAGCCCTGTTTCTAATAAAAACCTTGAAACGCCGTTGAAAAGGGATATTGGTTTATTCAAGAAAGTACTTCTCAGAAATAGAATAGATGTGAGTGTGCGTAGGTCAAAGGGTAGGGATATTCAGGCTGCATGTGGCCAGCTGGCAATAAGGGAAAATACCAGGCATTTTGCTTCACGTAAGCGGGTTCCTGGCAAGCAAAGTCATTGAAGAAAGCGGACCGGTATGGTAAGATAGCTTTACTATCCGAATGTATTGAATTATGTTGTAATAGTAGATGATAGATTTTATAGTTTTGCTGATAGAAAGCGCCTATAGCTCAATTGGATAGAGTGGCTGGCTTCGAACCAGTAGGTTGGAGGTTCAAATCCTCCTAGGCGCGCCAGTCTCTATCGCCCTGCGATTTTGCAACTAAATCAAAGGGCTTACTATAAGAAAATAAAAGGGTTAGGTTTTTTAAAATAAAATTCGAGTCGACTGTTTTTAAAAGATCTTACAAAGTAGAGGGATTCTTTTGCCAAGCGACAGAAGCTATACGGTTATGAGGAATTTATTAAGAGATTTATGAAGTTTTTTAGTCAATTAATAAAAAAAGAATCAATTATATTAATAGGAATTATAATTGGTTATATTTTATTGAGGTTACTTTTGGCCTCTTCAAATATATATACCATTTTTGACAAGAATGAGTTCCTTTCTGGAACTATAGCCATGGAGTTAATACAGGGCCCATCCCTGCCGCTTAAGTATTGCATGCAGGATAACCGTAATTATGGGTCCATAGTGAATGGCATATTGAGCGTCCCTTTTTATTTATTCTTTGGGCCATCTTCTGCTTCATTAAAGATGGTTTCGATTCTGTTTTCAGTGGGGGTATTGGTATTCTGGTATCTACTCTTAAACAGATTCTTTAATCAAAGAGTGGCAATAATAACAAGCCTTTTGTTTACTCTTTCACCAACTGTTTACACAAAATGTTCAGTACTTTCCGTAGGTTCTCACCCTGAAACCAATCTTTTTACATCCATAATCATATTTATTTTATATCTTATCTTTTTTGATAATAGAAAAGATAATAAATATTTTATCCTTCTCGGTCTTATAAGCGGTTTTAGTTTTTTCTATTCCTATCTTTTCGGCATAACACTGCTGGTTCTCCTTATATTCTGGTTTATGTTTGATAAAAAATTCATATTAAGACCTAAATTTTGGCTATTTTTAATCTTCTTTTTAATTGGCTTAAGTCCTCGGGTCTACTTTGCAGAGGGAGTTAAACCTGCCTTTGAGGGGGTTAGTTTTTTTCTGAGAGACGCATTCAGGAATGATATATCTTTTATCCATATCATGCTCAAGACAAAAGCATTTCTATTGAAAGATCTGCCACGGTTATTTGCCTTTGAACATATGTCCAATTTTTTCCAGTATATATATTATATTTTTTTTATGATCTCCTTTTTCTCTCTTTTATGGTTTGATCGTCACTTAATTCATGGATTAATTTCGTTAAAATTAAAAAAAGTGATTATTTCTAACAAAAGCTTATTTTTAATTTTCCCTTTAATCTTCTCCCTAGCCTATATCTTGAGTGGGTATGATCTTGAGCAAAAGGGGTGGCAATTCGCAGGATATATAGTACCGCTCTATCCATTCATCTTTGCGACTATAGGCATATCCTTTGATAAGGTATTTCGAAAAAATAAATTCCCGAAGACATTATCAGTAATAGTCCTTAGCCTTTTTTTGATGGTAGGCCTTTATGAAAATTTGGCCTTAATATCGTTTTCTAAGATTGGTCAGGGGTTTACCTATGCAGGTTATTCTTACAGATTTTTTGGAGAGCGGATAGGAACTTATCGTAATTTTAATAATAATCGAATCTTGGAGATGATAAGAACGATTGCTTTTCAAAAAAGAAAATATTTCTTAGAAGGATTAGGATGGTCTATTGCTCGCGCTAAAGGCGAAGAGGATATATTAAATGAAGAGATGTTAGATGACGATAGTATGAAGAGATTTTATTTTAGTGATCAAGAAAGGCTCCATTATTATAAAGGTCTAGGGAAGGGGGTAGCTTACAGTATTTTACGGCACTTAGAAGATCAAAAGGGAATCTTACGAGACTATACAATTTTTGAACCCGACTTAACTATTCTTAAAAGTGTCATTGAAAAAAAAGATGTAAAGACAAGCCGGTATTTCTGGGAAGGGTTCGGGCAAGAAGTCAATTTATCATATGATGTCTATCAGATGATAATAAAAAAATATCTTGAAGACCAATTTAAACCCTATCTTTATCGAGGGGTAGGAGAGAGTATAGCTTGGTTACATTATGGAGCAGATTTTCTATATAGTGAAATCCCTGCAAAATACAGAGAAGACTTCCATTCGAGCTATCGAGAAACTCGTTCTAGAATGTTGTTGAAAGATTACAGATGAAAAGATTTTCTCTAACGATTAGTATGAACAAAAAAAGATATTAACAGGACTTTGTTGCGTGCCAAGCTAATCTCTTTGTAATCTTGCTGATTGAAAGGTATTAGCCACAGCAACTCTCTGTTCGGCTGTGTAGCAAGGAGCGAGGAGCGAGGATAAAGGAGTAATCCTGAAGCCTAAGCCACTCAACAAATCTCGATAAGGTCGAGGAACGCAAATCAGTAGACCGTAATGTGAATGAACCCATATGTAGCCTCGTTAACTGTTGAAAGATAGAGGCGACCCTTTAGCAAAAGGGGGAAGCCCGAAAGTTATTCTGGATAGGAAACAGGGAGATTAAAGACACTGGGAGAAATATTAAGTTTTTTAAAAAGCAACAAACGAACAATAAAAATTGAAAAGGTCCCTAGATTAGTGCCGATGTAATGTATGATTATTTAAAGCGAATCTTAGTAGTCGGAGAAGAGTAAAGGACAGAAAAACTTATGAAGCTAAATAGTAAGCTGGCAGCTATAAACACCATACTAAGCGCGGGTATATTTAGGAAAAGAGTTCCCTTGGCTATTCGTTGGCAACTGACAAATAAGTGCACGTCTAAGTGTACGTATTGTAAGATATGGAATAGTGTATCAACGGAATTAACAACCACACAGATTTTTTCATTACTCAATGAGGTTAAAGAGATGGGTACTCAGAGGATTTCGTTTAGTGGAGGGAATCCGTTGCTTCGCAAAGATATTGGAGCAATTCTTGAACACTGTAAAAGGATAGGAATATCTACGGGAATGAATTCTGACGGGGCTTTGGTTCCTCAGAAGATAAAGGAATTGGCTACCTTAGATCTACTTAAACTGAGCCTAGATGGCCCAGAGGATATCCACGATTTAACTAGAGGGAAAGGTAGTTATAAAAGAGTAATCGAAGCTGCTGAGGTGGCTAGGGATAATCATATTAAGTTTACTTTTGCTACTACATTGACTAGGTATAATATCAGACATTTCGGCTTCATCTTAAAAGTGGCTGAAAGGTTCAATACCGTAGTTGCCTTTCAGCCTTTGAAACGGTTATATCGTGGAGTTGATGATATTAGTTCTCTATATCCATCCAGTAGTGACTTTAAACATGCAATCGATAGGCTGATAGTCGTAAAGCGAACAGGAAATAGACATATCCGAAACTCTTTGGTTGGACTAAGGCATATCTATAATTGGCCTCGATATGAAAACTTGAAATGTGGGGCAGGAATAATTTTCTGTATTATCGAGACTAACGGTGAAGTTAAACCTTGTGACAGGATTAAATACGCTGCTAAATTGCCCAATTGTTTAGAGATCGGCTTTAAAAAGGCATTTGACAGTTTACCAGATATAAGGTGCAATGGTTGTGGATTCTGTGGAGCTTTAGAGCTTAATTATTTATTGTCTTTTAACCTTAGCATAATAAAAGACATAAGGGAATTACTCTGACGATCGGCATGAACAAAAAAAAGATATTAATTTTAATAATCGCTATAGGGATTTTTGTTCGTATTTTCCCTATTCCCTATCTTAATTCTAATTCAGGTGTTCTTTCTAGCATTCATGGGCTTACAAAAGTTGTTGCAGCTACTGAAATATTTCACATTTTACGTATATTGCCAGGCGATATTGGTCCCATTTTTGCACCTCCACAACAAAGTCCTTTAAGACCTATTATTTTGTATTGTTTTATGTTTTTGGGGCGGAATGAGTTTATTCTCTGTTTGCCTTCACTATTATTTGGTATAGGGTGCTTATTCCTCATTTATCAGCTGGGAAGATTGTTTTTTGGAATCAAAGTGGGTTTATTAAGTGCTTTTCTTCTTTCCGTATCTTTATGGCACATTAAGAGCTCTTCTCTTCCAGATATGTATACTCTTTTTGTATTCCTTTCTCTATTATCTGTATTTTTTTTCTACAAGACGTTAAAAGAGTATTCGGTAGGTTCACAGATTAAATTTATTTTGTTTTCGATTTTAGCCTTTTATTCTTTTTATCCAATTATTACAATTATTTTTGTAGAATTTTTATGGGTCCTTTTGTTTTACAGGCATGACAGAAAAAAGATGTCAATATTTGGTGTCTCTTTAGCTATAATAATGACTTTAACTTTACCTGGTTTAGTTATGGCCTTTAGTTATTTGTGTACACTGAGGGGGGTTAAGTGGGCATGGATTTCAGATGAAACTTTACAGAATTTATCTTCTTTATTTGGCGGTATTAGGAACTTTTTCCCTATAAATATATTTATATTTCTCTTTGGGTTATTGGCAACATTTTTTAGAAAAACCGAAAGAGAAAAGGGTTTATTTCTTGGTTTTTTAATAATATTCTCAATCGTATTTTTCTTAAGCTGCTTTATTTTTTTCAAGACCAGTCTTGCAGGACGTTACTTTTTAATTATTTATCCGTTCTTCATCATCCTTTCTTCATATGCTATTTTAAGTGTTAAAAATAAAATATTAATCATTTTACTCCTACTTATCTTTAATAGTTCATCATTTCTATTTGCTTTGACTAAAATAGGTTTTGATACAGAGCGATATATTCCGCGAGAGTATTTAAGATATGCTGAAGATTTTAAGTTTGTAGCAGATTATTTAAAAGATAATTATGAAGAAGGAGATGCAGCTGTCATTGGGCGTGCATGGCAAGTCGCAATGATCCAATATTATTTAGATATCGATAATTCTTTTCCTGTAAAGAAGATGCAACCGCTTTGCGGTGCACGTTGGTATCAAAGATATGATGGGGAGGAAGTAAAGAATTTGTACGGATTAACTGGAGAGAAGGGGACACTCAAAAGGTTTAAAAAAATATGGAAAGAGCATAAAAGATTATTTTTAATAGATGCTAGTTATATTTGGAATCATCTTGAGCGTGAAGAAATTCAAAAGTGGATAGATGAAAATTCTTCTGAAAAAATAGAGTATTTTTGTGGAAGTATTTATGTTTTTGATGATGATAAGTCTAAAAAGGCATTAATCAAGAAAGAGGTCTATCAGTGCAGTGAGACGATTTGTTATTTGGATTGCGAAGCAAAGGTTTACGAAATTAGATATCCTTTCGAAAAAATAAGAAGGGTTAACCAAAGATGAAACAAATTTTAATTATAGGAGGAGGAATTACTGGGTTGACGATAGGTTATGAGTTGGTCAAGAGGGGACAGCCAGTCACTATCATTGAGAAAGAGAACGAAATCGGCGGCTTGAGTGGCAGTTTTAGATATAACGGTTTTATCTATGATATAGGCCCTCATCGATTCTTTACAAATAGCAAACAGGCTCTGAATTTCATTGAGGAAATTCTAAAAGATGATGCAATATCTATAACTAGAGATAGCAAGGTATACTTTAAAGGAAAGTATTATCAATGGCCGCTGCATTTGAATATTTTATTTAAGCTACCTTTGTCTATCCAGATTAAAACTACCCTGGATTTATTCTTTAGAAAACGTAAAAAAGAGAAAGATAAGCACACCTTTCAGGAATATATATTAAATAATTATGGCCCTACGCTGTACAATTGTTTTTTTAGAGACTATACACAAAAATTCCTTAATACCCCACCTGATTTGTTGGACGCTGATTGGGCAAAGATAGGAATGGCAATGGCGATTATTGATGAACGATCGTTCTGTACAAATCTCTGGGGAATCTTTAAGCTCGCTATTAAACCTGCCCAAGCGTGTACAACTTTCTTGTATTCCAAAGGCGGCATATGTTTATTTTGTAATAAGTTAGAAAGATTTATAATCCAGCATGGCGGCCGTATATTGAAAGGAAGGTCAGTCTTGAATATAGGCCAAAGCTCTAAAAGAATAGATTCAATTGTTACAGATAAGGAAGTTTTAAAATGTGATAGTCTTATCTGGACAGGCCCGATTAACGAGATTTGTAGTCTTCTTTATCTTCCCGGGGGTAACCTCAAATATCTTTCCTTGGTGCTATACAATGTTTCGCTGAAAAGAAAGAGTAAAAGATCTTTTCAATGGTGTTATTTTGGAGATAAAGATATTGTTTTTAATAGAGTATCCAATCCATCAATGTTCGATCCAAATTCAGCCCCAAGAGATAAAACTGGATTATGCGTAGAAGTAACTTGTCGAGAAAATGACGAGTTATGGAATAATCCTGAGAAATTAATTTTCCAAATAAAGAAAGACTTGCTAAAGGTAAACTTAATCGATGACCCTACGAGTATCAGTTCAATTCGTATAGAGCGTATCCCCAATGCCTATCCGATTTATGATCTAAACTATAAAGAGAGGCTAAAAGTAACCAAAGAGAATCTTGGCAAATTTAAAAACCTTATTTTAGCAGGACGAACAGGATTATTTTGGTATAACAATATGGACGATTGTATTACCAACGGCTTGATCAATGCCGAGAGGCTTCTAAAGGAATAGTCAAGAATGAAAAATATAGAGTTATTGTCAGGTAATGAAGCGATTGCCAGGGGGGCATATGAAGGTGGTGTTTTTTTTGCCGTTGGTTATCCTGGGACCCCTGCTACAGAGATTTTGGAAGAAATTATCCAGTATAAGGATGTTAACGCTCAATGGGCACCTAATGAAAAGGTAGCTATGGATGTGGCTTTCGGAGTTGCCCTTGGTGGAAGGCGTGCCATGGTGGTGATGAAGCATGTAGGCTTAAATGTTGCAGCCGATACATTGATGACTCTTTCGTACGCTGGCATCAATGCTGGATTAGTAGCGGTTACCGTTGATGACCCCGGCATGTATAGTTCACAAAATGAGCAAGACAATCGAACCTATGCTAGATTTGCCAAGATCCCTCTTTTGGAGCCTGCAGATAGCCAGGAGTGCAAAGAGTATATAAGTTTAGCTTTTAAGATAAGCGAGAGGTTCGATACACCGGTTTTATTAAGAATTACTGCCAGAGTGGCCTACTCCAAGAGTATTGTTAGGATAGGTCATCGGCTAAAGACAACCACTATCAATAAATCATTGATACGGAATCCAGCAAAATTTGTGATGATGCCTTCTAATGCGAGAAAAAGACGGATATTCGTTGAAAAGAGATTAAAAAAACTTAAAAACTTTACTGAGAAAATTTGGTGCAACAGGATAGAAGCAGGCAAAAAGAATTTAGGTATTATTACTAGTGGGATTTCCTATAAACATGCAAAGGAGGTCTGTCCAGATGCGTCCTATCTAAAGTTGGGAATGACTTATCCATTGCCTGAATTACTTATTAAAAGATTTGCAAAAAAATTCCGATCTCTTTACGTAATTGAAGAATTAAACCCTTTTTTGGAAGAGCAGATACGCTCTATTGGTATTTACCCGAAGGGTAAGGAATTATTTCCTATTATAGGTGAATTAAATCCAGATTTAATTAAGAAGGCTTTGCGCAAAAAATTTACAAAGAAGGTTGATTTAAAATTGTCACCTCGCTTGCCTTCGCTATGTGCAGGCTGTTCCTATATAGGCCTATTTTATATTTTGAAAAAGTTAAATTTGGTGGTTGTCGGAGATATTGGGTGCTATACCCTAGCTGCGACAGTTCCTCTTTCGGCGATGGATACATGTATTAGCATGGGGGCAGGTATCGGAGTTGCTTCAGGTTTAGAAATAGCTTCGGATAATAGGATAAAACAGAGGACAGTGGCAGTTATCGGGGATTCCACTTTTATTCACTCAGGGATAACGCCTTTACTCAATATAGTTTATAACAAAGGTACAACTACTACAATTATCTTAGATAATCAGACTACAGCTATGACAGGAGGACAGCCTCATCCAGGAACAGGCATTACCTTAAAAGGAGAAAAAGTCCCTAAATTTAATTATGAACGCTTTGTCCGGGCATTGGGTATAAAGAGAGTAACGGTAATTGACAGTTATAATTTAAAAGAGACTGAAGGAGTGATTAAAAGAGAGCTTGTCTCTGGCCAGCCTTCAGTGATTATAGCCAGAAATCCATGTTTGTTAATCGCTAAAAGAAAAAGAAATAAATTATTTGGAATAATTAGTCATAGATGCATTGATTGCGGAAAATGTCTGAAACTAGGTTGTTTGGCAATAGCAATTGGAGATGATGAACGTCTCTGTATAGACCCTCAAGTATGCACGGGGTGTTCTCTTTGTAAACAGGTTTGTGATATGGATGCGATAGAGGAGATAGAAGTTGAGTCTCAGGAAAAGTCTTAATATCTTAGTTGCTGGCGTAGGTGGACAAGGGGTTGTTTTATTAAGTGACATTATTGCTGAAGTTTTCTTAATTACCGGACATAATATTGGAAAATCAGAACTGCGAGGGATAGCAAAGAGAAGCGGTTCAATAATTAGCCATTTACGAATTGGTAAAACAATGCATTCTCCCTTGATACCCAAAGGCAAAGCAGATATTTTCTTGGCTATGGAATTGCTTGAGGCATATAGGTGGGCAGATTATCTGAAAAAAAATGGATTGGTAATAATGTTAGATAGGAAAAACCCACCATTAACAATGACTTGTAGGTGGCATAGGTATCCCAAGGATTTAATCAATAAAATAAAGGCAGCATGCAAGAATCTGGAAGAGATACGCTGGATTGAAATAAATCGACATTTGGTAGATATAAAGTTTGCCAATATGTTTATGTTAGGGGTGTTTTCTAATCATTTCCATTTTGCGATAAAAGATTGGAAAAGGGCTATGAGGAAGAAATTGCCACCTGAATCAATAGATTTAAATCTAGCCGCCTTCTCTACAGGCCGCAGGAAGCTTAGTAATAGATCAGAAGTTCAAAAATTTGATATATAAAATTATGTATAAAATTCCTCGATTTAAACCAAGTTTATCGAGACGGACGATTATCAGCATCTTAAGGAGCATTTTCACCTTATCCCCAAGAAAAAATAGTGAAGATAGAGCTCAATTATTCGAAGATGTATTTGCCAAATATATTGGCGTAAGAAATGCCATATGTGTTTCTTCAGGGAGGATGGGATTATTTTTAATCTTTAAGAGTCTCTGTTTAAAAGAAAGGAGTCAGGTTATATTGCCCGCATTTACATATTGGGCAGTCCCTAGCATAGTATCTTTTCTAAATCTCGAACCTGTATTTGTGGATATTGATCCTAAGACATGTAATTTAGATGTTTCCCAGATTGAAAAGAATATTACCAAATTTACCAAGGCTATTTTGCCGACGCATCTTTATGGGTTACCTTGCCAGATGGATGAGATCCTTGCAATAGCTAAAAAATATAATTTGTTAGTAATCGAAGATTGTGTCCAGGCATGTGGTGCAAAATATAAAGGGAAGAAAGTTGGTTCTTTGGGAGAGGCATCTTATTTTAGTTTTGGTATTACCAAGAATCTATTTCTTCTTGGAGGAGGGATGGTAGTCACGAATAGTGATGATTTAGCCAAGAAGATTAGAGAAGAAGTTAACTCCTATGGTTTTCTGAATAAAAGACAGTTGTTGAAAAAGACAATAGAAGCATTAGTTATGCAAATATTTACTTCTCCTTTCATTTTCTCCTTTTTTCTATTTCCATTCATGCGTTTGTGTTACCTTTTAGGCAGAGATATTATTGGCGATGTTTTTGAGGAGAAGAAAATGATATTTAAAGATTTGCCAAAGAGTTATTTTAAATTAGTTCCTTTGAGTCTCCAAGCAGAAATTGGTGCTGAGCAATTGTTTACTTTAGACAGTCTGAATAATAAAAGAATAAAAAATGCATCGTACCTTTTAGAAAAGCTAAAGGGGCTCAATGGTGTATCACTTCCTGCTGTGTTTGAGGATGGCATTAAGAATATATTTACCAATTTTCCTATTAGAACTAAAAATAGAGATTTTTTTGCCAGAGAGTTGTTAAAAAGAAAAATAGATACTTCATGTGGTTATATGAGAGCGCATAGCAGAACCTCTCTTAATGCTGTGGCAGTTGGACAAAACATACTGCATCTCCCAATTCATGCTTCTTTAAATGAAAGTCAACTTTTATATGTTTCGCAGATATTGAAGGAGATTGTTGGAAAGGTAGAAAAATGAAGTCAGGAACTCTATTTAGGATGGGTTTAGGGGCGGTAAGGGCTTGTGTTTTAGGTCAGAGGATTCCTTTAAATGTCGTGCTTTCAGTAACTAACCGCTGTAACTCAAATTGTAGTTATTGTAATATTCCTAATCGTAAACAGAGAGAACTGACCACAAGAGAAATTTTTGATTTGATTGATCAGGCGACAAAAATGGGCACCCAGCGCCTTGGTTTGTGGGGTGGCGAGCCGCTATTGAGAGATGATATAGGTCAAATTATTGATTATGCAAAAAACAAAGGGTTATTTGTGACCTTGGATTCTAATGGGTCCCTAATTAAAGAAAAACTTCAACCCTTGAAGAATCTGGATCATTTAATATTATCTTTAGATGGACCTGAAGAGGTACACGATCAGAATCGGAGCAAAGGAAGCTTCAGAAAGACAATGGAGGCCATACAACTTCTTAAAGGAAAAATGCCTATCTGGACAATTACAGTTCTGACAAAATATAATTTAGAAAGCATAGATTTTATTTTGGAGACAGCCAAAAAACATGGTTTCCTGACAACGTTCCAGGTCTTGCACCATAATGTGATACTAGGAAAAAATCTCGAATCTTTTTTTCCTCCAAATGATTCTTATCGAAAGATTATTAAAGATATCATTCTTAAGAAAAAACAAGGTGCCCCTATAGCCTCTAGTTTTTCTTATTTAAATCATCTCTTAAAATGGACCGATTATAGAAAACCAATGCTTTCTTATCCAGTAAATAATTTAAAATGTTGGGCAGGGTGGCTTTACTGTAATGTGGATACAGATGGTTCTGTATATCCTTGCTCACTATTGGTAGAGAAAATGAAATCTTTAAATTATTTGGATGTCGGTTTTAAAAAGGCATTTGAGAGTATTCCAGAGATCGCTTGTAAAGTATGCGATGCCTCTTGTTTTACAGAGTATAATTATTTGTTTTCTTTAAATCCAGGTACTATTGCTGCCTGGTTAAAGGCAATGCATATTACAAGGAAGAATTTAGATGCAAAAAAATAAGTTAATAAGAGAGACTAAAAGTGTTTGCCCTAAATGTCTTAAAAAAATAAGGGCAGATATTTTAGAGATAGATGACAACGTATATATGGTTAAAGAATGCCAAGGGCACGGGAGGTTCCAACTTCTTCTTTCAAGACATCCTCATTACTATAGAGAGCTAAGCGATTTTTATTTTTCAGTGATAAATAAAAGTTACTCTCAGCATGATTATATAGTCCATCTTACAAATCGATGTAACCTCAATTGTCCAATTTGTCTAGCTGATGCAAATATGCGTCCAGCAGAAGATTACCCTAAAGATGATTTAAGAGAATTTCTTAAGGGCAAAAAAAAATTTAAAATTGATCTTATGGGTGCAGAGCCATCAATGAGAAAAGACTTGCCAGAGATAATACGGATGGTAAAGAAATCAGGTAATATAGCAGCTTTACATACAAATGGTATAAAGTTAGCGGACTTGTTTTACCTTAGAGGATTGAAAGATGCAGGGTTAGATGAAGTTCATTTTCAATTTGATGGATTTGACGACCATGTTTATGAAAAGATAAGGGGCGAGAAGTTATTACAAATCAAGTTAAAGGTGCTAGAAAATTTAGAAAAACTAAACATTTCGACAGACTTAAAACCCACTATTGTCAAAGGTGTTAATGAAGACCATATGGTAAAAATCTTAGATTTTGCAGTTAAACATAGATTTGTTAAGGAAGTGTTCTTCCTAGGGTGTAGACATTTGGGCCGGGCAAAAGACTTGCCAATTGAAAGGTGTATAATGCCTGATGGGCTAATCGATGTTCTTGAGAAACAGACCAATGGCAAGATATCGAGACAAAATATACTTAGATTCCAAAAACTTTACTTTACTTTTTTGTCTATCTTTTGTAAGCGAAAGTGTTTTTATGTACACCACTTTTTGATAAGTAGGCAAAAAAAAGGCTATATTACAATAGACAAAATTATCGACTTAGAATATATCGAGGAGAAATTAGATAGATTTAAGCAGTTAAACATGTCAAATAAAAAAGTAGCCTTATTTTATTTATTTTTTAGCCTATTACCTAAATTTTTAACCGTAAAGAGTATCTCATTGTTAAAGGATTTTTTGATATTGAAGATTTTATTTATGCTTGGGTTTAATTTATCCAAATTTCCTAAGAAGATAATCTTGCTGGGTTTTATTTCAGCTTGCGATGCCTATTCCTTTGATTATCAAATATCCAAAAACTGTGGTAAGGGAGCTGTGTCAGTCGAATTGGGTACCCAAGATGTTGGAGCTTTGGATAATATCCTTAGAGACAGGAGCATAACTTCTTTTGTTCAGGAGGGTTGATTGAAGATACTCGCGCCAGTAAATAAACCGAAAGAGGTAGAAAAGATAATTCGGGAAGGGGCTGGTGAGATATATTGCGGAGTTTTACCGAATGATTGGAAAGAAAAATATACCAATATATTTTCGCCTAATAGAAGAGAATGGACTTCGGCTAATTTATCTGACTTTGATGAATTAAAAGAAGTGGTAAATATCGCCCATGCATACAATATCCCAGCCTATCTCACAGTAAATACTTTTTATACAGAGATCCAATATCCTTTAGTTTTGCGACAAATCGAGGAGGCTAAAAGGATAGGTGTAGATGCCTTTATTATTGCCGATATAGGTTTATTACTAGCTTTAAGAGAAAAAAAAATAGATATTACGATTCATATAAGCAATACTGGGACGGCATTTAATTCTGAAACAGTAAGATTCTATAAGGACTTAGGCGCTTCTAGAGTTATTTTACCTAGGCAGTTAATGATGGACGAGATTAGCGAATTGGTTAAACAAGAAAATGAAATTGAATTTGAAGTTTTTATTATGAATAGCGGCTGTAAGAACATCGATGGTTTTTGCACATTTCATCATGGAGTAAGTGAGGTATTCCATCCCTTTTTTTGGAATTTTTTTAAGAATCTAAACCTTGATCGTTATCTCTTAGAACAGATTAAAAGGCTACCCTGCAACATATCAGCTCGAACAAGATGTGATATTGCGGGAATAGATAGCGCTTGTTTATTAAATTATAAAGTCATACCAGTTTTGGATAAATTGCCTAAAAAAGACACTTCTTCTATATGCAAAACAGTTTCCGAGAGCTTTAGTTTACTTTCAGGAGCTGATCCCTGCGGCGCCTGCGATTTATACAAGTTGAGTAAAATTGGAATACATAGCGTTAAAATTGTTGGCAGGAATTACCAAAGCTCTAAGAAAATAAACGATGTTAAATTTTTAAAAAATAGTTTATTTTATCTGGAGCAAAATCCACAGATTACAGAAAGAGAGTTTAAGGCAATGGTCAAGGCCGAATACAAAAATATATACAAAATGAACTGCAATAATCTTTGTTATCGATGTAATTAAATAATATCTATGGAACAAGCCATTTTTATCTCAAATATCGAAAATTTAAAGTATGTAACTCAAGAATATTCTCGATTATATTTTGGAATTGAGTTTTGTCAAAATCTTATTCCATCTATTGAAGATTTAAAGTGCGTATTAAGATTCGTTTCTAAAAAGAGGTTAGATTTCACTCTTGTTACGCCTTTTGTTACCAATGAAGGTTTCGGAAAGCTAAAAACCCAGTTAGATTATTTGATTAAAGAAAATCCAAAAAGCGAAATTGTTATTAATGATTGGGGGCTCTTAAGATGGATAAACAAAACATACCCTGATCTAGATCTGACTTTAGGCAGACTTCTTACTAAACAAAAAAGGGGCCCACGGATATTAAACCTAATCGGTAAAGTTTCTGATACTATGGTTGAACATTTCCAGAAGTCGAATGTTGACAACCGTATAGTTGCTAACTTCTTAATTAGTAAGAACATAAAGAGAATCGAATTTGATAATCTGCTCCAAGGGGTTAAGAGGTCTCTTGATTCATTAAAAGGATCATTATATTTTCCATTCGCTTATATTACGGCCACTAGATTTTGTCTTATCGGCTCTTATGAGGATAATATTAGAAGACCTCTAAGGGCTATTTTTGCTTGTAATAAAGAATGCCAAAAATATACCCTTAAGCTTCAGCATAGACAGATGCCAGTAGAATTGTTTCTTAAAGGAAATACGCAATTCTTTAAAAATAAGTATGTTCCTGAAGACCTAGGTCAATTAAATATAGATCGTTCAGTATATCAGCCGGAGATCCCTTTATAATGAAAATAGTGTTAATCTCTTTATATGGCATAGAGAACATCGGTATCAGGCTTATATGTTCTGTTTTAAAAAAAGCAGGTTCTCATGTAAGTATTATCTATCTTAAAAAGTGGGTAAATAATAATATTCACCCTCCTACAGAAGTTGAAATTCAGCATTTATTGAATCTCATAAAAGATATAAATCCATCGCTTATTGGGATTGGTTTAGGCAGTCCTTATTTCAAGATCGCTAAAAATCTGACACACCAGATTAAACAAAAATCAAGCGCTCCTATTGTGTGGGGTGGAATTCATCCAACAAGTCTCCCTGAGAAATGTATAGAGGTTGCAGATATTGTTTGTGTTGGCGAGGGTGAGCATCCTATGTTGGAGTTGGCTCAGGCTGTATCGGAAGGCAAAGAAATAGATGATATCCAAAATCTATGGATAAGAAAAAAAGATAAGGTAAGAAAGAATCCTCCTCGTGATTTAATTCAGAATTTAGATGAATTACCTTTCCCTGATTTAGAGGGGGAGAATAAATATTATATTGAGGATAATAGACTTTTTCTAGAGGAACCCCTTTGTAAAACAGCTGAGTATAGAATTATTGCCTCCCGTGGTTGTCCATTTGATTGCAGTTATTGTTATAATAGCACCCTTAGAAAAGTTTATGAGAATAAAGGTAAGTACTTTAGGCGGAGAAGTGTCGGAAGTGTAATTGGCGAATTAGAATATGCTCTGAAAAGACTTCCTCGCCTAAAGAAGATCAGATTCGATGATGACACCTTTATATTTTCCAAAGAGTGGATTGATGATTTTTGTAATCTCTATAAACAGAGAATCTATAAACCGTTTGATATATTGCTAAACCCGGATTTAATAGACGAAGCAATATTATGGAGATTAAAATCTGCGGGATTAAGAGAAGTTCAGATAGGTATACAGAGTACTTCGGAAAAAGAGATGAAAAAGGTCTATAAGCGTACCTTACCGACAGAGCAAATTCTAAGATTCGTCAAGTTTAATAAGAGATTGAAGCTTGATGTAGTCTATGATATTATTTTAGACGACCCTTTAGCTACACGGGGAGACAAGGAAGCCCTTTTTGAATTTCTCATGCAGTTGTCGCGTCCTTTTAGGCTATTCCTTTATTCTTTAACCATTTTCCCAAAGACAACAATAGCTGAAAAATTTTTAGAAAAGGGACTAATTACCGAAAAGGATATCGAAGGCGAAGCAACCAAGTCATTTAAGCAGTTTAGGCTAAGTTTAAATTTCCCTCGCTCTAAAGAAGATGTCTTTTACATAAGCCTTTTAATTCTAACAAGTAAAAGTTTTATCCCCAAGAGTCTTATTTATTTGTTGCATAGAAGTAAATTTTTACGTTATAACCCATCTCTTTTAAGACTATTTAGTTACTCATGTAACTTTATAAGAATATGTTGGATAGCTTTAAAGATGTTAATAAGAGGAGAGTTAACGTTTTTAAAAATAAAGGAATATGCTAACTTGAGAGTTTTATTGATTCAATGAAAAGATTATTAGTCTTCTTAAGACAAGAAATTTATTTTATATTTTTTACATGGTATATATTTATTTGGATTCCCCTCATTCTAGCTTTTATTTTTCTAGGAACAAGAATAGATATTTTATTGGGATTACATAAATTTATACCAAGGCCTTATAATATATTATTTTTTGCATTCTTTATATCTATGGGTGTAATTATAGTTCTGTGGTCCTATAGTTATTTAGTTTTTGAAGGCCGAATGAAAAAACCAACTCTATATTTTGGCCAAACGGAGAAATTAGTAACAGTTGGTCCATATTCCATAGTCAGACACCCTGCTGTTATTGGTAAGATTTTTAGTGTGATAGGCTTAGGTTTTTTGTTTCAATCTTTTTCTTTTACTTTTATTATCATTCCTATATTGTTTGTAGGTTCCATTATCGACAAGATGTTCCGAGAAGAAAGGCAACTAACGAAGAAATGGGGTAAAGAGTATATTGAATACAAAAAATCTGTCCCAATGATTATTCCTAAGATTAAGCGGAGAGATTGAGGTAAAAAAATGGACATGGGTAAGACTTTCAGTCATATCTTCAGTATCATTTGAGATAAGCATGAGTACAGAAATATTACTAGTCAGATGCAGGAATAGTTTAATCAAAGGCCCAAGCGAGACAGCTGTTACCGGCGTATATCCTCCTTTAGGATTAGCATATATTGCTTCAGCATTAAGAAAGGCAGACTTTAAAGTTAAAATCTTGGATTTACAGGTTTCAAAAATGTCCCTACAGGATACAGAAAAACTCTTCAAAAAAGAGAAGCCGTTAATAGTTGGCATAACTGCTATTACTCTAGGATGGCCAGATGTAATTAAGATGGCGAGATGGACTAAGAAGATTTTACCTAAGAGTTTATTGGTTGTAGGTGGCCCTCATTTAAGCATGTACCCCGAAGAATCGCTTTCTTTTGATTTCATAGATGTTGGGATTTGTGGCGAAGGAGAAGAAACAATGGTCGAATTGGCGCAGAAATATATATACAATAGAGCCATTGATAACATCAAGGGAATAGTTGTAAAGAAATTGAAGAAAATAATAATAAATCCGCCCCGTGGTCCTATAGAGAACGTGGATAAATTATCTTTTCCTGCTTTTGACCTGCTTCAATATAGAAAATACTGGGCATTAGGTATACAGAGACCCTTTTTTACTATGATAACCGGTAGAGGATGCCCCTATCGCTGTACTTTTTGTTACCAAGACCCTCTGGCACGATATAGGCAAAGAAGCGCAATTAGTGTAGTAGAAGAGTTCGAGATATATATTAAAAAATACGGCGCCAAAGAATTAATTGTTTTTGATGATTCCTTTACTGTTGACAGACAACGAGTTTTAGAGATATGTCGGCTTATAAGAATAAGAAATTTGAATTTTAAATGGAATATCAGAACGAGGGCAGATTTAATTGACGAAGAATTGCTTAGAAATCTCAAAAAAGCCGGTTGTTACAGCCTTCATATAGGGGTAGAGAGCGGGGAGCAAAAAATCCTGGATGCGATGAATAAAGGAATAACTATTGCTCAAATAAAAAAGGCATTTAAATTAGCAAATAATTTGGGATTTGAGACAAGAGGATATTTTATGATCGGTTATTTAGGAGAAGATTCAAAGACAATTAGAAAGACCATAGATTTTTCTAAAGAACTTGATTTGGATTGGGCGAGTTTTACTGTCACTATAGGCCATCCTAAAACAGAACTTTATGAATCAGCATTAAAGAGCGGAGTCTTAAAAGATGATTATTGGAAAAACTATACATTAGATAAAATGAATAACCAGCCACCTTATTTTCCTACAGATGAATATAATGAAAAAAGATTGAACCAGATGAAAAATTGGGCATATTTGAGTTTTTACTTAAGTCCAAGATTTTTATTAAGTAAATTCTTGTCAGTCAGAATGCTAAGGCAGATTAGGCATTTAATATCAATATCCCTTAGGATATTGTTTGAGACTTAAAGAATAAGTCAATATAAAATAACAATCTTATTTTTGTAAGTATGGTCTAATAATGAGGTTAAAGAATTTTATATTAGGATATATTTTAATCTTTATTTTATTGGTTACGATTTCTGAGGTAACCCTGCGTTTTAGACGAGGTAACCCTCCTTTCGAATCCTATCCTCCTGGATTTGATCATCAATATGTAGAAATCCATAAAGGCTTTTTTAAAAAACAATATCTTCCAGATGGTACTGTCGTTTACAAGATTCAACATAGTTATTTAGACTCTTGGCATTTTTCAGCACATAAAGATAAAGATACAAAGAGGATATTTATACTTGGCGGTTCAGTAGCAAGAAGGTTTGATGAACATTTCTTTAAAAATTTTCTTGAAGGGTTAATTCCCAATATGAAATTTGAGATAATTAACTGTGGTATACCCAGTTATGATAGTTACAGGACTTTAATTATCCATAAAGAAATTCTTGGCTACAATCCAGACTTGATTATTCTTCTCTCAGGTAATAATGAATATCATACCCCTGTCCGCGTAAACTTATGGGCTTATAGAACCAACCGGCTATTGCGAAGATTATGGGTTTACAGGATCCCGCAAGATAGAATCTTTAGGGACAATAGAATGTTTTCTATACGTAATCGAATTTCTAAAGAGAGCCGTTTTGCTAATTACAAGAATAATCTCAAGGTTATGACGCACAGGGCCAAAAAGAGAAAAATCCCCATGGTGGTATGCACCTTACCTGCAAACTTTCGTGATTGTCCTCCAACGGGCACTCCGCTTTGGCATGAGAGAGAGTATTTTTTTGCCTGGCATGCCTTTGAAAATGAAGAGTTTGAAGAAGCAATAAAGAGATTTAGGCAATTTCTTATAACTCATCCAGAAGATCCTTTTGGATACTATTATCTTGCTCAATGTTACGATGCATTACAAGATTATTCTCAAGCTCAGCAATATTATATTAAGGCTATGGCTTTAGATGCTAATCCAGGAGATCGCTGTCCACCACAGAGGAACGAGGCCATTCGCCAAGTCTCTCTTCAGGAGGGTATAATATTGACAGATTTAGAAAAGGCCTTTATTGAAATCTCTCCCTACGGTTTAGTAGGGAAAGAACTATTTCTTGACAATTGTCACTGGTGGAAAGAATATAACCACTTAATTTGTAATAAAATTATTGGATCCCTGATCAAATATAATAAAGCCCATCCAAAACCTATTTTTACTCCTTTAGACAGATGGCGATACGATAAAATTCTGATAATACAGGATTTATTGAAAAGGAAAGAGGTGAATTCTGAAGAAAGAACAGCTGAAGTAATTAGTATTATATGGCGTGCGTTGCGTCATTATCCTGGTAATTCTATATCTGAGCGTTTTGTTTCTTTTTTAAACACAGCCTATTATTTTAATCCCAATTTATTTGATGATATTGCTTTTTTAAAAGAGCAGATTTTTATCTTTAGAAATACACATAAGGCATATTGGGAAGGATGGTCAGAAGAAGAGGTTTTATCGAATTTTGATAAATCTTGGGTCTTTTTTTTATGTCATGCAGCAGAGGCCTTTCGTCGTTTGGGATTGCACCCTAAGGCAATCGAATATTTTAATGAGGCCATCAATCTAAATCCTGATATCTGGCTTCCCTACTTAGGGAGAGGTATAGCTTATTATAAAATAGGGCAGATGGAAAAAATGCAGAGAGATTTTGAAATGGTGGGTAAAGAGTATTACCACCATGCATTAGTGGAATTTTACGGAGAGTCTTTAGGTATTTAAGATAGGGATTTAAGATCAAGAATGCAGAAAAAGAAGGAAGACTTATTTTCAAAATCTATTTCATTATACGTATTGCTGATATATTTTGTCCTATCATTGATAATCACCTTTCCTTTAATTTTTCATTTTAAAGATTATGTAATAGGGAATCAATATACGGATGTTTGGCAAAATCTTTGGAGCTTTTCACGGATTGAGAAATGTTTATTAGAAAGAGAGAGCCCCTTTTTTGCTATTTACCGTGGTTATCCTCTGGGAGGTAAGTTTTATCCCGTAGAATTATTCAACGCTCTGTTATCTGTACCTTTACAAGTTATCTTTAATTTGACCATAGCTTATAATGTCAGTGTCATATGTTTAATGATTCTAGGAGGGTATGGAGCCTATTGTTTGGTTGCATATCTAACTGGTAATCGAATTGCTGGTTTCGTTTCTGGAATTATCTATGGATTTTCTCCTTGTCAAATCTCCTGGCTGCATAATGGTACAACTCAGTTATTGAGTATTGGTTGGATTCCTCTATTTATTCTCTATCTATTGAAGTCACTAAAAGAAAAAGGCTATACTAAAAATCTTCTCTTAGCGGCAATCTTTTTATTCCTTAGCGCTTTCTCATCTTGGTTCCTGGGGCTGGCTGCCTGTATGTTTATGGTGCTTTTGTTCCTATATTACCTGTTCTTTAAAAGGAGGACAGAATTTAACCTGATAAATACTTTTAAGATGTTCTTGGTATTCTTATTATTTGTATTACTAATAAGCCCATTTGCTTATCTTGTCCATGATTCCATTCTGGGAACTAATGATGCAAACATGATAGTTGAGAAATCTCCAGATGGTTCATTACTGGCGATAGAGGAGGCTGAATTTTCCAATCTTATTGACTATTTTCGATTAATTCCCTTTGGAGTTAAATCACAGAGAATTACAAGGTTATTGAAAATAACACCTTTTTCCTTAAGCTCGTTTTATATCCATGGAGTCTATATTGGTTATCTTGTACTTTTTTTAACACTCCTTGGCTATTCTTCAAAAGAGAAAAGGAAGCAGGCTGGATTTTGGATCTCTACAGCGGTATTCTTTTTTATTCTCTCTTTAGGACCATATTTACATTTAAGTGGAAGAGAACCAATGATGATTTCTGGACATAAAATACCTCTACCTTATTTGGTATTTTTCAAATTTGTTCCTTTTTTTTGGTTAATGACGTCTCCTAGTCGTTTTATGATTATGGTTTTTCTCTGTCTTTCTGTTGTTGTAGGATTTGGACTATCCGAAGCTCTTCGAAAATTGAAGAGAGGCCATCAACATGTTATGAGTGTTTTTATCTCTTTCCTGATTGTCTCTGAATATCTTGTTTTTTCTCCTTTGCCTTATCCCCTCCCCATAAATTCTACAGATGTTTCTAATTACTATTATAAACTGGCTAAGGAAAAGGGAGAATTTGCGATAATAGAGGTGCCAATAAAACATTGGTATTTCTCTAAGGGGAAAGGTTCCTATGCACAGTCAATCCACGGCAAAAGAGTTGTGTATGGTATATCGGGTACAAGCAGCCCATTGCCATACATTACCAAAACAAATAGCTTTGCTAAGTATCTTGCGTATTTAGAAGATGCTTTACCAACAGCAGTTTCTTTCTCCGATATAGATTTAGAGCATGGTTTAAATGAATTAAAGGGTTATGATTTCAGATATATTATAGTTCATAATAATCTCCTTAATGAGGACTCAAGTGAAGATGTTCACCAATTCTTAAAAAAGTTTTTAGGTAAACCAAATAAATATGAAGACAATATAGTCGTATATACGATTCGATAAAATAGCCGCGGAAGGTAAAATAATCTTAATGAAAATAGCTCTGGTTCATTGTCCATTTAATCATAAAATATTTGAAGAGAATCTGCATGTTGTAGACGAAGAGTTTTCCCTTGGCTATTCGTTGGCAACTGACAAATAAGTGCACGTCTAAGTGTACGTATTGTAAGATATGGAATAGTGTATCAGCGGAATTAACAACCACACAGATTTGAAATTAAAAGGACGACAATGAAGATCGTGCTTATAAATCCACCCGTTAAATATCTAGAGATGAGGCAGAAGTTGAAGCCGATCATCAACAATCTTTTTTATAATTCACCTCCCTTAGGGCTTTGTTATTTAGCAGGGGTTTTAGAGGAAAAAGGTGTTTTTGTCAAAATAATAGATGCGGCTGTAGAAAATTTAGATTTCCCTGCGATTATAAAACGTATCAAAAGTTTTAAAGCCGATCTTATCGGCATAACATCTTTGACTAATGCTTTCCATGTCACTGTAGAGCTTGCTAAAACTATAAAGAGAGAATTAAGGTTACCTATAGTAATCGGAGGGCCTCATGTTACAGCCAACCCCAACAAGGTCCTTTTATTGAAATGTTTTGATATAGGCATTCTTGGAGAAGGGGAAATAACTTTAGTCGAAGTTATAGACGCCTTGGAAAAAAAGAAAGATTTAAGAGAAATTGATGGGATTGCTTTTTGCCATAATTCCGAGATATTTTTTACTAAGCCAAGAGAATATATAAAGAATTTAGATATGTTACCTTTTCCTGCCAGGCACTTGGTCCCATTAGAGTTGTATATTCCCCAGCCAAATGATGAGCGGCAAAGACCTAAATTAAGCATGATTACCAGTAGAGGGTGTCCTTACAGATGTATCTTTTGCGATAAGAGTATATTTGGGCAGGGCTATAGGACATTTAGTCCTGAGTATATAGTTTCTGAGATGGAGTATTTGAACAATAACTTTGGCGCAAAAGATATTGCCTTTGTTGACTCTATGTTTGGAATAGACACAAAGAAAATAGAAAAACTTACAAGTGCTATACAAAAGAAAGGGCTACATAGAAAAGTAAGTTGGACTTGTACAATACGGGCTAATACTATAAATAAACAACTCCTTAGAAAGATGAAAGAAACAGGATGCTGGCGTGTAAGGATAGGAATAGAGACTGGAAGTGAAGAAGTATTAAAATTTATAAAGAAGGATATCACTAAAAACCAGATCAAAGATGCTGTTTTTTGGGCAAATGAACTGAGACTTCAACCAAAGGCATTTTTTATACTTGGGCATTTGATTGATACAAAGGAAACAATTGAGGAAACAATTGATTTTGCTAAATCTTTGCCGCTAAAAGATATAACTGTACAATTAAATACGCCTCTTCCTGATACTTATCAATATAAAATATATAAAGATTATGGCGTTTTGGTAGATGGTAGTTTGTCAAGATTTTCATTCTGGGAGCCAGCTTTCCTTCCACATGGGTTGAGGCAAGGATATTTAGCCAAGATGCAGAAGAAATTCTATAGGACATTTTATTTGCGTCCCGTAATTATATGGCGGCATTTAAGAGAGATACGCAGTTTATATGATATAAAAAAATATCTAAAAGCTATAAGATTATTAATGTATCTTTTTTAAGAGGACATTTAGATGGAATTATTTAATTTGAAATTATTCTCAAAGAAACAACTAAAAGAGTTTAATACGTTTTATGTTCTGTTGATTTATATTATCGTGTCCTTTATTGTAACATATCCCATAATTTTTAATTTCAAGAATCATATTATAGGCATAGCGCCTGGTGGACAGCTTTGGAATTTTTGGTGGTTTAAAAGGGCAATTTTTGAAGCACATAAATTTCCAATGCCCTATATACATCATACAGATTTAATATACTATCCCTATGGGCAAAGTCTATATATTCTCGATCCATTGAATGCATTATTGTCAATTCCTTTTCAGGTAATATCTGATTTAGCCACGAGTTATAATATTATTATTATTTTCAATGTGGTCTTAGGCCAATTCTCTATGTATCTTTTGGCAAGATATTTAACCAGCAGTAAAGTCGCTGGATTTATCTCCGGCATTATCTACGGATGTTCTCCTTATATGCTTAGCTCGATTAATAATAGTTGGTCTGAGGTAGTGAATATTGGCTGGATTCCATTAAGCGTTCTCTATTTATATAAGTTATTAAGAGAAAATAAGAAAAGGAATATAATTATAACAGCATTATTTTTCTTTTTGGTTACTTTTTCGTGTTGGTATTATGGAATGTATATTTGTATTTTTCTAGGCCTATTTATTCTATTTTATTCATTTTCCTTTGCCGAAAAAGATCCTACAATGATAACAAAGGTCAGGTTAATCTTTAATAAGAAATTTGTATCCCGACTTACACTAGTAATGCTATTATTTATTTTAATGATATATCCCTTTGCACATTATTTTCAAAAAAGCATGGCCTCTTCCGAGACTTTAGAGTTTAGAGGAGATCGTAGCTCATTTCGCAATGAATTACTTGAAGCTGGAAAAGTAGATTTGGCTTGTTATTTTCATCCCGGTAAATTTTATTCCCCAGATTTTAAGGAAACGAGAGGACCATCAGGGGATTTTATCACTGTAGTTTATGTCGGGTATCTTGTGCTTTTATTGGCATTTTTAGGCAGTTTAATGAAAACAAAAGAAAAACGATTCTGGCTTTTTTCATTATTTTTATTTTTTATTTTATCGTTGGGTCCATATTTATATATGAATGGCAGATTTATAATTATTTTAGGGAGGCGAATACCACTACCTTATTTCTTTATGTATAAATATATCCCATTTTTTTATCAGATGAAAACAGCCCATCGTTTTAACATTATGGTTATGCTTTCGCTTTCTGCTCTTGCAGGATACGGTTTCTGTAGAATCTATAGTGAACTTAAGGATAAAAATAAACTTAAAATAGTTATTCTAATTGTAAGTGCTATTATTTTTGAATTTCTCTTTTTATCCCCAGCTAAATACCCCATTCCGTCATATCCCTCATCGATCCCAAGTTGGTACTACGGATTAGCTAAAGAGAGTGACAATTTTGGGATAATAGACTTACCAGTAGGAAATTTTATGTCCCTAAGGAAATATTTATATTTTCAAACAGTCCACCAGAAAAAAATTCCTTATAGTTTCTATTTATTCGAAATGAAAAAATTATTTAAAAATAATCCATTTCTTTTCTATTTAAGAGATTTATTCTGGAATGCAAAGAAGAAAGTTTCATTTTTAAAGCCTCCGTATATTTCGGATTTTAGACAGGCATTAAAAGAACTAGAGTCCCTTAAGTTTAAATATATTGTAGTACATAATAATTTTATCGACGACAAAGATATATATGAAAAAACTCATCAATTTTTGAGAAATTTTTTGGATACATCACGAGATTACGAAGGCAATATAACCGTATATAAAATTTATTAGAGTAATTTGTGAAGTTTTAAATTTATGAAAATATTGTTATCTACTACAACATTGAAACGAAAAAGATTTTCGATTTTTCCTTTGGGTTTATGTTACGTAGCTACTGCCTTATATAATGACAATCATAACGTAAGAATATTTGATTCTTATCTATCCAAAGAACCAATAAAAGATATTGGGAATATTTTGGAAGAATTTAAACCTGATATTGTTGGGGTTTCTGTAACCTGCATAGATACTGCAAACAGCTATGAGAAGTCTTCTTATATGAAAGATACCGTATCATATATAAAATCAGTAAAGAAAATGGCTAAAATATCAACGATAATAGTTGGCGGATCAGGCTTTTCCTTGTTCCCTGCAAAAATTATGAACGACATACCAGAGATTGATTTTGGAATATATTTGGAAGGCGAAGAAACTAGCATTGAGTTATTGAATAACCTTTCATTTCCTTCGAAGACAAAAGGTATTTTTTATAGAAACAGAGGAAGAGTTTTTTTCTCTGGCGAAAGACAGACATTAAGCTTTGATAATTTGCCGTCTTTGCGTAGAGATTTTTTAAATGTGGACAATTATGGAACGTTCAATGACCAAATGGGCGTTCAAACAAAACGTGGATGCGTTTTTGGATGCATATATTGCACATATCCATTTTTGAATGGCAAGTCTATTAGATTGAGGGATCCTTATAAGGTAGTAGACGAACTAGAATGGCTTAGCTCAAAAGGCATTAAAAAGATTTTCTTTGTAGATTCAGTATTTAATTTTCCAAAAGAACATGCTGAAACAATATGTAAAGAAATGCTAAAGAGGAATATTAAGATTGGTTGGAGGGCCTTTTTTAACGAAAAGTTTATTGACCGTGATTTTATTTTATTAGCCAAAGAATCAGGGTGTAATCTTTTCATGCTGGGAACTGATGGGGCATCTACTAATGCATTACGCAACCTCAACAAAGTATTTACTTTTCCAGAAGTTAATAAGGCGTACACTTTATTTAGAGAAAATAAAAGTGCCAATTTTGACGGTGCCTTTATGTTTAATGCCCCCGGCGATAATTTAAAATCAATAATTAATATTCTAAAATTGATCATTCCGTCTATTTTAACGATGCGTTTTAGATTTCATATTACTAATATGAGGATTTATCCAAATACCTTCTTGCGTAAGCTCGCGATAGAAAAAGGAATTATTAAACAGGATGCCGATTTATTGTTGCCAATATATTATGATCCTTGGCCTTTAAAGTTTATAAGTTATTTTGTAAATTTTTTCCAAAATATTTTATATTTTGCCAAACTTTTATACTGTAGTTTTGTAATAAAATTTAAAAAATAGAATAGACAATATTATCATTGTGAATAGATTTCTTGACCGGTAAAATTAGACATACTCAAAGAAAATTATTAAGATAATAAATCGAGCAAAGAAACCTCAGGTGGGGAGAATGGAAAGCAATCAGAATAGTATCCATCTGTCCTTAGTCATCCCTTTTTTTTAACGAAGAGAGGAGAATTAGAAAAACGCTGGATAGTGCCTTAGATTTTTTTCATAATACAGGATATCAGTTTGAGATAATACTTATAGACGATGGAAGTAGAGACAGAAGTTTTGAAATAGTCCGGAAATATAAAAATCTGCATAACAATATGATTGTGTTAAAAAATGAAAAGAATTTTGGCAAAGGCTATTCAGTGCGACGGGGAATGCTTCAGGCCAAAGGGGAATACATCTTTTTTTTAGATGCCGATTTTCCCATATTCTTTAACGAGATAGATAAGTTACTAATTTTCCTTAAACAAGGGTGTAAAATTGTTATTAGTTCCAGGACTTTGCCCAAATCCAAGATTTTAATCCCTCAGCCCTTTTATAGGAGATTAACCGGACGTATTTTTAATTTCTTCTCTGAGCTTATAATTCCAACTAAGGTTTCCGATACTCAGTGTGGCTTTAAGGCTTTTAGTAAATATGCAGCTAAGGAAATTTTTTCCATACAGAGGTTGAGTAGATTTTGCTTTGATGTTGAGATATTGTATATAGCTAAAAAATTGGGCTATAGAATTAAAGAAGTTCCTATAGTCTGGACCCATTCTAAGAATAATAATACAATTGTATTTTTTAAAAATGGTCTTTTGATGTTGATGGATTTAATAGCCATAAGAATTTGGGACAGATTAGGATGCTACAACCGTAATTGATACTTTTGAGGACAGTAAGTGCTAAAATATAGCATTGGGTTAATGAGATCAACTAAAAATAGATCAATAATACTATTGGTAATTTTAACCTTAGGTTTATTTCTTAGGATTTATGACTTAGGTGATGAAAGTATATGGTTAGATGAAGGGAATTCGATTATGACGGCTAATTTAAATTTATTCCACCAGATAATTAAACAGGTTGCAAATGATAGCGAACATCCCCCTCTACATTATATCATTTTGCATTACTGGATTAATTTATTTGGAGATTCTGAATTTTCTACCAGGTTCCTTTCCGTTATATATAGTTTCTTTGCGCTATTTATGATTTATAAAGTAGCTAGTTTGATTTTTAATAAAAATATAGGTATATTAAGTTGTTTGCTGTTAGCATTATCCCGATTTCATATTCACTATTCTCAAGAAGTCAGAAGTTATAGTTTAATGACATTATTAGCTCTCCTGTCCATTTATTTTTTTATAAGACTCATAGAGAAGGTAAGTTTTAAAGTTTCAATCGGCTATATTATCTTCAGTACCTTTTTAATATATACGCATTATTTTGGTATATTTATAATATTAGCCCAAAATGTTTATATTTTTACACTATCTTTATTGTCAAGAAGAAAGTGTAAACTTAATTTTAGAATGTGGCTTTTATTTCAAGGAATATTAATTATTCTATATATGCCGTGGATTAACGCTTTCATAAGCACAACTTTTTGGAACATAAACATAGGCTATAATTGGAGAGCTGTACCTACAATAAACTCAATAAGCGACTCTTTTTTGGTATATTCAGGTTCCTTCTATATTGCCCCTATTTTTTTGATATTGTGCTTGTTTTCAATGATAACATATAAGGAAAAAGGCAGAATTAATAGGGTAGATTCTTTAAAATTTACTGGAAGCTGTTCTGGAAGCATAAGCTTATCAAATACCTACAGAATCTACCTATTATTTGTGTGGCTACTGACCCCTATTATTTTGCCATTTATAATTTCCAAATTTCAATTTTTAAGCATCTATAGTACTAGATATACAATTGCAGCTTCGTTAGCTTTTTATATCTTGGTAGCGAAAGGTATAGAAAATATAAATAATAAGTTCATTAAGTCAGTTATAATTATTTTAATCATCGCTTTTTCCTTAGGGAATATTAAGGCATATTATACCGAATTTATTAAAGGGCAAGATTGGAGAGAGGCTACAAATTATATAGATATAAAGGCTAAAAAAGAAGATATATTGTTGTTTTATCCAGATTATTGTCAAAAATACGGTTTCGATTATTATTCCAAAAGAACCGATTTGAACAAAAAAGAATTTCCTAAAATTGATATTGATAAGGTGTATATAGATATGGAGAAAATAGGTTCAACTATAGAGGGCTATAATAGGGTTTGGATTATACTATATCTTAATGAAGAGCGTGCAGAGCCAATTAAGAAAATGTTTAATAGTGAATCTTATAGTTTATCATATTATAAGCGACATATTGGTGGTGCTATAAAAGTATATTTATTTGAAAAGATTAATAAATATTCTATTTTATCTGATGAAATATTATTGAATCACGATTAATCCCATTATTCTTGACGGAGTTTTATATGTCTCAACCGAATACTTTTGCAAGAGAAAATTTTTTGAAATGTGGCACACTAGGTGCACTGATAATATATTTTCTTTTAACAGTTATAATCACTTTCCCTGTAATTTTTCACATCAATAGTTATATAATTGGCAATAAATATGGGGATTCTTGGCATGCCCTTTGGATCTATTCTTGGATGAATACTGCCATTCACGAAGGTTTGGATTTTTTCCAAATAACCGCCCTTAGATATCCCATTGGAGGCGCGTTCTACCCACTTAATCTATTTAACCCACTAGTAAATAGTCTTTTACAGACAATTTTTAATGCTGTAGCGAGTTATAATGTAATTATTATCTTACAAATTACTTTAAGCGCGTTCGGTATGTATTTATTAGTTAAGAATTTGATAAATAACAAAATAGCTGCTTTTATCTCAGGAATTATTTATGGATATTCTCCATTTTTCATTGTCTCTATCTATAATGGTGTAGATGAATTATTCAGTGCCGGCATGATTCCTTTAACGGTTCTATTTTTATTTAAATCATTTAAAGAAGAGGGATATAAAAATACTATTATGGCCGCAATATTTCTGGTCTTGACCACTTGTTTTTCTTTGTATTATGGTCTAATGGTTGGCATGGTCGCAGCTATTTTTTTTATTTTTCGTATTTTATCTCAGAGAGGAAAATATATTATTAAAGTGGTAAAAAAGTTTATCTTATTTTTTCTCTTAGCCAGCCTATTGATATCTCCATTAATCTGGAAATTTCAAAATTTTCTAAAGGCGCCAAATAAGGTTGTATTTACTAGTGAATCGACACCAGAAGATACGCTTGAGGAAATAGATAAATTCTCCTACCCAGATGTTCTGCAGTATTTTCGGATATCGCCATTTGGTATCAAACAATTTGACCTAACGTACTCTCGCGATGTTATTCTGGTAACCTATCTTGGTTATATTGTTATTTTTCTTTCTTTAATAGGAGGCTTATTAAGAGAGAGAAAGAAGCAAACAAAACCCTGGGTTTTTCTTGCAGTATTGTTTTTTATTTTTTCTTTAGGCCCATATCTTTATTTTAATAAGCAGCGATTGTTTCTCTTTGGTCATTTCATCCCGTTGCCCTATTTGTTATTCTTTAAATATGTTCCATTTTTCTGGACAATGGGAAACCCTCATCGCTTTACAATAATAACTATCTTTTCTCTATCTGTTCTATCAGGCTTTGCTATATGTGAAATTATTAAACAATTTAAAGATAAGTTTCATTTTTTGGTTGGAATATTTGTTTCCGGGGCAATACTTTTTGAATACATAGTTTTTTCGCCTACTCTTTATCCAATTCCATCAATTGACGCGAGGCCATACAAGTACTATACTAAATTGTCTAAAGAGAAAGGAGGATTTGGTATAATCGAACTACCGCTTTTCCATCGATACTTTATGAGGGGAAAGGGTTTTTATATGCAGGCGATACACAGGAAGGGGGTCATGCAGACGATGTCTTTTAAGCCTCCTTTTGAAGACATAAGAAATAATACTTTTCTAAAGTACATTTCTTATTTAAATAGAATCCAGGTAGGAGCACCAATACTAAAGGATGAGGAATTTTCACCACCTATTACAGATTTGAGACAAAGTCTCGATGAATTGAAAAGATATGACTTTAAGTATATTATAGTTCATGATAAGCTGTTCTATAGTAAAGATGTGAGCGAGAAGACGCACCAGTTCCTCAGAGGCCTCTTAGATAAACCTGTAGACGTGGACGATAAAGATAGCATAATCGTTTATAGAATTAAGTAAAAGGCAATAGGCAATTAAATACCTTAAAAATGAATAAAAAGATATTGTTTTTGTTATCTATTTTGATTATTTTAATGAACCTTACAGTTATTGCTACTTTAACAAAATCTAATATTCTATTTAGTTCCGTTAGATTTCCTAAAATACAATTGTTATCTAACTTTGAAGAAATCATAGATTCTTTACAGAACCCAGCTATTGGATTGTCCAATGCAGTTAAGATTGCTGAAGGGGAAACACAAGGAGTCGCCTTTATGGCGAATTTAGTAAAAAATGATTCAGGCAGTAGAGGTTACACCTATCATCTAAAGTTGATAAAAAATGCAGAAACAGGAGAAAGTATTCTTCTGAGGATAGATATTGATGCCCACTCAGGAGAAATTATAGGCCATTAAATCAATAATTTTGATAGTTTTACATCAATCTAAAATGAAAATAATAACATATATTTTAATATGTATTATTGGTTTGGGTGTTATTTTTAGACTGGCTAAGCTTGATGGTACTGATTTGTCTGCAGATGAGGGAATTCAGTTTTGGGTAGCAAAAGGTAATCGTGCTTATTCAATGCATTTTTTGCCAAGAGGAAAGATCGAAGATGTATTAAAAGCAAACATAAGAGATAATTTAGATCCGCCACTTTTTAGTGTACTTTTACATTATTGGTCGAGAATCGATAATTCTATTGCTTGGCTTAGGTTGTTGCCGTGTCTATTTGGCATAGCTGTTTTGCCGTTAATATATTTAATTGCTAGAGTCGTTAATTTTAATAGACTATGGTCATTGGTTATTACGGCTTTTTGCAGTTCTTGCTTTGTTTGGATACATTATTCAAGAGACTTACGGGTTTATTCTTTTCTAATCTTTTGCTCCACGTTAACTTTATATTTTATTCTTAGGCTTATTAAAAATAATGCGTCGAAGACTATAGATCATATAGGTTTGGCCTTTGTAATTTCTTTAGGGCTTTTTTCTCATTATGGTTTTTGGATCTTGTTGCCCTTTTTATTTGTAATCACAATAATTATTATAATGCTAAATAAAAAACAATCATTGGCAAAGAAAGTAAGGAATATACTGATATTTTTAATACCTACATTGATTACTGTGAGCTATATTATTTTCCAGCAATTGATTTATCAATGGGATATCGGAACCTCGCTCCCCTATATCTCTATATTTGGAAGGTTGGAAGCAGGAAGTAATTTCTTACAATCGTCAAAGTATTTTTTCTCACTCTTGGCTCAAACAATTTCATGGCAGTTGTTTGCTGTGCCAGGGATTTATCCTGCTATGCCAGATTTTGATTATGAACATAATATGCCGTTTTTGGTATCCCTTTTGTCTTTAGGTCTAATTTTTGTATATTTTTTCATTTTGATTAGATTAATAAGGGAAAAAAGACATTTACAAGCTGTTCCATTGGCAGTGTTTATTTTTACAATGATAACATGCATCATATTGTATTTTGCTGGTCTCTATCCTATTGGCCCGGTACGACAAAGTCTAGTCTTTAGCCCCTTTCTTATAATAAGCTTCTTTATTTGCATAAAATATATAAGTAAAAGCTTAACTTCACATGCAAAAGTAATTAGCAAAAGATCAAACGATTTTTTATCGATTTTATTAATTGCAATTTTAATAGTTTTGAATCTGCATTACAGTTATCAGGAATTA
>JBHPFI010000013.1:0-38175 GCA_042572045.1 Candidatus Omnitrophota bacterium
CACGTTCCACCAGATGCCGAGCTTTGAGCAGCCGTCTATACGGGCCGCGTCCTCAAGTACAAGAGGCATCTTGTCGAAAAACGTCTTCAATAGATATATGCTAAAAGAAAGCCCTACATTTATCATGCACAATATATAACCTATCCTTGTATTTACAAGGTGTAGTTTTGTCATCAATACATACAATGGCACAAAGCTTCCCGGAAGAGGTATCATCATAGCTCCGAGAAACATGTAAAATATAACGTTTTTTCCTGGAAATTTAAGGCGCGAAAACGCAAAGGCAGCGAGAGAAGAGACAATCACTATGCCAAAGACGACTGTTACGGTGTAGATTACGCTATTGATAAAATACATGCCGAAACCGCCCTTTGTCCAGGCATAATAAAAATTGCTCCACACAGGATGCTTCGGGATGATGCTCATGTCTGAAAATACAGCCTGTTGAGTCTTAAGGGCAGAGCCTACCATCCATAATAACGGAAAAATACATGTCAATGCTACAGAAATCAAAAAGACATGTATCGCCAGATTCTTAAAAAAATATTTGATTTTATATCTTGTGCCTTCTGTCATTTAATATCTCCTTGCTGCTAACTTGACAAATCAGTCAACGACAAAACTGTCAAGTTAGCCCGAGGCGACTGCCCTATTTCTTAATCTTTTACTGCAAATTCTCATCTATCATGCATAATGCTATGCCTTATGCATGTGTTTTGACAAACGAATCTGAATAAACGAAATAGTTAAAAGTATTGCCCCGAATATAATACCCTGGCTGCACGCGTACCCGAACCTCGAAGACCCTACCATTGAAGCCAGTATCCGCGTTACAGGCACCTCTGTATGATACCCAGGACCGCCGCCTGTCATAGAAAGTATCAAGACAAAGACCTGCATTGTGCCGAGTATAGTCAAGATCGATACCAGTATAAACACAGGCACCATTAAAGGCATAGTAATCTTCTTGAATGTCTGCCACGAATTTGCCCCGTCCACCCGAGCAGCCTCATAGAGCTGCCTCGGTATGGTCTGAAGCCCTGCTAAAAATATAATAAATCCCCAGCCAAACCCTTTCCAGCAGTGTATTACTGCAACGGATATGAGCGCAGTATGCGGGTCTGAAAGCCAATCCCTCACCAAATGTGACAATCCCAGATTGTTAAGCCAGTAATTCAAAAGTCCATAATTTCCGTCGTATATCCACCTCCAGACAAGGCCCACGACCACCTCAGACAAAACAGGCGGCAGATAAAATATCACCCTGTAGATTTTTCCGCCTTTTATATCCCTGTCGCACGCCCACGCTAATGCCAACGCAAGAGCATTCTGAAATGTAAGGGCTATCAACGTAATATAGCCTGCCTGAGTCATTGCCTGCCACCAGGTGTCATCCTGAAACAGGAGTTCTTTAAAATTTCTTAAGCCTATGAAATTCTCTGTAAAATTAAAATTAGCTATGCCGTCCCACTGGCAAAGAGAAAGCGTAAAAACTTTATAGAATGGGTAGATGTAGAATATAGAGAATATTATTACGGCAGGCAATACGAATAAATAATTTTCAATAGTAGACTTATTCCGCATAAAACCTCTTTAAACCGCCTTTTTTGCTCTTCGCCTTGGCTATTTAGCTTCCCTTAGCTTCCTAAAGCGCTCTGCTTTTTCCATCTCTCTCTCTTTTACTTTCTGGATCTCTATAGCCAACTCTTCAGGCGTTTTCTCGCCTATTATTATGGACTGTATGCCTTTATCAAATCTTTCTATTACTAGCGGGAACTCCGACACCCCCCATACGCCCGGGTGAGTGGTATTATCCATATCATCTGCAAACTGTGAAAGGACCGATGATATATTCTTTAGACTATGCCTATTGGAAGGGAGGTTCCTGGTCTCTTCAGCCAGAAAAACCTGCTGCTCAGTATCTGTAATCCATTTTAAAAACTCAACTGCCTTTTCGATATTCAACGACCTGTTATTCACCATAAAGCTGGAGCCAGCCCCTCCCCAAATCCTCATGGGAAACATGCTTGAAGCTGCAGGAGGCAGCATCGCCCCGTAATTTAAATCAGGGTTCATGCCTTTATAGACATTAACGCACCAGGAGCCGTTAAACGCAAGTGCAGCTCGGCCATTTGCAAAAAGCTGCTCTGCGGTTTTGTTTACCATTGTTACGATACCGCTTGCGAGCAGATTTTCCTCTTTCATCTGGCGAAACAGGTCAAACACCTTTATCCAGTCAGGGTCTGTATAGGGCACTGCTCCGCGTATAGTATCCAGCACTTTATCTTCGCCCATGATATTAAAGGCATAGTTAGAAGCTATACACTCTATCATCCAGATTTCTCCCCAGCCGCTCACAAGCCCCTGGATACCTTTTTGAGAAAGAAGCCTGTTAAGCTCTAAAAACCTGTCCCATGTCCGAGGAGGGTCATTAGGATCCCACCCGGCCTTTTCCAGTAAATCCTTGTTGTAAAGCATCTGGATATTCGTAACATCTATAGGCACTCCGTATATCCCCGGCTTGACATTAAAGCTGTTCCCTTCGCCAAATTCATTTACAGCAAGGGCTTTATCAAAGAGCATCTTTTTCCAGCTCTCGCCGTCTTTATTCATATCTTCTGTAAGATCATAAACGTGTCCGGCGTTTGTAAAACTCGCAAAATCTCTTTTTTCTCCAAGGATTCCGAATATATCAGGTAGGGTATTGGTTTGGGCAGCTGCCCTTATCTTCTGCGTGTAGGCGTCAGAAGGGGCATAAAGTTCTAAATTTATCTTGACTCCTGTTTCGCTTTCATATTTTTTGGCAAGCTCTAAAAAAGCGCCTTCCCTGTCACTCATCCAGTGCCAGGCCGTAATAGTTTCTGTGTCAGGAGTTTTTTCTTGAGGAGAGCAACTTATTAAAGAAATACTTAAAAAAACAATGAACGAAGAGAGCATAAAAAAAAGATAAATTTTCCTCTTATAAAGACAATTCATCCCTATTCCATCCTTCCATTTTTTCTAATATTCATCAATTGGCGACACAAAGCCGAGATATGTCATCACTAAACTCAAGCGCAAGCGCATCCTTCTCGACCCTTACTACTCTTGCCTTTCCTATGAGCCGAGAAAACGGGAAATCCCTTGCGTCATCCTTCGGTACTCTTAGTGATATATTTATACTATCTGTAGGCCTTATATTATTAGTATCTATATCCGTGACATATGCGCCATTAAAGCAAACATTTGTCGTGACACCCTCTTGTACATCACCCGAAGCGTATTTGAGCGTCATAGGAAAAGACAAACCCATCCTTCTGAATCGTCTCTTCTCTGAAAAGCTGGCCCTCTTCACTTTTCACCTCCTTCTGCAATTTTATTATTCCAATAATAATACCATAATACCATAATTTGTCAAGTTTTAAAAGGTTTTTTTAAGATTTTTTATATCCTAACTCGACACTTCTGTCATTGACTGATTTGTAAAGTTTTGTCAAGTTAGGAAAACGTTTTCTTATAAAGTAAAATAACAAGCAAGTAAGTCACATTTTAAGCATGTGACCTGCTTGCTAAATAGCTAAACCTGATCCCTGGCTGTCTTAAGTGCCTCATAGGTATTGCAGAGAGAATCTGTGAGCGGGACGCATCTAAGGTTATCTATGCCTACTACCAAGGACATGACCTGGTCCAAATCAAATCCAGATAATCCTATTTCAGCAGGGGTCCTAACTAAAAATCTAGTCCTATCTATTTTATTGCGTCTACAGAACTCTCTAAGCTCTTGTTTTAAGTCTGTTAGAACTACAGCGGTATTGTTTTCATCTAGAGCATTTAACGCTTGTATAAAACCATCAGGGTTGGACATGATTCCATCGCCTGAGAATAATACTACTGTTTGTTTTAACTCGTTCAGATTGACAGAAAAATCTGAGGCTGCTTCAACGCGCTCAACCTTTCTAGGCTTATCTTCTCTTATAACTAATACTTTAACTAGCAAGTCATTGTCCGGTGAAGAACTAAAAGAATCGTATTCGACTGATCTTGATATGATAAGCGCCCCTTCATTCTCAGCTTGGACCCTTTCTGCTTCCCTTCCTATTGCAGATAACTTTTCATTGTTCTCTCCAATCGCTCGACTGGGTTCATCAGCCGTATATCTTACGCTATCCTCGAATAAAACTGTTCCACTAAAAGAAGACTCGACTCTAACTAAATCAGTTAAACCCTCTGTTAAATATAGTAATCTTGAGCCAGGATTTTGCGCTATAATAGACATAGCATCTTCAACTATTGCCTTATTCTCCCTCCCCGCTTCCTTTTTCTGCCAGTCATGATAATAAGGTGGTGACTTCAAAGCCTTCTCGAATAAAATAGACCTAGGGATTGTACGATAAGAGCCTTTTCTTACTATTTTAATTGGGGGGATCGGGCTATTTCCAAGATTAAATATAAAATCTTTACTGCCGGATTTTCTAAAACCTAGACCAATCCAGAATGAATCTGCCGTAGAACTTCTTGCGGCGAAAGAAGTTCTACCCTTTTCTTTTGATATAAAAAGGGCTAACGAAACTAGTGCTCTCCCAAGGCCTTTATAATCAGGGTTATAGACTTCTATAGCAAAGCTATCTGTTGCCTGACGCATGTATCCGTAGTCTGCAACACCCAACCTAAAATCAAAATATCCTCCGTCTGTTGTAACAATATACCAATCACGAATAATTTTTAATCTAAATGTAAACTGTTTTCCATCTTCAGCAGTTATTGTTACAGAACCTTGTTCCAATAAATCTCTGGCTATATCTTGTAACGATGCTGTACGTGCAACTTCTGTTGCCTCTGGTTTACTCATCACCTGCCCCAATTCTTTCTTCATCTGAGTCTGGTCAGTGGTCTCTTGATGTTTTATTACTATCGGTAATATTGCTGCAATTTCTTGTCCTCTTTTTGTATCTAAGCCGTAATGGTTGGACAATACTTGTAATATCCCAATAGCTGTCTCAACATTAACCACAGAATCTTCTCCTAACAGCCCTTCCATTACCAAATCATAGGCCTCATCATGACTTTCTGCCTGTATGACAGTATACGCATCTGCAACTTTTTCAGAATGCCCAAATTGTGGAGGTTTTATTTCTATTTTTTCTATATCAACATGTCCTCCAAAGACATCAATTGCATATACTTTGAATCCTCTTTCCAAGCGCTCTACAACTTCATCTTCGTTTATTTCTATTTGTTTAAAACCTGCAGGACCATAATCTCCTGGTTGACCATATGAAATTAATGTATCGTCGTATATTTCATAAAAATATCTCAACCCTAACAATTTAGCGAGCCTATTTATCTTTAAACGATAGCCTCTTTCCTCTAGAGTCTTCATAATACTGAAGAGTGCGCCTTTTACCTCAAGCGCCACGAGCGCAAACACGTTCCCTTCATCTACCATTTCTATAAGCTCTTGTATGGACTTTTCTCCTTCAGCTCCTTCTTCTCCAAGAAGCTGTCTTACTCTATATACTGCGGCTGCGAGTTTACCTTCTGAATCGCTTAAAGGAGTACCTTCTAAGTATCTGTCTCTGATTGCTCTTGCAAAAGTAAAATCAAATACAGGCGCTGGGTCAAACATATGTATTATACTCTCATCACCCTCTCCCATATAGGTCACGCCGCCAACAGTCTGTTCATCAGCTTCTAAATGAGCGTTTATAGAGGATATCATAACAACCTCCCTGGTGCCGTCATGTTTCTCTGCTATAGAAGCCTTGCCTTGTTCAATTAACTCTTGAATCCTGGCTATGGGCATAGGTATCCCGCTATCAATGGACACAACTTCACTAACTGTAGCAAGATATGCCCTAACCTCTTCTTGTGTCAGAAATCTTGAAAGATTATATTTTTTGAGAAAAAGCCGCCTCTGAACATCCTGCTGCCGTTCTCTGAGTTCTAGGGGGCCTACTGGCACCCTTAAAGCATCAAGCTGTTTTTCAGGCAAGGAACATGCAGTGCCTGGAAATGCAATACTTATTGAAAGTAATAAACTCATTGCCCTGATTAACAATATTTTTTTACTGCCTGTCATAAGGTCTCCTAATTAAAACGTTTTCTTAATAACTAAAATAAAAAGAGCTTTTGGTCCGTTTGCCCTTCACCTTTCCCTCTCCCTAAAGGGGAGAAGGAATTCTATATTGAATTATACCTTCTTAAACCTAATTACGCCAGCGTGAGCGTCTTATCTTCGTGTAATTTCTTATCTATCCTGAAAATAGTCTTATGGAATTCAACCGGGTCTAATATTACTGGGACATTATCGTGCATCATATATGCATAAATCATAATCTCATCTATATGCACTCTATAGAGCCTTAATGCATCTTCTGGATTCCAAGCAAGCTCCATAAATCTTGCTTCATTCAGCTTGGGCTCAATTACAAGGCCTATTAATTCCTCTGCAACACTTTCGTCCCCAGCTATCTCTACAGCCATTTCTCTCATAACATTACAGAAGTTAAGATCTTGTCCGCTCGCGCCTGGTCTCTGTCCCTGAGTAAGCTTCACAAATGAATGATTGTGATATAGCCCTATGAGCTTTATGCCGTCTTTTGCGTAAACTGCCATTACCTTTCTTATATCCTGTTCACTCGGCTCCACATAATTTTCTCTTGAAACACTGATATCCCTAAATGGTACAAATCTTGTTATAGTGTACTTTCCGTTTTGTTCTATCCCGAAGATATACCCACCTTGTTCCTTAAAAAGATCTTCACCTTTATAACCACTTGATACTGCAATAGCCAATCCCTGAACTGCCTCTATGTCTTTTTGTGAAGCTAGGTCTAAATATATGTTCCTAGCAAGAGCGAGCGAGAAGATTTCAGAAGATGCTATATTAGAAGCACCAAGCACAATCGTAGTAGTTTCTCTTCCTTTAGTAGAACTAACTTCTACATATAAACCTGTCCTATCTGTAAGCCTCGCAATATCATCTTCAAATGCCTTATCAGTAAGGGCTAATCTTATTGAATCTCCGATATAGCCTGTACCTTGAGAAAGGTCTTTGGCCACTGCAAGTAAAGTATTTTGTTCAGCATTTCTCATTAAAGTGCTGAGACCTCTAAGTAAATCTCCGAGGAACGCATCCTGTTTTTCTATCTCGTCCAATATCTCATCCAAACTCTCAGGATTTATACCTTTACTAGTAAGATATTCATAAAGTAACCTATATTGCGCTTCTTCATAATACATCTGCATAGAAGCTAATCTCTTTGCAGCTTCCCTGTCCTGAGGGTTACTCATATAGTCCCTCTTAAGCTGAGCTAAGTTGTTAAGCTCGGTTAGAGTAGTTTCATAATGCCCGCTTTCTTTAATCAAGAGCGCCTTTAATATCTCTTTATAGGTGTCATATGCTTTGGAGCCCTTCTTTGTTACGAGATTATCCAGAAGGAGGTAATGGATTTGTAGCTTCTTATCCTTTATGCTTCCTTTTCCATCCAGGATAATCTTAACCTGCATAACAGGGTCTCCTGCTGTATGACCTATTAAAACTTCTTCACCCTGTAATAGCTTTTCTATAAAATCACTGACCATTCGGTCTATTCTTTCATCGCCGAGTTCATCTGCTGCTTCTCTTAGGATTTCTACGTATCTATAAATATTAGAATCCTTACTTGCCCTGTGCTGTCTAAGTATGCCGAGCCATTCAAGGCCATGTATTAAATTCTGATTTGCTTCATTTAATACATTTATAGTAGCCTGTCTTATATCCGGTCTTGAGTCAAAATACTCTAATGTAGCTTGTTGAGCTTCTGGTTCTGATTGGGTTGGATTTAAAAGGTGATAACCTTCGTGCCATATGACACCGTCTACAAAGAGCTGGTGTGCTTTTTTATTGCTAGGAGGTGCTCTAAGTAAAGCTCTATTAATCTCTATTCTTTCAGGTTTATGTTCTGCGACCTGATCAAGATTATAGGAGACAAATATTGGTATCTCTTGAGGTGGCGCATGGTCTAAAGTAGCTATCCAGTTCCTTAAAGAGAGCATTAATATCTCTTCTTCTTCCTTGCCAAGGGTTGTTTGACTCTCAGGTTTATATTCAAATGTTATACTATCTCCGTCTATTATTACAACTGCATCTATGTCAGGAGTAAGTTCCTCATAACCGATTCTCTCAAATCGAGCAGGATAGGTAGATTCAGTAGGGGTGCTCTTTCTTCTTTCATACATATCCAGTTTCCACTCAGCGGTTTTTTGTTCAGCTGTAAATAAACCGCTTAAGAAACAGATGCCTATTACTCCTAGCCCTACGGAGATCGCAATAGCAGCCCATGCAGGTAGAGACAAGAGTAAGAAAGGAGCAGCGTATTTAACTATGGCAAATGTGCCTCCACCAATGCCTGCCAGCCATCCTGTATTAGCAATAATCTTATTAATATTAAGTTTTCCTCTGAATATCTTGCCTATACCTACCCTAATCTTTAATCCCAGCCACGTCGGCAGGTTCACTAACACTCCGAATGCAATACCCACGACACCTATAACAGTTGTAGAAATAACAGCCGTCACCAAAACATTGACAACATTCCTAAACGGCGTAATCAATGTAAAGGCTGCAAAGAATACTGCAAAAGGCACTGTTACGCTTGGAGCTAAGAAAGCTGCAGCTACTACAGCTACCGTCGCTAAAATAAAGGTAAATCTATTTCGTCCTACATTATTTTCGCCGTTAGCTAATTCCCCTCCACCAGCTATTAATTTTTTCAAGATGTATATACCTGTATTTTTAGTATCATTCACATAGTTACCAATCCATTTCCCAAAGCTCATATTCCATGGTAGAGATCCTGGATTCATTATAAACCCAGCAAGAATCGCAGAAAATGTCATTGCTATAAAGAAGAAAGACCATATGATGGACACACTCTGCCATAGATAAATACCAGCTATTGACATAATGGCTCCTGCAACTGCAAAAGAAATACCTCTTGGTATTTTGTTGACTACACCATAAACATCCTTGCCTCCTTCTGGATTAAATGGTAACTCATGTTCACGGGCAAGTACTCTACCCGTAGCTACGTATCCTGCTTCGCCCAAAGTTGCCTGTATAGCCCCAGGGAAGAATGAAGTATATAAGAGAGAGCCGAACTGAAGTAAAAGACTCGGGAACATTACTAAAAAGTCCTTTACTCCTTTAAATACCCCTCGCTCTAGAATCAACTCAAAGACTCCTGTGAATGTAATAGCCTGGGACATGAAGATCGCATAAATACCAAATAAAAGTTCAGAAGGTAATGCCACGAATCCGCTTACACCAAGTAGTAGCACTGTAAATAGATAAGCTGTCACTGTAAGAGCAACTACAGGCTTTCTAAGGAAATACCCTAAAGCAGCTACAAAGTGCATAAACGCCCTTGAAAAACCTAGAACTGACGAAGTATTCAATCTTTCAAGCCAACGGGTCATGGCCTGCTCCACACCACCTGCTGCAAACTTTTGACTAATTCCTACATGCCCAGCATAATCTCCTTCTCGCGCTTTACCTGCCTGCATGATTTCTTTGTTTGTAACCACCTCGCCATAAAGCGTTGCTTTATATCCACCGAAAATATCTTCATTGACATAAGGCGGAATTATAAGTCCTAATTGACGAACGCTATTTACCCTCAGGTAATCCGGATGACCATAATGGAAACGGACCCCCATCCAATTAAGTGTCCTCTGAACCAATGTATTAAAGCTTCTATCTGCAAAGGCATGCATGCGCCCTACAGGGGTTATTTCATCAGTAATAATATCCTCTGGTAAGCCTACTATAGCTACATCAGGATTCTTTCTAAATTCTTCTGATAAACAAGGGCCTTTGAATGTTTCTTCTAAGTACATATCCTGGTTCATATCCATGAACTGGACTATTTCACCTCTTACAAACTTCATAAGGTTATTTTGGTTAACTGGTTTTCCCTGACCAAAGAAAAAGTGGCCACTAAGAGGCACTCTCGCTGTTTCTGTAATTACTCCACCTCTAAGTTGTAACAAAGCCCCATAATAGGATCTCTGACCGTCTTCCCCTGCCTCTGTTCCTAAATAAGCTACTTTTAAGTGTGGGAATATTCTCAACATGCGGTTCATATCTATCCTAAGCTGATCTGTTTCAGCTAAATCGCCATAAGGTTGGTGCCCTACAATATATTCGAACTTACCATCTACTTTTTCATCTATTATTTCTTCATATGTTTTTCCTTGCCAGTGAGCATCCTGCGCCTCTGCACTACGCTCTAAGCTTTCCATAGTAGGGAAGTTCACTTGTGCCTGGAATTTATACATCTCTCTATAATTCATTACTCCTCTAATAGTACGCGCAAGAGGTTGGTAGCGATAAGAAGCCCATAATCTAACCTGCAATTTTAAGTCATCAGAAATGTTGTCATCGAGTTTTTCGCCGTATCGTAAGTTTCTCAATTTTTCTATATCTTCAGGGCTAGATGCCTGCTCCACTTCCATACGGTTAATAAAATTCTCCCATTCAGTTTTATGCTTACTTATTATGTATGTAAGGAATGTTGAACCAGTCTTATATTCTTCATTAATGGCCTCTAGATCACCTTGAGATTTATCGTCAAATAGATACATTATAACTTCCTTGTAACAAGGCGTGATAACGCTAAATAGATACATCTTATCCCAAGTAGGCATCTGATCCATATCCATAAAAAGAGTTGACATAAAATGTTGTAGTCTACGTCTAACGCGTTCATTCTCTGGGGCCTTAGATAAATCGGGTTTCTCTACAATTTCACCGCCAAGATAGTTATCTTGGTCGATTATTATACCGTAACTATAAGCATTCCTTTCTTCTTCTGACATTCTATCTTCTTCATAGAACTGATGTATGATGCTGTTCCATGCCTTTGCCCACGCAATTTCCTTTTCGTCTTCTGTCATTGTGCGCTGTCTGCCGTCTCTCCCTGTGATTGTAGGAGGTAATATCTTCTTCTGGAATTCTCCAGCAGCTTTTCCAAAGTTAGATCTTATTCCTCTCCAGCTTTTAATCTTTCCAACGCCGTGATATTTACCAATTAAATAACCTATAACGCCTTCTGCTATATAGAAGAAGGCAAATATATCAAGTAAGAAGAATAGTATGAATGGTACTGCTACAAGTCCTAGAAGTACTAGATTTCCTCCTACCACCAAAAAGGTTGAATAAAACGCCGTTGCTAAAGGAACTCCTATAAATGTCCAGATAAGAGCGTTCCATACAAATTTTAATGTAAGTGTAACAGCCATTACAAAGGCAGCTCTTATCTTGCGACCTCTTGTAGCATCTGGGGTCTTTCTTCCTGCGCCAGGGAACACTGTATCTTCTGACCATTCTCCAACAGTATCTTTTTGTAACTTTTTGATAGCTAGGCCAGCACCTTTATGAGCGAGGAAATATGTGCCAGCAATAACAGCTAAGCACGTAATCCAGAACCCAAAGGTCAGGGTAGGTATAAAGATGACGAGCGTAAAAGAAGCCACCAATGCAGTAAATAACACAACAGCAAAAATCTTGGAATAATTCCTAAAAACAGCGAGCCATCCCTTCCATCCAAGGAATCCCTTACTTACATCGTGATATGTTTTCTTCAGATGTCCTGTTAATAATTCCTTTGCTGCATCTGTAGGTTCAGTTGCAAGATATGTGTCGACTTCTTCACGCCCCTCTTCTTCATACCAGGAAATAAAACTCGGGCTTCTAAAGAAATCTGCTATATCGTCAATGGTAAGCCGTTTTGCAAATCCTGCTTCTTTACCTGCTCGTTTTCCTGCTGGACTTCCTGAAAAGGCTGTGGCATTCATAAGTAGGACGTCAACCCACCTCTTGACTTCTTCTTTTACAAAATAACCAATGTCACTTTTTGCTTCTCCTTTTTCTAGGCGTTCCTTGCTTGCATAGAATAAATAATGTAGAAATGTCTCGCATGTATTTGAGAAGTGTGAACCTGATGCATAAATAAGCAACCTTAGATACATATTTTCAATAGCTGCCAAGCCAGTAACATCTATATCTAAGTCTCTTCCTAAAACTGGATCCAACCAGATTTCTTCATAGCGTTTGAAAAATTCCTGGACTATCTCTTCTATTGAATCTCCACGTCTTAATCCTTGTTTTATGCGAGGTATTAAAAGTGTTTTCTTTACGTGTTTCACAACTTCTTCATCAAAACCATAACTGTCAAAACCAGTGGAGGCATCGTGACCTATTGCCATCTCTATCGCTGTTATTCTTAGAACATCTAGGTCTCGCTCTAGGATTTCATCTTCGTCTGGTTCTATAGAGTCGTCAGGCGGGGTAGTTTCTTGTGCTTTTCTTGTCTCTCTTCTCTTACGGGCCCTTATCTCTATCTTCGGCATTATAGTTCCTGTTGCAATAGTAACGATTATTATGCCACCAAAGACACCTAAGCCAATAGTCCAGCCTGCCTTATCAGACAACCACTGCCTCATGATATCAGGACGTTCTCTATTTATTAAATCTCCATCTATAAATGTTGACTCCTGTTCGTGAAGCGTGGCTACATTCAATCCTTCACTTTCCATAGCCCTTACAACAGTGACCTGTCGACCCTGTTCGTCCAGTGAGAAAGTTATTATATAATTATCTTTGGTAACAACTCTTATTATATCGTCACCATCTTCAATAACAATAAACTCTCCTCTACCTATATTGAAAAGATCGCCTCTTGAACCGTCCCAGAGCGTGCCTTCAACTCTTGGGATATCCATGATATCTAAGGCAACCTGCTTATCAAAACTGGTTATGGCTCTTAAAGGTATCTGGTATGGGAGCGTTGGGTTATAGTAAATGGTCTCTTGACCTAGGGTTGCTATACCAAGGAATCCTCTGGCAGGACGCGCAACTACAAAGTCATATCTTTCTGCTAGAACCTGGTCAAGCGTGGAGAATATAATATGCTTTCTTAATCCGCCATTGACAACTCTATATTCATACGCTACGCCACTATATGGATTTACATCTACGCCTGCCTCTGGATCATAAAAACGTCCGCTCAGCTCCAGATTTAGACCTCCTTTTGGTATAATCCTGTCAAATATTACAAATTCAAAAGCTGTGATGCGCCTATCTTTATCAAGCTCTAATACAAAACTCCCTGGTGTCCCTCCTAAAGGTACTTCATTGTCAACCCATAACATATTGATTATTAAACTAGACGTCAATTCGCCTTCGCTCCTACCTCTGGTCTCCACTGCCAGCACCCTTCCCAAAGGATCGTTAGGCAATAAATAGATTGTTGTAGGATATGCGGAGAACCCTTCCTGGAATTGGACCTGTCCGTCTCCAGTAACCAAGATATTTCTATAGGTCTCTACGGTAATGATAAGTGTATCATTATCAACACCAAAGGAGCTTAATGCAGTCTGTAAATCAGGGGTTACAACCTCGTCATCGTGACTGAGAGCTTGTTTATTAAAATAACGTATTATATCATCAGTAAATAATTCACCGGCCAAAGTAGATTCTGCTGTGCTACTTTCAGAATATACATTGCCTTCGAATACGTCTATAGATCTTGTCTGCTCTATACCGTCCCATTCCAAACCTATCCTGACTGTAAAACCCTTCTAGCTTACTATTATCCTGGCCTCTGTGTCACCAAGTATGCGATATTCAGTCCATGCACCGCCATCAGGTTTTGTAATCTGCGTTGGCTGGAGCAGGATGTTATTGATATCACCGTCTTCCAAGGTCAAGCCGATTTCATAGGCAATATGCGTTAAGCCCGCCTCTAATGTAGCACGATGCTCTTCTTCAAGATTACCTAAATTTAGGTCTTCAAAAGCCTGTCCTAATGTTATAGGTTCAAGGTTTCTTGATTCAAGCATCCATTCTCCACCGATGTCTATCGTATACACGTTACCTTCTATAGAGCCGGAATAGTAAGTTACTCTATCAGTGCCATTTATAAGCTGGATTACATGCCCTCCTTCTGGAAGGTATGAAATTACAGCCCTCTCAAAGCCATGGGCATCAACAGCAAAGCGCCTTTCTACAGCGCCTTCTCTAGAAAGTTCGTGCAACACTCGATATTCTTCTCCATCAACTAAAAGCACATCATCTGTCGCTTGAATCCAACTAACTACATCATAGACATTACTTGAATTCAAAACTTCACCGCTTGCGGTCAATACCTGATACTCGCCTGTTGCATCGTCTTGAACGAAGTAATAAATCGGGTCAATGTCTCCTTCTATATTCACCACTATCCTGCCGGAAACCCTAAGATCTCCTTGGTCTGTCTGGATAATCTGAGGCCTGTCGTACATCCTCATAAACTCTACACCATCATCCCTGAATACCACTATACTATTTCGGTCAAACACATCCCCTCTTGCTTCAGTAGTATAGTCAATTCTATAGATCTCAGCTATCTCCTGTATTGAAGAGAAGCTGCCTCCCTGCTCAAAAAGCACCTGGCTGGCTGCATTCTTGATTCTTTCTAATTCATTCGGATCTTCTACGCTAACACTATATTCTATTAATCTTCCTTCAGAATCAAAAACATCCCATCCTCTTCCTTCTCTATTAGGATGGTTTATATCTGATTCTATCACTTCTATGTCTCGTCTTATGGTAACCCATCTGCTTACTGGATCTATTCTGACTGCAATGCCATCAAAATTAGTCGGAGAGATGGCTCTTGAAGTGTGATAAACTATATCGCTAAGACCAGTCCTAAGATCTTCCTGCACAGTCCTTATAAGTATTGTGCCAAATCCATAATCTAAGAAATTGTCTCGGACATTCTCGGGGATATCTTCATTTAAAATATCCACAATTCCAGTTACCCTAGTCTGTTTTAATAACTCGCCATGATGATCTGGTGCAGTTTCATCATACTCATATAAATAACTATCTGGTAACTCAAAACTTCCATACTGTCCTGTAAAGTCATATTCTATAACGTATCTCGGTACAAACGCCCCGTCAACGATTTCGCCATCATATCGCTCTCTAAGCAACCCTTCTCCTGTTCGCACCTCTTGCCAGGTAAGATCTAAGTATGGGTTATAATTTTGATATATAAGTAAAGTCTCTCCATTAGGGCCTTCAGTATAACCTATAAGATCTGAAATAATATAATCTTCCCAGGTATATGTATCGCTAGGACCGGAAACGCGAACTTGAGAATCAGTATGAATGACTACGTCAAAATCATCATACTTCATGGCTTCGCGCATAAACGCATCAAACTCTCCTCTTTCATAGAATGTGCCGTCTCTATTTTCTACAATCTCACCATCAAATACGCCAGTCTCATTAGCTATTACCAGTCCACGCCTATCAACTGTCCTATGGAATGCTATATGGGTTTCTAGATTCTCGCCTGAATAAACCGCTTCAAGAGTGTCAAGATTGTAGTCGATTAGAAAGCCTTGTTCCAATAGTTCCTTATTTTCGCCTGTTATTTGGTCAACAATATGTGTCTCGAACCTGTCAGCTACGCCATAATAAGTACCGTAATACCCATCATAGTAATATACTATGCGGATATCCTTTGTCTCCTGTTCCAAAAGCCTCCCAAATCGATCAAGATAATGGCGCTCTGTCCTTAATAAACGCCCGCCTTCAGCAAAGAACTGGACTTGGTAATGAGCATTTCCATATTCGTCAGGGCCATCTTCAAGGGCATATATCCTCTTAAGTTCGCCGCTGGGTGTATAAACAAAACTATGAGTCGGGATACCAATCAATTTGTCTTGTGAATCTAAGACATGGTCAAAGTCACTATTTACAGTGATCTCATTGTTTCTAACCCTTATTACTGTCATGCTGAACTCTTCGTTAAGAAGATTATATTCTGTCCACACCTCTCCATTAGGACCAGTAACCTTCACCTCCACTAGATGTGCGCCATCGTAAATACTTACTTGATCATATAAATCTGTACCTTCATACATAGATGCATCAAGCTGTACAACACGCTGCGCTTCATAAACATAGGTAGGGCCTTCAAGATATTCACCATTATAAGGTATATAGATCTCGGTTCTTGCCTCAAGGCTAAAGAGTTCGCTTATCGCTCCTTCATAGAAGTGTCTTGTGAGTCTTACCTCAACAAGCTCTCCGTCTATTTCCTCATAATCGCGTCTCTCAATAACTCTGCCCCAAGAATCCCTTGCTTCCCTTGCAATAATATTCCCTCTTTCATCTCTTACCTCGCTAAAGGTATATCCTTCGTTATTTAAACCCAGTACAGTACTTGTAGTATCAAGTGACCATTCTCCTGTAACAGGGTTATACCTATAATTCTCTCTTTGTAATTGTACGTTCACCTTATCCCGCTGAGCTGGATAATCAGTATCTAGAGATATAAAACCGACTGCCTCTAAGCTGGGAATACCTTGTGTCTCTGGTACTAACTCTCCTTCTCCTTCTTGAGGTAATGCTACTTTGTCAGGTTCAACTATGTAATAATCAACAAACTCAAACTTGTCGTTATTTAAGGCTTCTATTACTAGATCCCTCAGCTCGGTATATGTTACAGTTTCAGTTATCTCTAGGGACGTCAATCTTAAGGTAAGACGCTCTCTTCCAAGCTGTGTATCTGAATCAGAGCTTATAATATGCACTACTGGTGTAGGACCACTAAAATCTATCTCCATATGCCTCTCAAGTGAATCCTCTGATACCCTAAGTTCAGATTCAACATCCGGGTAGAAGCTTGAAAGATCAAGATCGCTTGATAGATAACCATAACCTCCAGTAGCTAGAAGCTCTGCCTCTGTCTCATAACCGTAGTAATACATTTTGGTAAGGCGATCTATCTCTGCCTCGTCTACAGATAAGGTAATATAATTAGTAGCGTTCTGGTCTGTTTCATAAAAATTTTGTATTATAGCCCACCATTCCCAAGTTGTCCTGAACGGCTGCCATACCCATACAGGTTCAGTATACCAGTAACCTCCACCACTATTCTCCCAGTGATTCTTACCTTTTCCACCTTCTGCGTGCCACTTTTCAGCCCAAGTCTGCTTAGTAGTTAAAACCCATTCTCCAGCATATTCGTCAGCAGAATGCCCCTCAGGTGGATTGGAATATCTGGGGTCGACAAACCTTGATCCAATCTCTGGGAACATCTGTGAACCTTGTCGTCCGGCTTCTTTCAGCCACGCCTCTTGTGCCGATTTGAGCGCTCCATCTTCATCTCCTGGATGTTTTTCAAGCCATGCCCCCCATGCTTCATCGCCTGCCCTGTCTGCAGCATCTCTTCCTGATGACGAGATATTGCCTCCTTCACCTGGAAACGATGGCGCAGGAGCTAAGCTTCTTCTTGCCCTTAACGCCCATGTGCCATTATAACTCTGTCCTGTATACAGGACTTCTCCTGCCCGAGAAGGATCCCATGCATAGTTACGAATCAATGCCTGAACTTCAGGATCTGCAAGCATCCTCTGTAAAAGAGCTCTGTCCTGAGGTCCTTTTTCTCTGGTCTCATGATAAACACCTTCATAATCATACTCCACCATCTGTAATGCCCCAATAGCGCTAGGCCTAGCTATATCCAGATCCCCTGCTTCCAATATAAGCGGGTCAAAATTATTATCTGCAAATGCAAAATAGACACTCCCGGAAACCGATATTGTCCTAATGCCAGCAGGTGTCCTCCAAGATAATGGATCTGCAGTAAGTTCATCTTGTAATGTCGCATACGGTAAGGCCCTGTAACCATCTCTTTCGATTACAAGTTTACTTAATTCCTGTATATACAGCTCTGCCCTTGGGTCGCCAGATGCCCTTAATGCATTTATCATCTGGGCAGTCCATTCTACAGATATCATGGGCCTATCCTCGCCTCTAGATTCATCTCTTGTCTCCGCATTAGTAAAATCAAAGCCCTGGACATCCTGACCTCTGTAATTTACTGTTACAAGGGAGCCTTTTGAAGAGAAGACATACTCGAGCATTGATACCCTCATTGAATCTATCTGTCGCTGGTCTAAGTCACTAGCTGAAAGCTCATCTAATTCTGGGACTTCTACATTATAATGAACCCTTGCATGGTAGACTGCTCCGCGGAACTCTTCAACGGTGAGCGTCTCAAAATTATATGGTGTATCAGAAGATGGCAACTGGGCAATCTCTACCTCTGCAGAAGAATCATGTCTAGGCTGTCGCGCAAGATAGTATGTGCTGCCGTCAGCGTTCTTTTCAAACCAGTATCTGTAAGTTGCATCTACATATTCCACCTGGCCGCCTAGGGTCTGTCTGTATAAACTGCCACTAAGGACATAACCGGTAGGTCCTCCTTCTAACGGAAGCACAGTGTATGGTTGAACGGTTCCATCAGAATTAAAACCCTTTACCAATTCATCCAGTATTGACAATCCCCATGCCTGGACATCTGTAGCCATAACAGTGTCTACTTCACCATTAGGCAATATTCCCCGTATAAAATGACCGTTGTGGAACCCAACAGTCAATAACCAGCTTCTGACTTGGTCTGCGCCATCTCTATATCTTTGTCCGCCTTCACCCTGGACCCTCTTGCCCATATAATTAAAGAACATAAAGGCATCTATATTATGCTCTGTAGAGATGCCTCCAAGGGTATGCGGTATAAATCCTGCTTCTGAATCCTGTAACCTTAATATATTATCTGCAATGCATCCCATGGTATCCATATAACGCGAATCACCTGTTGCCTCTGTGTAATGAGACATTGCAATACCTATCCATAAAGTCGGACCTGGCTCCCTAAAATCTTCTGTAACTTCGCCAGTGGAATAATCATATGCTGTTGCAAACATCCATTGGTCAGACTCCATGTTGAAGAAATCCAGTATCCTACCGGCTGATTCAAAATCCCCGTTATTTATAAATAGAAGTGCTGCTAGTGCCTGGTCGTAGGTATATGCCCTGTTAGAATCATATTCCACTCCATCATAATTAAAACTCCTTACAAGTCCTGTCTCAAGGTGCTGCTGAGACCTTATATAGTCCATTGCCTGTTGTTGATGCAATGAGACCTCATCTGGTGCACCCTCACCTGGAACCACGGGCATTCCTTCCTCTACAAGAGCCTCGATAAGAGTCAATTCTGGTAATTCCTCTAATTGAGCTGCTGGCACAACACCATCTAAAGTAGCTTCTTCATCATCATCTGACAAGCCCATAATATTTAACAATTGATCTATTGGACCTTGCAAGTTGCGGGCTGCCAGTTCTATTCCGCTTTGTGGGATATCTAGCTGTGCTCCTGGATCAACCATATCTAACATCTGTTCTGCAGTATCAATCTCTTTATACTGTATGGTGGCAGGGACAACAGCTGCAGGTACTACCATAGCAACCGGGGCAGTAAGAGAAGAAAGCTCTATTAGTTTTTCCGGGTCTTTAAGGAAGTATCTTGCGCGGTCTAATGGGGTGGCGATTAAGTTGTATTCTCTGAAGAGTCCTAAGAGTACTATATTAAGGTTCTTTATTTCATTATCGGTCAGGTCTAGTTTTGGCTGAAGTTTGGTAAGGGATTCACTTATTATACGTTCTGCATCAAAGGTTCGATATTTTCCACCTATGGTTGGAGGGGCGTTTGGACTTTGCATAACCTCCAACAGGATCTCGATCATCATTGTCCTAAAGTCTTTATCTTTAGATCTATTATTTACTTCAGCGGCTACTATAAGCGCGTTCAATAAATCTTCTGAAGATTCTCTCCCTCTTAACCCCTCTAAAAAGGAGGTAAGCTCTGACCTTGTTTTTAAGATACTATCCTCTGCGGAGGAGACTTTACGTTTTTTTATCACCCTTACAATAACACTATAAATCCCATAACCCACAAGCGCTACTCCAAGAACTGCGAATATGCCGGCTATACCTGTTCCGGCAAATATACCTACTGCAGCTAATCCAGCAGTCTTTATTCCAAAGGATACTGCCATAAACGTGCCTATTATACCGAAAGCTGACTGCGCTATTGGAACAGGATTGAAAAGAATTTGTCTTAATAAGAATCCAAGACCATTGGTCTTTTCTCCGAATACAGCCTTCTGAATCGCAATATTTTTCCTTACTAATTTCATGGTAGCGAGCAATGTAATTGCGCCAGTTATAGCAAAAATTAAGCTTGTTACAAGACCTATTGCCCACATAGAGCCAGCCAATAAAGGTACGAGAGCTATCAATGCCGCAACTGCTGCAAAGGTGGGTATGGCCAGCAACATACCTAATCTTTCCGTTCTTACATCAGTCACTGCAGTCTGAAATCTCGAGCTTATAAATAAATGTGTAAGTACTATTGTAGCTATAACTGCTATGACTGGCACTAATACTGGTAGAGCTGTTAATTGCAACGCCAATACTATGCCTACGATACCTACAAAACCCTTGATAAGGCCTCGCAAGAATCTCTGGGATGATTTAAGCGACACAGGCGGAGCAGTCTTAAGAATTTCCCTGTTTAAAAATATTGTTGCAAGCACTGAAGCGAGCCCTAAGATACTTGCGATCGCCACTCCTCCTAATAACATAAAGCTTATAGGCGCGCTGATAGGCAATCCTACAAAGAAGAGTACGCCTGTTACTGCTATTGTTGTTATGCCTACTGCTGTAACTAAAGGAAGCATCTTATTTGTAAGATTAAGTACCTGCTGTACCCAGTGTTTCATAAGTAAAGCATGCAACCCTCTGACCCAAAAGCCGCCAAGGGCTAACGCACTTGCCTGTTTGGATTTATCAGCTTGTTCAATCTGCTTTAAGTAAGGTGTAAGCGAGATAGTGATAATTAAAGCTACAATAGCTATAACAGTAACACTAGCTAACAAAACCGGGTTAGCTATGAATAGGGCTGTTAGCGCAGAAAACATAGCGCCTAGTTTACCTGCGGAAAATAATCCTAATGTGAACTTAATTGCAACAACAACCGCAGCTGAGCCTATAGCTATCCCAAACCCCCTCTTGATCCATTGTATTCTGGTTTCTTTTATTTTTACTTCTCTTCCTAAAATATCTTCCAACTTCTTTGAAAACATAATCGCAAAGTCCATATAAGGCTCATATTGCCCGGCTACTGCTTCCCAGCCAAGCCTCTGGCTTAGGTTTCTATATTGCTGCATCTTTGTGAAAAATTCCTGCCAGGCCATGTCCATCTGTTTTAACTGTCTATTTATAACATGTGGCGACACGCCTTTTTGTTGTCTTACCTCTTCCCTTATTCTGAAGAACCTATCCCAGATACTTTCATTGTCCAGGCTGGCTAGTGGTTTATATAAAAGCTCTTCAATCTTCATGGCTTCTAGCGCCGAACTGATAGCATGCTTTTCGTTCATTTTTCTTATAGCTTCAAAGATCTTTAAGACTTCAGTATTATCAAGAGGCTCTTGTATGATCCCTTTCTTTAACCTCACAAGAACTCCATGCGCTTCACTGTCTCTTGGAACCATATCCTCTAGCTCCTCAACTGAATAAAAGTTTACCCATTCTCCAGCGTCTGCTACCCTTAGGAATCTTCCTTTAAACTGTCTCCCTTCGGCACTCTCCTTATCAAAATACATGTTAACTCCGAATAGCCGCGCACCCTTTCTTTGAAGCTCTCCTTCTAATCTGGTATTGACGCCTCTATTAATCATATTCCCTTCAACAATCAATATCCTGCCTGGTGTCTCGAGATATTCCTCAAGTACTCTATTAAGATCCTGAGGTGTCTCGATTGTTTTAGGACTTATTACAACTACATCTCCTTCGCCAAATTTGGCTTTTAACTCTCTCTCAACCATATCACGATCTTTGGAGTGAACCCTTAAAATAATTGAACGCTGCTTTTGCCTTAGAATATCTTTTTCGTGAGTCTCAGAAACAAATTTCATGCATTCCTGTATCTTGGTTGCATCACTTCCGTAGACATATGTCCCTATCCCGGATCCAACTAGATCTAGAAGGGCTACTTTTTCTACTGCATTGTCGCAGGCATCTGTCACATCTTGTCTTTCTTTATCTGTTGTAGCGACAACTATTTTTACTTTTTTAGATTCTCCTACATCACCTACAACATCTGTAGAAAATGATGAAGCAGGCTCTATAACTATATTTTCTACACCAAGACTTCTTAATTCTTCCTCCTTGCTCTCTGCTTCCTCTTGGGTTGATGCAAGAAGCACTACATCTATTGGAGCTAATCCTTTCTTTTTATTCCCCTTAAGTTCCTCTTGAATCCTTCTGGCAACTGCCTCTGGTGAACGAAAATATACAGTCCTCTTACCGTATACAGCTTCCATTGCCTCAGCTGCATCTGTTGCTGTTGCTCCAGACCACATTGTAATAAGTGGCCTTGCTGGGTTTTCTGGATTGCTTTCTAAGGTTTTATGAGAGCATTCTTCGCCTTCTCTTTGGAGTAATTGCGTAATAGGCATAGATATCGAGACAAGATGCTCTTTTTCCCACGCGATACCTTCTTTTAATCTCAATGCGTTATGTAAGCCTCCTTGCCATTGTGTACCTGGTTTTAAGTGTCCTGATGATTCAGCTTTTATATTTATCTCTCCATCTTTCTTAAAATAATCTATCCCCTCGTTATAGCAACGATAGGCTTCAAGGGCCACTATAAGATAATATGTGTATAATATCTTTTCTTCAGGATTCAGTTTTCCTCTTCCGAGCTCTTCCTCTAATGCGCTTACTGCTCCTCTTAGCAGTGTCACCCTGGATTGCTCTCTTTTAAACAAACCTGTTTCGTCGTCTTCGTGCCATCTTCTTGCAATCTCATTTACCTCTTTCTGGATACCTTGCGCAGAGGTGTCTTCATTTTCATCTTGAGACTGTAATTGATGTGTCTCTGCGAGTTCTTGAATGGTAGGCCTATCCACCTCATCTATATAAATAGTATGCTGCCTGGAGCGGAGCGCTGCTGTTTCCCCTGCCATTAACTGTTGCTCGCGTTCTAGCGTAAAGATGAAAGTTCCTTTTGTTCCGTAAACTATGTCTGCCTCTATCCAGACTTCTTTTGGATCTACATCCTGCCAGCTCCATTCGTTAGATTTAGGGACTGGTCTATAGATCCTCCCGACAGTACCTTTTTCTTCATCAGCCAAGATGACTCCGATTGTCTTAGGCTTACCTAGTTTTCTTAAATGTGTTGCTGCTTCCTGAGCATCTCTTAATGCCAGATCATCGCTTGTGGTCATGACATAAGGCTGCGTATCTCCTTGTTCTTCAGAGTCTAAATAAGCCGCCAGTCTTAGGAGAATGCTCTTTCCAGCGCTTGTTTCCATTGAGATTATATTCCCATTACGCGCTTCTACAGCGCCTTGTATCTGCGCATCATAAGGAGAATATCCTTCTGCATCTAAAAGAGCTTGATTAAAATCCCTCATTAGCTGTGCATCAGATATTGATGGTCTTTCCTGTGGCCGGAATATATCCTCGAGCCGTCTCAGGAAATCTCTTTTCTTTGGTTCAGGTGTTTCTTTGACAGGTTCTTCTTCAGCATCTTCGCGTTCTTCCTCCATGGCGTCTGATGTTAGTTCGCTGGGGGTTTCTTCTTTTAAGGCTTCTGACTCTACATCAACTCTTGTATGCGAATCTACTATTATATCTGAGAAAGGAACAGCCCCTACCCACGGCGGATCAACCATCCCGTCTCCGCCAAAGATGTAGGCTAAAGCTTCTAAAAGTACACTATCTCCATGAAGATTAAGCTCCGTATTAGGCTGTAAGCTTAAAATATTTATGAAACCTGCTTCTTCAAATTTTTCCTTAAATGATTCGGGTGGCACGGCAAGATTTCCGTGTCTATCTTCAACCCTTACCCTATTCACTACCCCGTCTTCTGTTATAGCCTCAGCTATTAATTCTCCCAACATAAAGTGATGTATAGGGCCGTCTGCTCCCATGGCCTCTACCTGGAACCCAAAGGGTGTAGCGATTGAGGACTCGTAAAGGCCAAAGAAATCTTCCAGAGATACCCTATAGCCATGTGTGGTCACTCCATAATCAGCCTCAAGCACTTCCTTTACTAATGAATACGGAAGGACTCCTGTATGCAGCTTAGACAAGAATGTTCTTAGATAAACAGAGTCGAGCTCTTGCGGATTTTTAAGTCTATCAAGTACTCTTTCTGTAAAACTTCTCGCAACCTCTGTCAATGTGACCTCGTTACCGTTTATCAAAAGAATCTCTTCTTCACCGACTGTTTTTATCTCTACGGCATCACCTAAGTATTTCTGTGTGCTCGGATCCTTCAGTAAGGCCTTAGCAAATACCACAGCACAGTGTATTGAATTAATAATATGGCCGTCGAGTTTATTCAATATCATGGTTTCCTGAGATCCTTTATTAACTATAAACTCCATATATTCGAACCAGGAGAATCCTATGCCTTTTAAAATACGGTATTGCTCTAATCCTCTAGCGTTAATAACAGGCTGCGCAAACATGGAATTAATATCTCCATCAATAAGGCTTATTATAACCGCCTCTTCAACACTGCGTCGTATTAATTGCGCCGGGTCTTGAGAAGAATCCTTTCTTTTAATCAGTAAACCAACAGTCGCCTTTAAGACAGAATAAAGATCAGGGTTAGTAAGTATGTCTTCGTCAAGTATGCCTTCTCCGACAAAAACTCGCATAACCATGACAGCAGTATGTTGTTCATTTGCTGTTCTATCTTCTTCTAACAACTCTGGGCTCGCAACAGCAGCTCTAAGTGATGTTATTAACGCATCAATATCATCTCCGGTTCTTGTTCTAATTTTTATAACAATTTCTAACTCTCGTATTAAATCCTCCCATGGCGTTGCAGATGTTTCTTCAAGCGGTTGAGGCGATTCTTGTTCTGTAGCTACAGCAAGAGAGGCCTCTGGAGTAGGGGCTTGGGCGACAAGCGCTTCCTGTGGAACGTCTACATCAGGTAACGGCAATCCTTCTTCACTTGGAGTTTCAGGAACGCTTGGAGTTTTTGGTTCGGGTGTTGATGGCTGTTGAGGTAAGCCCTCTTCTTCTTGATATGCTGCTTCTCCATCAACTTGATAGGCTACCTTTCCATCAATAAGACTTATTCTTTCATTTATTTTTACTATTCTTCCCTCTATCTCCTTTGCCAACTCTGGTTTATCAGTTTGAGTATTTTTTTGAGCTTTTTCAAGTCGAGTCCTTGCCGCAATTAAATAAGCCTTGGCAGAATCGAATAATTTTTTCATAAATAATCCTTCGCCTATTGTTGATAGAGCAACACCGACAATATAATTCTCTCTTATATCAGGATTTATTATATGAAGTAGCGAAATGTATTCTTCTATAAGAATATCAGGATCCATATCAGCAAGATTTTCTATATTCTCGTTTAGACTACCCAACCTTTCCAAATCAACTTCCTGGCCCAATGCCTTATGCATAGCCACAACGATAAGGGCATCCAACAGAAAACTACCTTTATCTTTTGCCTGCCTGTACATATCACTAAGCCCTTGCTGGAATCTTCTCTCCTCTTCTTCTTGTCTTACAGATTCTTCTCCGAGAATCTCCACTCGAGCTCCTCTCAATGTGCTTCTTGCAACATCTACCCCAGCTGTGTCTATTTGAGTAGACAATGCTTCTTCGCGAGCTTTTATCTCTTTATTTTTTGCTACTATTTGTGCATTTATAGCCTTGCCTTTTTCTGTGTTGGCAAAATCTTCCATGGCCATTTCATATCGCTGTATAAGCTCAAGTTGTTCTTGTGGTGTCGAAGGTTCGGTTTTAGATTCCTTCTCTGCATCAAAACCTGTTATTTGCTTCATGCCTTCAGTGCGCTGGCCAACAAGAACCTTTAACTCGCTCCTTAAACCCTTTAACGTCTCATCAGCATCATAGGCTTCTTTGGCAATCCCTTGCCTTTCTTTAGTAGCGGTCCCCAGCGCTTTTTCTGCTTCCAGGAAGTTTCCTATAGACGCTAGCCTGCTTTCGGCAAGTTCTTCTGAAATAGATCCGTCTAAAATACCAATAAGTATTCTGAGCACCGCATCCCTTATTGCCTTATCCTTTGAGTCTAATAAGCTCAAAGCATGTTCTTTGGCTTTATCTAGTAAGGTAGGACTGTCTCTTTTTACCTGCGACCATACTGTTCTAACCGCCTGCCTTACAGAACCGAATCTAGACTTCTCTTCTTCAGGCCTAGAAGCAAGAAGTGATAATGCTCTTGCAACGGCTTCACTTACTTCTACTTCGCCGTTTCTTATCTTAGCTATCATTTCATTGATAGACATCTCTTCTCCTGACTCAGCATTTATAAGCTTCGTTAATCTACTGAGCCATGGGTTTATTACTGTTGCCATTTTCTTTCCGCTGAATTCTCCTTTTCCCATTGCATCGCTTAACAATCCAGTAGTTAAAAGAACAGCTGCCTTGTCAAGGACATCGGATGAATAGCTTGAAAATCTAAGTTTCAATAAAGCCTCTTTTGCTGGGGCAGAAAGGTCTGACGATTCTAACTCGGTAACATATCTTGAATCAAGTTTCTTTAATGCATCTTCTGCTTGCTGATATTCAATCGCGGCACCAGTAGTTTTAAACTTATCAATGAATCTAAATACCGCTTTAGAAACACCAGGCATAATAAGTCCGCCTGTGATGTAATATGCAGGGAATAAAACGCTGCGACCAAGGTCGCTCATCAACCTCCCAAAAACCGTGGATGTTACAAGCGGCATAGATACGCCTCTAATATTCATCGGAAGCACTGAATAAGCCCTACTATCTTCGCTGCTTGAGGGTGCTATTAAAATCTTCTTAGCATTACTCTGTCTCTCTCTTTGCCTTTCAATAGCCCTTACATCCTTACGCTCAAAGTCCAGATTTGTTTTTTCTGAAATAAGCTTTCTTATCGCCAATGCGTCTGAGGAACGCATGGCCTCAGCTATCTCAGCAACTGATATATCTTCTATTACGCCTTCTTCCAAGAGCTGGGTTATAGGCTGTAAGGTGCTGTTAACCACTGTATCAAAATTATCTTTTGTAAGTGAAAGCATGCCTTCTTGAACAAGATAATCTACGAACGCCAACGCTAACTTTTCAGCATCTCTGCTGGTCAGTTCTACTTTTTCTATATCGTCCTCTGGCGGCAGCGACAATGCCCCACTTAAGACAGAAGAGAGAAGCCTGGCTATAATAGCAACTATCCCGCCTGCCTTACCTTCATTAACCATTTCCAGTGCATTTTTGAAATACTCGACAAACTTCAGGCCTTCTCTAGTCAATATACCTGTTTCCTGATTGTACATCCCCTGTTCAGCAAGTTTTTGTTGAATCTCAGCTTTCATCTCTATAGACATATCTTTCCATAGATTGGCTACATTATTCCCCCACCATCCATCGCTAAGATTTCCTGATTGTGACGGTAGTATATAAGACACAAAACCCTTACTTGCCTCAAAAAGATCTTCGTATGTAACTGCTTCTCTAAAAGAAGAGGCGGCAGGCGTGATGTTTATATCAAACTGTACTTCAAATTGCTCTTTTAATCTCGCGATATCTTCTAAAATCACAGAAGCCTCTTTTGTTCCAAGCTGTTGTAATTTCTGGCTAAGGACTTCTAAGGTCGCTATTGCTGCCTCTGCGTTTGAACTAAAGATATCATAAATCTGGCTCATTGGATCCATTTCTTTATCAAGTATATCAAGATTTGGACTTGTCTGACCTATCTTTCTATTTACAAGGTCCATCAGTACTTCGCTGATTACCTGGCCTTCAACGGTAGTTTCATCAGCTTTCCTGCGTAATTCCTTAACGGCTTCTACGAGATATCCGCGCGCAAAATCATTTATTATAAATAGATTGCTCTGCGATACCTCTATAGCTGACATAACCTTTAATTTCAGCTGAATAGCCTTTGCATAACCTTCTACATTCGCAAGGTCAGATTGAAACCCATTTGCCTTCAATTCCTTAAGTAGGGCCAGGCCTTGTTCGTCATTGCTTTTATTAGCTATATTCTCTACCATCTCAAAAAAGACTGGGTTCTTTAGATATTCAAGATGCGAGTTTAAAAGCTCAGCGTTCATATAAATCACTCTTGTGGTCATATCAGCACTGCTTCTTTTAACTCGATACAATGCCTGCATCAGGAGGTCTTCTGCCAGCATGTCTCCGATTATGTGTATATCTACATCACCGACATAGTTAAGCCCTATTATGCCTCCCTCGTTAGTAAAAACTATTTTTCCTAGATGAGCAGATCTTGCAATATTATTAATATCTACCTGTGTTTCTGCGCTAATCCCATCAATTATGCTATCTATGGTTATAGCCTCCACTGCGCCAGCTATTTTAGCTTCGCTTTCCCCTTGGTGAGTAAGGTTCTCTCTAACTGTCTCTCTGGCTTCTATAACATCCGCTTCTGTAAGTCGCTTTTTTACTTCTTCAATCAATTCATCTCTAAATTCAGCAGGTGTATAAACAACGCTACCTCCCCTGGTTACCAATGAGTTAATAACAGCTCCTGCCAACTGTTCTATAAAAGTACCATCCTGGGCTTGAGCTGTATCGTACGATACAAGTAAATGATTTGCCATCCTTCCCTCTTCAAATGCATCATTAAGTGCTCCGGTGACATTTTTGATATTACTCATAATAAACTTGCGCTTTTCAAAGTCATGAGTTTGCATTCTATCATAATCGATTTCTACTCCTGTTACTAAAGCTGCTATTACACTAACCTCGCGATATGTACCAGAACATCCAGCCACATGTGCGAATGGATTCATTCCAAATATTTCTCTCAGAGTAGACTGCATCGTGGTGGCACCATAAGTAAGAGACGCTGGATCTACTCTACGACCTATGATAGAATCGTTTTTATGTTTAAAGGCAATGGTTAAAAGATAATTCATATCTTGAAATACGCTTGAAAGCTTTCCTCTACCCTGATTTGTAGGAATAATTACACCATTTTGTATGAAATAGTTGGTGTCATATTTAGCGAATAAGGCGTTATATACTGACTTTAGTACTGCATTCAGCTTCATCCCTCCGGGTTCAGCGCCAACTACCTTTTCAATTGCAGCAAGGGCTGGCTTAGTCATATAGAGCTCTTTCTTAATCAAATCATAATAAAAAACTGTTTTTCCAGATTCTTTTGCTTCTCTATATGCGTCTAAACTCTCAACTTGATTTATGTCCACACCGCCAAATAGCTTATTTACAACTTTTGATCTTGCGTTTCCATTCTCATCCGCCACTAGATCGCATATCTCTCTCACTGCTTCAAGGTGCGCCTCATCAACTACCTGGTCATGTTCTCCACCCTGTATAAAGGTATCTCGCGCCTTAAGAACACTGTCGAATTCATCTATTCTAATAACATTTACTCCTGCAACAGCAGCATAAAGTTCACTGCTTTTAGCATGAGCTATCATATTCTGTAAATGACCCCTGGCTTCTCTACTTATAATAACTATCTTACTGGAATCATTATATGCATCTATCAAGGCTTTTTCTGCCACAGTATCTCCATTACGCATTTTCTCCATTAATCTATCTGCATCAATCAATTCATAGCCAAGACTAGCAGCAAGATCATATGTAGATATAGCAAGACCCTTAACTTCTCCTGCGTCCTCTCCTTCTTTTTTCTTGCTATATTCTCTATCACTTAAAGGGTTCATGAATTTATCCACTGCGTCCTTACTCTCTAGTATAAGTTGGCCTGAGAAACCTTCGCCAAACACTAGGCCTTCTGCCATTAACTCTGCTATTAAAATTATAGTCTTACCGCCGCCCATTCCAAGTATTCCGTATTTTCCTTCCCACAAACTGCGCATTAATTCAACTTGGGCTGCCCATTTTGTATTACCAGGCTGAATATCAGCCAATTTTTTAGTTATAAACTGAGCTAATGCTAAAGCATCAAGTTCATTTTTAACCCTACCTGATTCATCTAACTCTAAAAACTCCTCTCTCATGGCTTTACTAAATTCTCTCCATGCCTCTAGGCTATTTCTAAGATATCCTTCACGATCACTAAGTAAAGGTTCTAGCCCTTGTTCAAGCGCAGAAATCTCTGCAGATAACTCTTCTGCTCTTTCACTTTCACCCCTTGTTTGCGCTTCAAACTGCTCCTGTTTTTTCTGTAAGATATTTTCCCTGGCGCCATCAATCTTTCTCTGTAACTCTACCATGGCAATCTTATCTAAGTCATTTCTCTTAACTTGTTGTATTCTTCCTTCAGATACTGCAGTTTCATAGGCCTCGCCTAACTGCTGAACTTTAGTAGCTAGTTCAGCTTCAGTCTCTTTTGCTATTGTTCTCTGGGGTCGAGTTTTTCCTAAGGAAGCCTGGACGTTTCCATTCCTATCTATCTCAATTTGGTGAGACATGCCAAAATTATGCACGATATCTATTAGAATCGTTCCATCTGCAGTGCTAGAAAATTTAGTGGATGAAATGCGCGGATTAATAAGCGTCATTTGCTTGCCATTCACTTTTAAAGTAACAAACGTGCCGCCTCCTCGCACAAGGAAGCTACCCATAATCCAATTCAACGCAAATAACTCTCCGCCCTGCCTTACAGTGGCAATATTTTGTGCGCTAAAAGAACTTTTTACGTTAAAGACTCCATTCTTAAATTCTATTGTAACGTCATCTACTAATGTAAGGCCTATCTGTTCAGCGCCTCCTCTGGCTGCTTTGACAATCGACGATAAAGATGTGCCGTATAACTCTGCAGCCCGACTCAGTGCTATCTCTTGACCGCTTAACTCTAATAAGGCCTCTGCAATTGTAATGCCTCTTGCCTCTACATATTGCGCTAATGTCATGCCCTGTCCTACTTCAGCCCTGAAGCCTGCAGTATCGATCGCTGAAGAGGCTACCTGGCTATGGCTGGCTTCTATAGCTGAGAGTTTTGTGTTTCTTAAAGCACTGATCGAAAGGGCATCTTTTATAGTAACATCTGCCCAGCCAGAATCAGCACTATCGACTGCTATACCAAAACTAGCCTCGAGTATTTCAATTTGTACGGCCTGGTCCAGATTACGTAATCCGGCAAGTTCAATGATATCGTTTAGAGTTATATTTAGTCCTACAGTACCTATATGTGAAAAACCCATACGTCTTGCTACATCGATAGTTGTCCCAGCATTTGCTAAATACACCACTTCGCCTATTGTCATATTTGAAATATCGACACCGACTAATGTGCTTTGATCTATGCCAAGGGCCTGTAAAATAGCAGCTTTATTGGTAGCTAAAATGCCCATACCTGATGCAAAACTGGGAACTGTCGCACTAGGACTAATGTAGGTCTTTACGTAAGTATCAAAACCTAATTGTTTGGCAAGTCCTGATCTTGCCCGTTCTGTATTTTTACCTGTTGTAAAACTCTCCAGCTGTGTAATAGTAATATTAATATCTGGATCTGCCAAAATTACATCTTCTACGGTTGCCTCGCTATCCAAATTTCTTAATGTAGCGATGTCGATACCTGTTGTATCTGCTATCTGTTGCATCATTTCTGCTACGCTTATGCCTTTTGCCCTGGCCAATGTCTCTATTTTATTACTAACTGCTGGCGCTTGAAGGCCGTGGCTTGCTATTGCGGCACGAACTCCTGTCTTAGCAGAAGCTGTTTCTTGTATATTCACTCCATGTTTTGACGCAAAACCTACTATTTCCTGTGTTGTTGAAGCACCTGAAAGCTCTGCAACCTGTCTGATTGTTATCTCTTCGCCAGCCAATTCTAATAACGCCTCTGCAATTGAAACGCCTCTTGCCTCTGCATATTGCGTCAATGTCATACCTTCTGCTATCTTAGCCTTGTAGTCTACGCTGCTATCACTTGCTGAAGCAGCATTGATTGCTGAAGAAGCTACCTGAGTATAACGCGCTTCTATGGCTGAGACCTTTGTGTCCCTTAATCCGCCTGCGAGTGAGTTTGATGCTTCTGAATTAGTCTCATGTACATTAGAAAGAGTGGTATTCTGCGATGCAGAAATATTTGCAGCACCTCCGCCATCAGGTATAAGTTCTACTATTACCTCAGCAAGATGAGGAGGAACTCCTAAAGCCCTCAATGCCCCTGCAGCAGTTTCTTCTACTAAGCCTTCCTTTGCTGTAGCCTGGAACATCTGTTTAAGCCATCCAAGCAAACCTGTAGATGCCTCTCCGCCTCCACCAAGACCTAAAATGTTCTTTGTAAAATTACTGAATGCACCTTCAGCCCGTGCGCTTAGCGCGCCAAGCGATGCCATCATAAATCCGAACTGAAGCCCCATCATCTGGGTTTGGAATATAGGTGTTTTACCAAATTCTATAAAGCTATTATATAACCAGCCTGCTATTCCTGTAGCACTATCCCATCCAGATAGTTTAAGTAATGGCTGTATAATACCTTTATTAAACCCATCAAAGGAAACCATAAACTGTGCTGTCTTAAACATGCTTTGAAGAGCATAAGCTTGAGCAAATTTATCTCCACCAAATAAGGCTTTAAAGAATCCACCGAAACTATTAACCTCCGATATGGCATCCGACATTGACATTCCATTAGGAAGAAGACTTGCCATCAGTTCACTTGCACCCGTTGCCATAATACTATTAAATACATAGAAAAATGAGGCTACTATCCCAAACATCAGCGAATTAGCAAAATTCTCAAATGTAAACCCCTCTCCTTGTGCTAATCCGAATACAAAACGTGCTCCTGTAAAAAGCGTCAGTGACTTAGCAAACGTAAGAACAAGACCTTGCATTCCCATCTTCTTCAACCCGAGGGTCCATATCTGAGAAATTGATTCTGCCCCGCCAAGCATAGCTCCTGCAAATGCGCCTTGTAATAAACCTCTAAGTACAGCACCTGTAAGACCAGCACTAAATGCCTCTTGATTGACCAATACTCCGTCTTTTAAAGACATTGCCATTTTCATTTGTTCTGCCATAAAGAACGCGACATTTACGCCAGCTAGCTTTGGACCCAATGTAGCCATGCCCTGGAATCCATTCTTTAGCATGGTCGCGAGTTCAGACATAGAAGGTAAAGGAAAACTCGCGATAAAGCTTTTTATGGAAGTAACTAGCGGTGATAAAACAGCCTCCCATATTGCTGCACCAGCTGAAACAAGGAGGCGAGGAATTGCCTTTATCGCGTTCAATGCTGCTGTACCAGCTTGAGCAAGGAGGCCAGGGATTGCTTTTATCGCGTTCAATGCTGCTGTACCAGCTGTTCTTAGCCCGTTCAATGCTACTGTACCAGCTTGAGCAAGGAGGCCAGGGATTGCTTTTATCGCGTTCAATGCTGCTGTACCAGCTGTTCTTAGCCCGTTCAATGCTACTGTACCAACCTTTGCCCAACTAATAGCAGATGCACCTATTCTAAGAGTAGACAAACCTCCTTTAATTAGTCCGCCAAGAGTAGATAAACCTCCTTTAAGCATGGCAACCCCTGTAGAAACAAAGCTAACAGCGCCTTTCAGGGCTGAGCTTATACCGCTTAGCCCTCCTGTCGCCACTATAAAGACAGCTGTTGTAACAAAATCAACAAAGTTCGCCCATGTAAAGTGGCTAAAAAACCCTGTTTCTGCCATCTTCTGATTAAGAACACTGTCTGAGTGAACCCCAAGGGTATTACCGCCTATTCCAAAAGAAAGATTGTTTATAACTACAGTTGCTACATTTGCAGCTTCAAATAAAAAGGTGTCAAGGCCTCCTCCAATTTTTGCGTTCCATGCCAATTCAGACATCAATCTATTGCCAGCGGTATAATAATAAGAAACGTGTGTCTTGCCTGTAACTTCAGCATAAGCCACTTGACCAATAGTAACTGCTCCCATTATTGCTACGCCGCATGCAGCGCCCAAGGCAAAACCTCCTGCGACTATTGCAAGACCAGCTACTGCACCAATGCCTGTCCAACCAGTAAGGGCAGTAACTATGGCACCTACTGCAACTATCAGCATACCTACTGCAACTCCTATTGCTGCGCCTATTGCTGCGCCTCTTTGTAGTCCTGTTAAGATTCCATCTACGCTCATTCCATAGCTAGCAAGCTTTGCATCGACCCACTGAGTTGCTATCCTGCCAGGTACATTATTAAGCATTATCTCGATACTAGCTGCTGCATTACTTACAATCCCATGGCCAATTAAGTCATTAACTACAGTTTCTACAACAAAAGCCTGTACTACGCCATCCCATATTGCTCCGCCTATCAACCCTCTATTAGGCACCCATCCATCTTCACCTGTACTCCATTGCCAGCCACTTGCATCCCAACTGCATTCCCAGAAAATTCCTACAATGGCGGTGGCGGCGCTCCTTAATGCCTGCACGAAATCAGCTCCTGCCTGACTCCAATCTCCATTAAAAGCATTAACAAGTGCGCTCGACAAATTAGAGACCACATTGCCAGCGTCACTAAGCAAATTCCAAACAGCACCTACAACGCCTTCCCAAATAACGCCACGAATAAGTCCGTCCCATACAGTATGGTAAATACCTGCCCCTATTGCCTCAACTCCATAAACTAGGCCGGATACACTTGACTTTAACCAAGATGCTGGCACTCCACCCAAAAAGTTTCCTCCCCAATCTGATTTTGTCCAGCCTTTCACAGCATCGACTCCACTGTCCCAGGTATTCGCCACCCAACCAAAGAAGCCACTCCGATCATTGGTAATTTCTCCGGTTTGAGTAACAAAGCCTGTATCATCAATGTGTATTTGGCCGTCTCCATCCATTGTGTAAACCGTGGATGCTATCTTGCCATCTTCAGCATCTAGTGTGTTATATAATAGTAACTGACCTTCTTCACCGATCTGCAGCGTCTGGCCGTTTCCAAATCCTATAAAACCATTATCAATGGTTGTATCTTGATTCATGAGTGTAATCTTTGCACCTTCGACCCCAACGGCAAGTGAAAATCCAGTCTTATTTGTAATCTTAGCTCCTTCGACATTAAAAAGAAGCAGGTTTCCTTCTATTTCTGCTACGCCGCTTAAAAGTAGATTCCCGGCTGTATCTATACCTATAATATCAACTGCTGTTATATCTGTTGAGAGTTCTATCGATTCTCCCCCACCAGATCCGCCTGCCCAGCCAAACTGTCCTGTGATCGTACCATCTATGGATATCTGGCCCCATGGCCCCATTGTAAAATCTGTTATATTAACAGTGGCGGAAAGGACATCCGGTATACTATCTCCTTCATATACCCGGGAATTTATCTCCTTAAAATTATAAGTACCCTCTATACCTTCTGCTGTAACAATCCAGTTAGTCTCACCCATTACTATTGTGCCTGATGTCAAATCTATGCTCGAACCATCTGCTAATGTAATGGAAGTATTGACCTCGCCGGTTGTACCTTCTAACGGCAAGAGCTGATCTTGGCCAGTATCTTGATGCCGTACAACTCGTAAATCTATAGATCCTTCCGTACCAATTATCAAATCAACGCCCTGAAAGTTTACTATAGCACCAGGTTCTCCCTTGATCTGAATAGTACCGGGTATATAATCTGATGAATTAAATAACGGCATGAGAGCGTTGTTTGCTCCGATTTCGAATCTATAGGAGGGATTTTGTTCTATAGTTATGCCAAAGACTGTGCCGCCTGATGAACTGAAATCTATTATTGCCCCTTCAGCAAACGCTAATGATTGATTGTCTTTATATTCAACGTGTCCGTGTATAAAGTAGGTATTGCCATTCTGCCCAAGTAGAGACCATTCTGTGCCATCAGTGGTAGGTGGACTTCTGCCCATGCCTGTATCATCTCCAGGTTCTGTATAAACAGCTGTCTGTGCACCATCAATCCAGCCACTAAAACCAGGCATACCTAATGCATCAAGTCCTATCGAACCTTCTGTAATAGTTGCAGTTACACTTCGCGTCATACCGTCTTCACCTACAAATGCAAAGGTTATGTCAGATCCATCGATCACCAAGCCTGTCCCAGAGTGTAGTGCAGCTATTGCTGTACGAGCAAATTGCATGTCTTGAAATTTATTTGCGATCATAGTAAACATCGCATTGATATAGTTTAAGGATGATTGGTCACCAGTTTCCATATAGTGGCGTATCTCAATATATGTGCCAGCGTAGGCATCATAACCAAGATCATTCAACTGATTTGCAATCGCCAAAACTGGCTCAAAGGCCTGGTCGAATGTCATGCTTCCGTTTTCTATGGCTGCCCTTCCATTTAAAACCGCTTGATGCATCTCCATATATAAACCAACAGCTTGCTGGAACGATTCCCCTCCTGTTCCACGCATAAAGGCTTCCATCTCTGATTCATGTCCGCTAAATATAATAGAAACTTCACTCATGACACTATCTATCTCTGCAGAAACAGCTAATTCCACATCTCCGATTGTTTCAATTTGAAAACTGCCATCTGCTCCGATTGTAAAATCAATCGCAAATCCGCCTAGAGTAGGTGTAATGCCATCCCCTATATAAAATTCGTCAGCAAACCAAACAAAAGTACCTCCTGTAAAATCGCTATTCCATTGATATTCTCCTAACAACTGACCGGTTTCAGAGAAAATCTTATCGTTTATTCCATTAACCTGCACAAGATATGTAGTAGGTATATCTGGATTGATGCTCTGTGAAATTATTATGGTTATCGCGGTTGCTTGCGCTATACTGCCATCCTTGAGAGAACCTACTATGCTAAATGTATGACTATCGTCAACAAGATACTGTCCGTATTCCTCTCTAATGCTTTGCGCAAGTCCTTCTGGAGCACCCCCTAAATCAAAAATACTTCCGTCAGGGTTAATGCCGATAGGCGAAAGTTCAACGCGTGCATGTCTTATTCCCATAGGACCACCGTAAGAAGCTTGTAAGTCAAATATAACCTTCCTCTGCTCACCAGTTAGTTCAAAACACTGATTACCTATAACAGCCATCTCCGGTACTACATACATACCAAAGCCGCTATCCTTAATAGTCCCTATAATTCCACTTGTTATTTCCATTGTTCCTTCGCTATTAAACCCTAAAGTGGTTGCTCCTGCGAAAAGCCATAAACCACTGCTCGGGTCTAGTAAAACGTCGCTGCTAAGAGTAAAACTCATACCTCCTGGGTTAAGTGTATAGCTAATCTCTCCTGTCAGCGTATAACTCTGGCCATCAATTCCAGAAATAACAATTGGCCTTTCAGTAAAATCTGACGTAAACTCTATGGTAAAACCGTTTCCAGGGAGCGACCTATATCTCATAGCTTCGTTACTGGAGATGCTAGAACCAGTACTATCAAAATAAGCTAGGGTCACAGTGGTAGGCCTACCATCTATCATTATTTCGCCCAATACAGTCCCTATATCAGAGGCATTGGCAAACCTAACATTTGTTGCCCCTGCGTCTCTTATCATTACAGCTGTCGAGCCATCAGCATTTGTAATATAATTAACTATTGTCCCATTATCCAGAGTCAATACAGCAGAGGTCCTGGAAATTGAATCAATATTACCTTGAGAATCAGTAGTCCCTTCCATTCTCATGGTAATTCCAGTTAACTCTTTAGTCTGTATAAATGACCCATCAGCTATAACAAGCCTACCTTCCTCATTCATAATTAAAAGGCCGCTTGTCCATACTGTTTCAGAACCATCAGCATCAAGGGTAGTACAAGTTCCTGCAAGAAGTTCGATAGCTGCCGCAGTAACATCTATGGTCGCTCCTTCATTAAAAGTTATACCGAGGATTGTCATCTGTTCACTTAAGGTATGTTCGCCTATTCCTCCGGTAATATTAAAGGATGTGGTAATTACTCCATTTACGGCTTCGTAGTTGATAGTACCTTCTATAACTTCATCTCCAACCGTATATGAAAATGCCTGGCTAGCGCCACCATTAAAAAGCTCGATAGCTGTCGCAGTAACATTTATGGTAGCTCCTTCATTATAAGTTACACCGAGAATCTCTATTGATGCATCTAAAGTATGTTGGCCTATTCCTCCGGTAATATCAAAGGTTGTGGTAATTACTCCATCTTCGGCTGTGAAGTTGATAGTACCTTCTATAACTTCATCTCCAATCGCATATGAAAATGCCTGGCTAGCGCCACCATTAAAAAGTTCGATAGCTGTCTCAGTAACATTTATGGTAGCTCCTTCATTATAAGTTACTCCGAGGATTGTCATCTGTTCATCTAAGGTATGTTGGCCTATTCCTCCGGTAATATCAAAGGTTGTAGTAATTACTCCATCTTCGGCTGTGAAGTT
>JBHPFI010000014.1:0-36890 GCA_042572045.1 Candidatus Omnitrophota bacterium
ATCAGGCCGTCAAGAGTAAAAGTCTCAAGGCGACCAAAGGAAGTCCCGAGCGATGAAGTTGAGAGAGAACCAGAAACCAGAAACCAGAAACCAGATAGTGAACAGAAAAATAAGGAGGAGAAACAAAATGGCTAAAGTTATAGGAATCGATTTAGGCACATCCAATTCCGCGGCAGCTGCGATGGAAGGCGGCAGGCCCGCTATAATACCTAGCGCAGAAGGGGCAGGTGTTGCGAGCGGAAAGGCATTTCCGTCTTTTGTGGCATTTACAAAAGACAACCAAAGGCTCGTCGGGGAACCTGCAAGGCGCCAGGCTGCTGTAAATCCGGAAGGCACTATTTACGCGGCAAAGAGAAAGATGGGGACCGATGATAAGTTCACTGTTTACGGCAAATCTTATACGCCGCAGCAGATATCGGCCTTTATCCTTCAGAAAATCAAGCAGGATGCCGAGGCCTATCTTGGCGACAAGGTCGAAGAGGTGGTTATCACGTGCCCCGCGTACTTCAATGACAACCAGCGCCAGGCAACAAAGGATGCGGGAGAGATAGCTGGGTTAAAGGTTTTAAGAATAATTAACGAGCCAACAGCCGCGTGCCTTGCGTATGGCCTGGATAAGGTCGGCAAGGAGCTCAAGATAATGGTATTTGACTTTGGAGGCGGCACGCTGGACGTCACTATCATGGACATGTGGTTTGATAAGGAGCATAATGCCAGCGGCTTCGAGGTAAAGGCAACGAACGGAGACACGCAGCTCGGCGGCACTGACATGGACAATGTGCTGATAGATTATATCATCGGGCAGTTTAAGAAAGAGACAGGTATAGACCTTAAAAATGATAAGATGGCAACTCAGCGCTTAAGGGAAGCGGCCGAAAGGGCAAAGGTAGAGCTTTCAAGCACAGTGACTACGGACATAAACCTTCCGTTTATCACTGCTGATGGGGCCGGGCCAAAGCATTTGACCATGTCTATAAACAGGGCAAAGCTTGAAGAACTGATTTCTCCGATCGTAGATAAATGTAAACACCCTGTAGATCAGGCATTGAAAGACGCCAGTTTTACACCAGATGATGTTGACAAGATTATTATGGTAGGCGGGCCCACGAGGATGCCTATTGTCCAGAAGTTCTTAGAGGATTATATAGGAAAGAAGATAGAGCGCGGCATAGACCCCATGGAATGCGTTGCCTTAGGCGCAGCTACGCAGGGAGCTATTATAAAAGGTGATGCAAAAGAGGTCCTGCTTCTCGACGTGACACCCCTTTCTTTAGGCATAGAGACGCTCGGAGGAGTATGCACAAAGCTGATCGAGCGTAATACTACTATACCTACAAAAAAGAGCCAAATATTCTCGACAGCTGCTGACAATCAAGCAGCAGTTACTGTAAGGGTCTTACAGGGTGAGCGCCAGATGGCAAATGACAACACTGAGCTTGGGAGGTTTGATTTAGTAGGCATACCGCCGGCACCTCGCGGCATACCGCAGATAGAGGTTACTTTTGATATCGACAGAGACGGTATTGTGCACGTGAACGCAAAGGACAAGGGGACCGGAAAGGAGCAGACCATCAAGATAAGCGCTCCTAAAAAGCTATCAAAGGAAGAGATAGGCAAGATGGTCAATGAAGCGGAAAAGTTTTCCGAAGAGGATAAGAAGAAAAAGGAAGAGGTAGAGGTAAAGAATCAGGCGGATACGCTGGTGTATTCTGTTGAGAAATCTTTAAAGGATTTCGGGGACAAGGTTACGCAGGATGAGCGTTTGAATATAGAGAGAAAGCTGAATGATTTAAAAGAGGCTATAAAGGGGCATGATGCCGAGAAGATCAAGAAGGGCATGGAGGAATTGTCCAAGGCAGCTCATAAATTAGCCGAAGAGGTGTATAAGACTGCTCAGGCAAAGAGCGCCCAGCAGGGATCCCCAGGCGCTGACGCTCAAGGTCCACAGCAAGCTCCCCAGCCAGAAGCTGGTAGATCCGAAGGACCAAAGGATAAAAAAAGCGACGACGTAATAGATGCGGAGTTTAAGGAAAAATAATCACAGCCCGCATATTAAAAGCGATAACTTGACACTTTTGTCATTGAGGATTTATCAAGTTGGCGCTATGTCATATACTATAAGCTGTAACTCATGACTACAAAACGAGACTACTACGAAATTCTTGGTGTTCAAAAAGGCGCTAGCCTCGACGAGATAAAAAAGGTCTACAGAAGCCTTGCCCTTAAATATCATCCGGACCGCGTGGTGCCTGATGCAAAAAAAGAGGCGGAGGAGAAGTTTAAGGAGATTTCAGAGGCATACGCGATTTTATCTGACCCACAAAAGAGAAGCCAGTATGATCAGTTTGGCCACGCTGGCATAGATTCGCGTTATAGCCACGAAGACATCTTCAAAGGCGCTGACTTCGGTAGTATTTTTGAAGATATGGGCTTTAACGGAGGCGGAGGAGGTATCTTTGGAGATATATTCGAGGGTGTATTTGGCGGAGGGGCCTCTTCTACAAGAAGGCGCGGCCCATTGCGCGGCAGGGATCTAGAATACGAGATTGAAATATCTTTTAATGACGCTGCGTTCGGCATCAAAAAGACAATAAATATACCGCGGAACGAGACATGCTCTACATGTAAAGGTGATGGCGCAAAGCCAGGCACGAAAAAAACCACATGCACTAATTGCGGCGGCAAAGGCCAGATATTGCAATCAGCTGGGTTTTTTAGTATCAGGCAGACATGCCCTAGATGCAGAGGCGAAGGCGCTATTATAAAAAGCCCATGTGCAAAGTGCGCTGGGACAGGCAGGAACAGGGTAGCAAAAAAGCTTGAAGTAAGCATACCTGCAGGCATTGATACTGGATCGCGTTTGCGTGTCCAGGGAGAGGGTGAAGCAGGTTCAAAGGGCGGGCCGAGAGGTGACCTTTATCTTTACATACATGTAAAGGACCATGCTATATTCGAGAGGCATGGTTATGATGTAATATGCGAAGTCCCGGTCAATTTTACCGTGACAGCCCTTGGCGGCGAGATAGACATCCCTACCTTAAACGGCAATGTGGTCATGAAGATCCCGGAAGGGACCCAGAGCGGGAAGATTTTCAGGCTTGCGCAAAAAGGCATAAAAAAATTAAGGGGTTATGGCTGCGGAGACCAGCTTGTAAGGATCATCGTGGAAACTCCGACCCGGCTCAACCAGGAGCAGAAACGCATATTAAAAGAATTTGCAAAATCATGCAATGATAAGGTTAATCCATTAGCCAAGTCTTTTATGGATAACGTAAAAAAGATATTCAAGGGGTAAAAAAGGATACTATGCCAACTTACGAATATAAATGCAATAAATGCAAAAAGGTCTTTGAGATATTCCAGCAGATGAGCGATAAGACTTTATCTATGTGTCCTGAGGAGACATGCAAAGGAAAGGTCAAGAGATTGATAGGCGCAGGCGCAGGTTTTATTTTTAAAGGAAAAGGGTTTTACGCAACTGATTACAGGAGCGAGAGTTACAAGAAAAAACAAAAAGCGGAAAAGCCGACCCCTCCTCAATGCAAAGCTTGTGATAAAAAAGAGGACTGCTCTAAACTTGAAAAATAATTTTTTTAAATGCTGGATCCCGCTTTATATATATGCAGGGGTGATATTTTACCTATCGAGTATACCAAAACCTCTGCCCGACATAGACATACCTTTTCTTGACAAGATATTACATGTATGTGAATACTCCGTTTTTGGAGTCCTTGCATCGCGCGCCTTTAGAAATTCTCCCAGAAGTATATTTTTTAAAAATTTTAAAATACTGGCAACGCTGTTTGCTGTCCTCTATGGTATTTCAGACGAGTTTCATCAAGGCTTTGTTTCAGAGCGCCAATTCAACGTATTTGATATGCTTGCCGACGGAATTGGCGGGACATTAGGAGCATTTATCTATGGCAGATATTACCCCCTTTAAAGGCACACTCTACAATCCGGAAAAGATAAAAGACCTTTCAAAGGTAACCGCGCCTCCCTATGACGTAATCTCTCCGGAAGAGCAGGATAAGCTGTACGATTCCGATCCGCATAATATAATCCGTATTTTATTTGGCAAGGATTTTCCAAAAGACAATGAAAAACAAAGTAAATACACAAGGGCTGCCCGGTTCTTAAGGGATTGGCAGGAAAAGGGTGTCTTAAAAAAAGACGAAAAGGACTGCGTGTATGTTTATCTCCAGGAATTCAGCATTGACGGCGAGGTAAAGCGTAGATTGGGTTTTATAGGGCTTTTAAAGTTAGAAGAATTTGGCACAAAAACCACCAGCGTCTATCCTCATGAAAATACCCTTACTGCTCCAAAACAGGACAGGACCAAGCTTATCAGTTTGATCAAGGCGAATCTAGGACCAATATTTGCGCTCTTTGCAGATGAAAATAAGAGCATTGATGCCATCCTGGCGAAAGAGACCGACGCTCAGCCAGTAATAGACATAGTAGATTACCAAGATATTAGAAATAAACTGTGGCGTGTCTCTGATAAGGATACAATCGAAACAATCGTCCGCTTGATGAAGGATGAAAAGCTTTTTATCGCAGACGGCCATCACAGATATGAAGTCGGGTTCGCGTTTAGTAAAACGCAAAAAGACCCTGAATGCGGGTACATACTCACTTACTTTACAGACCTCTATGCCGATGGAATAGTAATACTTCCTGTGCACAGGTTGATCGCAGGCGTTACCAGGGAGATTTCGTCTGATATGAAAAAAGAGTTAAAAGGAAATTTTATATTGGAGGACATAGCTTCCAAGGATCAGGTCAAGGTTTTTCTTTCCGGAGCAGCGTCTTTAAAGAAGAGATTTGTAATATATGACGGCCGTAAGTTTACAGGTCTGACTTCCAATGACAAGGATGCCTTTGACGTTACCATGCTTCATGATTTAGTAATAGAGCCTCTTCAAAAAAAGGCAGAGCAAAGCAATGGAAATATTTCAATAGATTTCACCAAGGACCTGGACTATGCTGTTAGCGAGGTGGACAAGGGGAGATTTTCGCTTTCGATTATAATGAACCCTACCAAGGTTACTCAGGTTCGCGATACAGCGTTTTCAGGCAGGCGCATGCCTCAGAAATCAACGTATTTTTATCCTAAAGTGCTGACAGGTTTGGTGGTAAATGTATTTTAATAAGGGCTTGGCCTTGGACAATTAAAGAGAAAAGATGCCGATATTCAGGAAGCCAAAATACACAGTGATAAAGGTCTCAAAGCGCAAGGGCGTCCCGGGTGGGACATGGCTAAAGTGCGAAGGCTGCGGAGAGATGATCTACAAAAAGACCTTGGATGAAAATTTTAGGGTCTGCCCAAAATGTAACTATCATTTTGTGCTTGGCGCTTATGAACGCATATCCATGTTTCTCGACGAAGACAGCTTTGAGGAATTAGGGAAAGGCATGAGACCGAAAGATGTCCTGAATTTTAAAGGCCCTAAGAGTTATGTGGAAAAGATAGAAAAGGACACATCGACTACTGGTATGGAAGAGGCTGCGGTGATAGGTAAGGGCCGCCTTAATAATAAAGAGATTGCGCTTGGCGTAACTGATTCGCGCTTTATAATGGGCTCCATGGGCTATGTGGTAGGCGAGAAGATAACAATGATCACAGAGTTCGCAACTAAAAACAGCCTCCCGGTCATTATTATTTCCGGCTCTGGGGGCGGGGCAAGGATGTATGAGGGTATGATTTCCCTTATGCAGATGGCAAAGACATCAGCAGCCCTTGCGAAACACAATGAAGCAGGGCTTTTATATGTCTCGATCCTTACAAATCCCACAATGGCAGGCGTATTGGCCAGCTTTGCTTCTTTAGGAGACGTTATCATTGCTGAGCCAAAGGCGCTTATTGGTTTTACTGGGCCAAGGGTTATAGAGCAGACAATACGGCAGAGATTGCCTGAAGGTTTTCAGAGATCAGAGTTCCTTTTGGAGCATGGGCTTATAGATATGATAGTGAGCCGCAAGAATCTAAGAGATGTGGCGGGACACCTTATAGAGTACGCGGACAACTTGACAAATCAGTCAACGACAAAAGTATCAAGTTAGCGTCTAATTTATTTGACTTTTATAGCAGAATTAGCTAAAATCGATTAAAATACGCTAGAGAAGAAAGGATATTTGATATGGCGCAGGTAAGCCTTAAGAATGTAACAAAGATCTTTCCAGGCAATGTAGAGGCTGTGCGGGATGTGAATCTTGGGGTTGAGAATAAAGAGTTTCTTGTGCTTGTAGGTCCTTCAGGTTGCGGTAAGTCCACTACTTTGAGGATGATAGCAGGTCTTGAGGAGGCCACAGAAGGAGAAATATGGATCAGCAACAGGCTGGTAAACGATGTCCCTGCTAAGGACAGGAATATAGCTATGGTCTTTCAAAACTATGCCCTTTATCCGCATATGACTGTTTATGAGAACATGTCGTTTGCGCTAAGACTTCGTAAATTCCCTAAGACCGAGATTGATTCCCGCGTAAAAGAAGCGGCTGAGATTCTTGGCATAGAGAAACTTATCAATAGACGCCCCAGAGAGCTTTCTGGAGGCCAGCGCCAGAGGGTAGCAGTGGGAAGGGCCATCGTAAGAAAACCAATGGTATTTTTATTCGACGAACCATTGAGCAATCTAGATGCCAAGATGCGTGTTCAGATGCGGACAGAATTAAACAAGCTCCACATCAAACTCCAAGCCACTATGATTTACGTTACGCATGACCAGACAGAGGCCATGACTATGGGTAATCGTATCGTGGTTATGAAAGACGGCATAATACACCAGGTCGCAGACCCCATCACCCTTTATAATAATCCTGTTAACAAATTTGTAGCGGGTTTTATAGGCTCCCCTCCCATGAATTTTATAGACGGCAAGATCATCAAAAAGGCAGGTAGATTTTTCTTTGACGAAGGGGTTTTTACATTGAAGATCCTGGAAGATATGTATGAAAAGATCTCGCCGTATGAGGGGAAGGAGATTATTTTTGGAATAAGGCCTGAAGATATATATGACAAACTTTTTGTATCAGATGCCTCCCCAGACAATACTGTAAAGGCTATTGTTGAAATAGTAGAGCCTATGGGAGCAGAGGTCTTTTTATATATTACTGCGGGTAATAGTTCGCTTATCGCTAGGGTTGGTGGCCACGATAAACCCGAAGTGAGTCAGGACTTGGATCTCGTCTTTGATATGAGCAAGATCCATTTCTTCAATAAAGACAACGAAAAGATTATCGTTTGATAAATGATTTTCTATGGAATCTGGAAATGTCAGCAAGATAAAAATCGGCGTAGCTTGTAGCGTCGGTTTCATTATACTATCTTATCTGGCATTCCGCACTAGCCTACCAAAATACCCGATCATCTTTTTATATAACCTGATTATCGTAATTTCTCTTCAAGGCCTTGGGTTTTACAGGGGCCTTTTTTTTCTGGGCGGCGCAGTATTTCTTGCGATCCTGCTATCTATCGCAACGAACTTTTTCTATGCCTTGAATGTGCCGATATTTTTTATAACATTTTTCATTGTAGACGACCGCATGAAAAAGTTTAATTATTATAGTCATATCATAGAGACACGCATAGAGGAGGTTAGAGAAAATACAAACATTCTTACGGATGAGCATAATAGGCATAAAAAAGAGGCCCTTTTTCTGGAAAAGAAAGAGGACAGATACAGGTCTTTAAAGAATGTCGCTTCTGTCTTAAGCTCTACGCTTTCAACGGATAAAGTTGCGCAGGATATATTAGACAATGCCTTGCAGATAATCGGCAAGACAAAATCCGCGCTTTTATTTTTGGTCGACACTAAAAAGCAGGAACTGAACCTGGCTGTATCCAGGATGGAAAGGGACATTGACAGGGTGAAGGCGAAGAAAGGGGATTTATTGGACGAATGGGTATTCAAGCAGAGGCAATGCCTGCTTGTAGAAGATATAAAAAAGGATTTTAGATTCAGCGAAAAAGAATTGAATAAATATCCAAGGGTATTCCGCTCAGTGATTTCCTGTCCGTTAATGGAAGAAAAAAAGGTGATGGGCGTGGTGCGCTTGGAACATACGAGCCCTTATAATTATACGTCCGAGGATTTAAGGCTTTTAGATATATTGTGCGATTTGGGCGCCGCCAGCCTACAGAACGCAAGACTTTACAGGCAAACGCTCGACCTTGCGATTACGGACGGACTTACCGGTCTTTATCTTCGGCGGTATTTTTTAGACAGATTAAAAGAAGAGCTTTTAAGGTCTTTGCGCACCGACGCTGATTGTTCTTTTCTTATGGTAGATATTGATAATTTCAAGAATTACAATGATAAATATGGTCACACGGCGGGCGATATAGTGCTCAAGACTGTTTCAAGACTGCTCAAGCAATTTGCAGAGAACGGTATTGTCGCGCGCTATGGCGGTGAAGAATTTTCTATACTTTTACCTGCGACCTCGAAAAAAAAGGCTATGAAAATCGCGGATGATATCAGAAAGGCCGTTAAAAAGGAAAAAATCGAGCTTCGTAGGGTAGAGACGCATGTTGCGCTTTCGATAGGCGTCGCGACTTTTCCAGAGGACGCGAAGGTATATGACGAGCTTATCTTGAAGGCGGATGAACGACTGTATAAAGCAAAGAAGCAAGGGAAGGACAGGGTGGTGAGTTGAGATTGTTAATCTACGCCACTTTATCAATACTGATTTTATTCTTAGGCTACAGGACCGGCCTATTTAAGGCGTTTCTTTTTTCTATCCTGATAAGCATATGCGCTTTGATATTTGGGGTAAAGGCATATCCTTTCGAGACCTTTATTTTTGTGATCTTTATAAACGCAGTCCCTGTTATCACAGAGACCTTCAAAAGAGATTTTAGCGCGCACAAGGAACGCATGCGGACAAGTTTTGAAGAGGCAAAGACAAAATACAAAGCTCTTGTGCGCAATGATAAGCAGCAAGTAGAGGCAAATCTCAAAAGGGAAAAGAGATTACAGCAGGTCCTGTCTTTATATGAGATCTCTAAAGACATGTCCAGCTGTCTGGCGTTTGAGGACATATTTGATATTTTCTTCACGACGCTGAAAAAGTCATTTAGATTTAAGCTTTCAAGGCTCGTGCTTTTAAAAGAATCAGGGGATGTAGAGGCTTCATATCACATTGCGCTTGGCCAGAAGGTTCAAAAGACCCCTCCTGATGATTTTGACATGGAGCTTGTGAAGCTTATCCTTGAAACAAAGAAAATAATTTTAATCTCGCCGCAGGAGAGCTCACAATTTTTAAGAAGGCTAGCTATCATAAAAAATTTTGAACATTTGATATGCATACCTCTTTTTGTTGAAGAAAAAATAGCCGGCATTTTATACATTGAAGATATGCCCAGGCAACATTTTGAGAATTTTCTAATCCTCACAAGCCAGTTTGCAATGCAATTCCAGAAGGTTATTTTATACAAGAAGGTGCAGGAGATGTCTATTACTGATTCCCTGACAGAGATCAGCACAAGGAGGTATTTCCTCGAGAGGTTTTCAGAAGAAATAAGGAGATCTATGCGCCATAAATCGAACCTGTCCTTTCTTATGCTGGACCTTGACCGCTTCAAGGAGTCTAATGATAGATTCGGGCATCTGGTAGGGGATGTTATTTTAAAGGAGGTTTCAGATATCCTTAAATCCAGCCTTAGAGAGATAGATATCATCGGCAGGTATGGTGGAGAGGAATTCGCGATAGTGCTTGCTGGGATAGAAAGAAAAGAGGCGTTCCACGTGGCAGGGCGTATCAGGGAAAACATAGAAGGCGCTATTTTCAAGGCATATGACGAAGTTGTCTCTATCACTGTCAGCATAGGCGTGAGTGTTTTTCCTAACGATGGCGTTGATATGCACTCCCTCATTGAATCAGCAGACAAGGCCCTTTACAGGGCTAAAGAAACCGGCCGCAATAGAGTATGTTAGGACACCTGCAATAATATCTCCTTCATCAAAAAACAGTTGCATTATTAAGCCTGTTAGGATATCATAATTTATTATGTCTAAAAAGCTTAGGATAGGGATTGATTTAGGGGCCACGCGGGTAAAGATGGCGCTTGTGGATGAAAGGGGTAGGCTTTCTTTCAGGCGTGAGATAGATACGCCATTTAATGCCAAAAGGCGAGAACTTATCAATTCTATCGTATATAACGTCAGAAAACTTATTGTAGAATCAGGCATTAAAAAAAGAAATATTCGTGGCATTGGCATAGGAGTGCCAGGTCCTGTAGATTCAAATAAAGGCGTTGTGCGCTATTTCCCGAATATAAAAGGCTGGGAAGGCGTGCCGCTTAAGTCTATATTAGAAAAAAGATCAGGCCTGAAGGTAGCCCTGGATAATGACGTAAACGCAATGACCCTCGGCGAATACAGGTTCGGCTCTGGCAGGGGCGCTTTAAATTTAGTTTGTCTTACTCTTGGCACAGGAGTTGGAGGCGGGGTTATTATTAATGGAGAGATTTATAGAGGCAGCACTATGTGCGCAGGTGAGATAGGACATGTTCCTATTAATGAGAAGGGTCCCAGGTGCAATTGCAGAGGTATAGCTTGCCTTGAGCGCTATATAGGAAATAGATATATCCTATATAGCTCAAAGAAGGCTTTTGGAAAGGATATGACACTTGAAGGCTTAACGAGCCTGGCAAGAAAAGGCAATAAAAAGGCAAAGGGAATATGGGAGGACGTTGCCAGGAAATTAGCTACAGCCCTTACAGGCGTGGTAAATCTATTGAATCCGGATATGATTATTATCGGAGGAGGGGTAAGTAACGCAGGAGAATTGATTTTAAGGCCTTTAAGGAATGAGATTAAAATCCGGCCAATGAGGGATCAGGCTAGACATGTAAAAGTTGTCCGGGCAAGGCTCGGGGATGATGCGGGTATAATCGGGGCGTCCATTTTGGTTTAGTGACCAGGAATTGCGAGAAAAAAGGATCTTTGTTTTGATTAGGATGTTTATAGCTTGCGCGCTTATATGTTTATATATGTATGTGCTTTCTTATGCTCAGGAGTCAGCCAGCCACATTGAGGTAAACGGCGACCAGGTGGAGTATTTCCCGGAAGAGAAAAAGGTAGTCGGAGTAGGGAATGTATCCATAGACTACGAAGATGCCAAAATGACCTGTGACAGGATAACAGTCTATACAGAGACAAAAGATGTTTATGCAGAAGGCAATGTGATCCTGAAGAGCCTCCTCAGTGAAATTAAAGGTGAGAAAGTGAAGTACAATTTTGAGACAAAAAAAGGAGAGATCTTAGACGCAAAGGTGACTTCAGGAGAATGGCATGGCGGTGGAGAAAATGTAGAGATCGTCTCAGAGAACTCATACAGAGTAAAGGATGGATATATAACAAGCTGCGATTTAGACAAGCCGCATTATAGAATAAGCTCAAAAAATATAACTATTTCCCCTGACGGTAAGGTCGTAGCGAAGAACGTTGCGTTTAAAGTCGGAAACGTGCCTATTGCATTGCTTCCAAGATATGATTATTCCCTGAAGGGAGATTGGCCCACGATCGATGTTATTCCTGGTAGCAAGAAAAAATGGGGGGTTTTCGCGCTTACAAGCTACCGTTATGAGTTGGATGAAAATAATAAGCTCGCCCTAAGGATAGATGAAAGAGAAAATTGGGGTCTGGGTGAAGGTATTGATTATAAATACGCGTTCGGAGATTTTGGACAGGGCATTTTAAGGACTTATTACACGCATCAGAGAGATAGGGATAGAAACGAAGGGAGCATAAGGGCTGAAGAAGAGCGGTACAGGGTACAACTGCGGCATCGCTGGGATATAACCGATACCCTGATCGGTATTTTAGAATATCACAAGCTCAGCGACGTAGATATGACAAAGGACTTTTTTTATAGAGAGGAGTATGACAGGGAACCTTCTCCCGAAACCTATCTTTATTTACTGAACGCCCAGTCAGAATACTCTTTGAGTTTTCTGACGCGTAAGAGGATAAACCATTTTCAGACTGTTGTAGAACGCATTCCTGAGTTAAGATTTGATTTAAAAGATCAGAGGTTGTTCAACCTTCCTATTTATTTCAAGACCGACACGACTTTTACTGATCTTAATAGGAAGAGGGCTAACAGCTCGCTCGATGATGATGTAATGAGGTTTGATACGTACAATAAGCTTTCAGCCATTACGCGCTTTGCGAATTTTTTGACCATCTCGCCTTTTGCGGGTACGAGGGATACGTTTTATACTAAGGATATAAACGGTGACGAGGAAAAGTTAAGAACCGCTTTTTACACAGGCGTGGATGTCAGCACCAAGGTCTTCAAGACATATGACAGATTGGGTAGTTTTTTGGGCGTGGATTTTAATAAGCTGCATCACATTATTACGCCGACAATAGAATATAGATATATCCATGAACCATCCACTATACCCGGAGAATTACAGCAGTTTGATGATATTGATAATATAGGCAGGACCAATACCTTTGGGCTGGGCCTTGAAAATAGGCTCCAGACAAAGAGATTGATCGACGGTGACTTAAGGACAGTCGATCTAGGCTCTTTTTTATTGACAGGAGACTATCTTTATAGACCTGAAACAGGAAGCCGTTTTTCAAACGTAGAAGGCGATTTGCAACTTACGCCTTACGAATGGCTCAGCATGGGGACTGATACCAGATACGACCCTACTACAAGAGATTTCCAGGACTGGAATGTGGATTTCTTTATAGATAAAACTGACTGGAGGTTAGGCTTAGGTTCCAGGTACTGGCAGGATACAGAGCACGAGCTCACCTCGGAACTGTTTTATAAACTAAACAATGAGTGGTCATTCAGGCTTTTTGGAAGATATGATTTAAAGGAAGTGGAAGCCGACGGAGGCAAGATAACCAATAGATTCAACACAAAGGAAATAACCATAATAAAGGATTTGCATTGCTGGATGGCTGAGGTGAGTGTGGATATTGGCAGGGACGGAGGCACAACTGTTTGGCTCGTTTTTAAACTCAAGGCCTCTCCAAAGGTGCCGTTTGATTTTAAGGACTATTACACGCATCCGAGCCCGAATTAACAATAGCCTTAATGCGCTTAGAAAGAGGAGTGATTCATGAATATTTGTATAGTGGGAGCAGGATATGTCGGACTTGTCACAGGAGCGTGTTTTGCCGACATGGGCAATAAGGTTATCTGTGTTGACAATGACAAGAAAAAGATAGACATGCTGAAAAAATCAAAAATACCTTTTTATGAAAAAGGCCTTGAGGATATGGTAAGGAGGAATATAAAAGCAAAGAGGCTTTCTTTTTCACCCAGTATAAAAGAAGGCGTGAAAAAGTCCATTGTCATTTTTATATGCGTTGGCACGCCTCCAAAGCCAAACGGGGAAGCAGACCTTTCGACCGTAGAGCATGTTGCGCATGGGGTAGCAAAGAGCCTCACATCCTACCGCCTTATAGTTGAGAAAAGCACCGTACCCGTAGAAACAGGCAAATGGGTGGAGCATACAATAAAAATAAACATCAAGAAAAAGATAAATTTTGACGTAGCCTCTAACCCTGAGTTTCTAAGGGAAGGAACAGCGATCCAGGATTTTCTGCATCCTGATAGAGTGGTAATAGGAGTAGAATCAAAAAAGGCAAAAAAAATCCTTGTGGAATTATACAAGAAGATTACTGCGAACATTGTGGTAACTGATATCAAGAGCGCAGAGCTCATAAAACACGCGTCTAATTCTTTTCTTGCAACAAAGATATCCTTTATAAATTCAGTTGCCAATATCTGCGAACGCACAGGTGCAGACATTACTAAAGTAGCGCATGGCATAGGGCTTGACCGCAGAATCGGAAAGTATTTTTTAAAAAGTGGTATCGGTTACGGCGGATTTTGCTTTCCAAAGGATTTGGACGCATTTATCCATATATCAGGCAAATTAGGGTATGATTTTGGTATCTTAAAGGCAGCCAGAAAGGTAAATGAGGAGCAAAAAGCGCTTTTTGTCAGAAAAATAGAAGAATCTCTCTGGATCATAAGAGGGAAAACCATAGGGATTTTAGGACTTTCTTTTAAACCGAATACCGATGATATGAGGTTTGCTCCGTCTATAGATATTATAGCCAGTTTACAGGAAAGCGGCGCAAAAATCAGGGCCTATGACCCGCAGGCAATGAAAAAGGCCCGCTCGATCATAAAAGGCATAACATTTTGCAATGACATTTATGATGTGGCCAAAAATAGCGATGCGCTTGCTATTGTAACAGAGTGGCATGAGTTTGAGGTCATGGATCTTAACCGCATAAAGAATCTCATAAAAACACCATTGATTATAGACGGTAGAAACATCTTTGACCCGCAGAAGATGAAGAAATTAGGCTTCAAGTATGTTTCTATGGGGAGATGACATAGCGCCTAACTTGACAGTTTAGTCATTAAGGATTTCTCAAGTTAGATGGAGGCGACTGAGTGATAAAAGACGTTCAAATAAAAAAACTTAAAATTATTCCTGATGAGCGCGGCAGGCTCATGGAGATCCTTCGTTCAGACGAAGAGATGTTTCAAAACTTCGGCCAGGTATATATGACCACTGCTTTTCCGGGTATTGTAAAGGCCTGGCATTATCATAAAAAGCAGGATGATTATTTTACCTGTATCTCGGGCACAATGCGACTTGCGCTTTATGATGATAGAAAGGATTCACCTACGTATAAAGAAATAAATGATTTTACCGTAAATCTTGATAACCCTATTTTAGTAAAGATTCCCAAGAGTGTATATCACGGTTTCAAGTGCATAGGCGACAAAGAAGCGTTTGTCATAAATGTGCCCACATTGTCGTATAATCACAAAGAACCGGATGAATACAGGATAGATGCGCTTGAGAATGATATACCGTATGATTGGGCAAAAGATTAACAGGAGGCGCGATGAAAGGCATAATCCTAGCAGGTGGGCTTGGTAAGCGGTTGGAGCCGTTGACCCGCATAACAAATAAACATCTTTTACCCGTCTACAATAAACCAATGATATTTTATCCTATCCAGACTCTGGTAGATGCCGGGATAAAGGATATCCTTATTGTGACTGGAGGGAACCACGCAGGTGAATTTTTACGTCTTCTAGGTAATGGAAAGGAATTCGGCTTAAAGCATATTAACTATACTTATCAAAATGGACAAGGCGGTATTGCAGAGGCATTGGGTCTGGCAGAACATTTTGCGGATAATGACAAGATAGTAGTTATATTAGGAGACAATATCATTGAAAAATCCATAAAAGAGTACGTGGATGATTTTATAAAGCAGCCAAAGGGCGCAAAGATACTTCTTAAAGAAGTGGATGATCCTGAGAGGTTTGGTGTCGTAGAGGTAAAAGGCAACAGGATCCTTGAGATAGAAGAAAAACCAAAAAAACCTAAATCAAGATATGCTGTTACAGGTATCTATATGTACGACAAAAGGGTTTTTGACATAGTAAAGACATTAAAGCCATCTGATAGAGGGGAGCTTGAGATTACAGATGTAAACAACGACTATATAGCCCATGAACAAATGACTTTTGCTGTATTAGATGGCTGGTGGACAGACTGCGGCACGTATGAATCGCTTTTAAATGCTAGTAATCTTGTTTCAGAAAAAAAGAAATGAAATAATTATGAAAATTTTAATTACTGGTGGATGCGGTTTTATCGGCTCAAATTTTATCCGTTACATGCTCGATAAACACCCACATTATAAGATAATAAATATTGACAAGCTCACATATTGTGGCTGTCGCGCAAGCCTCATTGATATAGAAAAAGACAAGCGTTATAAATTTGTAAAAGGCGATATATGTGACAGGAAGCTTGTGAATAGGATTGCTAAAGGGTGTAGCGCTATAGTCAATTTTGCCGCGGAGAGCCATGTAGATAGGTCCATAAAAGACGCATCTTGCTTTGTGCGCACAAACGTACACGGCGTGCATGTGCTTTTGGATGCAGCGAAGAAATGCAAGGTTAAAAGAATGGTTCATATAAGTACGGACGAGGTATATGGCAGTATTAAAAGAGGGTCTTTTAAGGAAACAAGCCTTCTTCATCCAAATAGCCCTTATGCTGCTTCTAAGGCAGCAGGGGACCATCTGGCGCTGGCATATCATACGACGTTTAAGGTACCTGTTATTGTTACAAGAAGCAGTAACAATTTCGGGCCGTATCAGTTTCCGGAAAAGGTCGTGCCGCTTTTTATTACGAACCTGCTTGAGAATAAAAAAGTGCCTCTTTACGGGGATGGTCTTAATGTCCGGGATTGGCTGTATGTCGTGGATAACTGCAGGGCGATAGATTTGATTCTACACAAGGGAAAGATAGGCGAGATTTACAATATAGGTGGTAGCTATGAAATACCGAACATAAAGCTTACAAAGATAATATTAAAACTTTTGGATAAAAAGCCTGATATGATAAGATATGTCCCTGATAGATTAGGGCATGATAGGCGTTATTCCCTTGATTCCAGGAAGATAAGAAGGCTTGGCTGGCGGCCAGCCATGGATTTTAATAATGCTATAAAAGAGACAATGGAGTGGTATAAGAGTAACAAAAAATGGTGGAAGGGGAAGAAATAAAATATGAAAGAATTTAAAACGAAAATCACAGACAAAACCGCTCATATCGGCATAATCGGCCTAGGTTATGTAGGCCTTCCTTTGGCAGTAGAATTTGGAAAAGCAGGCTTTAACGTAACAGGCTTTGATAATGACGATAAAAAAATATCTTGTCTAAAAAAGGGAGAGTCGTACATCCTTGACATTCCTTCTGAAGATATTAAGGATATATTGTCTTCTAAAAGATTAAATGCAACTACTGACAAATCTTTCTTAAACAAGATGGACGTTATTATTATTTGTGTGCCAACTCCTCTCCGCAAAACAAAAGAGCCTGACATATCATTTATACTTTCAGCAGCAGAGGATACAAAAGCTAACTTGAGAAAACGCCAGCTCATAGTGCTTGAGAGCACTACATATCCTGGCACCACAGAGGAAGTCGTATTACCTAAATTAGGCGGAAATGGTTTAAAAGTAGGTAAAGATATCTTTGTAGCATTTTCACCTGAAAGAGTAGATCCGGGGAACTCTAAATACAAGACAAAAGATATCCCTAAGGTAGTGGGGGGAGTTAGTGAAGTCTGCACAGAACTTGCTACGCTTTTATATTCCCAGATCATTAAAGAAGTAATACCTGTATCCAGTCCCCGTTCGGCAGAGATGGTAAAGCTTCTTGAGAATACTTTCCGCGCTGTAAACATAGGACTCATAAATGAACTTGCTCTTATGTGCAACAAGATGGGTCTTGATATCTGGGAGATTATCGACGCTGCTAAGACAAAACCTTTTGGTTTTATGCCATTTTTCCCAGGTCCGGGCTTAGGTGGCCACTGCCTTCCATGTGACCCTATTTATCTTTCCTGGAAGGCTCGCTCGCATGGATTTGAGACAAGATTTATAGAATTGGCAGCAGAGATAAATTCGTCTATGCCGCATTATGTGATTGATAAGATTGCAGACGCCTTGAATACGCAGAAAAAGGCGCTTAAGGGCTCAAGGATCCTGATAATAGGCGTTACTTACAAAAAAAACATAAATGATTTAAGGGAATCCCCTGCGCTTACTGTAATAAATTCTTTAGTTGACAAGGAAGCAAAAGTTCAATATCACGACCCCTTGGTGCCGAAATTTGAGATTGATGGATTAAATCTGAATTCTGTAGACTTAACCAAAGAGAATATCTCCTCAAGCGACGCTGTTGCAATTCTAACAGACCATACATGCCTTGATTATAGATTGATAGTGGATAATGCGAAATTGATTATTGATACACGGAATGCATTGAAGGAGTTCAAGGACAAAGAAAGGATTATTCGATTATGAAATTTCTTGTGACTGGAGGAGCTGGTTTTATAGGTTCACACATCGTGGGCGCGCTTGTAAAAAACGGAAATAGGGTTTCTGTACTGGATGATTTTTCTTCAGGTAGGCGCGAAAATCTGGAAGATATAATAGATAAGATAGAACTCATAAAAGGCGATATAAGAGATAAAGACTTGGTGCCTACTATTATGCAGGACGTTGATTATGTTATTCACCAGGCAGCCTTGAGAAGCGTACCAAAGTCGCTTGAAAATCCAGAGCTTTATAATGACGTAAATATAAACGGCACACTCAATGTTCTGACAAGGGCCAAAGAAGCCAAGGTAAAACGCGTTGTATTTGCATCATCCAGCTCTATTTACGGGGAGAGAGATGAATTACCTGAGAAAGAAGATCTCCATCCGCTCTTAATATCTCCTTACGCTCTTACAAAGCTCGCAGGCGAATATTATTGCAGAATTTTTAGCGAGATCTATGGACTTGAAACCATGAGCCTTCGTTATTTTAACGTATTCGGGCCCAGGCAGAGCCTTGAGAATCAATATGCTGTTGTAATACCGAAGTTCATAACCTGCATGCTTAAAGACGAAAATCCGCCTGTTCACGGGGATGGGCAGCAGACACGCGATTTTACATATATTGAAAATGTAGTTCAGGCAAATATAAAAGCAGCCACTGCAGCCAATGTAAAGTCCAATATTTTTAATATTGCCTGCGGCAAGGCATATAGTGTCCTCGATATAGTTAGTTTTGTAAACAAGATACTTAAAAAAGACATAAAGCCTAAATTTACACCAACGAGGGCCGGCGACGTAAAGCATACTTTGGCAGATATAGATAGGGCAAGGAATATTATTAAATTTGAGCCAAAGATTGGGTTTGAAGAAGGATTAAAGAAGACGATAGAATATTTTAAAAAGGAGACAAAATGAAAAAGGCTTTAATAACCGGCATCACTGGCCAAGACGGCACCTATTTATCAAGATTACTTTTAGATAAAGGCTACGAGGTTCACGGCATTGTAAGGCGTGTGGCCCTTGAAGATCCTGAGCACAGGCTTTGGAGAATAAAGCACATTGTCGATAAAATAGTTTTACATTCCGCTTCTTTAGAGAGCTATGCCAGTTTATTTGATGTTGTTGAAAAGGTAAAGCCGGACGAATGCTATCATCTTGGCGCGCAGAGTTTTGTAAGCTATTCATTTGAAGACGAGTTCTCTACCATCAATACAAATATAAATGGAACGCATTACATTTTATCAGCGATAAAAAACAAAGCCCCTAAATGCAAATTCTACTTTGCCGCGTCTAGCGAGATGTTTGGACATGTCAAAGAGACCCCTCAGACCGAAGAAACACCTTTTTATCCTCGCTCTCCTTACGGCATTTCTAAGGTAGCTGGTTTTGACCTTACGCGTAATTATCGCGAGGCATACAATATATTCGCGTGCAATGGAATACTTTTTAATCATGAATCTCCTATGAGGGGATATGAATTTGTTACGCGGAAGATAACAAGCGCTGTAGCCAAGATAAAAACCGGACTGGCTAAGGAATTAAAGCTTGGTAACCTCGAGGCAAAAAGAGACTGGGGATTTGCCGGAGATTTTATAGAAGCAATGTACCTTATGCTTCAACAGGAAAACCCAGACGATTATGTGATTGCCACAGGAGAGACTCACACAGTTAAGGAATTTGTAGAATTATCTTTTGCTCATGTAGGGCTTAGCTGGAAGGATTACGTTAAACAAGACGAGGCATTATTCCGTCCTGCAGAGGTACAAGAGCTGCGTGGCGACTACTCAAAGGCCAGAAAAAAACTAAACTGGAAACCAAAAGTAGATTTCAAAGCCCTGGTTAAGATGATGGTGGATGAGGATTTAAAGAGAGTTAAGACATGAATAGAGCAGCCTTAATAACTGGTGGCTCAGGTTTTCTCGGTTCGCATCTATGTGACCGTTTTCTCAAAGAAGGCTACAAGGTTATCTGCATGGACAATCTTATAACAGGTACCATGTCCAACATTGCGCATCTTAAGGATAACCCAAACTTTAGATTCATAGAGTATGATGTCTCAAAATATATTGATATTAAAGAAGATATAGATATTATTTTGCATTTTGCCTCACCTGCGAGCCCTATTGATTATCTAAACTATCCAATTCAGACCCTTAAGGTCGGTTCCTTAGGTACTCATAATGCGCTTGGAGTTGCAAAAGAAAAAAAGTCCAAATTTTTACTTGCATCTACCTCGGAAATATACGGAGATCCAAAGATACACCCTCAACCCGAGACATATTATGGTCATGTCAATTGTGTTGGGCCGCGAGGAGTATATGACGAAGCAAAGCGTTTTGCTGAAGCAATTACAATGGCGTATCATAATGTCCATGAGCTTGATACCAGGATAGTGCGTATTTTTAATACATACGGTCCGAGGATGAGAAAAAGGGATGGCAGGGCAATCCCTAATTTTATAAGCCAGGCACTGAAAAATGAACCCATTACCGTATATGGCAAGGGAATGCAAACCAGAAGTTTCTGTTTTGTCCCAGACCTAATAGAAGGCATCTATTTATTAAGCCAATCAGATGTTCATGAGCCTGTAAACATAGGAAATCCTACAGAGCTGAAGATAATCGACCTTGCCAGAAAGATAATAAAACTCATAGGCAGCAAAAGCAAAATCATCTATAAAGACCTTCCGAAGGATGACCCCAAGGTCCGTCAGCCTGATGTAACGAAGGCAAAAAAACTCTTTAAATGGAAACCCAAGGTAACACTAGAAAAAGGATTAAAAGAGACAATAAGGTGGTTCTCAAAATCAGCATTGTAATAGCATGTTGTATTTTTTTTATACCATCCATCCTTCATGCGAATCCTTCAGTCGACGTTCCTGTAAGGCACTGGGGTTACGACGCTATAGAAAAGCTTGCTATAGTAGGTCTTTGTGACATTGCTGATATCGGAGCGAGGCCTGTTTCGCGCATAAAAATGGCGTATATAGTAAAAAGCGCCATTGAAAAGGCCAATGATTATGAACTGGATTTTGAATGGGATGAACAGGAATATTTAGAGACGCTCCTATACAATCTTATAGACGAGTTTAGGGAAGAGCTTGTTACTATAGGCGTGGACGTTGCTGCAGTTACAGACGAAGGCCCTAAAAAATATATTTTCAGAAAACCGGAACTGAATGTTACAAAGCTTTACGCTAAGCTTGATTCAGATAGAACGCTCTTTGAAAATAAAGACGGATGGAATTTAAAAGACGGTTTTAATCTGAGGGCTAAATTGACCAGCTGGGCTAAAGTAGCTAATTTTTTTGCTATATCCCTTGCTCCAGGCATCAGATATTCTACCAAGGATACAGATATTGATCTTGAAGACGCCCATATAAGATTTAGCCATCCAAGTTACAATATGGAGCTGGCCATAGGCCGCAATCCAATGTGGTGGGGTCCAGGGTTTCATGGCACGCTTTTATTAACTGACAATGCCTTTCCATTGGATACTGTGAGATGGAACAATGTCCATCCCTTCAGATTGCCATGGCTTTTGAGAAAGATAGGCAGGTTCAATGCCCAGTTTTTTATATCAAGGCTAGAGGAAAAAAGGGTTATCGAGAATCCTTTTATTACAGGATGGAGGCTGGATTATACGCCGTGGAGTTTTTTAAAATTCGGCTTTGGTCATATATTGATGCACGGCGGAAAAGGCGTCAAGAGATTAGGTTTTGCTAATTTCTGGAGCTCAGCCTCTTTGGCATTCAGCGCCGCAGGAGGCGGAACCGAGACAGAAAACCACATAATATCAGGCGACATCCAGTTATTTATACGCCGCATTGATAGATTTATTCCCATAGCAACAGGCATAAAGCTCTATACAGAATGGGGCGCAGAGGATGAATCAGGTAATGTTCCGATAGACCTTGCTACGATAACAGGAGCCTATCTTACAGATGTGTTTAAAATTCCCGGGTTTGATGGTAAAATAGAATTCGCTAAATTTGACAAGATCTGGTACTCGCATTTTAGATACGCCTCAGGCTATACGCATAGGGGCAATATAATAGGGCACCACCTTGGCGCAGATTCAGAAGAAATCGCGGCAACAGCCATATTTAATTTCCCGAACGAGTACAAGCTAAGTTCTACTTTAAGCCACCAGCGCCGCGGTTTAAGTAAGGCCAATGTTGAAACCCTTGATGAATTGAGACTGGAATTTAGTGTAATAGATGCCTTAAAGGTGTATAATATACACCACGTTGAGATGGATATGTTTTATGAATTAGAGAATATCAAAAACTATAATAACACTGCAAACGAAATCCGAAATCATATATTTGGAGTGGAAGTTAAAAGGAGGTTCTGATGTTTAGAAAAATATTTAATTTCAATTTAATACTGGCGCTTATTTTCCTGTTGAGCAGCGTCTTTCCGTCCGCTTCGTTTTCCTATGAGACCAAGGGTGAAGAGCAGGATTTTGTAGACGAGTCCCTGGACTATAAGCCAGTAGTATATAAGAAAGTCCGCTGCCCACAGTGCTATATGGAATTTTATTATATCGAAGGCAAAGAAAGCCCTCATTCGCACTGGGTGCATTATGAGGTTGAGGAAGAGGCCTCGGGTCGAACTGAGACCCCGGCTGCAAAAGAAGAAAGCACAGAAGCCAAAGAAAAGGAGTCATTCAGCACTTTCTTTTCGCAAGAAGAAGAAGTGAAAAGTAAGCTTTCAGAGAACTCTAGCCAAATAGACACCTCTTTTCCGCGTGCACAAAGAGACTTAACCAAACGTTACGAGCTCCGCCAGAAACTGACCTGTCCGTATGACGGCTATAGTTTCTTTCCCGGGGGAGACATAATTGAGGAAAGAAAAACGATAAGGAGAGTTTTTAGTGAAGAGATGTCAGTTATAGAATCAAGTTTTTCAAAATCCATTCCATTCGGGGTTTCGAAAGAATTAAGGCAGTTCGGTTATAACTTATTTGTGCTTCCCGAGGAAGCCGAACAAGAGGTGCAGTCTACGGCTGAAGGAAGCATAGGAGAGGGGTTGTCTGCCCTTGGCATGTTAAAAGACGCCTTTAACCCCAATAACAGTGCATCCTCAAGTTTTTCTGCCAAATCCAGCATTAATCAAACAGCAGTTGTTCCCATAGGTCCTTATTATGTTATTGGGCCGGGGGATACACTGGTTATCAATATATGGGGCAGCGTCCAGGAAAGCTTTCCCGTAGAAGTGGACCGCGAGGGAAAAATCATGCTCCCAAAGGCAGGGCCGCTTTACCTCTGGGGTTTAAAGTTTCAGGAGGCTGAAAATAGAATCAAAGAACGACTCAACCAGTTTTACACAAATTTTAACGTAGACGTATCCATGGGCAAGATACGGAATATCCAGGTCTTTGTAATGGGAGAGGTTAAAAAGCCAGGTTCTTATGCCATAAACTCACAGTCAACTATTTTCCAGGTACTTTACGCGGCAGGTGGTCCTACAAAGCTCGGTTCTTTAAGAAAGATTAAACTTATTCACGGAGACGCGAAAGAGGAAAAGATAGATTTATATCCTTTTCTTTTAGAAGGCTCAAACCTGGAATATTCAAAGATTCAATCGGGCGATACCGTATTTGTTCCTGCGATAGGTGACGTGGTCGCTTTAGCCGGCAACGTGAAACGACCTGCCATATATGAGACAAAAAGCGAGATACCCCTCGCTGATTTATTGAGTTTCGCAGGAGGCATTACGCCTACAGGAGATATCCAACGGCTTCAGGTAGAGAGGATACAGAACAATGAAAGACGCATAATGCTTGACATGGAATTAAAGCGTACGGATATGGGCAAGTTTTCATTGGAAGATATAAATATGCAAAACGGTGATCTTGTAATGGTCTTACCCATAGTGCGATTGAAACATGACTTTATATCTATCCTCGGAAATGTCGAGAGGCCTGGAGATTACGCGTTGTCAAAGGATATGAGGGTCAGTGATCTTATAGAGCGAGCAAAGGGTTTTATGCCGGGCACGTATATATACAGGGCAGAGATAGCCAGGGTTACAAAAGACAGGACCCGCGAGATTATACCTGTAAATTTAGAAGATATGCGCCTGGGAGCGAAAGATGAGAATGTCCTTTTAAACGAATGGGATATTTTACTTGTGTACTCCGAGGCAGAGGTCCAGCCCCCTTCATATGTAGAGATAACAGGGGCTGTTAATAAGCCTGGGAAATACGAACTTACTCCTGGTATGAAGATGTCAGACCTTATTTTTAAAGGAGGAGGAGCAAAGCTAGATGAAGTTATAAGCGGGGCTGAATTGTTCCATATTATGCCAGGGGAACAACCTGTAGTAAGAACTATTTTAGCAAAGCGGATTTCAGGTGTAAATATATCTATTGATAAAGATATTATATTAAGAGCAGGAGATTCACTTTTTGTAAAGTCAGAACCAAAACTTACAGAGAGAAAAACATTTACTATAGAAGGTGAAGTAAGATTTCCAGGGACTTATTCAATAAGAGAAGGAGAAAAGCTTATCTCTATTATTGAACGAGCAGGTGGTTTTACAAAAGACGCATTTTTAGAAGGAGCATTTTTCACGAGACAGTCCATAAAAGAAATTCAGGAAAAGATGAGAGAAAAGTTTCTTGAAAAAGAAACAAGGACCCTACTTGAAGAACAGCAGGCAATTGTGTTAAAAGGTTCAACCACAGGGATTGTAGCTACCCCTACATCTGAGTCGTCTTTAGATATGAGAAGAGAGATGTTAGATTTTATTAAATCAGCTGAGATAGAAGGTCGCATGGTAATAAAATTAATGCCTATTGCTCAACTAAAAGGCACTAGATATGACATCTTACTTGAGGGTGGGGATGCGCTAAATATTCCGCAGATGCCTTCAGCTGTAGCTGTGATGGGAAGCGTCAACAATCCTATGTCAATACCTTTTGAGCGTGGCAAGGGCATAGAATACTATATTCGTAGAACAGGTGGCTATACTAGACATGCTGATAAGAGCGGTATCTATGTAATTCGCGCCAATGGTGAAGCAGCCAGTAAATTTACAATAGCCAAAAAGGTTGGTCGGGGGGATACAATAGTTATTCCTCAGAGGTTCAAGTACTTTAGACCTCCATATGACATCTTTAAAGATACTGTCGAGATGCTTTCCCGTATTGCAATCGGCATCGGTATTATTGCAGCTTTGGATTAATAGAAAGGTGGGAACAGATGAGTGAGCACGAGTTTAATATTTCCTATTATATCAATATATATAAGAAGTGGCTCAAAGCGATCGTGCTTTTAATTAGTATAGCGATGTTTTTTACAATGTGTTTTTCATTAACCAGGCCGGCCAGTTACATTTCGACGCTGACTATCCTTTCGACTCCTGCTACAGGTTCAACAAGCGCGCTGGAAAGATTTTTTGGCATTTCAACCGCCTCAGGTCAAAGTTCTTTTCACGAAGTTATTATTTCTATCCTTGCCAGCAGGCGCATGACAAAAGATATCAGAGAAAAATTCAGCCTTGATAAGAATCCTAAACTACGATATGGCATAGGCACCCGTCCGATAACAGGCGGATTGGCAATAGACGTTAAAGGCTCGGATCCTGCGTTCACGCAGAAGATAGCCAACTTCGCTATACAGAACCTTGACAAGATTAACACCGAGTTGGATATTACACCAAGAAAACCTATGGTAACAGTTTTGGATTCAGCCAGTCATGGAGTCCGTCAGTCAAAGAAAATCCTGAGAAAAATGCTCATGAGCGGCATTTTTGTATTTTTGTTAATGAGTGCATATATATTTCTTTCAGACTATTTTAAAAAGACCAAAAACCCTTAAAGAAGTTATAAAAATTGCACCTTATCTTTCCTGATTTTTAATAGTGCTACATTTACGCTATACTTGGTAAAACCCGCGGGAAGATAAAGTAAATGGATTGTTCAATTTGAGAACGTTCTAATATGGTACATTTTGAAAACAATTTTTTAAAACCCTCCAAAGACTTACGCAATCTTCAATTGCTAGAAGAGATATCTGAAGATTCTGCGGTATCCCAGCGCAAGCTTGCCAGCCGCCTTGGGTTAGCTCTGGGAGTCACTAATGCCTGTATAAAGAAAATGATTACCAAAGGATATGTAAAAACAAAAGGCATTAATCATAAGAGAATAGCTTATTATGTTACCCCTAAGGGTTTTACCGAGAAGGCAAGGCTTACCTATCATTTTCTTCAACACACAATAGATTATTATAGAAAATTAAAGATAAATCTTGTTTCCAAGCTAAAGGAAATTTCAGCCGCGGGTCATAAAGAAATACTATTTTATGGAGCAGGAGAGGTTATGGAGGTTGCATTTATTTGCCTGGGCAACACAGGCCTTAAACTTATTGGCATAGCAGATGATTCTGTTGAGAAACAGGGTAAAAAAATATTTGGTTTTTTAATTCAAACACAAGACGAAATTGAGGCATTGAAGCCAGATTGTGTATTTATTACTTCTATACGGTATAAAGATGAGATTTTTCAGAAATTAAAAGAAAAACAAGGGTTGACAAACACTGCTTTTTATATGTTATAGAAAAGGAGGAGGAAATATGTCTTTAGATGGGAGAACAATACTTGTAACAGGCGGCACAGGTTCTTTTGGAAAAAAATTTACAGAGATTGTATTAAAGAGATATAAACCCAAGAAGCTTATTATCTTTAGCCGCGATGAAATGAAGCAGTATGAAATGGAAAAGGTGTTTGGTTTAAAAAAACATAAAAATCTCAGATATTTTATAGGAGATGTAAGAGATACAGACAGACTGCATCGGGCCTTTAATGGAGTTGATATTGTTATTCACGCAGCAGCCCTTAAGATAGTTCCGACAGCTGAATATAATCCTTTCGAAGCGATAAAGACCAATATATTTGGCGCAGAGAATGTTATAAACATAGCCATAGACAATAATGTTAAAAAGGTGCTTGCCCTGAGTACAGATAAAGCAGCAAATCCAATAAATCTTTATGGCGCCAGTAAACTCTGCGCAGAGAAGATATTTGTCGCTGCTAATAATTATTCTTGGAAGCGTACAAGGTTTAGTGTTGTACGTTATGGTAATGTTTTTGGTTCACGCGGAAGTGTTGTCCCTTTCTTTAAAGAATGCACCAAGAAAGGTACGATTCCGATTACAGATAAAAAAATGACACGTTTTTGGATAACATTAGAACAAGGAGTTGAGTTTGTGCTTAGCCGTCTAGATGAAATGAAAGGCGGAGAGGTCTTTGTTCCCAAGTTGCCTAGCATAAAGATAATGGATTTGGCAAAGGCAGTATGTCCAAAGTGCAAACTAAAGGTAATAGGTATACGTCCGGGAGAGAAACTGCACGAAACACTTCTATCTTCCGACGACGGTATACATAGTTACGAGTATAAGGACAGATTTATTACCTATTCAAAGGTTGTAGAGAATGGGGAGAAGAGAAAAAATGCACCATTAGGCATAAATTTTAAAGGCTATAGGAGCGACAATAATACAGAATGGCTGAACGTAGATCAGCTTAAAAAAATGATAGAAAATGAGAAATGTTGACATGAAGATGATTCCATATGGAAAACAGTGCATAGAAGAAGATGATATACAAGAAGTTCTAAAGGTTCTAAAGAGTGATTGGGTTACTCAGGGTCCCAAGATAAAAGAGTTTGAGGATGCTATCTGTGCTTATACAGGAGCTAGGCATGCTATAGCGGTTGCGACTGGTACAGCAGCGCTCCATTGTGCCTGTTTTGCTGCCGGCATAGGCCCGGGAGACGAGGTAATAACTGCTCCTATTACATTTGCTGCCAGCGGGAACTGCGCTTTATTCTTAGGGGCAGATGTTAAGTTTGTTGACATAAGGAAAGATACTTATTGCATGGATCCTAAAAAGTTAGAATCGGCAATAACACCTAAAACAAAGGCTATTATACCTGTTGATTTTACAGGTCAGCCTTGTGATATGGATGAGATAAATAATATTGCAAAGAAGCATAATTTGATAGTGATTCACGATGCAGCTCATTCTTTGGGAGCTAGTTATAAGGGGAAAAAGATAGGCACTTTAGCTAATATGACAATATTTTCTTTTCATCCGGTAAAGCATATTACAACAGGAGAGGGGGGCATGATTGTTACCTCTGATGAGTTACTTGCAAAGAAGCTGCGTTTGTTCCGAACGCATGGAATTACAAATGATAGTAGTAGCATAAAGCTTAAAGAGCAAGCTTCTGATAATGAGAATTCTTTTCTAAAGGGACGCAATCCTGAGACAGTATCTCCCTGGTATTATGAAATGCAGGCTTTAGGCTATAATTACCGCATTACGGATATACAGTGCGCATTGGGGTTAAGCCAACTAAAAAAGCTGGACCAGTTTATTTCAAAAAGACGCAAGATCGTAGCTCGTTATACAGAGGCATTTAGTAAATCCCCGTATTTAATAACTCCGCTTCAGGAAAATGACCGTAAAAACGCCTGGCATCTATATATGCTTTGCCTTAGATTGAAAGAGATGATTAAGACAAGAAGGCAGGTCTTTGAGGAATTGCGAGCCCTGGGAATAGGGGTGCATGTCCATTACATGCCGCTTCATTTACAGCCATATTATAGAGAGAGATTTGGATATAAAAGAGAAGATTTTCCTGAGGCTGAGAAATTTTATGATAGAGCTATTACCATACCTCTATTTCCGGGCCTTACAGATAGTGAAGTTGAATATATTATAGAGAATGTTTTAAAGGTGGTTAAATAAAATATGAAGATTGGCGCAGTAATACAGGCAAGAATGAGTTCCACAAGACTTCCCGGCAAGGTACTGAAAGAGCTTCCGTATGGCAGCGGAATAACTGTCTTAGAGCAGATTATAGATAGGCTTAAGAAGTCTAAACGATTAGACGATATTGTAGTGGCTACGTCAACCAAAAAAGATGATGATGAGATTGTGAGGATAGCAAAAAGAAAAAAAGTAAAATATCTTAAAGGCAGTCTAGATAATGTGTTATCGCGTTACTATTTGGCTTCAAAAAAATATCATTTAGATCTTATCGTAAGAATTACCGGCGATTGCCCATGCGTTGATCCGGCGCTTATTGATTCATTTATAAAAATTCATATTAAGAAAAGGGCTGATTATACTTCTAATACCGTAAAGAGGAGTTATCCCCGGGGCCTGGATGTAGAGGTCTTTAACTTTAGCGCGTTAGAAAAGGCCCATAGGAACGCAGGAAGAGATTATGAGAGAGAGCACGTTACGCCATATTTTTACAAAAACCCGAGGCTTTTTAAAATAGTAAATGTAAAATCCCCCAGAGCTGTTTATGGCCCGGATATAAGGATTACGCTTGATACCGAAGAGGATTATACATTACTTTCTTTGGTTTATGGTTACTTGTATCGCAAGAATAGAGTTTTTACTACAAAAGAGATAGCGAGTCTTTTTAAAAAGAAGCCATTGCTTAAATTGGTAAATAAAGAGGTTATACAAAAAAGATAAAATGAAGATTTTTATTTTAACCGAGGGTGGAAGGGAAGCTGGTTTTGGACATATAGCCAGATGCATTTCTTTATATGAGGCATTTTTAGAAAGAGGCATTGCGCCGGAATTTCTTATGGATTGCGATGAGAGCGCTCAAGTTTTATTAAAAGATACAAATATTGAGATTACCAACTGGACAAAAGGAAAAGATGAATTATTAAAGAGAATAGATAAAAATGACATTATTGTCATTGATTCATACGTTGCGGACAAGTCCTTATATGATGAAGTTTCTGATTTAACATGTGGGAAAATAGTGATGATAGATGATTATAGCCGCTTAGACTATCCTGAGGGCATAGTTATAAATCCTTGCGTTTGCGGGGAAGAGGTATCTTATTCATCTAAAGACAATGTCAGGTATTTATTGGGCAAGGATTATATAATTCTACGAAAGGAGTTTTGGAATATTCCCAAAAAAGAGATAAAAAAAGAGATAAAAGATATATTAATTACTTTTGGCGGAATAAGGCGGCTTGATTTAATGAAAAGCGTAACTGATTACCTTAGCGAAAAGAGAGGAATTAAGCTTAATCCCATAACTAGAGCTAGCGCCAAAGAGATGAAGGAAGCAATGCTTGATGCAGATTTATGTATATCTGGCGGAGGGCAGACTACTAATGAACTAGCAAGAGTGGGACTTCCTACTATTTCTATTTCTTTTGCAGACAACCAAAGATTTAATCTAAAAGGCTGGCAAGATAGGGGGTTTGTTGAATATGCAGGAGCACACACTGACCCCGATTTATTAGAAAATATTAATAGTGCATTAGATAAGCTTTTTTCTTTTGAAGAAAGGAATAAGCGTAGCCAGATTGGGAGAAAAAGTGTAGACGGGAAAGGCGCAAAGAGGATAGTAGAAGCAGCACTGAAAGGATTTTAATGAATACCTACAATAGATTAAAGATTTGTTTTATGGGAGGCAGGCAGGCAGGCGTAATAGGAGCGCTTAGCATGCTCTCAATGAGACATGAGATCCTTCGAGCTGTAAGCTATAGCGATGATCTAAAAGAAATACTAAATATTTTTAATATTCCCATGAATAAAAGCATCAATGATAAAGATTTTATAGAGGATTTAAAGAAAGTAGATTTACTTATAAGTGTGCATGGAAGAGAAATTGTTAAAAAAGACATATTAAAGCTGCCTAAATATGGGGCAATAAACCTACACCCATATCTTTATAAATATAAAGGAGCAGATCCGATAGGAAGGGCATTAAAAGATAAGAATTTTAAGGCATCTGTAGGCGCTCATTTTATGACAGAGGAAGCAGATGAAGGAGAAGTTTTAATAGAAGAATTTATTGATGTTTCAGGTTCTGAGAGTGTAACCGCGATTTATAATATGCTCTATCCGTATTATTCTAAAGTTCTCTTAAGCGCTATTTTAAAGGTGCAAAATGAAATTATTAAATAAAAATAGGTGCCTTATAGTAGCTGAGGTCTCTGCAAATCATGCAAAGGATTTAAATACTGCTTTTCAGTTAATTAAAAAGGCAAAAGAGTCTGGTGCAGATGCTGTAAAATTTCAAACCTATACACCTGATTCTTTGACTATTGATGTAACTAATAAATACTTTAGGATAAAACACCCTGAGTGGGGAGGTCAGACCCTTTACCAGTTATATAAAAAGGCCTATACTCCATGGGATTGGTTTAAAAAATTAAAAAAGAAAACAGACAATTTAGGGATTCTATTCTTTTCAACAGCATTTGACAAAAAAGCAGTAGATCTTTTAGAGGAACTGGATGTACCTGTACATAAAATATCCTCTTTTGAGCTTGTAGATCTATCTTTAGTAGAGTATGCAGCAAAGACAAAAAAACCATTGATTTTATCTACAGGCATGGCCTCCATCTCTGATATTAAGAATGCAGTTAATATAGCTAAGAGAGCAGGAGCTAAAGAGATTGTCTTACTAGCGTGTATTAGCAGTTATCCTGCCAAGGCAGAAGATATGAGGTTAAAGAAAATAGAAGATATGAAAAAAAGATTTAAATTACATGTGGGTATTTCTGATCATACATTAGATGCAAGAGTAAGTATTCTAGCAGCTTCTTTGGGAGCTAGTTTAATAGAAAAACATTTTACATTATCAAGAAAAATGAAAACCCCTGATAGCTTTTTTTCGATAGAGCCAGAAGAATTAAAGAGTTTGGTTGAAAAGGTAAAGGTGACCAAGAAAGGCTTAGGACCGAAAGAATTAAAAAGTTTAGTTAAAGACTTAGGCCTGCCTAAGAAAGTCTTGGGCAAAGCTTCTTATAGTATGACAAAAGATGAGAAAAAAAGCCTAGTTTTTAGAAGATCTTTATTTGTAGTTAAAGATATTAAAAAAGGAGAGAGCTTTACAGAAGAAAATGTAAGATCTATAAGGCCTTCTTATGGGATTAAGCCAAAGCATATAGATAAGATTATTGGTAAGGTTTCAAGAAAAGATATTAAGCTGGGTACGCCATTAAGTTGGGATTTTATAGATTAATATTTTCAATTGCATTTAAGGAGAGGCAAAATGAAATACTGTAAAAAATGTGTTCAACCTGATACTAGACCAAAAATAAAATTTGATGAAAATAGAATATGCTATGCATGTAAGTTTGCGGAAGAGCGGAAGAGCATTGATTGGGGAAGCCGCGAAAAAGAGCTTAAGGAAATAGTTAAAAAGGCAAAACTTTCCAATAAAGGACAACATGACTGCATTATAGGTATAAGCGGAGGGAAAGATAGTACGTTTCAGGCACTGTACGCAAGAGAAAAATTAGGCTTGAATTGCCTCTTGGTTAATTTGGCGCCAGATGGAATCACTAAGTGTGGAGCTTGTAATATTGAAAATTTAATACAACATGGATTCGATACAATGATTTATAGGCCTAATCCTAAGATATGGAAGAGACTGATAAAGCATTCTTTTTATAAATTTGGCAACCCTGTAAAACCAACTGAATATCCATTATGGGCAGTTTCTTATATAACTGCGTTAAATTGTAATATTCCATTGATTATTCAGGGAGAAAACGCAGGAGTTACTTTAGGTATTCCTGAAGGGCTCGGAAGCGGTGATGACGCCGCAAATGTAAATCTGGGCAATACGTTAAATGGAGGCAATGCATCTGATTGGGAAATTGAGAATATAAGATTGAGCGATTTAATATGGTATCAATTTCCAAAAAAAGAAGCCCTAGCAAAATCAAATATCAGAGCTATATATCTTGATTATTATGCAAAAGAATGGTCTTTTTGGGGCAATACAGATTTTTCTATTAAGAAAGGTTTAACAAAGAGGATGAATCATGATCCATCCTCAACGGGAAGAACGAATCCTTATGGCTCTATTGATTCAGACATGCAGATAGTAAACCAGATCTTAAAATATTATAAGTTTGGCTTTGGTTTTACTACAGACGAAGCAGGATATGCTATAAGGGAAGGCAAAATGACAAGAAAAGAAGCTATCGATCTAGTAAAAAAATATGATGGTAAGTGTGGCGATAAATATATAGAAGAATTTTGTGAATATATAGATATATCGATTGATGAGTTCTGGAGAGTTGTGGAAAAATTTGTTAACAGAAAATTATTTACTAATGGTAAGAGTCCAATTAGATGGAAGCCTAAATTTGAAGTTGGAATAGATTTTGATGAGGAACAAAAATGAAAGAGAATGATATTAGGCCGGCTGACTTAAGGAAAAAATGTGAGAACCTGTTTAAAAAAGACGCAAAGGATCTTTTGGTGTATTCTAAGGATTTTGTAGAGGTAGATTGTCCCGCGTGCGGCACTAAAAATAGAGAAGACGCATTTAATAAGGAAGGGTATATATTTAAAAAATGTATTAAGTGTAGGACCTATTATATTTCTCCGAGACCTACTCAGGAGATCTTAAAAAAATATTACTCTGCATCAAGGGCATCTAAATTCTGGCAGGATTATATATTTCCCCAGTCAAAAGATGCAAGGATAAAGGGCATCTATAAGCCTAGAGTTGACCGGATACTCGATATTGTATCCAAGAACAATACAGGAAGAGATGTACTGGTTGATGTAGGTGCTGGCTCTGGGTTTTTTGGCGAAGAGGTTGCATCTCGTGGGTTTTTTAAAAAGATTATGCTTATCGAGCCTGGCCCTATAAGAATTAAAAATACAGATAGAATAGAAATAATAAATGATGTTATAGAAAATGTAAGCTTATCTTTGAACCCTGATGTAGTTACTAATTTCGAGTTGATAGAACATCTTTTTTCGCCCATTGATTTTTTAAGAACAGTTTATAGGTTAATGAAAGATGATTCATGTTTCATCTTTACTACGCCTAATATAGAGGGATTTGAGCTTCTTACGCTTTTTGATAAATCTATTAATGTAGCAGGGCCCGATCATCTTAATTATTTTAATATCGATTCTATAAAATCTTTAGTAGAAAGGGCGGGTTTTAAAGATATAAGAGTTCTTACTACAGGCGAGCTCGATGTAGATATTGTAGTGAATAAACATAATGAAGGCGTTATTGATTTAAGGAAACACCCATTTTTATATCATATATTGGTAGAGAATGGAGATAGACATAGAGAGATCTTTCAGGAATTTTTAAAGAAAAACAGTCTTTCAGCCAATATGCTTATTATATGCAAAAAGTGACCCTGGTATTTTTAGGTTATATAGAAAATCTTTTATCATGCGAGAGTCTTCTTAAAAAGGCAGGCAGAAAAGATTCTATTATTTATTCTCAAAATCGTTTTTTTGGAGAACTCTCAAAAAAAATAGGTCTAGATATAAAATATAGCGAAGCTGTTTTAAAAGAAGAAGACTATAAATACATGGATTCTTATATCTCTATGGTAAACGATAATTCATGTCTCGATTTGAAAGGAAAGACAAAGGACATAGCCGAGACCCTTCAGTTAGATTTTTATCTAGCTTTATGCAGTGCTATTAAAAATCTACATATTATATTAAAGCTGATAGAAAACCATAAGCCAGCTGAAGTAGTATTTATTTCAGAAAATGATGAAGATTTTTTTGATGGGATTTCCAGGTTTTTAGGCTCAACTTTAGACATAAAGACAGAATGCATAAAGATGAAAAAATCATATTCTGGAGTATTTTCTAATAGTTTAATTCTTTTAAGAGATTTTGTTACTACTTTCATATCAGAGATAGTAGATTTTTTATGTAGACTATATCTAACTAAGAAAAGAGAAAAGCGCAAAGATTTGATCTTAATGGACTATAGGCTTAATCATACCATAAGGGATATAGATAGAGAATTTACTGTAATTCCCTTTATATTAGGCAAGGGCCTAAGGGTTAGATGGAGTCTTTTAAAAAAGAAGAAGGTCTATTTTTCTTTTTTTAATAGAAGTAGTTTCTTCAGTCTTTTTAGATCAAGGAAGGTCTTAAAGGAATTCGGATCTTTTATTAAAGTTAGATTCAAAAATGATATTTTTAAATATAAGGACTACGATATAGGAATGGTTTTAGAAAATTTGTTCATGAGTATTTTTAAAAGAGGCGTCGTAATATTTCAGAACAACTTATGTCTTATCAGTAATTTTTTAAGAAAGATTAAACCAAAGATAATTTTGCTACGTGATTCTGTTAGAAGCTGGGAATATCTTTTTATATCGGCCTCAAAGAAATGTAATATAGCAAGCCTTGTTGTGCAACATGGCCTTATGACAGAAAAAAATATCTACACAAGGCAGAACGCTGATTTTATGGCTTGCTGGGGGAAGGCAGATGTAGAATGGTTTAAAAAGCTTGGAAGCGACCCAAAAAGATTGGTAATAACAGGAAACCCCAGCTTTGATTATATATATGATAGAGAAAATGGGAGGATAGACCGTTATAAAGAGATATTAAGAAAAATAAACGCAGATCCGGATTTACCGACTTTAGTCTATCTTGGAAACAGTATAAGGTATTACCCAATAAATACAATCTATCTAACCCCGGACTTATCACTTTTCTCACTAGAAGCTACCTTAAATACCTTCAGGGAGCTTAAGGGTATTCAACTTATAGTAAAGGTGCATCCTTATTATACAAAGAGCGAACTTCTAAAATTCAAGAAGATGATATCTGAGTTTAAGAATGTATTTTTGTTAAAGGATGCAGATATCTCTGATCTATTTAGCGGGGCAAAGGCTATTATAACAGAAAAATTTTCTTCAGCTATCATGGATGCCATACAGCTTAGAAAACCGGTTTTATTCTATAATTTTTTTAAAAGGGAGGAGCTTATTCCGCTGGAGGCCAGGGGCGTGGGCATAGAAATAAGAGAACCTTCAAAGATTCGCGAAGGCCTAGAAAAGGCTATTCGGAATAGTGAATTTTTTCTCGATAATAATTTGAATAGTTTTATTGAAGATTATGCGTATAAGGTTGACGGGAAGGCATCAGAAAGGGTTAAGGAGTTTCTCCGGGAGCTAGTAACAAGATGAAGGAAAGAATTGTAAAGGATACATTTTTTTATTCTATCTCAACATTTTTGGCAAAGTGCATTAGCGTTGTAAGAAGCATTATCGTAGCACGTTTCCTCGGGCCTTCCCTTTATGGTCTATGGAATGCTCTTTCTATAGTTTTAGAATACAGTAGATATTCCAGCTTAGGTATATCAAATGCTATGAATAGAGAAGTCCCGTTCTATAGAGGAAAGGGCGATAATAAAAAGGCTACTGATATAAGGCGTATTGGATTTTCAATGGCTGTCCTGCCATCTGCAGTAGTCGGTTTTGTAATAATTTTGGTTTCATTATTTATGTATAACCGTGTCAGCATAGAGTGGATAGCAGCGCTGAGGGCTATAGCAGCGCTGGTCTTGATGAGACAGTTATATGATTTTTTTCAACTCCTACTTCGCTCAGATAATAGGTTTAAATTTTTAAGTACATTACAGCTCAGTTTTGCAGTACTTGATTTTTTACTTGTAGTGGGCCTTGTAATAAAGTTCCACTTTTTTGGATTTTTATGGGGGATTGTCTTAAATTATGTAATTATTATTGGCGTAATCTGCTATAAGTCCTTCTATAGATATAGTCTAAGATTTTATTTTAATAAGGATATATTTATATCTTTAGTAAAAATAGGTATATTTATAACCTTAATCGTTGTAGTGGAAAACCTAAGGATGACTATAGATAGAGTCATGATTATTAAGTTCTTAGGCATAAAAGAGTTAGGCTATTTTGGAATATCATATTTACTTATTCAATTTATCTTTCTTATCCCATCTAGCATATCCAACATCATATATCCAAGACTTGTTGAAAGGTATGGCTCTTCAAATAAGGAAGAGGGATCTTTAAAAAATTACATAGAAGTGACTACTCAGATCCTTTCATATTCTATGCCTATTTTAATAGGGATGATATATATACTTTTGCCGACTTTAGTTAATCTGTTTTTACCTCAATATGTGCTTGGCATAAGAGCTGCCCAGATT
>JBHPFI010000015.1:0-33501 GCA_042572045.1 Candidatus Omnitrophota bacterium
GGGGCGCTGTATGCAGTATTGGTAAAGATAAAAGTTATAAGGGTTAGGATGGAAATAGTTTTTCTAATTTTCCCAAATATAGCATAAGTTATTTTACAATGCCCTCGTTTTGACATAGAGCTGTCCCCTAATATGCATGCTAATACAATAAGTATCTTATTAAATCTTTTATAATCTCCTTAATAAGTATAGCATATTAGTATATCTTTGTCAAGGAGTACTAAAACTTCTAACTATTGAAAATGCAACATGTTACGGAAAATATTAAAAAAGGCGGGATAACGTTATCTAATTATTTATGATTCAGAAGGCCTTTTACTTCTTTCATAAACTGATTTATATCTTTAAACTGTCTATAAACAGAGGCAAATCTTACATAGGCGACCTCATCCAGGTCATATAAAAGCTCCATCACTGATTCTCCAACCTGACTTGCCTCTACTTCTTTTTCAAACTTACTTTGAAGGGTATATTCTATTTTATCTGCAAGTTCTTCCAGCTGCTGCGTACTTATAGGCCTTTTTTCACAGGCCTTTTTAATACCAGCTAAAATCTTTTTTCTATCAAATGCCTCGCGCCTTCCATCCTTCTTTATCACCATCAAAGACGCCTCTTCTATATGCTCGTACGTTGTAAATCGTCTCCGGCACTTAAGACATTCTCTGCGCCTGCGAATCGAACGGCCTTCTTCGGAAGAACGAGAATCAATAACCTTATCTTCTTTATGACCACAGAATGGGCATTTCATACCTAATTCTCCTTTTGTCCAAGCTCAAGGCTTGAACATTATCTAATACTACACACGTATAGTACTAAAGCCCTACGTATAATGGAAATTTCTTAACCAAAGCCTTTACCTTCTGCGCGCACCCACTGATTGCTTTTTTATCGCCTTTATGAACTAATACGAGGTTTATTATATCTGCTATCTCCTGCATCTCTGGTTCCTTCATGCCCCTTGTTGTGACTGCAGGCGTACCCAACCTTATGCCACTTGTCAGAGACGGGCTTTTCTTATCAAAAGGTATTAGATTTTTGTTAACCGTTATGTGCGCACTATCAAGGATATCTGCTGCCTCTCTTCCTGTAAGGCCCTTAGAGGCCAAGTCGATTAAAGAAAGGTGATTATCTGTTCCGCCTGAAACTATCCTAAAACCTACCTCCTTCAAAGATCTTGCCAAGGCTTGAGAGTTCTTTACAACCTGCGGCTGATATGTCTTAAACTCGCTGGATTCTGCTTCTTTAAGGGCTACTGCCTTAGCGGCTATCACGTGCATTAAAGGACCTCCTTGAATACCGGGAAAGATCTCTGTGTCTATCCTTTTGGCGAATTTTTTTCGACACAGTATTATTCCGCCCCTTGGACCGCGCAGGGTTTTATGTGTGGTAGTGCTCACCACTTCTGCATAAGGCATAGGGCTGGGATGTAGTCCTACAGCGACCAGCCCAGAGATGTGCGCCATATCCACAAAAAGATACGCGCCTACGCTATCTGCTATCTCTCTAAATCTCTTAAAATCTATAATGCGCGGATACGCGCACGCGCCTGCAAGAATCATCTTAGGTTTATGCTTTTTTGCCAAAGAAGATATTTCAGCATAATCAAGCCTCTCGTCATTTTTACTCACTCCGTATGTAACAATATTAAAAAACTTTCCTGAAAAATTATGCGGATGGCCATGCGAGAGATGCCCTCCGCAGGCAAGATCCATAGCCAAAACCGTATCTCCTGGTGTAAGCAAGGCAAAATAGACCGCCATATTTGCCTGCGTGCCTGAATGCGGCTGCACATTAGCATGCTCAGCCCCAAAAAGCTTCTTTGCCCTTTCAACTGCCAAGCGCTCTGCCTCGTCAACGCATTCACAGCCACCATACCAGCGCTTTGATGGGTAGCCTTCAGCGTATTTATTGGTAAGGACAGAACCCTGTGTTTCTAGAACAGCCCTGCTTGTAAAATTTTCACTCGCTATGAGCTCAATATTATCCTGCTGCCTCTTTAACTCTTTTTGTATTGCCTGAAAAATCTCTGGGTCAATCTTCTTTAATGAATTCATCTCTCCTCCAAATCGAAATTGAACTTATCTCTTTCTATCTATCTTCTTGATCTGATTAACCCTTCTTTTGTGTCTTCCAGACAATGCAGACGTTGAAAGCCATATATCTACAATTCTTTTTGCCTTAACTCCCGAAACAACCTTCGCTGCGAGGACCAAGACATTAGCATCGTTGTGCAATCTGCTGGAACGCGCAATATCCACCCTATCACAGAGGGCAGCGCGAACCCCTTTCATCTTATTCGCAACCATTGACATGCCAATACCTGTTGTACATATAAGAATGCCCTTTGAAAATTTCCTAGCGCCTACAGCTCTGCTTACCTCATAGCCAACAATAGGATAATCGCAAGGTCCTTCAGAAAAAGTTCCAAAATCCTTCACGCTGCGGTCCTTGGTTTTTAAAAACTTTATTATAGCCCCCTTTAGCTTAAAACCTCCATGATCTGAGCCTATTGCGATCTTCATACGTTGACTCCTTTTTTAATAACGGATTTATTTCATCTTCTTAAACAACTCCAAAAATATATTCTCTATCTGATCCTTTATGATATCCCGGATCCGCCTGTATTCTTCGATAGACTTGCCTATTGGATCAGGCACGCCTTTGTCTCCGTTGAGAAGCGTGATCTTTGAAGCAATGCCTGGTAGCCTATTTAAAGCAGCGTCCATATGCGAACGTTCCATTACAAAAATAAGGTCAGACTTTTTTAATAAATCCTCGGTCATGGTTTTTCCTTTATGTGCTGAAACATCCACGCCTTCTTCATTCATGACTTGTATCGTATTGCTAGCTGCGGGGATGCCAGGGTATGTCCCTGTACCGGCAGAGTCAACGCGCACCTTTTTAGAAAGGTCCGCTGTCTTAAGAAACTTTTCAAGCAGACCCTTTGCCATAACGCTTCTGCAGCTATTCCCTGTGCATACAAAAAGTACGTGGCGTTCAGCAAACAGCTCCTCCTTGGGTATAGCCCCTTCTCTGAGTATCCTGAAAGGCCTGGCCGTAACATCTAAAATTGTAGACTCTCTGCCTGATTCCGTAACGCCCCCATCTAATATTATATCAACAAGATCTTCCATCTCACGGATAACATCTTCGCCTGAAATAGAAGGTTTTTTCCCGGAGATATTTGCGCTTGGCGCAACCAGAGGTACAGACGCCTTCTTTATAAGCTCCAAGGCTATTTTGTTACTGGGCATGCGAATGCCTATTTTCTCTTTTTTCTTATTAAACGCTATAATAGTCAAAGGACCTGGCCAAAACTTATGGATGATCCCTGTCGCGGGCTTCGATAAAACTACATCCAATTCCTTCAATGCCTCAAACCGTGCAATATGAAAAGTAAACGGCTTATTTCTGGGTCTTTTTTTTATCGTGTAGAGCCTATCTATGGCTTTCCGGTTTAAAAAATTCGCGCCAATACCATAAACCGTTTCCGTAGGAAACGCAACAAGCCCGCCTTCCCGCAAAACTTTCGCTGCCTTTTCTATAGAATTTTCTTCGGGGAACTTAGGGCTTACCTTTACAATCTCAGCCTGCATAACCTCTCCTGCCACGCGCTACGTGCCCACTAACGAGAAATCCTCAATAACTGAAGTGTCAAGTTAGGGATTATTTAGATAGGCGCAAAATGCGTACAGCAAAAATTGCCGCGTTTTTGGCGCCTGATTTCCCTATAGCCATGCTTGCCACTGGAATTCCTGCTGGCATCTGAACAGTTGATAAAAGAGAATCAAGGCCTTCCAGCGCTTTGGTGTAAATTGGAACTCCTACAACAGGTAGATCAGTATAAGAGCTTACTACCCCAGCCAATGCCGCAGACATGCCTGCACCGCATATCAAAACTTTAAGGCCCTTTTTTCTGGCAGATTTAGCATATTTTCTTACAGCCTCAGGCGTCCTGTGCGCTGAAAGCACGTTTACTTCATAAGGTATTTTATATTGCTTCAGGATATTCTCGGTCTCGCACATGGTCTCAGAGTCGGATTTACTGCCCATTAGAATACCAACTAAAGCCTTTTTTCTAGCAGCCATGTTATTGCCTCCTTATCGCTCTATCCCCTATATCGTTTCTATAATAAATCCCATCGAACTTTATCTTTTTTATTGCATCGTATGCGTTATCCCTGGCGGATTTGATATCTTTACCTAAACCTGTAACGCCCAAAACCCTGCCTCCAGCGGTAAAAATCTTGCTGTCCTTAGATGAAGTCCCTGCGTGAAACACCACTACATCCTCCATGCCTGCGACATCTTCCAACCCATGAATCTCTTTATGTTTCTCATAGGCGTCCGGGTATCCCTTAGAAGCCGCAACCACAGAAAGGCACGGCCTTTCATCCCATTCAAGAGCTACCTTATCAAGGGTACCGTCTATACACGAAACTATAGCATCCACTAGATCCGAGCTCAATCTCGGAAGGATGGCCTGGGTCTCAGGATCCCCGAATCTTACATTAAATTCCAAAAGCATGGGGCCATTTTTTGTAACCATTATGCCGCCATACAACACCCCTTTATAAAACCTACCCTCTTTTCTAAATCCGTCAATAACAGGCCTAAAAACCTTTTCTATAATATCTTTGAATATCTTTCCGGATGCCACTGGGGCAGGAGAATACGCGCCCATGCCGCCCGTATTAGGTCCCTTATCATTATCAAAAATCCTCTTATGGTCCTGCGAAGAGACAAGCGGTGTTATGTTTTTGCCGTCGCTAAAAATCAATATGGACGCCTCTTCGCCTTCAAGGCACTCCTCAAGAATCACCTTTTCTCCTGCAGCTCCAAAAATCTTCTTGACCAGCATGGAATCTATGGCGTCCTCGGCCTCTTTAATAGTCTTTGCCACCATGACTCCCTTGCCAGCTGCAAGGCCATCTGCCTTTACAACTATAGGCGCGCCTTTTTGTTTCAAATATTCTTTTGCTTTATCCGGACTGTCAAAGACCTCGAAGCCTGCACTGGGCACGCCAAATCTTTTCATTGCCTCTTTTGCGAAGACCTTGCTTCCTTCGAGCATTGCAAGCTCTTTAGGCGGGCCGAATATCTTTAAACCTTTCTCAAGAAACCTATCCACTATGCCTTTGACAAGGGGCACCTCAGGCCCCACCACGGTCAAATCTATCTTGTTTTCTTTTGCAAAACTCAGAAGCCCCTCGACATCATCTGCCTTAATGTCTACCAGCTCTGCAAGCGCCTTTATACCTCCATTGCCAGGGGCGCAGAATATCTTTGTCACTTTTTTACTATGAGCTATCTTCCAAACCAATGCGTGCTCTCTGCCGCCAGAGCCCACTACCAAGACCTTCATCTTGTCTCTTCCTTCTTTCTGTTCTATGCCTCTAACTGGTCCTCTAGTTTATATTATAACGCCGCTTTTCCCCTTAATTATCTCACCGATCGTCCATGACTTCAGGCCTGAGCTTTTTATAATCCCGTGCGTCTTTTTAACATCTTTTTTATTTACGACAAGCGTCATGCCGATTCCCATATTAAACGTGCGATACATCTCTCTATCGCTTATCCTTGCCCTTTTCTGAATCATCTTAAAGATATCAGGGACACGCCACAATTCTTTATATATCAATGAACTCACATCTGGCGGTAACACGCGCGGTATATTATCATAAAAACCTCCGCCTGTTATATGGGCCATTGCCTTCACATTGATCTTTTTCGTTAATTTTAGAATCGATTTAACGTAGATTATGGTAGGCTTCAGGAGAATTCTTCCGATGCCAGCTTTAAGCTCACTCTTTCTAAAAATCTTTCTTGTAAGACTAAAGCCATTTGAATGCAAACCGTTTGACTGGATTCCTATAATCCTGTCTCCCTTATTTACAGATTGTCCATCTATTATCTTCTTCTTCTCAACCACGCCCACGCAAAAACCAGCAAGGTCATATTGCTCGCCATTATACATACCAGGCATCTCTGCTGTCTCCCCGCCTATAAGCGCACAGCCAGCTTGCTTGCAGCCCTTGACAATACCTTTTATAATATCCTTTGCTTTTTTATTATTCAATTTACCCGTAGCAAGATAATCCAAAAAGAAAAGAGGTTCTGCGCCGCTGACCACGATATCATTTACGCACATAGCAACCAGGTCTATGCCTACCGTAGAATGCCTATTTAGCAAATCAGCTACCATAAGCTTTGTACCTACTCCATCAGTCGAAGAAACAAGTATGGGTTCTTTATACTTTTTTGGTATCCTCGCAAAGGCGCTAAAGCCCCCTATATCTCCTGCTGTCTCTGGCCTTCTTGTAGAAACTACCATTTTACAAATTTCCTTCACAAATCTATTTGATTTATCTATGTCTACACCTGCTTTTTTATAATCAATCATATTATCCCCTCTTTTTTAAGGTTGCGATAGATCCCCACAAACATTAAAGACCTGGGCTGTTGAAATTTTCTTTACTCCAACTATGCCCAGGTCTTTAATATCTTTTTTGATCCCGCTGCCTAAAGGATCAAAAATACGTCTTTTATTCCTTACCTCAATCTTCCACTCCACGCTACCTCAATCCCTATAATCTTCAAATATCTTCTTTTCGATTAAGCCTTTATCCTCTTAAGGACCTCTTGGTAGGCCTCTTCTATCCTGCCAAGGTCACGCCTGAAACGGTCTTTATCAAGCTTCTCGTTAGTCTTCTTATCCCACAGCCTGCATGTATCAGGCGATATCTCATCTCCTAACAACAACTTCCTTTTATGCCTTCCGAACTCAAGTTTAAAATCAACGAGCCTAAGGCCTGCCTTGTTGAAAAAATCCTTCAGGATCTCGTTTATGCTGAAAGAATAATCCTTTATCTTCTTCATCTCCTTTGGCGTAGCCAGGCCAAGCATCTCTATGTGGTAGTCATTTATCAGGGGATCATGAAGCGAATCCTTTTTATAATGATATTCCAGCACAGGGTTTTTTAATACAATGCCCTCTTTAATGGCCAAAAGCTTTGAAAGCCCGCCCGCGGAAATGTTTCTGATGGTCACCTCTACCAGGATAATATCCAGCCTCTTTACAAGCATCCCTCTTTCGCTTAATTTTTTGACAAAATGAGTGGGGACTCCTTTTGCCTCTAGAAGCCGGAAAAGGGCTGAGGAGATCTCATTATTTATAACGCCTTTTTGTTTTATGCTGCCCCTTTTTGTAGCGTCAAACGCGGTGGCATCATCCTTAAATTCCTGCAGGACAAGGTCGGGTTTATCTGTCTCGAACAGAATCTTTGCCTTTCCTTCGTAAATCTTCTTTCCTTTTTTCATATCCCAACCTTTCTGAAAATCTTGTCCACGTGCCTGGTATAATAACTAAGTTCAAAAAACTTTTCGATCTCCCGCGGTTTTACCGTCTTTATAAAATCCTTGTCTTTCCAGAGCGCCTCTTTAAAATTCATATTTTTGTTCCAGACATTCATTGCGCATCTCTGGATAATATCATACGCCTTTCTTCGCTCTACACCTCTCTTTTCCAATTCGACCAAGATCCTTGCTGAAAATATAAGTCCTTTTGTCTTTGCAAGGTTATTACTCATATTCCCAGGATACACAAGAAGATTCTTGATAATGTATATCATCTGGTTCAACATATAATCCAAAAGAATGGTGCTGTCGGGTATAATAATCCTCTCTACAGAGGAGTGGCTTATATCCCTCTCGTGCCACAATGCAACGTTCTCCATGGCAGCCATCGCGTTGGCGCGCAAGACCCTTGCCAGCCCGCTGATCCTTTCGCACATAACAGGGTTTCTCTTGTGAGGCATAGCGCTGGAGCCCTTCTGCCCTTTTGAAAAAGGCTCTTCTACCTCTCTCAATTCTGTTTTCTGTAAATTCCTGATTTCGACCGTAAGCTTCTCAAGCGTAGCCCCGACCAACGCGAGCTGCGCAAGATAATCCGCATGTCGGTCTCTCTGTAAGATCTGGGTGGAGATATTGGCTGGTTTAAGGTTTAACTTCTTGCAAACATAATTTTCAACATATGGCTCTATATTTGAATATGTCCCAACAGGCCCTGATATCTTGCCGACGCTGACTATGGCCTTTGCCCGCTCGATCCTCTCAATGCATCTATTTATCTCATCGAAATAAAGACACAGTTTCAGGCCAAACGTGGTTGGTTCAGCATGCACGCCATGGCTCCTTCCGACCATTATGGTGCGCTTAAATCTTTTTGCTTTTTTGCGCAACGCCTCTTTTAATTCTTTCAGATCCTCGATAAGAATAGAGGCTGCTTCTTTCATCATGACTGATAGGCCCGTATCCAAGACATCACTCGAAGTAAGGCCCTGATGCACAAACCTTGAAGAGGAGCCGATGTACTCTGCAATATTATGGAGAAATGCTATTACATCGTGGCGGGTCTTCGCTTCTATCTTCTCTATGCGCTTTACATTAAACTTTGCCTTTGATTTTATCTTTTTAAGATCCTTTTTGGGAACCCTGCCTAGGTTGGACATTGCTTCGCACGCAAGTATCTCGATATCCAGCATTTTCTGGAATCTATTTTCATCAGACCATATATTTGACATTTTTTGAAGGGAATATCTGGGAATCATAGCAGAATTAATATACCATATATAGATTTAGATAGTCAATAGAAAATAACTATATATTGGATAAGAAATTGCCTTGAATCTACAAAAAAGGCGATTTTCTATGAAAGAAAATCGCCTTAATCTTGACCTTTCTACGGGCTCAAGGTCATCCAAGTACATCAAATGATGGTAGCGGGGCTTGGATTTGAACCAAGGACCTTCGGGTTATGAGCCCGACGAGCTACCAGACTGCTCCACCCCGCGATATTTCACGTGCTGTATATTATAAAGAGCTAAATACTATATGTCAATCAGTATTTAGCCTTGCCGGAATCGCATCTCTCCAAGTATTGCTCAGCGTTGTCAAAGGGAGATTTATTACTTCAGCCTTATTATGTCTAATAATAAGCCTATCTCCTGTTACCTTACCAAGCTTATAATGAGAGAGTAAATGTTTCTTTGCTATGCCTTCTAACTTCCCCAGATCATCGACATTGAGAGATACCACTATTCTGGAAGGGGCCTCGCCGAATAATACACCATCCAATCGCATATCACCCTTTGTCGCATCGTCCAGCTCTATAGTAGCTCCTATCATGTGACTGGCATTGCTAATACATGATTCTGCCAAACACGTTGCTAATCCGCCCTCTGAACAATCATGCGCGCTACGAATAATCCCTGACTGTATCATCTCAAGGCAGGCCTCCTGAACAGTTTTTTCCATATTCATATCAATATTGGGATTTCCTTTTTTCAGCTTATGTATTTGATATAAATATTCGCTACCTTCAAGACCTGACTTACTGTCGCCCAAGAGGACAATAAGATCATTTTCATTTTTAAAATTCTGGGTAACATATTTATCCGCATCTTCGATTAATCCGACCATTCCCACCATTGGAGTCGGGTCAACCGCGCTTTTAGGATTTTCATTATAGAAACTTGCGTTGCCGCTAACAACAGGCGTCCCCAAGGCCTTGCAGGCATCAGAAAGGCCTTCTATGCACTTATGGAATTGCCAATAGTTTTCAGGTTTCATGGGATTTCCGAAATTTAATCCATCGGTAATGGCTAATGGCCTTCCTCCCGCGCATACGACATTCCTCGCTGCCTCTGCCACGGCCATCATGGCTCCATTATAAGGATTCAAGTAACAGAACCTACCATTGCAATCAACGCTTATGGCCAGGGCTTTTTTTGTTCCTTTGACTTTAACAATTGCAGCATCTGAACCCGCGCCTACCAATACTTCGTCTTTAGCTACGAACGTAAACTTTTTATACGCGGATTCTTTACTAGCTATAGTTGGAAAATCAAGCAATTGCAAGAGGACTTTATTATAGTCATCCGGCTCGCATAGAGACTGGAGAGATAGATTTTGTGCCTCTTTTAAATAAGAAGGTTCTTGGATTTCCCTATCGTAGAGGGGCGCTTTTTTTGTCAAAGCCTCCGCAGGCACCTCGCACACTGTAATGCCGTTCTCCCTCACGCGCATAATACCGTCGTCTGTTACCTTTCCTATTTTAACAGCATTGATATTCCACTTGCGCAATATTAACAAGGCCTCTTCTTCGCTTCCTCCTTTTAAAATAGCCAGCATTCTTTCCTGGGATTCTGACAAAAGAATCTCATAAGCGCTCATACCTTTTTCTCTTTGTGGAACAAGCGCAACATCGATTTCAATACCTGTTTTACTTCGCGTAGCCGTCTCACAGGAAGAACAGGTCAGGCCCGCCGCGCCCATATCCTGCATGCCCACGACAAGCTTCTTTTCGATTAACTCTAAACACGCCTTGCGCAATCTTTTGCCGAGCTCAGGATCTCCGATTGCAACGGCATTCTCTATTGAAGCAGTCTCTTCTGTTATTTCCTTAGAGGCAAAACTTGCTCCGCCAACACCATCCCTACCCGTATCTCCCCCTATATAATATACAGGGTTGCCCGTGCCGCGTGCCACACCTTTTACGATATCCTTATGTTTCACAACTCCTATCACAAAAGCGTTCACCAGCGGGTTACCTTCATAACTTTCATCAAAATACGCATCTCCGCCTACAGCGCTAACTTCTGCAATATTCGCATAATGAGCCAAGCCCCTAAAGACTTCTTTAAATAGATATCTCACTTTCTTGTTATCCAGATTCCCAAATCGCAATGCTCCCAGCACAGCAACAGGCTGCGCTCCAGTTGTAAATATATCTCGCACGCATCCCCCGATACCAGTTGCAGAGGCCTCAAATGGCTCTACGGCAGAAGGATGATTATGAGATTCTATTTTAAAAGCAACCGCTAAACCATCACCAATATCAACGATACCGGAATTTTCTTCGCCTGCCCCAACCAATACCTGTTTTCCCTTAGTCGGGAAAAGGCGGAATAACTTTCTTGAATTTTTATAACTGCAGTGCTCCGACCACATAGCTGAAAAAACTCCTAACTCCGTAACATTAGGAGTCCTGCCAAGTAGCGTCCTTATGCTATCGAATTCCTGTTCGCTAAGCCCCATTTCTTGCGCCAATGCGGCATTAACTCTAACTTCATTTTTTGTCTTCATGATATAGTCCCCTTTTTTTGTGTTCCGCCATGATTCTACCTTAAATCAAACATCAAAACAGGCACTTCTTTGTGTCCTTGCTACGATCCTTCTTTGCACCAAAACAGGCATTTCTTCTTCGAATTGCCTTTATAAAAAACTAAGTATCTCAATCATAGTCTAACATATATTACTACAGGAAAAACAACAGGGCAAGAAAAAAGTATGATTGAAACATACGGGAACTGTTTTTAAAAATCGTTCTTACGGTTCTATTTTAATAGGGATCTCGCCTTCTCTTGCTACACCCATTGATTCCCGCGCCACCTTCTCAATGTAATCTATATCTTCTTCCAATTTGGTCCTTTCCTTATAAAGACTCAGGTTTTCCCGCTCTAAACGCTTGATCTCCTCCTCTAAAAAAATATTCCTTGCCCTCAATTCCATGAATTTTGTGTATCCTGGCAGGAATATCACAAAAAGGACTGCTGCTATAACTAGATATATGGGTTTTATTCTTATTTTGGCCATGGCAAAACGCCATAAATGGCGTTTTTCCCGAGATCTTCTTCTATCCGCAAGAGTTCATTATATTTACAAATCCTGTCCGTCCTGCACACAGAGCCTGTTTTTATCTGTCCTGTGCCCATTGCCACCACAAGATGTGCAATAGTCGTATCCTCTGTCTCTCCTGAACGATGAGACACAACTGCAGTATAGCCATTTTCCCTCGCCAGCTCTATTGCCTCTATCGTCTCAGTAAGGGTGCCTATCTGGTTCACCTTTATGAGTATTGAATTTGCCACCTTTCTTTCGATGCCCATCTTCAAGCGTTTTGTATTTGTGACAAATAAATCATCGCCTACGATCTGCACCTTCTTGCCTAATCTTTCTGTCAATATCTTCCAGCCATCCCAGTCATCTTCCCCTAGCCCATCTTCGATAGAGCATATGGGATATTTTGAGGCCCAATTATCATAAAAACTCACCATGTCCTGAGCGTTTTTCTCAGGAGAAGGCTCTGCCCTCAGCATGTATTTTCCGTCTTCGTAAAAAGAGCTGGAAGCAGGGTCAAGCGCAATAAAGATATCCTTCCCAGCCTTGTATCCTGCTTTTTCTATAGACTGAAGAATCACCTCTATCGCCTCTCCATTCGACTTCAAATCAGGGGCAAAACCGCCTTCGTCCCCAACAGCAGTTGAAAGCTGTTTATCTTTTAGAATCTTTTTTAGGTTATGGAATATCTCCGAGCCCATACGCAAGCCCTCTTTAAAACTATTTGCGCCTTTAGGCATTACCATAAACTCCTGCAAATCTACATTATTATCAGCATGCGCTCCGCCATTCAGGATGTTCATCATGGGGACAGGCAATGTATTGGCCTTTTCTCCGCCCAGATATTTGTAAAGGGGGATCTTCCTATAATTAGCCACTGCCTTTGCCGCGGCCATTGAAACCCCTAAAATCGCATTCGCCCCCAACCGCGATTTGTTCTCGGTCCCGTCGAGCCCTATCATTTCCTTGTCAAGCAAAGCCTGCCCTGCAGCATTTTTGCCTTTCAGCGCAGGATTCAGCTCATTATTCACATTCGAAACTGCCTTTAAAACACCCTTTCCCATGTAGCGCTTTTTATCTCCGTCTCTCAATTCCACTGCTTCGTGTTCCCCTGTAGAAGCCCCACTCGGCACTGCTGCCCTACCAATCACGCCCGAGGACAGAACAACATCGACCTCCACTGTAGGATTCCCGCGGGAATCCAGAATCTCTCTTCCTATTATATTCTTAATAACCGCATCCTTTGTCATAAAAAGCTCCCTTTCTGCGTATTTCTGTTATATTAGGTAACCTATGTTAACACACTGACGGATTATTGTCAATCAGGCCCAACAACCAACTCACGCCAACTTAAGTGTTTTGTCACTGAGTATTTCTCAAATTAGGCCGGTTGACACCTTTTTATTATTATGCTATACTCTATTTCAGTCTATTCTACCAGGTTTTAGCAAACGAATCAGAAAAGGAGCAATATAAGATGGCTACCCTGAAAACCCGCAGATTAAAAATGTACCTAATGATGCATTGGCTTAAACTCGCCATAATCACTGTGGTAACACTTCTTTTAGTATTGGCTGTATGGGGATTATCGTCATTAGAATCTTTTTATCGCCATCTCACGCTTGCGCAGATGCCTATAACCCTTCTTCTCTCAGGCGTACATGCAGGTATCTTCGTATTCATGTACATGACATTCTTGCGAGGTGGCTTTACAAGAATAAAGCAAACAACAATAAAAGGCCAAAACGTAAATATTCATTGGGGTGACGTGATAGGCATGGATGAGGCAAAGCAAGAGGCAGGTGAGGTTGTGTCGCTAATAAAAGACAGGAAGCGGCTTCTAAAGATCGGCGGGAAGATACTTAGGGGACTTTTAATGGTAGGCCCTCCTGGCTGTGGAAAGACATATCTTGCAAAGGCCATTGCAACAGAAGCAGGGATCCCGTTTATATCCATGTCAGGCAGCGAATTCACTGAAATATTCGTGGGCGTAGGGGCTTCGCGCGTAAGAAAACTCTTCAAAAGGGCCAGGACCCTGGCGTATGGACACGGGGCATCCATTGTGTTTATAGATGAATTGGACGCTATTGGAAGATCGCGTTCTTTCAGCCATATGGGAGGCGGCCAGGAAACAAACTCGACTCAGAACCAGCTCCTAGTGGAAATGGATGGGCTCAAGGAAAAGGATTTTAATGTTATTGTAATAGGGGCCACCAATGCAGCAGAAGGCATCCTGGACCAGGCCCTGTTGAGGCCTGGAAGATTTGATAGAAAAATATATATCGATAGGCCTAATCTTCAAGAAAGAGAGAAAATATTCGAATACTATCTTAAAAAAGTAAAATACGACAAAGAGATGGATATAGGACGCTTGGCGAGAAAGTCAGTATATAAAACGCCTGCCGAGATAGACAACATAATAAAAGAATCAGCCCTCATAGCAACGAGAAACGAGAGAGATACTGTAACCTACAAAGAAATATCCGAGGCCATGGAACGTATTGATATGGGCCTGAAACACAGAAAACAATTAACAAAAGAAGAAAGAGAAAGAGTGGCAACCCATGAATCAGGCCATTTGGTGGTCATGTATATATTGCATCCTACCGACGATGTATTCAAGGCCTCTATTATATCCCGCAAGGAATCGCTTGGCGTAGTACACCCTCAGCCCAGAGAGGAATTGTATCTACATGACAAAGGAAAGCTCCTTGCAGATATCAAGGTATCTCTCGGAGGATACATAGCAGAAAAGATACGCTTTGAGACCACAAGCAGCGGAGTCTCAAGTGATTTTAAAAATGCCATGATTAAGGCCCATGCCATGGTATGGAAAATCGGTATGAGCGATGCTGGTTTTGTAGGCGACTATAGCATAATACCGCCAACCCAGCTGTCTGAATCGCTCAAAGAAAAACTCAACACTGAGACAAGCAAAATCATCAATGCCTGTCTAAAAGATGTCCAAGAACTTCTCGATAAAGAATGGAAAATAGTGCAAAGGTTTGTCAAAGAGCTCCTTGAGAAAGAAGAGTTGGAATATGACGAGATAGAAGATATATTCAAGGAATACGGGAAAACTCATAGCTACAAGCCTGCATGAATACCCGCCTCTCAAGATCCCTATTAATACTCATTTTTCTTATATCATTACCTGCATGCGATCAAGCAACATATTCAAAACAAAATCTGGAAGAATCTGTAATAAAACTCTGTAAGGACGAATACGGGCTGGATGTAAAGGCAAAAATCGTCGGATCCACGCTCGGGGTGTCTATACCTGTAGAAGGCCTTGTAACATCAGATTTACAACTAAACAGATCCGCAGGGGAAAAGATAGAGGACGTGGCGCTTTCGATACACAGGGTCATCATGAGCACTGACAGGCCTTTAAAATTTTATACCCTCACTGCCAGGGACATGAAAACAATAGGGGCGGAATTTACGCTAACAGGCTTTGTCTACGATGTGGTGCGGGTGCGTCTTCTGGATATCTCAAGAGGAGAATATCATAAAAGAATACTTAAAGATTTCAAGTTCAACCCTGTCGTATCAGGAGAAGTAAAAATAAAAGAACTTTTTAATATATTAAACCAAAATTATGACTCACTTAAAAACCTGAAATCTATATTTTATCCAATATATACCATAGGAAAAAAGGGTAGCCAGAAAATGGATATTGTAGAAATAACCTCAAAAGAAATATCGGCTCAAGAGGCTCTATTCTATGTAAAAACAAAAGAACGCTACGTCCCCTTGCCCGGTTTTGAAGTCTACGAAAGCATATTTCCCGGAGAATTTGACAATGAATACCTGATCCTTATAAATATCTCGATGTTTCCCACGCCTGTAAAAGAAATCGTGTCAAAATATTTTTACACGGAAGGCGAGATAAGGCAGAGAGACCTAAAAGAGACTTTTGATCTATATAAAGATACGGGCTATTTAGGGATAGACGGCCTGCCTAAAAAAGATCTTGAGGTAGCCTGGTTTCTGAGCCAGCAGGTCGCAAGGAGGATCAGGACGGACTTTGCAGAAGATAAGCGCCTTAAACAAAATTTCACGGTAAAGACTTCTCAAGGCCTGATGAAAAACAAGATATTCCAACTCAAATTTTCTGTCAGCGCAAATAAGCGATCGCCTAAAGATGATGAAATAATATTTTCCAAAATACTAAAGCTGGTGGGGAGGACTTTTTATAGATATGACTTCAAGGACTTTGAAGGCATAGAACTTATAGATACTAAAGCTGGCGGGAAAAAAGTATATTTATCGAGAACCGATCTTGAGAAATTCAGAAGAAACCGTTTGAAAATCCGGGATTTATTATCGCCTGAGGGAACCCTGCCGTAGTCCAAGATATTACACGATTTTTACTTTCCTGCCTTCTATCTTTAACCTGTCCTCTACAAAAAGCTGTATCGCCCTTGGATATATCTTGTGTTCTTCCAGATGAATGGCTTCTGCGAGCGTTTCTTCTGTATCATCTTCCGTCACCACGACAATAGACTGTGCTATTATAGGGCCTGCGTCCATATCGGCTGTCACAAAATGCACCGTAGGTCCGGTAACCTTCACCCCATATAAAAATGCGTCCTTTATCCCATGCGTGCCCTTAAATGACGGCAAGAGAGCAGGATGTATATTCAGAATCCTATTTTTATATTCATTTATAAAATCCTCTGAAAGCAGCTTCATGTAACCGGCAAGCACTATTAAATCTATATTTTCTTTCTTCAAATTCTTCAAGATTTTCCGTTCGAACTCCTTCTTTGACTGGAAGTCCTTTCTCTCTACGACAAGTGTCTTGATCCCGGTATTTTTTGCGCGGGTCAACGCAAAAGAGTCCTTCACATCTGAAACAACGAGCCGCAGGTCAGCTTTTATATGGCCTCGCTTCTCGGCATCTATTATCGCCTGTAAATTCGTTCCGCTTCCTGAACAAAATACGGCTATATTCATACTCCCCCCCCGGGTCAGACAAGTAGCTCTTCTACTTTATCGCTAATGTTATCCTTAGAAACAATGCCCACCATCCTGGTAAATTCTTTACCGTCTTTAAAGAATATAATCGTAGGTATATTCATGACCCCGAATCTAGAGGCCACTTCCATCGCATCGTCTATATCCAATTTCCCAATCTTGCATCTATCTTTATAAATAGCGCTTATCTCTTTAAGGGCAGGCGCTATCATCTTGCACGGCATACACCACGCTGCCCAAAAATCCACGATTACAGGAGTGGGCGAACGCAAGACCTCTTGTTCAAAAGTATCCTTTGTCAACTCCACCACGTTGTCTGTCATAAAACCTCTCCTTCCTAAATTTTATCCCGAATGGCTAATAATATATTAATAGAGCCTTTTCGGAGTAAGTTCATCTACTCACTATACACTTCGTAGGGCATTTTTCAATACATAATTTCAATGGCGTGGTATTATTTACCCTATCATAATGCATCCTCGATAGATTGTTTTCTACAACAAAAGCTCTTTTGGAAAGTTTTTCGCAAATCTTACATCCTATGCACGCAACCTTGCATGCGCTTTTTACAAAACCTATCTTATCCTCAGAAAGGCATTTAACATAACATTTTTCCGAGGCATCCTCCAGGGATATAATATGTTTAGGGCATCCTGTAACACACTTACCGCACGCAGTGCACTTTCCAGGATCAACCACAGGGATATCGTCCTCCCCCATGTGTATTGCGTCAAAAGGGCAGACCTTAACGCAATCTCCGAAACCCATGCAGCCAAAGCCGCACAGCTTCTTCCCCCCTGCTATTAAGCTCGCGGCAACGCATGTCTCCACCCCTTCATACACATATTTATCTTTTGCATTGTTTCCCCCGCCGCATCTTACCCGCGCGATTCTTTTCTCCACCGACTGTTTTTCCACGCCTAATATAGTCGCTATTTTACTATATGTTTCGTCTCCTCCGGGAGGACAGCTTGTAAGACTCATGTCTCCTTTTGAAATCGCCTCTGCCAAGGCAGCGCAACCAGCTTTTCCGCACGCGCCACAATTTGCGCCAGGCAACGCAGAGGTTATCTTTTCTATCCTCGGGTCTATCTCGACCTTAAAAATCCTGGACGCAAAGGCCAGTCCCAGTCCGGACAGGATTCCCATCGTTGACATGATAAGTATTGGAGTTAGCATAATCAAAACCTAAATCCGCTGAATCCCATAAAGGCCATGGACATCAAAGCGGCAATAATAAACGCTATCGGCATATTTTTCATAGACCGCGGCACATCGCACAACTCAAGCCTTTCACGTATGCCTGACATGAAAAGCAACACTAAAGTAAATCCAACTCCTGCGCAAAAACCTTGAACCGTGCAAAATACAAGCGTCTTAACAAAGCTATCCGCTGTCTTGAGAAATGTCTCGCTATTCAAAACCGCTACTCCAAATACAGCGCAATTCGTGGTGATGAGGGCCAGGTATATGCCAAAAACCCTGTATAGGGCCGGATTGAATTTCTGTATAAACATCTCTATGAGCTGCACAAAACTCGCGATTACGAGTATAAACGCTAAAGTGCGCAGATATTCTATATGAAAAGGTTTTAGTAAGAAGCTGTAGACTGCCCAGGTAATAATAGAAGATGTCGTCATTACAAATATCACAGCGAGGCCCATATAAAAAGCTGACCGCGTCTCTTTCGATACGCCTATAAATGGGCAAAGCCCCAGAAACTTTGAAAGGATAAAATTATTGATGAATATCACGCTTATGATTATCATCAATAACTGGTTAAATTCCATGAAAATTGTTCTCCTTTTTTAATTTCTGTTCGATAAAAAATTTACAATACCTATTAAAAATCCTATGACCAAAAGCGCGCCCGGCGCGAGTATAAACAATAAGGCCGGCTCAAAACCTTTTATGATTACCAGTCCAAGAAGCGTGCCATTCCCAAGTGACTCCCTGATCGCTGAAATAAGAATAAGGGCCAGGGTAAATCCGGCTCCCATGCCAAGACCATCAAAAATCGACCTGGCCAGACCATGCCTTGAGGCAAAGGCCTCTGCCCTTCCCAGCACAATACAGTTCACGACGATAAGCGGGACAAATATACCCAGTGATTTTGAGAGCGCCGGAAAGTAGGCCTTCATAACAAGTTCCACGATTGTAACAAAAGTAGCTATTATGACTATAAAACACGGGATCCTTATCTTCTTCGGTATAAGATCCCTTATGCTGGAAACAATTATATTTGAGCCCAGTATTACAAAAGTAGCTGCCACGCCCATGCCAAACCCGTTTACAACGCTTGTGGATATTGCCAGTGTCGGGCATAATCCCAGCGCCAATCTAAACGTCGGATTCTCTTTGGTGATGCCTTTTAAGAATTCCTGGTATAATCTCTTCATCGAACAGTCCCGTAAATCCTGGTCTTCGTGTATCTATCTATCAAAGGCACCACGGCATTCATGAAAAGTATTGCATATGAAACGCCTTCGGGATAGCTGCCCTTGAGCCTGATTAAGACCGTTAGCAGGCCGCATCCTATACCAAAAATAATCTTCCCTTTTTTCGTCAGCGGGCGCGTCACATAATCGGTCGCCATAAAAAACGCCCCCAAAACTAATCCGCCGGCGAGTAATTGGAAAATGAAATCTCCGCTGAACAATCCATCCCCTCCAAAAAACCATGTCAAAAGCATGACTGTGCCTATAAAACTCGCGGGTATATGAAGAGAGATTATATTTGTAGAAATCAAAAATACCGCGCCTATCAATAACATCAATACAGAGACCTCGCCTATGCATCCTCCGTGATTGCCAAGAAAAAGGTCCATATAGCTAAATGCCCTGGCGCCTTCCTTTGCCAGCGGGGTAGCGCTTGAAACAGCATCAAGCGCCCATCTTGGATTCTTCCAGGTTGTCATATAAACAGGCCAGGATATCTGTAAAAATGCCCTCCCTACAAGCGCGGGATTAAATATATTATGTCCCAGGCCTCCGAAGATCTGCTTCCCGACAACGATACTCACTACCCCTCCAACCACAGGGATCCAAAAGGGAAGCTCCGGAGGAAGGTTATACGCGAGCAATAGCCCTGTCAAGATCGCGCTTCCATCTAAAATAATCTTCGGGTCTTTATTTCTGAATTTTAAAAACAAAAATTCGCTCAGGACACATGAAAGAATTGATATAAGCATTACCCTTAAACTGCAGAATCCAAATATGTATATACCTGCCAGGCCTGCCGGCAAAAGCGCAAGGATTACCAGGTACATGATCTTTTGGGTATCAAGGCCTGACTTAATATGCGGCCCAGGCGAAACTACGAGATTGTTATTTAGCATTCAATATCTCCAATCCCTCTATTCTTATTGAATCTACCACGGCCTGGCTTGATATAGTAGCCCCGGTAATAGCCTGTATCTTGTTGTTAGATAGATACGCCTTTCTGACATTCAACCCTTTAAGCTGCTCTGTAAAGTAAGGAAATATTTTCTTTTCGACTTTTTTTTGTCTTGAAAACAACTGCGCTATGGCCTTGGAGATTGTCTTGCCTGAAACCGACTCTGCTATCTTCGCCCCAAGCCCAGGCGTCTCATTCTGGCTAAGTATCCTTACGCCGGTAATCGCGCCATTAGTCTTCATGCCCACCATGGTTTCTATGTCGTCTGAATAGCCATATTTTTTTGCAATAAATATATAGCCCTGCGCTCTATGATCAGGGCCCTTAAACACCTTCCAGTACTTCACTTCTCCGTCTTCTTTAACAGCCTCAAGGCGGTCCCCTACTGCCTCAGGCATTACCTCTCTTAGAGAGCGTTGCTCAACTAATCTCTGCTCCCTGTCTATCTTGGGCTTTGTAATATAATATACACCGGCTAAAATAGACGCGGCTATCAGATTCACCAGAAACAAAACTAATGTAAATCTCAAAATGTTATTCATAGTCATTGTTCTCGACTTCGCCCTTCGACAAGCATGTCCCGAGTAATGTCGGGGGACTCAGGATTTCGCTCGAACAATATTCTTCGAGCCCCATCGAGAAGAATATTTTATTCCCTCTTCGTCTTCGCCTTAGCCAACTTTACAAGTTGTACGAGAGGTATGTTTGACGGACACACATAACCGCATGATCCGCATTCAATACAATCAAGCGGGTTATATGAAGATGCTATATCAAATCTATTATTATTTGCCCCTATCCCGATCATGCACGGCATAAGCCCGACCGGACATGCTTCAATACAACGCGAACATCTTATGCAACTAACCTCGCGACCAGCTTTAAATCTCTTATCCAACACCAGGATACCTGAGGTGCCTTTTATTACAGGCGCGCCTAAGCTGTATTGAGAAACCCCTGTCATAGGCCCACCTATGATAATTTTATAGATATCTCTCTTAAAATCTATCCCGCAAAATTCCAACAAATCGCCTATGGGCGTTCCGACCCTAGCCAAAACATTCCTTGGTTTCTTTAAAAGACTACCGGAAACCGTAACAACTCTCTCATACAAGGGTTTTCGAAAATATACCGCTTCGTAAATACTAAAAACTGTCTGAACATTATTTACCACACATCCTATGTCAAGCGGCAAACCTCCTGAAGGAACCTCGCGATTCAAAAGAGCGCTGATAAGTTGCTTTTCTCCTCCCTGCGGATATCGGGTCTTAAGCTTGGTTACCCTGACGCCCTTGCCCTTTAGGCCAAATAAGGCAGTGCCAAGGGCCTCTATGGCATCCATTTTATTGCCTTCCACGCCTATTATCACATCCTCTACGCCAAGCACTTTCGTAATCAACTGAATCCCTAAAACTATCTCTTTGGCCTTTTCAAGCATAAGCCGATAGTCGCATGTAAGAAATGGCTCGCATTCAGCGCCATTTATAATGAGCGTGTGTATCTTCTTGCCAGGAGGAGGGCTTAGCTTAACATGCGTAGGAAATGCAGCCCCTCCCATGCCTACTATTCCAGCGTCTTTAACAATATTTATAATATCATCCTTGGATAGTCCGGAAACATCTGTATCTGAATCAGAGAATACCTTGGTATCCTGGCCATCGGATTCTATGATAATCGCCGTGAAATTTCCGATGATTGGATGAAGGCTGTTTTCAATCGCAACGACCTTCCCGGATACGCTCGAATGCAAATTGCTTGATATAAAACCATTTGACCGGCCGACGAGAGAACCTGTCTGGACAATATCCCCTACCTTAACAACAGGCTTTGACGGCGCTCCTGTGTGTTGAGATAGAGTAAGTACTGCCCTTTTAGGCAAAGGCGCGGCCTCTATCTTTCTATGCTGGGTGGACCTCTTAAAGTCTGGCGGGTGTATGAAATTCATTATAGGCATAAGTTACTATTATTATACAAAAAAGAAGGGCTCTTGACAACTTTTTTAGATTAAAGTATAATCTCATTAACAGCTAATCAGGAGGCTCGTTATGGCAGTTGGAGAATTCGGACATTGTTGCACAGATTGTCAAATATACTGGACCTGTGAAACAAAATGGTATAGAGGCGAACGACACGAGGAAGATATTTGCTGCTCTATCTGTAACTATTACAATGAATGCCAGAGAATATGGAAAGAAAAGAATAAATCTTCAAAAAAGAAACCCTAACCAAAGCTCTCTTCCTTTTTCTGCTTAATCTCTCTAATCAATTTCACAACGCCTATCACAGAAAAGACTGCGCCGACTACTATAAGCACGGTGCCTTTTTCTATCCGTTCCGCGACTAGGGAGGTTATGAGCATAGAAAAAAGAAATCCTATATGCATTACTATATCCAACAGAGTGAATACCCTGCCTCTCATCTCTTCTACCATCACCTCGTGAAGTAATGTACTGGATGAAACAATGATAGGTGAAGCAGATATACCGAGGAGCGTTGAAAGAAAAACCGCCACCAGGAAAGAAGGATATATCTTAAGTCCTATAGAAAATATAACAATAGCTAACCCCGTAACACATAAGCTAGAATTTATTACGTCCTTCTTGCATAGTTTTGTCCCAAACCTTCCATATACCAAAGATCCTATGAATAACCCCGCACCTAAAAACATCGCAAGGAGGCCCAGGTGCTCTGTCGAAGAACCTAAGGACTCCTGCACAAACACTATTATAATAATATAAATAGAACCGACGCCCGACATAATCAAAAGCATGGTATTTGCCACCATACGTATGTCCCTATGGCCCTTGAAATACGCCCATCCTTCCTTTATGTCTTCTATTATCGCCTTTTTTACCAGGCTCTTTAGTTTTCCATTTTGAGCTGGGGCATCCGCTTTCTTTTTGAATCTCAAAACAACAAAAACAAGCATCAAGCCAGAGATAAAATACGTAGCTGCGTCTACATAAAATCCCCCTTCTGCGCCAAGCCGCGCCACTATTATCCCTCCAAAACCAAATCCTACTATTGCCGCTATCATCCTCGTGGTGGATGTCAGAGAATTTGCCAAAAGCAATTTATCCTTGTCCACAATATCAGGTATTATAGAAAGTTTGGCGGGAAGAAAAAATCTCGTTGCGGAAAAAATAATAAATACAAGGATATAAATAGGCACCATGTTTTTGGAATAAAAAATTACAAAAGGTATAAAAAGTACGGAAATACCCCTTATTAAATCGCAGGTCACCATGGTATATTTTCTATTCCACCTGTCAACACAGATGCCGGCGATCGGCCCCAAAAGAAATACGGGAAGTATTGTAAAGGAAAGAAGCTTTGCAAGCTCTGTGGTAGAGCCAGGGGTGCGGGCATAGACAAGACCTATCAAGGCCATCTGATTAAGCCTGTCTCCAAAGTTTGATACGATCTGAGAAAACCAAAGAAGTGAAAAATTCTTGTCTTTTAAAAGATGTCTGATTCTCATCATGTTTTAACTTTTGGCAAACGGAGCCGATGAGAGGAATTGAACCTCCAACCTGAGCTTTACGAAAGCCCTGCTCTACCATTGAGCTACATCGGCATTTTGCTTGCTTAATTATACCACTAAGGAGGGGAAATAAATAATTAAAATTTTAAAAAAATTCCACCCTAACTTAACAAATCAGTCAATGATAAAAGTGTCAAGTTAGATATATTCCCAATTGCCATCTATCACGGCGAGATTATCCATATTGATGGTTTGACCACTATGACTTCCGCTTGTCCGAGTGGCAGTTGCAGTAAAAGAAGTGGAAGGAGTTGCAGATATACTAAAATCCCAATATTTTTCGGTTAAGGCTATATTGCTAAGGTTGTTTATGCTACTTGTATAATACCCGCTTCTAGATGCGCTATATTCTAGCTCTGCTCTATATATCTGTTTTAAACCAAGTCTTGCGCTTGAACCTTTTGCTCTTTCAAGCGAGCTTGCAAACTGGGGCAACCCTATCATAGCAAGGATCCCTATAATTATAGACACTACTATAAGTTCTATTATGGTAAAGCCTTCTCTAATCTTTAGCATAAGTATCTCAACCCTCTCAAACAAAAATCTTTACTATATCTGACGCCCCGACAATCCCAGCAAGCTTGCCATCTTTAAGTACAGGAATAGTATGGACATTATGCTTACACATTAACGTCAAAGCTTTCTCAATATCGTCATCTTCTTTTACTGTGCGAACCAGCGTAGTCATGTTCGCCCCAACACTAGCATCTTCTTTCTCTTTTACAAGCGCTTCTTTAATGCCTAGCTCCGGCTTTGCCTTCTCGATTTCAGACCAATAAGCGATACGCTGCAAAATCTTTAACATATCAGTCAAAGTCACCACGCCTACCAAAACTCCATCTTCATTCAATACAGGAACACCGTGGATTCTCTTTTCTTTTATAATGTTGGCAAGTTCTTTAAGGGGGGTCTGGGGGGTAACGCTGATAATATCCTTTGTCATAATCTCTTTAACTTTCATGCATCCCTACTTCTGACAAATCAGTCAATGACTAAACTGTCAAGTTATCCACCCTCGCATATCATTTGGCGGATAGCTTATTTCTTTTTTATCGAAGAGAATATGAAACCGAGCATTACAACAACTGCGAAAAGAAGAACTACTGTAATATGCTTAATAAACGGACTAGATAATGCTCCGGATCCCTGCGTCATGATAACAGCCCCATCCTTATTAGAAGCTGGCAAACCCTGCTTCAATCTGAGGCTGCCGCCATTATCCACCCAAAGGTAATATTCGCGGCCTTGCGCATCAGTCAACACCACTCTACTAGGGCCTGAAAGATCTCCTTTTAGAATCAAATCTTTCTTAAGCGTAAGAGAACCTGACATTACAGCATCTATGTCATTTCTCATAAGCTGACTGGATTCCAGCATATCAATAGTCTCAGCGTTCATGGCATAAGCTGCGCTTGCGAGCTTTATGCGCGGAGCCATCTCGCCGTCACTCGCAACCTCTATTCCTAACCAGAGGTCTTTATCAAAATCTACATCAAGAGCCTTGATTGAACCTAGAAGCGCGTTAAATATACCGTTCTCTATACTAAGGATATGCCCTTCTTCCCAGAGTGGGATACCTTCTGAATTTACATCATAAAACCTAAAAGTGACCAGATAATTTCCTGTCAGAGGGTTGTCATCTTTATCAGTAAATTTTCCCTGATAATTTATAACGCGAGGAATATCCGCATAGGTCAAGGTAGTAAAACACATAATCCCGACTACGATAAATACTATCAATCGAAATCTTCTCATAACTGCCTCCTTATTATAGGGTGAAGTAGAATGGTGCCGAGGCCCAGAATCGAACTGGGGACGCACGGATTTTCAGTCCGTCGCTCTACCTGCTGAGCTACCTCGGCGATAAGCTTGTATCTTCTTTAATTACAATGAGCTAGAGAAACTTCTTTTTCCTGTAACTTTTTATCTTTGATGCCCGGGGACCAATCAGGGACCATTTTAGCACTTAATAGCTCTACTGCCCGTCCCTTATGGTTAGGAGAAAGATGGGCATATCTTAAAGTCATTTTAAGCGACTTATGACCCAACAACTCCCTTACCGTATTCAAATCTACCCCTGACATAACAAGATGCGATGAAAAAGTATGTCTTAAATCGTGAAATCTAAAGTTAATAATACCAGACTTTCTTATAGCTGTAAAGAAGGATTTTCGAATATCTCTAAATGGACGACCATTTTTATCACCGAATACATAAGGACTATCTGGATGTCTCAATGTCCTGAGTAAAGCAGTCTTAACTGTGTCATTCATTGGCAATTCTCTTTTTTCTCCGTTCTTTGTATCTAATAGATAAATAATTCTCCTACTAAAGTCGATGTCCTGCCATTTTAAACCAAGAATCTCTCCTTTAAACACAAAAAACCGACCCAGATTAACTCCAGATTGGCTCTATTTTTTCTTCAACATCTCATTCCTTCTCCTCTGTTTCTAAATCTTGCTTTGGAATAGGAATGTTTACTCCACCTGAGCCTGTTACTTCTCCAATCTTTCCACTGCCACCAACATAGATGCTTCTACAACCAGATATACAGACAGAAATGATTGATATTAAGGCTATTACTGCTATTAATTGTTTTTTATTCATTTTGGGAGTATCATTCTTAAAATTATTAATACCCAGACAATTGAACCCAAGGCAATCCCAATAATATTCCAAGTCGAAAACTTGTTATTTATATCGGCATCTGGGGTTAATTGGTCCTTGAGATTATTAATTACCTTTTGAACAGATAAAAGAGGAACGAATGAGAAAGTCGAAAAAATCCAAAGAGGGTCTGGAGCTCTGCTTGCTACAAATAATAATATATAAAGAAGTGTGAGTGGTCCTGGTTTATACTCTGCCTCGGATTTATGTTGATTAGCATATGCTTTGACTATTTTAAAAAAACTATAGCAAGTAAAAATACAAAACCAAGCTCTCCAAAAAGGACTTATATCAAAGTTGTGTTTCTCCTTTAAGAATTTCCAATTTTTATAAAACCAAAATATTTCATATATTCCCAAAGTGCATACTGACATCACTATAAGTTTTGTTGTCGATGTTGGAAAAAACGGAGTTCCTACATCTTTACGAAAATCTGTATCAGTCATTGGAACATAAGTTGATTTTTCTTTACGGGAAAAATTCTTGCTTAATTCTAGATTCTCCATATATCCCCCTTCTAAACAAAAAAGGCACCTAGATTAACTCCAGATTGGCTCAACATTATTTATTATCTATAGCCTTTATAAGCTCAGTGGCTCGTTCAGCATCTTTTTCATCTACTACGACCCTATAGCCACCTGTAAAAAAAACAAGCGATGGTCTCATGCCACCGCCGTCATCAGCAACTACATCTGCACTAATACCTTCCACTTTGAGAAAACCCAGTGCAATATTAGCATCGACTTCGGTTAAGTATGTTGCAATAGTTCTCATATACCACCTCATTGTGGTATTTATTATGATACTCCTGTGGGGTGATTAGAACAAGAGGAAACTTGGTTAGAAGTGGTGGGGGTAGACCGTACGGTGAGCTACATCAATTAAGCCCTTGCAAATAAATAAATTGCAATGGCTTTTATTTCGTCATATAATAATTTTATGCTATCAACCTTTAGAAAAAGAATTCTTGGCTATTTAATTAAAAAGTTAGATGTCCCAAATATGTATGTTGCTTTGAAACGCCTACGCTCTATGGGATTTTCCCCAAATCTTATTTTTGATATAGGGGCCCATGAGGGGGATTTTGCCGATATCTGTTTGACTATATGGTCTAATAGCGAATTGGCTTGCTTTGACGTAATCGAAGACAAAATGGAAATATTAAAAAAAAGATTTTCGTCAAACAATAAAGTCAAAGCATTTCCTTTTCTAATGGGTGAAGAAAATAAAAAAGAAGTTGCGCTACATCTAATAGATACTGGATCATCTATTTTAGAAGAGCATGCCGCACATAATGTTCCAAAAAAATCCTACGAAATGAAAACAATTGATAGCATTGTTGAAGAGTTTTATAAAAATAGAATCATCGATATTTTAAAAATTGATGTACAAGGCTACGAATTACCAGTATTAAAAGGGGCCATTAATTCCTTAAACAATATTAATGTCATTTTGCTTGAGTTAAATTTGATAGATATTCATAAAAATGTTTCTCTAATTGAAGAAATAGTAAAATGGCTAAGCAATAGGAATTGGGTCATGTATGATATTTGTGGTATACACCGTAGGCCACTAGATAATGCGATTTGGCAAATTGACGCAATTTTTCTGAAAAGAGATAGCGATTTTAGAAAAGATAAAAGATGGGGTAAGTAATTTAAAATTAAGTAACTAAGTGAGTAAGCGTGACTGCAACAAGAACCCCTACGGGTAGCCCCCCGAAGTGATGATCCTGCTTTGTGTTAATCTACCTATAAACAAACCACCGATTATTTATTTGAGAACTTTATATGTTTTTGGCAGGAAATTGTGACTGAGGGGTTCAACTCCCACCTTCCGCAACATTGAGCACGGATTGTAGACATATTGCAAGAATTTTATCTACTTTCAACTCTGAAAGAGGACTATTTTTGCAATTTTTAGTTATATACTAGAAAAAATGGGGACTATCCGCAAAGGAGCAGTCCCCATTTTTACACATAAAAAAATTAATTACCGACCAGGACCATCGGGAATTCCATCTCCTGAATTAGGCGCAGGTTCGCCCCAACCCTGTCCTGAATCTCCAGAACCACTGCCATTCGGATCGGGATGTTCATCCTCAAGCCAACCGGGGCCATCGGGAATTCCATCTCCTGAATTAGGCGCAGGGCCTGGCCCTGATCCTGAATCCTCAGCAATTGCATAGCCAAAACTAACTAACAAGAAAGCTATAAGCATTACTGCAATTGATAGCTTTTTCATTTTTCCCCTCCCTTTCGCTAGAATAGAAATTATTATACATTATTGCGATAAATATGTCAAGTAAGCTTATTGTAGGACTATTGTAGGACGGATGGGGTAAAACTAGTAAACTCTAGCTAACTCTGGTAAACTCTGGGAAACTTTACTAAGTTATTGAAAAATCAAGTATTTAGACACAATTTATTGAGGTGTAAAGGGATAGGTGAAAACTGCCAAATAAACTCCCACCTTCCGCACCAAAAATTTTACACGTCGATAAACCATTTTCCAATCTTTTTTTCTGGCACATTTTTAAGAAATCTTATACAATAATTTACACCTGATCTCTAGCTTGTTCCAAGGACGGGTAGGCATTTAAGAGGGAATCTGTAAGAGGGATACATCTAAGATTATCTATACCCATTATCGTAGTCATGACCTGTTCTAAATCAAAGCTAGCTAAACCTAATTGTCCCGGTGTTCTAATATAAAATCTTCCTAATTCTCCTCTATGATCTACGAAAAATCTACGCTGTTCATCTGAATCTACTATTACTACAGCTGTATTAGTCTCATCTAGCTCATCTAATGCCCGCCTGAAGTCATCAAAATTATCTTGCGCTTCTTCTCCTGAGAATAATACTACTGTTTCTTGTAATTCCTCCAGGTTGGCGGGTGCCACTACATCTCTTTCATAATATGTCCCTGGAACAAATAAAGGATGAATAGGAATGGTAATCCTAATAAGTGTTCCTAGTAATTCCTTGTCATCATCTTTAAGCTCTACCTTGTCATGCCCAACTTCATAAAAAGGGTCGAGTTCAATGCTTTTCGTCCAGGCTCTACCATCAGCACTTCTTGTAAACACTTCTACTTTTCCACCTTCTATATCTCTTCCTAATTTTCTAGCGCAGCTTTTTATAAAGGTCATTCCATGCCCGCTATCGAAATACATGTATTCTTTGGTTGTATGTCGCTTTTCTAAAAACCAATCCCTATTTTGATATCTTATTCCATTTCCATTATCTTCGACTTCGATTATTAAATTTGTTCCTTGCCTTCTAATAGCTATGCGTAGTTTTCCAGAAATACCGGCTGCTGTAAGTCTATCTTGTGCTTCATGACATGCCCTAATAGCATTTACAATAAGCTCTCTAAACATTTTTCTCATTGCACCGTAATCTATTCTTCCATAACTACCAAAATAAGTATATTCAATTTCATCCAAATTGCTTAATAAATTATCTCCTTTGATAACATCTATAATAGCGAGCCTTATATCCGACTCGTTAGTTTCGGGTGTAACTTCAAAAGGCCTCTCATATAAAGTTACTTCTTCTATTTCTTGTAATTCGTTCAGGTTGACAGGGGTTGCTGCATCTAGCTCACCGCCTTTTAATTCTTCCTTTAAAAAAACTAACGTATTTTGTTCCTGTATACTAAAAAATGCCTGTTGCATTTCTGACGTTGAAGTCTCTAGAATATGTATCTGAATCCTATTACCCCTCACTTTAATAAGAAGTCTAGAATCGCCCCTACCTGGTAGATATATTACACCTGATGAGTTACTGATTACATCTCTAACTCTTTCTACCATATCCAGATAAATCCCTCCATCCGCTTCTCCATAATCAGCGCCTAGCTGTCCATGTACCATGTAATTTAACTCCGAACCAATAATATTCAATATCCTTGCTGCCTCATCAACGTTTTCTCTGAATATAAAATCTGCAAACTGCTCAAAGAGTCCTTCTACCTTATCACTCTGTGTTGAGGTATATAGAGGTCTAGTGTCGATATCAGGTTCTTTAGATATAAAACCTGTATCTTTAACCCACTCAAACTTATTTCTCGAGTCCCATCTTGAAGCATATTTAAACCCCCTAGATAGCTCATCCTCCTCGGATATCTCTAGGATAACTTCTTCTTCATCTTTTCTTAAGATAACACTTACGGGGGTCCTAAAAACAGATATTCCGTCTATATGATTAAATATAGTAAAATCTATGAGTATATTCCCTTTACCATCTCTCTTTTTTCCTGCCAATAATGTCAACGCTTCTTTTATAGACAACGCATTAATGTCTCTTGGCTCTCCTTCGTATGTTGCGGAAATTGCGTGATTATGAAGCCCCATATCGAATGTTCCTGTATACTCCTGTCTAGCAAAAGGAACACTTCCATCTTCGGGTAATTTTTCTGTTTGGATCTCTCTTGCTGAAACAAGTTGATAATCATTTATCTTAAATCCATGTTCATGAAGCTTCACTACAAATTCACTGACGTTATGAAGATTTTCGGCCAATATAATAAAGCGACCACCGGGCTTTAGATGTTGCTCTAAAAAGAGCACCATATTTTCGTATAGCATAGGAGAATTAGGCATCCGCATAGCAATCTCATCAAATTTTATACCCTCAGGGATATCGCCTGTGCTAACATTAAGGCACAAGATATTATCCGGTGTTTGCATGAGTTCCATCCTACCTTTTATAGTACCAAATAAGAAAGGCATAGTTTCGATCCCTACTAGAACAGTTGTATCATCAAATAGCTCAGGGGTTTCTTCCTCTTCAGCATTGATTCGCCCAATAAGTTCTTCTAGGTTTCCTGATACACCAATATGCAAAACAACTCTTGTAGCTGGGTCAGACGACAATCTCTCTTGAACTAATTTTAAATCATTAGCCGCTTTCTTATTATCTGGAATCCCATCCAGAAAATCACTCCATGCCCTATTCCTTTGTTCATCATGCTGGTCGACAGATCCTGCTACATCTTCTTCCCCCCCTAATCGGGTTCTCTTACGTCTACGACTTTCTATTCTTAACTTAGATAGATGTACTTGGGCTCTGTTTATATAGAGATCCGTATCCTCTATAGAATCATATGTTGCTTTTCTAAGTTCATTGATGAGGGCGATAATTCTATCTTCATCTCTACTACTCATGATGTTTCTCAGAATTTCATCGGGCGTCTTTACCTTACTCGCTGTCTGTCTTAGCTGTTCCACTACATCATTAATAGGATGATCTGTTTGTATATCCCGTTCTGAACGCGTGATATCATCTAAATGCGCGCGTTCATGTCTTGCCCATTCGGCCTGTAATGTGGGCTCTAATGAGGCAAGAAGAGCATAGTGTTCATCCAGGATAAAAAGATTTGTTGCCCTTGAGATACCCTGCGTATCCCTGAATCTACCTGGATGGGCAATAAGGTTAGTTATGATATATTCTATATCCTCTGGAAGGGCATCTATATCTTTAAGTGCTTGTTGTAACTGTTCCCTAGTGAATCTATAAGCCATGAGGTCTTCTACTTCTCCTAAAACACCTTCTGGGTCGATTCTACCAAGTTCTTCTTCCCCAAGGACATCTATATCACTGCGTACCTGGTTTAAACCTACAAAGAAGGCCCCTAAGGCGCTATTAAGCAAGCCATGCTGCTTTTCTGTTAAGCCTTCAAGGTTTAGCATGGCTGCTGTACCGACACTTGGTGCTCTGATGCGAGCCATAGCTAACCCTAACCCAGCAGGCATCATACTATATCGATGCATTGAACCCGCGTTAGAATTCAAAAAAGAATAAACATAAATCTTCTGACCTATATCAATCGCAGCGCTGTCGGGTATATCATTTAAAGAAACAATAACACTAAGAACAGAATTAATATCTATAGCATCTGGGTAGAGATGCTTCATGTCTTCGTAAACCGTTGTTGCTATAGACCACAAGTTATCGCCTGGTTGAACAGTATAAAAGATCCCTTGTGCATCAGCTTCAAACCCTTCAGGCAAATCTCCAACATGGACTGACGGAGGAGTCTCTGTCGGTGGAGAGACAGGAGCAGGGGGCGTTGGCGTTTGGATTGCCTGCCAATTATTAGGATAGCTGTAAGGCACATTAAACCCATAGACATTAGAATGCGCAAACATGCTAGCCAAATAGGCATACTGGGGAGGCAGAGACTGTGCCAGTCTCAAGTCGTTATTATCCAAGAAGACGCCAAAAAGTCCTTCGTCATAAAGAGAACCATGAATATTTAACCACTCAAGCATCCAATACATAACCTCAGAAAATGTGCTATACGCACTATAATCCATAGAAATAGCGCCCTGTTGTTTAAGATATCTATCCATCTCCAACCAATCCCAACCATCCTGCCTGACTCTAATTATATAAATATTATACTCTGGGGCTGAGATTTCACTCCCGACAACTTCATTCCATACACTTGTAGCGTTCGGATTCAGGGCATAGGGAGGTCCGTAGACATAATAGCTGCCTATAGCGCTAGCTTCAAATGCAGTCGGAATAGAAAGGGCATCAAATGTATTAGGATCCCTAAAAGAAGGATCCGCCCGGTGAAGTATTTCCATTGCTTCACGAATATACATCGTCATCATATAGATACACAATGTGTCATTTTGAAGGATTTCCTTTATTTGCTGAAAGTGGGTCAAGGCGCCATCATCATCTCTGTCGCCAATTGAGCCATAAAGATATGCGTATGGCGCTATTGCGTTCCTCAGATAAAGAGGAGCGCCTGGACTTGTGGCATCTTCATATAAAGCTGGGAAAAATCTAACAGCATGCCTTACCTGCAACTGAGCAATCCCTTCAGAAAAGGTATCATATTCATGGACCGAGCTTACTAGATCCTCAACAGACCGCCTTGCTCCGCTTTGCATCGCAAAGATCTCTGGACCTAAAACAGAAACAGATAATACACGCGGGACATTAAAATGATAACTGGCGTCTGTAAGCGCTCTTACGTTCTCAGGATGAGACCAGAGCCTTTCTTTAACATAACCTTCTGCTTCGTCATCTGGCACTAAATCTATTCCTGGAATCATATAAGACGATAAGTCTTCGGAAGGGATAGTCTCAGAAGGGGTAGTCTCAGTAGGGGCATCTGGATTAACTCCGCATGCTGCTGCTATAAGACTCAGGATAGATCCAAACAGAAAAATTACCCGAAGATGGAAGTGTTCCTTTTGCTAGACAGGA
>JBHPFI010000016.1:0-31027 GCA_042572045.1 Candidatus Omnitrophota bacterium
ACTGTTCCTTTTGCCATTATCTACTACCTCCTTTCCTTAAGATTATAGTAAACAATGGCAGAAAATAAAAAAACCGTAAGACGAATTACTTTTCGCCTTACGGCTAAAGACTTCTACTCGCTTATTTACTACTAAAACAATTGTATTATAGTATAATACGATTTGCTTGTCAAGGTAAATCTAACCTGAGTTTTTCAAATAGGTCTTTGCTTTCTTCAATTTTTGTAAAAATTTATCCTTTTTAAACTCTTTTGTCCACCCCCTCATAGTAATCCAGCCACCAAAACGAATGAGATCATTACGCCAGGACCTATGCCACTTTTTCCATCCTGATTTAATATCATGCAAAAAGAAGATCAGGGCTGGAAAAGAGCATATATTCAAACCTATCATAAACATGTGCTTGAATTGATAAAACCTTCCCATGATCTTTCTGATGGAATCCTGCATCTCTTCGGCGCTCATCGGCTCATCAGGCTCAAACAGAGGGAAATTGCCATCATAATACTCCCAACCTACATCCTGAATGGCGTAAACTCTTTTTTGCTTCTCAAGTCTATTTCTTAATTCTGTCCCTGGTAAAGGCCCAGGCAATAAGATCTGAATTGTGTCAATCTTAGCCTTTCTGATAAAACTTTTGATGTGCTTTATTCTATCCCTTGCCGCCATTTTGAAATTTATACCCTCCTTCATGGGATAACCAAAGATGAACATGCCGTGCACCAGAAATCCGAATCTATGGAATATCCTTGCCAGAGACACCATGTCTTCAGGTTTCAAATGTTTATTCATGGCATCCAATTCTTCTTTTATAGGAGACTCGAAACCAATGGCTACTGTGTTAATGCCTGCCTGGCGCATGGCTGAAAGAAGCTCTGGGTCTTTGGCCTTATCCAGCCTTATCTGAACAGTCAGGTTCAAACGTATGCCTGTACTCTTCTGGTAATCCCTGAGCATATTGCAAAACCTTATTGTCTCATTTCGTTGCTGACCAAAAAGGTCGTCAACCACAAAAAAATGCCTTGCATCCCTCGTCTCCAAAAGAAAACTGATGCGTTCCAACAACCGTTCAGGAGAAGCATACCTTGGCCTGCCCTTAACCGTGCAAAACTCACAGTCCATTCCGCAGCCCCTGATCCTTTCAACAGGATAAATTTTGATTTTAGCGTAACGCATCAAAGAAAAATCAGGCAAAGGAAATTTATCAAAATCAGTTATAGGTTCTCTTTTTGGAGTACGGACAATCTCTCCATCTTTAAGATAAGCAATGCTTTTTACGGTATTGATCTCTACCTTACCTTGAAGTGCTGATAAAAGCTCTCTTACAGTCTCCTCTCCTTCGCCGATAACTATATAATCTATACCAGAAGTTAATCCCTCCGATATATTGTCTCCTATGAAATGTTGTCCTCCAGCAATAATTGTAACTCCTTTATCTTTATAAAACCGAGCTAACTTATAGAGTCGCGGGATAGTGCTTGTGAGCCCACCATAAAATCCAACAATATCAGCAGGCCTGAGATTCTGTAAAAATTCATGGTCAGCCCCACCTGAATCATCTATAGGACCATACCGACGAAGATTATTTTCATCAATAACCTCAACATCCCATTTTTCCATCTCATTTACAGCGCTTGCCACGCACACTGGCCCCAAGGCCGTAGTCCTTTCAGCAACATAAGAATAAATATTAAACGCAGGGAAGGCCGGGATTATAATTCTCAATCTGTATCTTTTTTGGGACGAATCAAGCATCTATACCTCTTTTCTATTATACCTAATATCAGACTAATACCAAAAGGTTTATTTTGGAATCCTGGCACACTTTTGGCACACTAAGTCCAAAAATCGTAAAGACATCGGATATACAATCTGATGTCCTAGTGGAATTGAGTGTTTGTAACTTATTGTTTTACAGTTAGTGAGGAGAAATTGTGATTTTGAAGATTATGACTAGTGACAAAACTTCTTCTTTAAATTTATTTCACAATCCTATATGTAGGATAGGCGAAACTTATTGTTTCTTCTCTCTCAAAATCATTCAATATCTCCTGAGAAAGTCTATCTTGTGTAAAACGACGATTCTTAGCTTCCGTTAAATAGCGAAGTGTCAATCCTACACCACTATCTTTAATATCAACATATACTATAGGGGTCATTTTTTCATAATGAATCATATAATGTCTTGTCATATGCTGGATTGCCTTTTGAAAAGCATCTTCCATGCCTTTGGCTTCTTTTTCGCCATGATTAAGCATAATCTCTTTTGCTTTTTTCCAATCGCTCTCAAAAGTAACTAAAACCTTTATTTCATTCCAAATAAACTCAAAACCACGATTATAGTTATAATTTTCTTGTTTAAATATAGCGCTATTAGGGACATTGACTATTCTCCCTGTGCTCTGATCGGCCTCTACCCAATTGCCTATCTCAAGTAGTGACGTCTGAAAAAGACGGATATCTATTACGTCTCCCTTAACTCCGCCTAATTCTATCCTGTCGCCAACCCCAAATGGTTTACGAACAAATATAAGAAACCAACCTGCTATGCATAATATTACCTCCTGCAAGGCGAATACTATACCAGCGCTTATTGCGCTAATAAATATAGCTATAGAACCGACATTATGAATCCAAACATATATAATAGATAATATGATTATAAAATTAATTAGATATGTAATATTTTTTCGAGCTACATGTTTTATTTTAAGGTCTTTTATGCGCCTATTTACAATAGATACTAAAAGAAGAATTAATAAATAACCTAGAGCCAAAATAGCCCCTGTTTGCAATGACTTCCTATAAATAACATTTCGTCTTTTTTTAAGCTTTAATTCAGCTATCTCTGCCCTTTCTCGCGCTAACTTTAATTCTTCTTCTGCAAGTAATGCTTTTTGCTTAGTAGCCAATAATTTTTCTTCAGTGATTTTTACCTTTTCTATAGCAGCTTTGGCTTCCTTTTCTTTTAGTTCAGCTTTTTCAATAGCTTTTTTAATCTCATCTCTGCTTTTAGATGTTTCCTTTACGGCTTCTACTTCTTTTTTTGCCACTTCTGCTTCCTGAACCTTTACTTCTGCTTTTTTCTTCTCAAGCTCTACTGTCTTTTTTTGAACCTCGGTCTCTTTCTTCGCTGCTTCTACCTCTATTTTAACTTCTTCGGCTTCTTTTTTTACAGCTTCTATCTTTGTTTTTTCCTCTGCATCAACCTGAGCATTTGCCACTAAACAAAAACTGCTGAATAAGGCATACAAAGAAAATAATATAATAAAGGCAACAGGTTTAACTCTTTTAAGATTAGTTCTCATATAAAACCTCCTTGATGTGAAAGCTTATCTCTTTGTAACCTTTTCTATATACTTAATTCCTCTTTCTATAAAAGAATATGGGTAAGATATCATTTGAAACAATCCAGCTCCCGTTGAAAGACTTCTTATTGGCCTTTTGATTACATCCATAAATTCAGCGCGAACAACTTCATCATCTATTTCTCCATGCTCTTCAACTGTAGATAGTCTGTGAATGGCATATAATCCTATAAGGAATGCAAGACCGAAAAAGAAATCCCAATGTTGGAAATTAAGTGCTTGAAAAGCCAATTCTCTATTTGGAGATGACCATTTAAGAACTAAAGATAAATTTCTTGCAGCAAAATAATCTGCGAATTTTCCTCCTAAGATAGGCGCTATGCCAGCTGCAAATGAATTCACAAGAGCATTTGTAGCTAAATATGCCGTAGCGTGTCCTTTTGGAGCAAGTTTCAATCCTATATTGCTAGATGCTATTGTTACCCCTGCTACAGCAATGCCCATAATTATATGAATAATTACTAAAATTGGTAGTGTTAAGAAATGCTTCTCTGGCATAGTAGTAAAGGTCCATCCAAGTATGCTAACCATGAACAAAGGCCCGCTTACAGCTAAGACAGATTTATTGCTAAATTTGTCCGCCCATTTACCCCATAAAGAGAGAAATGTAAAATTGAATACCTGGCTTATAATGCTTAATGCCACAATCATTGACATTCCAAGGCCTAATCTACCTAACATATATACTGTAAAAAATGGGGCTGCAAGATTAACTGCAAAACTCCACGAACCTAAAGAAAACATAAGGCGCCTAAAATTCACATCCTTAAATGGTTGTGTAAGTAAGTTTAGGAATTCTGTCTTTTGGATCTTCATTGTTGGCTCAGGCGTCCTTGATAAATAAAAAACTCCGATTAATCCTACTAAAAATCCAATTGAGAAAAGCCCAGAATAAGCATATATTTCAACATCTGGAAAAGATTTTTTCCAAAAATCAATAAACATACTTGCAAGTAGACTTACAAATACACCTAAAATTGTCGCTATGCGTAATCTGTTAGAGAAAAACGACCCCATCTGGTTTTCGGGTATCAAATCTCTCATCCACGAATTCCACGCACATCCTCCTATGCCACCAAATCCTGAATAGAAAAGAACTGAAATAACAAGGATAAATAAACCTATTGATGGGGAGAACAGAAATGGGCTCAATGCAATTAAGAGAAAACCAAATCTACTTATTAAGCCCGAATAAACTGCTACAGTTTTTCTGCTACGTAATTTTTGTATCAAGAAAATCGCTGGGAGTTGAACAATCTGCATTAAAGGCGGTATTGCTGCAAGAAGACCTATCTGGAAATTTGAAGCTCCAAGTTCCATGGCAATTGCAACAAGAAAAACGCCACCTGTTAATACGCCCATTATATGGCTCATTACACCATCAACGGTTACAGATCTTAGGCCTCGCTGTAGTTCTTCTTCGGTTATATTTTCTTTAACTTTAAATCTCATAACTTATTCCCTAATAGACTTCCTCTGATGTTTTCGGTTATTTATTCAGGAACTGTCTCTCCTCTTAATATGTAAGGCAACTTAGCAACATCTATCCTGATACCGCCATCATGCTCTATCCTTAATGTATATAGCATGCCAGGCACAAACATGGCTCCAGGAGCTTCTATTTGAGCATTTTTTACACCTGATTTGTTAGTTTTTTCGGGCTCTAAGGCGTAAGACCAAAATCTCTCCCATAGGGACTTTTCAAAAGAATTACTAGAGCCTTCGAGCTTATATCCCATGGGTATTTCGTAGACCTTCGTTAACTCATATTCCTGCGTATTAGGCCCGTCTAACATAAAAACCTTCCAAAATAAATAAGCACTTTTCTCTTTAAACTTATCTTTTTTACGTATATGGATGTCATCAAAACGTATCACAAGAGACTGAAACTGAATAATATTGCCAGAAAAAGTAAAATATCTAGGCTTAAGAGGTGTATTATTCGTATCATATTCCAAGAATTTTATTGTTGTATGAGTCTTTTTGCTTCTTTCATCATAGTTAACTCCTGTTACCAAAACCTCTGCGATCCTAGAATCTGCCTCAAGTCTTGTTACTATCTCCTTCAATATTTTATTCTCCTGTAGATATTTAGTATAAAATTTAAATGCAACAAATAATACAAGGATAATTAAGATCAAGGGTAATAAGGTTTTTAATAATTTTAGTATTCTCATATTTCAGCTATTTCATAGTGTCGGTCACAGTTGCTGCCATTGAGGCAGGGAAAGCAGTAATTATTATCCTCTTTATAGCCAATGCATTGTCTATACCCCATGGACATTTCTCGATAATAGTCAGCAAAATACCAACTACAAGCAAAGAAAGAGCATATGTTACAACAACTCTTTTTATATATTCAAAAAAGTGTTCCTTGAGATTAAATCTATAAAAATTGAAATAGATAAACAAGGATAGGAACAAAATTGATACCGCTCCAAGCAAAAAAACTTTGTGGAGAGGAAGCTCTTTTCCTAATATCCACGTTTCCTCTGTTAAGCCTACAGGTATTGCAAGAATAGTTGCCCCTACAATTATTTGAAGGATATCACGAGGCTTTAATTCAATCATAAAGGGGACAACGACTGTATGTAATACTTTCCCTGTGCTATCCATGATATTTACAATTTTATGTAAATAGCCACCTATTCGCTTAATTGTATATTTTTTATTTGTTTTTTCTTCTCCCATCTTAGCATCTCCTTTTACATCATTGATTATATCCCAAACAAAACCCCCTTACAACTTATTTTGCTACAAGGGGCTAAGAAAAACGGTCGGTATATAGTGTCTATTTCACGTTAAAAAATACACAATAGAGACAAGGATGGCTACAGTGGGTGTATTATTGAAGAAACTACAAACTTGCTAAATAAGACCCTTCCCCGCTATGTCATCAGACATACAATCTGACGACACCATGAGAATAGATTATTGCCTATTTCTATACCTTATTATTTTACAGCAAGTTATGAGGTGGGCAGAATTTCTTGAAGATTCCCTAAATTGATTTGTGACCGTAGAGTGTCTAGTTTGTGCATTCTTCCCCATGTCATCAGATATATAGTCTGATGTCCTAGTGGAATTTCTATTTTATAACTTTTTGTTTTGCAGTATGTTGGAATAAAAGATGTTTTTAAGCTTTATCTCTGGTGCCCAAATAGTGACTAAACAAGAGACAGAGATGACTACAGTGGGACTATATAGGCAATATATAAAAAATGGGTGACTTGCATAATATATCCCAAATCACCCACTTTCCCACTTCAAACCACTCTAAAACAAAAATTTATATTAACTAAGATACATCTGTTTATACCAACCACAATCTTCGCAAGATTCAAAATCACGCTTTATTTGCGGACGCATTTCATTTGAAGCATATGCACAAAATTTTCCTGATTTTATCCTATGAACAATACAAGTAGCTTTATCGTTCTCTGAACAATTCCAATGTTCCCAGCAATTTTGAGGTTCTTTCTTGCAACACATATGAGTTAAAGTGTGTAATATTATTACTACTTATCGTACTACTTTATATATTAACATGTCAAGGGTAATTTATGTATTGATTCTTTTGCTTAGAATGAGGTATACTAAATAATACTTAGGAGGCTACATGCTAAAAAGATATCAAGTTCTATTAGACGATTGGCAGAGAGAATATCTTAATTTTATTACTGAGAAGTATGATGTTAGTTTTTCTGAAGCAATTAGAATATTAATATCTATATCGGTTATTTGCGTGACAACAAAGTTAGACCCAAAATACAAAACTAATTTAAAAATACAGGACTTAATAGAAGTGAGAAATAAAGTGAGTAAGAAAGGGGAGAACCAAGCAGAGTTCCATGGCGGCATATCTAAACTTTATTTTGAAGCGAGGAAAGCAGTGGAACACAGAATGGGTTTAGCGAAAAAGGAGAAATCTAAAAAATAACTATAGCTATTTCCTAGCATACAAATCTTCTAATTTAAGCTTGTTATCCAGCCCCCTCTCTACAATAAACCACTTCTTCCATCTTGCCATTAAGGTGCTGAATTTTATCAAAAAATCCAGTGACTAAACTCTGTCAAAATTGAGCATAATTCGTATAAATTGATGGTAATTGAGTTTTGGGAATATTTTCTGTTACTGATTGGCTGGATTAGAATTAAGCACGAAAAGAGTGGCGTCCCCAACCGGATTCGAACCGGTGTCGTCAGATCGAAAATCTGATGTCCTAGGCCAGACTAGACGATGGGGACATGTCTTTAAAACTTTATTCTTCTTCAGGGATGACGCGGGCGATGGCTGAAACGCGGTCGCCTGAGTCAAGCTTGATTATGCGGACACCCTGGGCGGCCCTACCAGTGGTGCGGATATCCTTGACCGCGCAGCGGACAATCATGCCTTTTTCTGTCATGACCATGAGTTCGTCTTTGTCGTTTACTATTTTTAAACCCACTGCCTCGCCGTTTTTCTTTGTAACACTCACGTTCTTTATGCCTTTGCCACCGCGGGATTGTTTCCTGTACTGGTCTATAAGCGTACGTTTTGCAAAACCCTGGGAGGTGACTGTCAAAATGGTCGCATCCTTTCTCGCGATCTCCATTGCAATTGTCATATCCTTTTTGCCAAGGCCTATGCCTTTTACGCCCTTTGCGCCTCTTCCCATGTCCCTGACCTGGGATTCTGGAAACCGTATTGCCTTGCCTCCATTAGTCGCGAGGATTATTTCTTCTTTGCCGGCAGTCCACTTTACATCTATGAGCTCGTCACCCTTTTCGATGGTGATACCGATTATGCCGCCTTTTCTTGGGTTGGAATAAGCCATAAGGTCTGTCTTTTTAATAAGGCCGTTTTTGGTCGCCATGACAAGGAATTTGTCCTTTTCAAAATCCTTTACCCTCACGCACGCAGAAGCCTTTTCTCCTTGCGCGAGTTGCAAAAGATTGACTATTGCCTTGCCCCTGGCTGCGCGGCCTGCCTGTGGTATTTCATAGACCTTTAGCCAATGCACCCTGCCTGTGTTAGTAAAAACAAGTATATACTCGTGCGTGGAGGCAACAAATAAATGCTCGACAAAATCTTCATCCTTCATGTCAATACCGGTCACGCCTACGCCGCCTCTTTTTTGCTTCTTGTAAGAAGCTATCGGCAGGCGTTTTATATAGCCGGTGTGGCTTATGGTAATAACCATGTCCTCTTCTGCGATCAAATCTTCTATCTCCATCTCTTCGATCTTTGCCACTATCTCAGTCCTTCGCTCGTCGCCGTATTCTTTTTTTAACTCCAAGACCTCGTTCTTCACAATCTCCAGTATTTTTTTCTCGCTCTTTAAGATAGCCTTGTACATCTCGATTCTTTTTATGAGCTCGAGGTATTCCTTCTCGATTTTATTTCTCTCAAGCGCCGTAAGGCGCTGGAGCTGCATCTCTAAGATAGCCTGTGCCTGGACATCTGAGAGATCAAAATTTTTCATGAGCTTGTCTTTTGCTACTTTAGTATCCTTCGACTCCCTGATAGTCTTTATAATCTTATTTATACTATCTACTGCTATCTTAAGGCCCTCTAAAATATGTGCCCGTTTTTCTGCCTTATTAAGCTCGAACTGCGTTCTGCGCTTTATTATGCTTTCCCTGTGTTTTATGTATAACTCAAGCGCCTCTTTCAGGTTCAAGATCTTTGGTTTATTGTCGACAAGCGCGAGCATGATAACCCCAAACGTAGTCTCCATCTGTGTGCGCTTGTAGAGCTGATTAAGGATGATCTGGACATTCTGATCACGCTTCAGATCTATAACGATCCTCATGCCTTCTCTGTCAGACTCGTCCCTTATATCTGAAATCCCTTCGATCTTTTTATCCTGGACAAGATCAGCTATGTTCTCTATAAGTTTGGATTTATTTACCTGGTAGGGGATCTCTGTTATTATAATGGATTCCCTGTTTCCCTTTTGTGATTCTACGGCTGCTTTTGCGTGAAGCTTTAGCTTGCCTCTTCCTTTTTCAAAGGCCTCTTTTATGCCTTCCTTGCCGCAGATGGTCCCGCCTGTTGGAAAATCTGGCCCTTTTACTATCTTCATCAAATCTTTTATGGAGACTCCCGGGTCAGAAATTACCTTTACTATCGCATCCGCTATCTCAGTGAGATTATGCGGCGGGATATTAGTGGCCATGCCAACCGCGATGCCGCTTGAGCCATTTACCAAGAGGTTTGGTAGCCTCCCTGGCAATATACTAGGCTCTTCAAGTGATTCATCAAAGTTCGGAACAAAATCTACTGTATCTTTATCTATGTCGTCGAGTAATTCGTCTGCTATAGAATCCATGCGCGCTTCTGTGTAGCGCATGGCTGCTGCTGCGTCACCATCCACAGAGCCAAAGTTACCCTGACCATCTATCAGGGGGTATCTCAGAGAAAAATCCTGCACCATCCTTACAAGAGAGTCATAAACAGCTGTATCTCCGTGCGGATGATATTTACCAAGCGTTTCACCGACTATTCTTGCAGACTTCTTATAGGGCTTCGTGTGCTCCAAGCCCAGATCCATCATCGCATAAAGTATGCGTCTATGAACCGGCTTTAAGCCGTCTCTAATATCAGGCAAGGCCCTACCCACGATTACGCTCATGGCGTAAGTGAGATAGGAGTTCTTCATCTCGTTTTCAATATAAACTGGTATTAGTTTTTCGTTTTGCGTATACATATATTAGATATCCAGGTTCCTAACTTCCAGCGCGTATTTATCAATAAAATTCTTTCTGGGTTCAACCTGGTCACCCATGAGCACAGTAAACATCTCATTGGCCTCAACCGCATCCTCCATAGTGACCTTTAAAAGCGTACGGGTATCTGGGTTCATGGTAGTCTCCCAGAGCTGCGTAGGGTTCATCTCGCCCAGGCCCTTGTACCTTTGTATATGGAGCCCCTTTTTGGCTATTTCTCTCACATAATCAAGGCATTCCTTCAGGGTATCAAGACCCTTTACATCATCTTCTGAATCCATCTTAAAGGCGTTCTTTTTTGCGCTGATGTCTTTTTCAAATACCTGCTCTATTGTAAAGCCCATCTTTTCTATTTTTTCAACAGCCTTTTCCGCGTCCCTTGCCTCGTAAAATTCAACCACATGACCGCTCTTCTCCCCTATCTCAACATCCTTACCAAGCTCCTTTTCCAGCTTCTTTATGGCCTTTGCCAGCTCCTGGTCATCATAGAGAAATTGGGCTTCATCCTCCACTTTTACCATATAAATCGGTAGTTTTTTGGTCTTCTTCTGTCTAAAACCCATGTATTTTGACAATTTCACTCCACGTCGCTCTATCGCCCCTGCCAGCCTATCAAACTCTGAAACCAGGTACAACAGCTCTTTTAGCTGCTTATCCTTTAAACTCTTCTTATCCTTTGTACGTATAAGGCTCATGCCCTCTGTCCCAAGGTCAAATAAGAACTCGTTCATCTGTTTTTCGCTCTCTATGTACTCCTCGCGCTTGCCCCTTTTTACCTTATATAAGGGTGGCTGGGCTATGTAAATATGGCCTTTTTCTATTATCTGTTGCAATTGTCTGAAAAACAACGTCAAGAGAAGCGTGCGGATATGCGAGCCATCTGAGTCTGCATCGCACATAAGAATGACCTTGTGATACCTTAAGTTCTCTAAATTAAACTCTTCTCCTACACCTGTGCCAAGCGCGCTTATAATAGTACGTATCTCTTCATTTGCCAGGGCCTTGTCAAGCCTTGCCTTTTCTACATTCAGGATCTTTCCTTTTATAGGAAGTATTGCCTGAAAGCGCCTGTCTCTTCCTTGCCTGGAAGAACCGCCTGCTGAATCTCCTTCTACTATATAGAGCTCGCACAGGCTTGCATCCCTCTCAGAGCAATCTGCGAGCTTGCCAGGAAGAGATGTTGAATCCAGGGCACCTTTCCGCCTCGTGAGCTCCCTTGCCTTTCTAGCAGCCTCTCTTGCGCGGGCAGCAAGTATTGCCTTTTCAATAGCCTTATTTGCAACCGAAGGGTGTTCTTCAAAATATGCTGAGAGGTTTTCGTTTACAATTGAAGCAACAATGCCCTCTACTTCACTATTGCCGAGCTTTGTCTTTGTTTGGCCCTCAAACTGAGGATTCGGCACCTTGATGCTCATTACACATGTCAATCCTTCGCGTATATCCTCGCCAGAGATGGACACATCTGAAGATTTAAGCATATTCTTGTTCTTGCAGTATTGATTGACTGTCCTTGTAAGGGCAGATTTGTACCCGCTAAGGTGAGTCCCGCCTTCAATCGTGTTTATATTATTTACAAATGTAAATATGCTCTCTGAATATGCGTCGTTATATTGAAGCGCGATCTCGCATGAGACTCCGTCTTTTTCTCCTGAAAAATAGATTACCTTTTTATGCAACGGGTTTTTGTTCCTATTAAGGTGCTCTACAAAGGATATGATGCCGCCTGAGAAATGAAACTCTGCTTCTTTGTCATTTCTCTCGTCCTCTAGTTTTATCTTGAGGTCCTTGTTTAAAAACGCAAGCTCTCTAAGGCGGTTGGAAAGCATTTCAAATGAAAAATCCAACTTGCCCTTAAATATTTCCTTGTCGGCCTTGAATGTTACACTCGTACCGGTTGTCTTTGCCTTGCCGACCACTGTAAGCTTAGAAGCAGTCTTGCCCCTCTCATATTCCTGGTGATAAACCTTGCCGTCCCTTTTTATCTCAACCTCCAGCCACTCGCTAAGCGCATTTACAACGCTAACGCCTACGCCATGCAGTCCCCCTGACACCTTATATGAGCGGTGGTCAAATTTTCCTCCTGCGTGCAGGGTGGTCAACACCACCTCGACAGCTGGTTTTTTCTGCGTCTTGTGCATGTCCACAGGTATGCCGCGGCCATCGTCAGTAACAGTCACGCTGTTATCCATGTGCACTGTGGTTTTTATATTTTTACAATGACCGGCCATTGCCTCATCCACAGAATTGTCCACCACTTCATACACCAGGTGATGAAGGCCTCTTGTAGAGACATCACCTATATACATAGCAGGCCGTTTCCTTACCGCATCTGCGCCTTCAAGGACCTGTATCGTCCTTGCGTCGTATTTTTGGGGACTTACCTGTTTTGCCTCTTTTTTTGATGCCTTTGATTTTGCCATAATGTTTTGGCGCGTTAAAGCGCGCCTTTGGTTATTCTATATCACCTATTCTAAATCTGATATTTTCTATCTTATACTCCTCCAGCTCTTTCTTTATATCCTTTAATATACTCTTTCTCTTTAGATTGAGCGTGTAAAGCCATGTGGAGGAGTCCATCTCAATTGTCAGGACCTTCCGCCTTATACTTACAGGCCTTGAGTGACTCGCTGCCTTCCCCCCGACTATTCTTTGCCAAGCCCCCAGTATTTTTTCTTTTCTGCCGGGGTTTTGTTTTTCTATCTTTCCTATTACTTTATTAAGTATCCCTTTTATCTCTTCTGGTTTTTTTGTTTTTCTTCTCATTATACAAGCTGCACAGGAAGCACCAGATAGACATACCAATCTTCTATTCTTATTACAGCTGGCTTATCCGATCCTAAAATCTCTATCCCTAATTCATCCTTTGGTATTACCTTCAGGGCCTCTATGAGATAGCTTGGGTTAAAACCTATAGTGATCTCAGGGCCTCTATAATCAGTTTCGATCTCTTCCTTTGCCTCTCCAATATTAGGGCTAGATTTTGAAATTATAATTTTGTTTTTTAATATATCTATCTTTATAGACTGGGAGTCCTGTGTTGTAAGAAGCGCTGCCCTTTTTACGCCGAGCAAAAACTGTTCTCTGTGCACAACTATTTTCTCTTTCACCTGTGCCGGTATTACCTGTTCGTATTGAGGAAACTCCCCCTCTATAAGCCTTGAAACAACAACAATATTCTTTAGCTCAAATTTGACCTGGTTCTCGCTGAATGTTATGTTTACCTCACCCTGGTCATCCAAACTCCTATTCAATTCATATATAGTCTTTGATGGTATAATAATGGATTTATTTAGCGCGTTTTTACCTGCATCTTTTTTAATAAGGCTCAATCGTTTCCCGTCAGTCGTCACTATTATAAGCTTGTTGGTGTTGAATAAAAACAAGGCTCCATTAAGCACATACCTTGTCTCATCATGCGACATAGAAAAAGAGGTTAAGCTCAACATTTTTTTTAAGACACTTTGTTCAATTATTATGTGCGGCTCTTTTTCAAACTCCGGCAGCTTAGGAAAGTCCTCTTTTGGCAAACCTAAAATCTTAAAGAAGCATTTACCGCACTTTATTGTCATTGAGTTGTTTTTCATTGTGCTGATTAAAATATCCTCATCCGGCAACTCTTTTATAATATCACTAAACCTTTTTGCTGGTACTGTTAAAGCCCCTTCTTCTTCGACTTCTGCTTTTAATGTAGAAGATACCCCTATGTCAAGATCGGTGCTTGTTAGCTTAATGGTGTTTTTCTCTGCTTCAATAAGTACATTTGAAAGTATGGGTAGGCTGCTTTTTGATGATATGATATTTTGAACCTTTTGAATGTTTTTAACGAGCTCTTCTTTTAATAGTTTTATTTTCATCCACAAACCTCCCTAAGTTATTATTATATAAGATATATAAAATTAGTAGTATTAGTAGTATGCTCTGTTGATAAGTTAAGAACCACCCAACGCTATTATTTAATTATAGTTATAAAACAAAAATAATCCACAAAAAAATACTATCCATCCACAATATCAAGCATTGATCTCTAATAGCAGACGGTTTATCAAGTTTTTCACATTTGGGTTTTTCTTTAATTCCTTTTGTATCTTTTCGCAAGCATGTATAACGGTAGAGTGATCCCTGCCGCCAAAATGTTCCCCTATGGCAGGGAGGGTGAGATTTGTAAGCTCCCTTGATAAATACATTGCGAGCTGTCTGGGGTAGGCCACCTGTCTGTGCCTTTTTTTAGCCTTCATGTCAGAGGGCTTCATGTCGAAGTAATTAGCTACTTTTTTTTGGATGCTCTCTACGGATATCTTTTTCTCTTGCTCTATCAGGACATCCTTCAGGACATCCTTTGCGAGCTCGAGGGTTATTTTTTTGTTTTCCAGAGAGGAATAGGCTATTATCTTTATGAGGGCGCCTTCGAGTTCCCGTATGTTGGTTTTTATTCTTTCGGCTATAAAGTACATAAGGTCTTCTGGTAGCGTTACGCCGTTTCTTTCAGCCTTTTTTTTAAGTATGGCTATGCGCGTTTCAAGGTCAGGCGGTTGCACATCTGTGACAAGCCCCCATTCAAACCTGGAGACCAGCCTTTCTTCTAGCCCAGGTATGGTCTTCGGCGCCCGGTCGCTCGAAAGGACTATTTGCTTGTGCGCGTCATAGAGGGTGTTGAATGTGTGGAAGAACTCTTCCTGCGTGGCCTCTTTGCCCGCTATAAAATGTATGTCATCTATCAACAATACGTCAACATTTCTGTATTTCTCCCTGAACTTGGGCGTGGTTCTATTTTGAATGGCGTTTATAAGTTCATTGGTGAAGCTTTCGCTGGATATATAGAAGAGCTTTAATTTGTTATGTGTCTCGGATAAGTAATTGCACGCCGCTTGCATCAAATGAGTTTTTCCTAGCCCTACCCCACCATAGATAAATAGCGGGTTGTATGCCTTTGCAGGGGATTCAGCGATTGCGAGGGTCGCTGCGTGCGCGAAGCGGTTTGATGGGCCTACGACAAAACCTTCAAACGTATATCTTGGGTTTAAATAGAATGGTTTTTTTTGTACTGGTTTTTCAGGGACGCTATTTTTTTTTACAGCGTCAAGCAAACTTGTTTTAGCAGTCTCTTTTATCTCGAATTTTATCGGGATTACCTTGCCGATAGTTTTTAATATAGATATGTCTAATATATCCCGGTAATGGTCGTAGATCCAGTCCTTTAGAAAGTTAGAGGGCACCTCTATCACAAGCCCTTCTTCTGTGATCGAAGCGAGCTTGGTCTGTGTGAACCAATTTTCAAAGGCCCTTTCCCCTACTTCCTGTTTTGTGTAGTCAAGGACTTTGTCCCAGATATTAGGTAAGTCAGCAGTCATAAATAAGCCCAAAATATGGCAATAAATTCAAGCTATTATAACAGGCGCAAATTGTATTTTCAAGAGAAATCTTGGAAAAATCTTTGGACATCGCATATAATACACTAACCGCGCATTTTTCCCTTGACGATAAAGGTCGATATGTTATAATAGTGCACTTACCCAAGGAGGCATTACTGTGAAGAAACGGCTTGTCCAGAAGAGTGTTCTAAAGGGAAAGCGTAAACATGGATTCAGGCGCAGGATGCGTACTGCCAAAGGCAGGGCTATTTTAAAGCGCAGACGGCAAAAAGGACGGAAAAGGCTAAGCTCTTAATGAAGCAAAACTCTTTCACAATGAAAGAGCATCTTAAAAAGAACGACTTAATAAGAGACGTTTTTGATAAAGGCGCCCCTTTTAAATGCAGTTTAACTCACATATACCTGCTAAAAAGAAACACCGGTTCTCATCTCAATAGAGTTGCGTTCATAAGCAGAAAAAGATTGCATAATAAGAAAGCTGTTCTGAGAAATAGATTCAGAAGGCTTTTGAGAGAGGCATATAGGAAGACAAAACATTTATTGCCAGGCGGTTATGATATTGTAATCCTGGGTACAAATCTTAAAAAACATACAAAATCTACTGCCATAGAGAGAGAAATAACCAATGCCTTTAAAAAAATCGCTATTAATAAATAGCATAAAGTTTTACCATAACTATATATCATCATTTATGTTATATAAATGCCGCTACTATCCTTCGTGTTCGGAATACACGCTTGAGGCAATAGAGCACAAAGGTGTTTTGTTAGGATTGTTAAAGGGATTTTTGAGAATTCTAAGATGCAACCCACTGTTTAAAGGTGGTTACGACCCCTATCAAATTCACGCCTTCAAAGAAGTTAAAGAAAGGAGATTTGTTCGCCACTGCGGACAAAGTGTTCATTAAACATGGAAAAACGACTCTTGATTGCAGTAGCGCTTTCGATTATAGTCATGTTGGTGTATCCGTTTTTTATGGCAAAGATTAATCCTCCGGCTCAGACCCGGCCCGACCATACTATATCATATTCAGAACCTATTGAAACACAAGAAGTTATCAACAAATATACAAAAAACACGCATAAGGAGATAAAAAAGACCTCTCTCCCCCCTGGCTCATTCTCCAGAGTTTTTGCCAACGATCGATATGGTGTAAATATCTCCAATATAGGTGGGGGAATACAGAAGATTACAATAAAGGATGGGAAAAGACTTGATATAGATATTGTAGATGATGCTATTTATGAATCAGGGATTCTTTCAATGGAAGGGAAAGGTGTTTTGGCCGGTCTTTCTTCACAACCATTTGCAATTAATAGAGAAACAAGATCTGTTTATGCAGAGACCAATGGGCTGAAAATAGAAAAATATGTAAGCTTTTTAGAAGATCATTACGCATTAGAGGCGTCTATAAAAATAACGAACAATTCCGGTCTAGCACAACATTTATCATTTGAGATTACAACCGCATCAAGAATTTCCAATAAAGAAATATACGAATCAAGATATATAGGGGCAGACGTTTTATACAAGGATGGTAGTTTAAAAAGGATAGCAAGTGGTAACTTTAAACAGTACAAGAGGTTATATAAAGACAACATAGAATGGCTCGCGTTAAAAAATAAATATTACTCTATAATAGCAAAGCCAGATTTCATACCAAGCGGCGTCTTTACTAAAAGTATAGACAGCGCTCCTGTGATAGGTTTTATTATTGATGACGAAAGGCTCCTCCCCGGGGAAACAAAAACCTATGATTTTCTTTTTTATATAGGACCTACGGAAGGCAATGAATTGACAAAGGTGGGCAAAAGTTTTGGTAAGGCCTTGAATTTTGGGTTCTTTACAAGCATAAGCCTCGTGCTCCTCAGCGTCTTGAAATTTTTCTATAGCATATCCCATAATTACGGGGTAGCCATATTATTATTAACGTGTTGTATCAGTCTTTTATTGTATCCCCTCTCGTTCAAAAGCCTAAAATCAATGCGCAAGCTGCAGGAATTGCAGCCGCACATAGAAAAGGTGCGCTCGCAGCATAAAGACAACCCCCATAAATTGAACAAGGAAATAATGGAGATTTACCGACGGTATAATGTAAATCCAATGGGTGGTTGCATGCCGATGTTGTTACAGATGCCCATATTCATTTCACTCTATCAGACCCTCATGAGGTCGGTTGAGCTTAAAGGCGCGACTTTTTTATGGATAAAAGATCTGTCTATGCCAGATGCCGCTTTTCATCTCCCGACTAGCCTACCCTTCCTTGGAAACACGATAAATCTGTTGCCAATCTTAATGATAGGTGCTATGATAATACAACAGAAGATGTCTCAGGCAAAAACAAGCGCTGCGCAGACAGAGCAGCAGAAGATGATGACCTCTGTCATGCCTATTGTGTTTGGGTTTATCTTTTATTCGTTGCCTTCAGGCCTTGTATTGTACTGGCTTACCAATACGCTGATGACGAGCGCATTGCAGTTTTTTTCATTAAGGAAGGCATGATTCCCTTATCATGATGAAAGATAGTATCCGAAACAAACAAACGCCAAATGAAATAGAAATAGAAGCCGGGACTGCGCCAGAGGCAATCAAAATCGCCCTTGATAAATTGGGTCTTAATAAATCGCAGGTAGACATACAAGTCCTTAGAGAAGAACATAAAGGCTTGTTTAGCATGCATGGGTCTAAATTGGCTAAAGTAAAGGTAAAGAAGAAGTTACGAAAATAATGATACGGTAGTGATACGGTTCTTCTTAGCCTCCCCCACCACGGTGGGGACTTTGCGGGAATAAATATCAATGGGTAAAATAATAGCTATTTGCAATCAAAAAGGAGGCGTTGGCAAGACCACGACAGCTATAAATTTAGGGTATTATCTTGCGCATAAAAATAAAAAAGTTTTATTGATCGACTTTGATCCTCAGGCCAACACTACAAGCGGCTTGGGTGTGGACAAGACAAAATTAGAGAAAGATATATATGATGTTTTAATTAACGGTTTTCAGGCGCACGATGTTATCCAGGACGTTTACATGTCCGAGTTTAGATTGATCCCATCAAGCATAAATCTTACTGGCGCAGAGATAGAGCTTATAAGCCTGATGAACAGGGAATATAGGCTTAAAAACGCGCTTAAGGACATAGAAAATGATTATGATTTTATTCTGATTGACTCTCCTCCCTCGCTAGGCCTTTTAACTATTAATGCCTTGACAGCAGCTAAATCAGTGCTTATACCTATCCAATGTGAATATTACGCATTAGAGGGCCTTAGCCAGTTGCTGAACACTATAAATCTTGTACGCGACAATCTGAATCCTGGGTTAACAATAGAAGGCGTATTGTTGACAATGGCTGATTACAGGACAAATCTTACTTCCGAGGTTATCGACGAAACAAGGCAATTTTTTAAAGACAAGGTTTTTAAGACGATTATACCAAGAAGTATCAGATTAAGTGAGGCGCCAGGTTTTGGGAAACCAATACATATGTATGATAAAGCTTCGATTGGCGCAAAGAGATACTCGTTTCTTGCTAGCGAGATCTTAAAAGAGCCAATAAGCGAGGATATTAGGTTGTGAGGCCCCAGGCATGGAAACTGCTATATGATCCTTACTTAAGGAGGAAATAAAAGAATGGAAAAGAAAGTTCTCGGAAAAGGATTAGGAGCGTTAATACCAGATAAAGCAGAGCTTGGCAACCTAAAGCAGGCTGATGGAAAATCAGGCAGAGTCCAGGTTCTAACATCAAAAGTACAACAAGGGATAGCCAATATCTCTATAGATAGGATAAAGGCTAATAAGTATCAGCCTAGAGAGGATTTTGATCAGAGGTCATTAAAAGATCTTGCTGCTTCAATAAAAGAAAAAGGATTTATACAGCCGGTTCTTGTAAGGTCTAAGCAAGGAGAATATGAGTTAATTGCAGGAGAGAGAAGGTTCAGGGCTGCAAAGATGCTCGGCCTAAACCAGGTGCCAGCTATAATCAAAGATGTATCTGACCTAGACTCCTTAGAGCTTTCCATCATAGAGAATATACAGAGAGAAGACCTTAATCCAATTGACCAGGCAAAGGCATATAAGAGGCTATTAGACGAATTCAACCTGACCCAGGAGAATATAGCTGACACCATTGGGAAGGACAGAGCAACTGTAGCGAATATGCTTAGATTATTAAAACTGCCACAGAAAATTCAAGAATATGTTTCACGTGGAACAATTTCAATGGGCCATGCCAGGGCAATGCTTGGTTTACCTGATACATCAGAACAAACAAGGCTTTGCACAAAGATTATAAAAAATGACTTATCTGTAAGAGAAACAGAGAGATACGCGAAAAAGATGGCCCCTCATTCAAAGAAAAAAATACAAGATAAAGACCCTAATCTAATATCTATAGAAGAGAAATTAAGGGATATTTTGGGAACAAAGGTGAAGATTGTAAGCTCAAAAAAAGGCGGCAGGATAGAAATAGAATTTTATTCTGACAGAGATTTAGAACGCATTCTAACTCTTTTAAAATCAATAGGTTAAGAAAATAATCAATCTTTAATGAGGAGTGTGTTATGGGCCAACAAACCTTAGTTCTTATCAAGCCGGATGGGCTCAAGAAATCTCTTACAGGCAATATCCTTACGAGACTGTCAGAGTCAAAGCTGGAAATTGTTGCAGCTAAAATGGTTAGGGTGAGCAAAAAGCTTGCCCAAGAGCATTATAAGTACATGAAAGACAGGCCGTTTTTCGACGAACTTATTAAATATATACAGGGAGAATTGCATGATAGGCACAAGGTCATGGCTATGGTATATTGGGGCGAGGATGCTATCAAAAAGGTCAGACGGCTTGCCGGAGTTACAAACCCAGAGGAAGCAGAGGCAACCACTATCAGGGGTTCTTACGGTAGGATCACGACGAAAGGCCTCTATGAGAACGTGCTTCATGCCTCTACAAATAAAGAAGAGGCAGCGCGCGAAATAAAGCTTTGGTTTAAACCCGATGAGATAATCGTAGATTTATATCCGGCAAAAACCGCGATTGTTGAAAAACAAAAAAAGAGAATTTGGGCGTAACCAGGTGCTCATATGATTAAAAGCATGACCGGTTTTGGAAAAGGAGAATCAAAAGGCAAGTTCGGCAGATTTGTAGTAGAGATGCGCGCTGTAAATCACAGATATTTTGATGTGTCTTCAAGAATGCCGAATAGCCTCAGCCAGCTCGAGGGTAAGGTAAAAAATTATATCCACAGATATGTAAAGCGTGGCAAGGTAAACTTTTCTCTTTCGCATCGCAGGACCGAAAAGGGTTTTGATTCGATAAAGATCGACGATAAGGCAATAGAAAAATATCATAAAATGCTGAGCAGGATAAACAATAAATTCAGATTAAAAGATGAAGTAAAATTATCCCATATACTTTCCTTTCCCGATGTTATTATTCAGGAACATCCAGAATATGATGCGGATTCGATGTGGCCCGCAGTCGCACAGGCTGTAAAAAAGGCTGTTTTTGACTGCGATAGAATGAGGGCAAAGGAAGGCAGGGCGCTTTACAGGGATCTGGCAAAAAGGATAGACAAGATATTGAATTCTGTCAATAAGATAGCCAGGTTGATGCCGGGGTTTGTTTCCGAGTATAAAGCTAAACTGGATTCCAGGATAAAGGACGTGGTAAAACGCCGTGATTATGAGATAGATAGATCGAGATTGGAAACAGAGCTGGCTATATTTGCCAGACAATGTGATGTCTCAGAAGAGATAACCCGCGCGAAGAGCCACCTCAAGGCACTAAGGGACACGCTTGGCTCGGCTAAGGAAGCTGGTAGGAGATTGGATTTTATATTGCAAGAATTGCAGAGAGAGATAAATACGCTTGGATCAAAGGCAGGCAGCGTGAAGATATCCGGTTTTGTCGTGGACATAAAAAGCGAGATAGAAAAGATGCGCGAGCAGACGCAGAACGTGGAATAAATTTATGGAGACAAAAGGCACACTTTTTATAATATCAGCTCCTTCTGGTTCAGGCAAGACCACTTTATGCAAAAGGCTTGTGGATTCTTTAAGCGGATTGAACCGTTCGATTTCTATGTCAACAAGGATTCCCCGCGTCGGAGAAAAAGATGGGGTTGATTACCTGTTTATAGAAAAAAGGGAATTTTTAAAGCGGAAAAAGAGGAACGAATTTCTAGAATGGGCAAAGGTTTTTGAGGAATATTATGGTACGCCTAAAAAATACGTTGGCCACATTCTGAAAAAAGGCCAGGATGTACTTTTGAGCATAGATGTACAGGGCGCGATGAAGATAAAGAGATCCAAGATGAGGGCGGTTTATATATTTATTCTGCCTCCGTCCAAGGCGATGTTGAAAAAGAGATTATATGACCGCTCCACCGATTCTAAAAAAGAGATTGCGAAAAGATTAAAAGTCGCTAAAAAGGAATTGTCATATTTATCTAAATATGATTATCTTGTTGTCAATGATGTATTGGAATCAGCGCTTGAGAATCTGCGGTCTATTGTGATCGCGGAGAGATGCAGGATTAAGTAACGATTTTAAAGGAGATTTTGCAATGTCATATGTGTCGCATGGAAAGACTTTCAGGAACGGAAACAGTATTTATAAGATCACGCTGCTTGCCGCAAAAAGGGCAGTAGAGCTCAATAATGGCTCGCAGAAACTTATTGAGACTAAATCAAAGAAGTTCTCAACGATTGCGCTAGAAGAGATAGGTGAAGGGAAGATCAGTTATAAAATGAAAGAACACAAAGAATAGCTTTGAGATTATTTGGCAAATCTTATGAAAAAGAAAAACGTAATTATTGGTGTTACTGCTAGTGTTGCATGCTATAGGGCCATTGATGTGATAAGGGCGCTTCGCAGGCTTGGGGTATCTGTAGAAGTTGTCTTGACAAAGGAGGCGGAGCAGTTTATAAGGCCTATTTTGTTCCAGGCGGTTTCCGGGAATAAGGTCATAACAGCTGATTTATTTGGATTGCCAGAGCAATGGGACACAGCGCATATTTCTTTAGCGCAAAAGGCAAGCCTTTTAGCCGTTATGCCGGCCACGGCGAATATTATTGGAAAGGTTGCAAATGGTATATGCGATGATATGCTTACGTGCACTATATGCGCTACATGCGCGCCTGTCTTGTTTGTGCCGGCGATGAACAAAGGTATGTACGAAAACAAGATCGTCCAAGAAAATATCGAGAAATTAAAAAAGGCCGGCTATTATTTCACAGGGCCTATTAAGGGAAAACTTACCTGCGGTTGTGAAGGTATAGGACATATACAGGATACAGAGACAATAGTGAAAGAAATAAGGCGGTTATCCGTCTAGGGCGGGTCAAATTCGCACAGTGACTTATATTCACTCACTCCATAAGTCGCGTGCTCATTTGAAATGAGGCGGTTATTAGGATAGTAATTACTGCTGGTCCAACTCTTGAACCAATAGACCCTGTAAGATTTATTTCCAATAGATCCACAGGATATATGGGATATAAATTAGCTGAATGCGCCTCCAGAAGGGGACATATTGTTACGCTTATAAGCGGACCTACCAAACTTGAACTACCAAGGATAAAGAAAATTATATCAATCAGCACAGCGGATGATTTATTAAAAGCTCTAAAAAAAGAGCTTAAGAACGCTGATTGCCTTATAATGTGCGCTGCTGTGGGTGATTTTAGAGCAAGATCCGTCTTCAAGAGCAAGATAAAAAGACAAAAGAGAATATTATTGGAGCTAGTCTCCAATAAAGACATACTTAAAGATGCCTCCAGGTATAAGAAAGATAAGTTATTTATAGGGTTTAGCTTGGAGACAGAAAATCTGGTCAGAAACTCATGCGAGAAATTAAAGGCCAAAAGGTTAGATCTCGTAGTGGCCAATCGACTGACAAAACAACGTAACGTATTTGGAGACAATAAGTTAGATGTATATATAATTGATAGATACGGATGCAAACAAGAAATAAGGCACAAAAACAAGACCTTTATAGCCCATGTTTTGCTTGACAAAATTGAAAAGCTGTGGTATTTAAAGAGTAATCAGTAACCAGAAACATGTGGAGGCTGGAGTGAAGAAAAAGGGGTTTACCCTCATCGAATTATTGGTTGTAATAGCCATCATAGGCATACTAGCAGGCATGCTCCTTCCAACTATTGGCCAGGCCCGCGAGAGAGCAAGGCGTACGAGTTGTATGAACAATCTAAAACAGATAGGAATCGCGTTGCATCTCTACGCCACAGACAATATGGAAAGATTCCCGGAGTCGGCTCAAGACCTCGTAGACGGCGGATATATTGATACATTAGAGATCTTTAAATGCCCATCGAGCAATAGCAATATCCCTGATGTTGCTGATAATGGAGATTATTTATATCAGCCAGGCCTCACAGAATCAGAGGATTCTGTCACCCCTATAGCTTGCGATAAGCCGGAGAATCATAAGAGCCGGGGCGGCAATGTATTGTATGTTGGCGGGCACACAAAGTGGAGCTCTGCTTCTGGCGGGAAATGGGCTCCGCCGTTTTGAATGAAAGTAAATTTTTTTAACAACGTGTAGCTATCTTTCTTAGAGGTTACACGTTTTTGTTTTTTTAGTGAGGATATGACACGCCGCGGCGGGTCATAAGTCCGAACTAATCCTTGACATTTTTTGGAGTTATTAGGAAAGTAACGGGCGATAGTTAGTTTTATAATAACAAAAAATGTCAAGGGTGAAATTCCCCGCCCGAAGCGGATGAAGCGTTCATTTAAGGCGACGTAGCCAAGGGGGAAGGCGGGAGTCTGCAAAACTCTTATTCACCGGTTCGATTCCGGTCGTCGCCTCCAAAATTGTATTGGAAACAGTTTCTGCCGGGGTGGCGAAATTGGCATACGCACAGGACTTAAAATCCTGCGGTCCAAAAGACCTTGAGGGTCCGAGTCCCTCCCCCGGCACCAGTCTGCTTCGCAGAAATTGTAGAAGCAGACTGGGTGTTTGAAAAAGTATTATGAGTATCTGGGCTCATGGCGCAGTTGGTTAGCGCGCTTCCTTGACATGGAAGAGGTCACAGGTTCGAGTCCTGTTGGGCCCACCATTTGTTTTTATTAGTTTGTGTCTGAGAGGACTTGAAACGAGGAGGCCTCGAAACGAGCGAGCGCCGAGCGAATAGCGAGACTAACATATGACCAAGAATTTAGACGCATTACGACACAGTTGTTCACATGTAATGGCAGATGCTGTTAAAAGGCTTTTTCCAAAGGTCAAGCTGGGTATAGGCCCTGCTATTGAGAATGGTTTTTACTATGATTTTGACAACGCCGAAGCTTTTGTCCCAGAGGACCTTTCAAGTATAGAAAAAGAGATGGCAAAGATTATCAAAGAAGGCCTGGAGTTTAAGAGGGAAGAGCTTTCCAAAAAAGACGCTCTTAAATTATTTAAAAAAGAGCCTTACAAGAACGAGCTTATAAATAATCTCGATTCAGAAACGGTTTCTATTTACAGGCACGGAAAGTTTGTTGACTTGTGTAAAGGCCCGCATGTTAAGACTACAGACGAGATAAAGGCCTTTAAGCTTCTGAGCATAGCAGGCGCATACTGGCACGGCATTGAAACAAATCCTATGCTTCAGCGTATATATGGCACGTGTTTTGATAGCAAGGATGATTTAAAAAGATTCTTGTATTTGAGAGAAGAGGCAAAAAAGAGGGATCATAGAAGGCTTGGCAAGGATCTGGAGCTATTTAGCATACACGATGATATAGGGCCAGGCCTTGTATTTTATCATCCAAAAGGCGCTCTTTTGAGGATGCTGATAGAGGATTATATAAAGAAGGAGCACTTGCGGCGTGGATATCAGTTTGTAATGGGGCCACATATCCTGAAGTCTGACATATGGGTTACCTCAGGACATTATGATTACTATAAAGAAAACATGTATATATTCAAGGTCGAAGACGAAGAATATGTGATAAAGCCGATGAATTGCCCTGCCCATATGCTTATTTATAAATCAAAGATAAGAAGCTACAGGGATATGCCGATACGATATTTTGAACTGGGCAATGTGCACAGAAGAGAGAAATCAGGCGTGTTGCATGGCCTCTTGAGGGTGAGAGGCTTTACCCAAGACGACGCGCATATATTTTGTCTTCCTTCGCAGATCAGGGATGAGATTGTAGGCGTGATAGATTTTGTTATAGACACAATGAAGGTTTTTGGATTCACTGATTATGAGATAGCTCTTTCCACAAGGCCGCCCAAGTATATTGGCAGTCTTGAGATATGGGAGCGCGCAACAGAGGCCCTTAAGAATGCGCTTGACTCAGAGAAGATGAAGCATGAAGTCAATGAAGGAGAAGGGGCATTTTACGGCCCGAAGATAGATATCATGGTAAAAGATGCCTTGGGCAGGGCATGGCAATGTGCAACCGTGCAATGCGATTTTGCCCTACCTGAAAAATTTGGCTTAACATATATCTCCAATGAGGGCAAAAAGGAAAGGCCTGTTATGTTGCACAGGGTTATATTAGGCAGCATAGAGCGTTTTATAGGGACCCTTATAGAGCATTATGCAGGAGCGTTTCCTGTGTGGCTGTGCCCTGTGCAGGCGGTAGTGATCCCGATTACTGATAGGGCGCATGATTATGCAGACACGATTTTTAGTACGTTGCAAGGCCAGGGTATAAGGGTAGAGTCTGACAAAAGAAACGAGAAATTACAGTATAAAATAAGAGAGGCGGAATTAAATAAGATTCCGTATATGTTGATAGTAGGTGATAAAGAAAAAGAAGGGGGCACAGTCTCGCTTCGGGCGAGAAAAGATGGCAATCTTGGCACATTGAAGTTAGAGGAATTTTTGAAAAGAATCAAGAAAGAGACCGGAGATAGAAAATAGAAAATTAAAATCCGAAGCAATATATAAAGGGAGGTGATAGGTATTCCGCGCGAGTTAAGAATAAATCAAAGGATAAGAATAAAAGAGGTCAGATTGATAGGCCCTGACGGAGAACAGATGGGTATTGTGCCTACCCAGGATGCATTGCAAAGAGCCCAAGAGCTTGACCTTGATCTGGTAGAGGTGGCTTCGCAAGTAACGCCCCCAGTCTGTCGTATAATGGATTATAGTAAATATAAGTACGACCAGGAAAAAAAGGCAAGAGAGGCCCGAAAGCACCATAAGGTTGTGCATTTAAAAGAAATAAAGATGAAACCCAGGATAGAAGAACATGACTATCAGGTTAAACTTCATCATCTAAAGCGATTTTTAACAAGAGGGGACAAGGCAAAGGTTACAATGACATTCAGGGGCAGAGAGATGAGTCATATTGAGATCGGGAAAAAGCGTCTGGATAGAATGGTCTCTGAGGTGCTGGATGTTGGAGAAGTCGAAAGGGGCCCTGTGCGAGAAGGCAGGACTATTATTATAAATTTTATACCGCGTACAGCAGGACAAAATGTAAAATAGATGTTGAAGGCGGAACTTTGCCTTCAGCGGATAAACCTAGCCTTACCAAGGATACTCTGGATACTCTTAGTATACAGTGTTCTATATAAACGTTGTCATAAGGAGACAAGAATATGCCAAAGCTGAAAACAAATAAAAGCGCTAAGAAGCGATTTAAGGTGACAAAAACAGGCAAGCTCAAGGGATTTAAGCCAGGGAGGCGTCATTTACTGACATCCAAATCTGCCAACCGAAAGCGGGGCATGAGGAAAAGCGTAACTATTGTGGGAAGGGTAGCCAAGGTAACCAAAAAACTATTACCATACGGGTAAGAAAGGGGTATTAACATGTCACGCGTAAAATACGGACCAGCATCAAGGGCGCGCAGGAAAAAGGTTTCAAAGATGGCAAAAGGCCAGCGCGGCGGGAGGAGTAAGTGGCACAGAATTGCAATGGAGTCAGTAAACAAGGCCCTGGCCTATGGCACAAGAGATAGGCGCGCTAAAAAGAGGACTTTTAGAAGGCTTTGGATCCTAAGGATTTCCAATGCATGTAAGGAGCTAGGCCTTTCCTACAGCAGGTTTATAAAGGCCCTGGCAGATTCAAAAGTGCGTCTTAACAGAAAGATCCTTGCTGATCTTGCAGTTAGCGACGCGCCGGCATTTAAGAAGCTGGTGGAAAGCGTTCGGAAGAGCAAGTAATAACACAAGTTAATTACAATATATACTAGAGCGCAGGATCTGTATTGTTCGAGCGAAACGAGGGAGCATGCGCAATTTAAAACCCACGCAAATATTAATATTTAGCTTTCTTATAACGATTCTTATAGGCGCCTTTCTTTTATCCTTGCCACAGAGTTCCAGCAATGGAACATCTATAGGCGCAATAGACGCATTTTTTACTGCAACAAGCGCTACTTGTGTCACAGGGCTCATCGTGAAAGACACAGGGAGCGATTTTTCCCGTTTTGGACAAACGGTCATACTCCTACTATTACAAATAGGCGGATTGGGCATAATGACGTTGTCCACTTTCTTTGCGATTCTTTTTGGCAGAAGGCTCACGCTTCGGGAGAATGTTGTTATAAAAACCGCGTTGGACCATCACAGCGTGCAGGGATTAAAGACCCTTATACTCTATATCCTAGGATTGACCTTTTGTATAGAGGCGATAGGCGCGACGCTTTTATATAATAGATTCGGAAACATCTATTTTTCTATATTTCATTCTATATCCGGATTTTGTAACGCCGGTTTTTCTCTTAATGCGACAAGTTTTTTAAAGTACAGACATGATCTATATGTGAATGTTATTATGACTAGCTTGATTATATTGGGTGGCATCGGATTTATTGTGCTTATAGATATCCCAAAGATATTCAGATGGGTTTTTAGAAGGTTGTTTTTAAAAAGAAAAGAAGACATCATGCATCTTTTCTCAAAGATAAGCCTGCAGACCAAGATGGCTGTTACCGTGAGTTTCGTCCTGCTATTTTTAGGCGGGGCATTGTTCTTCTTGCTGGAAAATGGCAATATATTGTACGGTCTTGGGTTCAAAGACAAGATGCTGGCATCATTTTTTCAATCTGTCACTTGCAGGACAGCGGGCTTTAGTACAGTCCCTATAAATAGTCTAGTTAGCTCTACGTTATTTTTCCTTATAATATTAATGTTTATAGGCGCGTCTCCTGGCTCGACCGGAGGGGGAATAAAGACCTGTACCTTAGGGGTCCTTGTAGCTGGCGCCTGGAGCATGATGAGAAACCAAGAGAATATCCATGTTTTTAAAAGAACTATACCGAGGCCGATATTCAGGAAGGCAGTTATGATAGCAGGCCTTGCCTTAGCTTGGATAGTGGCATTTACGATGCTTTTGAGTTTTGTCGAAGGCAGAAACGAGGCAATGCCCAATTATTTTTTGAGGATATTGTTTGAGGTTGCGTCTGCATTTAGCACTGTGGGACTGTCAACAGGCGTCACGCCTATTTTAAGCTCGTTCGGCAAGATGCTGATTATGGTCACTATGTTTGTCGGCAGGGTTGGCCCTTTGACTCTTGCTTTGGCGCTTACGATGAGGGAGCAGAAGATTTTCTATAAATATCCTAAAGAAAAGGTTATGGTAGGGTGAATAAGGCCATCACTTATGGAGCGCGAAGCGAACATAAGTGATTCGTTCGCCTAGGCGGACTCATTAAAGGAGAGAATACCATGAGACAGTTTGCAGTAATAGGATTGGGCAGGTTCGGATGGAGCGTGGCTAAGACCTTGAGCGAAAAAGGTCATCAGGTCCTTGCCATTGACAAAGACGAGGAGCTGGTCCAGGAGACGTCGGAGTTCGTAACAGATGCAGTGCAGGTTGATTCTACAGATGAAAAGGCGCTGAAAGCCGTAGGCATAATGAATGTGGATATAGCGATTGTAGGCATAGGCACTAATTTAGAGGCGTCTGTTCTTACAACATTGATTTTGAAAGAACTGGGCGTTCAGCACATTGTTGCTCGAGCCGTAACAGATGAACACGGCAAGGTGCTGGAAAAGGTCGGTGCGACAAGAGTGGTATTCCTTGAAAGAGATATGGGAACCAGGATTGCGAATTCGCTTATTTCGCCGTCTATATTGGAGCACATAGAGCTTTCCCCTGAATTTAGCATAATGGAGACAGTGCCTCCAAAGGAATTTATTGGTAAATCCATTAGGGACTTGGATGTGAGGGCCAAGCATGACCTTAACATTATTGCGATACGAAGACAGGGGTCATCTACGGAAGGCCCTACGGAATTAAACGTAGCTCCAAAGGCAGACTATGTCATTAAACAGCGGGACATTTTTGTAATCATAGGTTCGAATGAAAAGCTAGATAAATTTAAAAAAAAGTATCATATTGAAAAATAAGTTCGTACCTTCATAGAAGCAAAGAAAAGTACTCATTTAAGGGGGCAACAATGAAATTGCTAGACAAATTGAAGGATGTAGAAAAGGTGGCCACAAAGGAGATTATAGAAACCAGCGGCTTAGAAGGCCTGGAGAGATCCAAGATCAAGTATCTTGGCAGAAAGGGGATTGTCGCAAGCGCGATAAAAAACATAAAGAATGTCGCGAAAAAAGATAAGCCGAAGGCAGGGAGCTTTATCAATGAAATGAAGAAAAGGATCTCCTCTCTCATAGACGAAAAAGAGTCTTTTTTCAGAGAAGAGGAACAGGCCCTTTTTGAGAATAATGACAGGACCCTTCCCGGCATAACAAGAGAGATAGGCCACAAGCACCCTCTCATAAAGACCATGGAGGACATCATTGAGATATTTGTCAGTATGGGCTTTAAGTCTGTGGACAGCCCCGAGGTAGAAACAGAGTTTTATAATTTTGAAGCGCTTAATATACCAAAAAATCATCCTTCGAGGGAAACCTTTCATACCTTTTATGTTGAGAATGGCAAGTTGTTGCGCAGTCAGACATCTACCGCGCAGATAAGGTTGATGGAGAAGGAAAAGCCACCTTTACAGATCGTGCATGCGGGTAAGGTTTACAGGCCTGACGCAGTTGACGCAAGCCACTCATTCATGTTTTACCAAATAGAGGGGTTTATGGTTGATGAAGGCATCGTATTTTCTGATTTAAAAGGCGTATTGGAACGTTTTGCAAAAGAATATTTTGGAGAAGACGTGAAGATGAGATTTAGGCCGCATTATTTTCCTTTTACAGAACCCTCGGCAGAAGTGGATATCTCATGTTTTATTTGTGGCGGAAAAGGTTGTAGAGTCTGTTCTTATAAAGGCTGGCTTGAGGTATTGGGCGCGGGCATGATAAATCCAAGGGTTTTTGAGCTTGTGAAGTATGACCCTTTAAAATATACCGGATTTGCATTCGGCATGGGTATTGATAGGATTTGTATGTTGAAATACGGCATAGACGATATCAGGCTGTTCTACGAAAACGATTTAAGGTTTTTGAAGCAGTTTTAGTGAGGACCGCTCAGGGCAGAGTCACTAAAAGAGGAGGATTCCATGAGAAGGATGTTATCGTTTTTATGCGTAATTTTTATCGCTGTGTTTTTTATGGGCATCCCTGGCATGGCAGAAGAAATAACCCTGACCACATATTACCCTGCGCCGTATGGTGCGTACGATGCTATGTATTCGACCACTTTAGGTA
>JBHPFI010000017.1:0-30153 GCA_042572045.1 Candidatus Omnitrophota bacterium
CTTTCTCTCAGCCTTTTCATAAAAACCTTTGATTAGAGGTAGTTCCTTTATTGTGCTGGGCATAGGATTTTTCGGGGCATTGGTGACATTGTATTCATTGCGTTTTATGGCCTCTTATAAACAATTTCGCTCATACTACGCGAATATTATATGGACGATTGGATTTTCTATACTTGCGGCAGTTTCGAATAGCGTGATAGTTCTTCTTGTTGCCTGGGGCTTTCTCGGGTTTACTCTTTTTATGCTGATTAACGCGGGTGGGCCGGCTGCGGCAGGAATAAGCAAAAAGACCTTTATTATAATAGGCGGCTCAGACAGCCTTATGATTTTGGGCTTTGCTATCGCATGGCTTATTACAGGAAGTTTGACCTTAAGCAGTATAAAGATAACCGTAGACAATCCGCTTTCTTTCTGGGCATTTTTGTTGATAGCCACAGGCGCGCTTGCAAAGGCAGGGGCAATGCCTTTTCACACATGGATACCTGATACGGCAAAAGAGGCGCCTATACCTGTAACTGCATTTTTACCGGCCAGCCTTGATAAATTGCTCGGGATATATTTACTGGCGAGATTGGTCTTGAATCTCTTTATATTGGATAGTTTTTGCTACGCGCTTCTTATGGTGGTAGGCGCGGTTACTATAGTGGCAGCGGTAATGATGGCGCTTGTACAGCACGATTTTAAGAAGCTTTTGGGTTACCATGCAGTGAGCCAGGTAGGCTATATGGTGCTTGGCCTGGGCACAGGAAGTATTATAGGTATTGCAGGCGGGCTTTTTCATATGGTTAACCACGCGATTTACAAATGCTGCTTGTTTCTTTCAGGAGGGAACGTAGAATATAAAACAAAAACATCAAAGCTTGATTCTCTTGGCGGTCTTGCAAAAATAATGCCGGTGACGTTCGTTACAACTTTAGTTGCTTCTTTTGCGATATCAGGCGTTCCGCCTTTTAATGGATTTTTCTCAAAATGGATGGTTTATCAGGGCTTGATCGAAAAAGGCTCTTCGGATGGCGGGGTATTATGGATATTTTGCATAGTAGCCGCCATGTTTGGAAGCGGCTTGACCCTTGCCTCTTTTATAAAGCTTATCCACGCGATATTTTTAGGTAAATCTAAAGAGGAAAAACCCTCAAGGAACGAAGTTTCTTGGTCAATGTGGCTCCCGCCCTTGATCCTCGCGGGCCTTTGTATTGTATTCGGGGTATTCGCGTATCTTGTCCCTTTAAAACATATCATAGTCCCTGCTTTACCTGATGATTTAAGATTGATCGGTATATGGCCGTCTCTAAAGGCCACGTTGTTTTTAGTGGTAGGGCTTGGCGTAGGCCTTCTGATATATTTATTAGGAAATTTTAAAGGTATAAGACAGACAGGCGCTTATATAGGAGGCGAGGACCTTGAAGAAGACATGAGGCTCTCCGGTACGGAATTTTATAACACAATAAAGGAACTACCTCTAATCAAAGGTTTTTATGAAAAGGCTGAGAGAAAGGCATTTGATATCTACGAACAGGGGAAGAAGGCAGTCTTTTTCTTTATCCGCATATTCCAGTATTTACATAACGGAGTGTTGCCGACGTATCTCGTGTGGTGTTTATTAGGTATGATGATATTTCTTTTTACTATTGTGAGGTAAGGGATAATGCTTGAGCTGCAGGTTATTTTGATATTTATGATCATAGGCGCGATGATCGCAGTAAAGACAAAGGATCTCTTATCCTCAGTTATTGCAGTAGGCACCGTGGGCCTTGGGCTATCACTCGCCTTTTTGATCTTGAAGGCGCCTGACCTTGCGATAGCGCAGCTCGTGGTCGAGATATTATGCATAATCATATTAATAAGGGCCACTATCAGAAAGGATCTCCCGTTTTCCAGCAGCGGGCGCTGGTTTTTTAATACCATAGTAACATTTCTGTTTCTAGTCGTGTTTTTAGGTTTTGGGTATTTTTGCATAAAGGACCTGCCGCAATTTGGAAACCCTATCATGAAGATATCCAATAGCTTTTTGAGCCATGGGCTGGAGCAGACAGGCGCGACCAATCTGGTATCCGCCATAGTTCTGGATTACCGGGCATATGATACGCTGGGAGAAGCCACGATCCTTTTTACGGCTGTTATGGGTGTCCTGGCAGTTATGCGGAGCATAGGAAGAAAGAAGTGATCAAAAGAGATAGGGCATGGGGGCTATGAAAGAAAAAAGCCAAGAAAAAGGAATGACTTTAATAGTAAAGGTGATTACCCGTTTGACTGTAGGGTTGATAATGCTTTTTGGGGTATATATCGTCTCACACGGTCATATCTCTCCTGGCGGGGGCTTTGCAGGAGGCGTAATCATCGCGCTTTCCTTTATCCATATCATACTCGCGTTTGGAAAGGAAGCCGCTCTTAAAAAGATAAATAAGAGCGTCGCTTCTTTTTTTGAAAGCCTGGGCGCTATAATTTTTATCAGCCTTGCTGTCCTAGGCATAGGAAGCGGATATTTCTTTTTAAATTTTCTCTCAAAAGGCAAGCCTTTCGATCTTTTTAGCTCAGGACTTATTCCTTTATATAATGTGGCCATAAGCTTTAAAGTAGGAGCAGGCCTTTTTATTATATTCTTTATTCTAGTGTCATTTAAAATATTCAAAGAAGGTGACGAGAGATGAGTATTTATTTTTTGTGCCTTGTGCTTTTTTCTATAGGGATTTATTGCATACTTAGAAAAAGGAACCTTATAAAGATCATTATAGGGATAGCCATAACAGAGTACGCAGTGAACCTGTTTTTTGTATTGATCGCTTACAGGATGCATGGACGCGCGCCAATACATTCTTCGGATCAAAGCGTTGTTAATATGGTCGATCCTTTACCGCAGGCATTGGTTTTAACCGCTATAGTCATAGGTCTTGCGGTGACTGCTTTAATAGCAGCTATTGCAATAAGGGTATACGAAAAATACCGCACCTTTGATATTACAAAGATACGCAGGTTAAAAGGCTGATTAGTAAGGATAATTTATGTCACAGCATTTATTGCCATTATTTGTTGCTATACCGCTAGGGGCCGCGTTTTTAAACTCCCTTATCGGTAAAAAGATAAAAGGCCTCTCGGATATTCTCTCCAGCGTTGCCACGTTCGCATTGGCCTTTATTTCAGTATATTCTATAATCCTATTCAGGCAGAGCGGTGTTATTGTATATAAAGTAGGCGGGTGGGCGCCGCCTTTAGGCATCTCAATGGTCATGGACGGACTTACGGTGTTTATGCTGGTCACCGTTAATGTTATAGCATTCCTGGTTAGCGTGTATTCAATAGATTATATGGAAAAATATACCGAGAAATGGAATTTTTATAGTTTGTTTTTATTGATGGTCGCCGGCATGAATGGGGTGATAATAAGCGGTGACATGTTTAACCTGTATGTATTCCTTGAGATCGCTGCTATTTCAAGCTACGCTCTTGTCGCATTTGGCACTGAGCATGAAGAGCTGGAAGCGTCCTTTAAATACGCAGTAATGGGAACAGTCGCGTCCAGTTTTATATTATTAGGTATTGTATTTTTATACAGCTTTACCTCTACATTAAATATGGCTGATATGTCAATGGAGCTGGCTAAGAGAGGCCCTTCTCACATAGTTTTATTGGTGAGTGTTTTGTTTTTTATGGGCTTTGGTCTGAAATCAGCGCTTGTTCCTTTCCACGCATGGCTTCCTGATGCCCATCCGTCCGCGCCTGCGCCTATTTCAGCAATGCTTTCAGGTGTTCTTATTAAATCACTGGGAGTCTATGCGATAATAAGGATATTCTTTAATGTCTTAGGCGTGAACCAGCAGATCTTAAGCGTATTGATGACATTGGGAGCCCTGTCTATGATTGTCGGTGTGTGTTTAGCGCTCGGTCAGTGGGACATTAAGAGGCTTTTGGCGTATCATTCTATAAGTCAGATCGGTTATGTGGTGCTTGGGATCGGACTAGGCACGCCTCTTGGAATATTGGGAGGCCTTTTTCATTTGTTGAACCACTCTGTATTTAAATCTCTTTTATTCTTGAATTCCGGAGCAGTCGAATATTCTACAGGCACGAAAGATTTGCAGAAAATGGGGGGCCTGAAAGAGAAGATGCCTGTTACAGCCAATACCTCGCTTGTAGCCAGCATGTCTATCTCGGGCATACCGCCTTTTAATGGTTTTTGGAGTAAATTGATTATTATACTTGCGTGCATACAGGCGCAGCATTTTGTATACGCATCCTGGGCTGTCTTAGCCAGCATCTTGACACTGTCCTCATTTATGAAGGTCCAAAGGTATGGATTTTTTGGAGAATTAAAAGCAACGCTCGCTCATGTAAAAGAAGTACCATTCTTTATGAAGTTTTCAATGACTATATTGGCAATCATTTGTTTGTTCGGGGCTCTTCTTTTGATGCCGCCAGTCTACGGCGAGTTTCTTGAGGTGGCCGGAGATGCAGCGTTGCACGGCCAGGAATATGCCAGGATTGTTTTTGGAGCTATAAGATAAGGCTACCGAAAAGTATTAAAACTTTAGGAAATTAGGATGAAAAACAGAATCGTATTATTCTTATTATCGTTTATTGGCTGGATTTTATTAAACTGGGTGCCTGATTGGCAGCATATAATCGTAGGTTTATTTGTTTCGATAGTTGTTGCTTACCTGACAGGAGGGTTTTTTGTAAGAAGGGTACACCTTTTTACGCATCCTGCCCGCTATCTCTGGTTTTTGTATTATGTGCCTGTTTTTATTTGGGAATGCTTTAAGGCAAATATTGACGTGGCGTATAGGGTTGTTCACCCTGATCTGCCTATTCATCCTGGCATAGTCAAGGTCAAGACCAGGCTTAAATCAGACTCAGCCCTTACTTTTTTGGCAAATTCTATCACGCTGACTCCTGGGACATTAAGTGTTGACATAGACAGAGAAGGCGGATTCCTGTATGTGCACTGGATCGACGTAAAAGAAAAGAATCTTGATAAGGCAACAAGCATGATAGTAGAGAAATTTGAGAGAATATTAGCAAGGATATTTGACTAATGAAGAAAACAAGGATTAGTTATATAATAGGCGCTTTTGTGATACTGGCCATAATGGCAGTGATATTGTTTAAGCCGATCCCCATCCTTTTCTACCAGGATTTACCTTATATGGGGTTTTTAAAGAGGTCGTTCTTTATTCTTTTATTTTCCTGCATGTTATGTTTATATAGGATTTTAAAAGGCCCTACGTCTGCGGACAGGGCAGTGACCATTGATATGTTAGGAATTCTGATCGTCGGTTTCTGTGTTATTATGGGTATTTCTACCGGCAGGGGCTGGTATATCGATATTGCGATTGCATGGGCACTGCAAAGTTTTATAGCAACGCTCGCGCTGGCCAAATTTTTAGAGGGGAGATCCCTGGATGATTGATACAGTTGGACTTGTCTTTATTTCTATTGGTCTTTTCTTTGATTTTATCGGGTGCCTGGGATTAGTGAGGTTACCGGATGTGTATAATCGCCTTCAGGCATCTACTAAATGTATAACATTAGGGACTTGCAGTATTCTCTTGGGGGCATTTTTTATCCATGGTTTTACAGCGGCTGGTATAAAGGCACTACTTTGTATGGTATTTTTGATTCTTACTGCTCCGGTAGCTGCTCATGCGCTTGCGCGAGGAGCTTATAAATCAGGGGTAAAACTATGCGAGAAAAGTGTTGTAGATAAATACGGGGAAGACGGAAATTAAAAAATACCAACCCGTAGAATAATAAGATATGCGCTATCCTAAATTACGAGAATTGCTAGAAGCAATCAGGGCATTGATAAAAGGCCCCTATACATCAAGTTTTCCTTTTAAGCCGCATGTGCCTGAGAAGGGGTATAGAGGAAAACCAGAGTACCACGAGGACCAATGTGTAGGTTGCGGCGCATGTAGCGAGGCCTGCACAACAGGGTGCATAAAGATGACAGACGATCTAGAGTCTGACCCGCCCAAGCGCAAGCTCGCGATACATTATGATAGCTGTATATTTTGTGGCCAGTGTCAGGCCGCGTGTATTACTAAGGAAGGCGTAAAGCAATCCAATAAGCTTGATGACCTGGCAGTTTTTGACAGGAACGAGGCAGTGCAATCTATTGAGAAGGAGCTTGTATTATGTGAGGGTTGCGGGTGTCTTGTAGGGGCAAAGGAGCATTTGGAGTGGATTGCAAAAAAACTTGGCCCTCTTGCGTATTCAAGTCCCACATCATATTTATCTGCATTAAAAGATCTGAAATTAGCATACCTTAATGTTGAAAGATCAGAAGAGTTAACCCGCCAGGACCGCATAAATATACTCTGTCCGAAGTGTCGAAGAGAGATCACACTTAATACATAATAAATTCCGAAAACATTATGTTAGATTTAAAAGATGTCCTAAAAGGCAGGATCGTTATTGTTTGCTTGGGTAATATAGACCGGGGAGATGATGGTATTGGGCCGCGGCTTGCCGCTATAATAAAAGGAAAATCCGTTCACGAGGTCATAGACGCCGGAGTCGCGCCTGAGAATCACACAGGCATCATAATAAGATTTAAGCCAGATACTATTATCATGGTGGATGCTGTAGACTTTGATGGCAGGGCTGGTGAGGCAAGATTATTTTCAAGCGGAGAGCTGCGTTCAGGAAAGATTTCCACCCACGATGTATCTCCGAAGCTTTTAATAGAGTATCTGAAGTCTTACGTAGACGCAGAAATTTATCTGTTAGGTATAAAACCCGTCTCAAATAAATTTGGAGAGGGATTGAGCAAGGAAGCCGAAAGGGCCTTAAGAGATTTAGAACACATGTTTCTTGCAAAATGACCTTACAGTTTTTCCCATTGACTGATTTGTCGAGTTATGATAATCTAAAACCGCTATGGCTATAGTAGAGATGGAATTAAATAAGATCCGGATAGATGAAAATAGGGGAGAGCAGGTTATAGTCCTCAAGGAAAAGACAGGAAACCGCATTCTACCCATTGTAATAGGTATAATGGAGGTTACTTCTATAAAAATGAAGATAAGCGGCGTAACCCCGCCCCGACCCATGACACATGATTTATTTTGTAACACCGTAAAGCAGCTCGGCGCCAAGCTCAATAAGATAATTATTACGAAATTAGAGCAGAGCACATTTTTTGCGAGATTGGTTTTTCAGATTGATGGCAGGATGGAAGAGGTGGACGCAAGGCCCAGCGATAGCATTGCTCTTGCGCTTCGCACAAAGGCGCCTATTTTTGTAGAAGAAACAGTTTTGAATACGATTTCGAATAATTTGGGGTAAGGTTTCTTAGGGGCTCGTCCATGGCTCTCGGACGAATTTCAAGGCCCAGTCTTGAACATGATAATATACGTTCAGGCTGGGCCTTATGTTTTATTGGGCCTCTCCAAGTTGTGCGGGATCAATCGCGCTCGGATGCTTTAATACCTTAACCGCTATATCGTCAACGATTGAATAAATACATGGAATTACAATAAGCGTCAGCATTGTTGCGAAAGCAATACCCCAGCATATCGAAAGCGCCATAGGAACAAGGAAAGGGTCTTTTCCTCCTATACCATATGCAACAGTTGAGAGCCCCCCAACGGTAGTTATTGTCGTTAAAAGAACCGGACGCATCCTCATCTGCCCCGCCTTTATTATTGAATCAAATCTATCCATGCCGGACCTGCGCAATTTATTGATAAAATCCACAAGGACGATAGAATCATTCACGACAATGCCGTTTAAGCCAACTATCCCCAGGATAGCCATAAAGGATAGAGGGAGGCCGTGTATTAGAAAGGCAGCTACCACGCCAATGAGGCCGAATGGGATAGCCAGCATTATAATCAGAGGCTGGATAAGAGATTTAAAGGAAGAAGCAAGTATTAGATATATGACAAGGGAGGCATAAAAAAAGGCCTTTAAAAGACTCATCAATGAATCCATGGTTTCCTCCTGCTCTCCGCCATATTTGACCGAATACCCCATGTACCGCTGTGGCAGGTCTTTAAATTTCTTTTCCAGAATTTTATTTACCTTTAGCGATGTGGTCTTGTCTGTATCTACATTGGCCGAGGCAGTCACTACACGTTTCCCGTTTAGATGGTGGATTGTCGTGGTGCCGGGTACTTTTTCTATAGCCGCTACATTTTTAAGCAGGATAAGATTGCCGAATCTATTGCGGATAAGTATATTTTTAAAGACATTAATATCTTTGGAAGATTTTTTTGGAAACATAACAGTGACATCGGTTTCTTCTTCAGCCTTTATAGGCTTGATCTTGGTAGCGATAGAGCCTTCAAAAACCGCTCTTACTGTCTTGGCAATCTGGGTTACGCTGAGGCCTGCCAGGCTGGCCCTCTCATTGTCAACCTTTATGCGTATTTCTTCTTTTCCTGGCTTATGGTCCCATGTTACATCAGTCGTTCCTTTTATTGTTTTCAGATAATCCATGTATTTCGCAGCAATAATATCGAGTGTCTTAAAATCTTCTCCTCTTATCTTGGCCTCTACGGCCTTGCCCACGGGCGGACCGGATTGCGGTTTGTCGAACCTGAGACTTGTAAATCCTTTGATATTTTTTGCCTTTCTACGGACCCCGCTTATTATCTCGTCGACACTTCTTTTCCTGTCTTGTTCTGGCGTAAGATAAACAGTGACCTGCACAAGGTGACTTGCCTGTCCTGCAAATGGATCATGGCGGTCTTCTTGTATAGCGCCAACAGAGGTCACAAAGGCATCCATCTCTTCTGATGATATCTCAGAAACTATTTTTTCTACAGGAGCTATAAGTTCGTTTGTTTTTTGAAGGGGGGTGCCTATAGGGGCCTCAGCTCTTACAAAGAAAAAATTAATACCGGCATTCGGGAAAATTATAAACTTTATTACGCCAAAAGCAAGAAAACCGCACGCTAAGAGTATCACCACAAGGCCGCTAAGGACCCTATATTTTCTTCTGATGGCTATCTTTACTAATTTTGTATAAGACCTGACCAGGGCTTTGAACCACGGCATATCTTTTGAAAGGTTTACAGGTTTTCCTCGACCGTCATATTTTATTTTTACAAAATCAGCTAAATGGCTGGGCAATATTATGAGGGCCTCGCCGAGTGAAGCTAGAAGCGCAATGATAAGGACAGTAGGGATATTCCTGATGAATTTACCTATTATACCTGTCATAAAGAGTAAAGGCGAAAATGCCGCTATTGTAGTAAAGATAGCGGTTGTGACTGCCCTTGTAACTTCCTCAGTTCCTTTAATGACTGCTTCCCTTGGCGCTACCCCTTCTTCCATGTAACGGTATGCATTTTCAGCAACTATGATTCCGTCATCGACCAGCATGCCAAGGACTATGATGAGCCCGAACATACTTATAAGATTTATAGTAATCCCCATCGCCCCCATTACGATAAAGGTCGTGAAGAACGCTATAGGGATACCAAGGACTGTCATAAGCGCTACGCGCCGCTGTAAAAAAAGTAACACAGAGGCAATGACCAGGATCAAGCTGGCCCATCCGTTATTTTTTAGGACATTGAGGCGGCGCTTCGCAAAGAAAGAATAGTCGTTTACATAAGAGATTTGCAGGTTATTAGGGCAGTTTTTTAAAAATCTCTCACCGACCTTTTTGATCTTATTTACAATAGTAATAGCGTCCCCGGCCCTTTTTTTCATTACTACAAGATTGATAGAGCGGGTGCCGAGGGTCTTATAGATTATATCCGCGTCTTTAAAAGAGTCTTTTACCTTTGCTACATCTTTGACCCTTAGCCAGTTTCCCGAGTCATTTGCCCTTATTATTATATTAGCTACTTCTTCTGGTGTGGAGAATTCTCCGGTTGTCCTGATACTATATTCCGCGGTTTCAGTATTGATCTCACCTGCCGGCACGCTGATGTTTCGGGAGCGAAGGGCCTCTTCGATCTCGTCAAAGGAAACGTACACCTCACGCATTTTTTCAGGATCAGCTAGAACCTGAATTTCCCTGTCACGATAACCTGATTTTGTTGTCCTGGCCACACCTTTTATATCTTCAAGCTCGTCTTGAAGAGCATCAGCGTAACTTTGTAACTTTTGCTCGCTCATATCTCCTGAGACAGAGACCTCGATTATAGGATATTGCTTGGTCGTGATTTCCGTGACAACAGGGTCTTCGTAGATATCCTTGGGAAGGTCTTTTGCTCTGTCCACCGCGCTCCGGATGTCGCTTACGACCTTTTTCTTATCCTGTTCATCCGGATCGATCTTCACTAAAACAAGGGAGATGCCAGAGGAAGATGATGACCTTATTTCTTTTAGCCCATCCACTTCTTTGAGCTCCTTCTCAATGGGAACGCTGATAAGTTTTTCAATATCAAGCGGCGTCGCGCCAGGATATAGCGTAGTAACACTTACCCTATCAAAGTCAACGTTTGGAAATATTTCCCTGTTCATGCCTAGCACCACTATTAATCCAGATATGATAATGATGACCGATAGCAGATTAATAAAAAGGGATTGATTTACGCTAAATCTGGGCAAGCTCATCTTGACTCCTTACTCCATTCCTATATGTTTTAAAAAAGTATCTTCGGCTTCCATCAGGTCTAGAATAGAAGCCGTGTAGTTAAAATACGATTTTTTTGTCATGAGTGTCGCTTTTAAAAGGTCTTCTTGATAGCGTATCAATGTATCAGAATCAGATCTGCCGTATTTAAACCGTTTTTCTTCCTGAGCGAGCTTTCCTTTTTGGAGATTTTCCACGCGTCGCATCTTTGATATGTTGATTTTGTTGAAAGAGCATTTTCTGAATCTTTCGTCGACATCCGATATGATTTGTCTTTCGGTCTTTTGCAGGTTTATAATAGCCCTTGTCTTTTCTAGTTGCGCCTTTTCATATTCGCTATTGGCCTCGTTATTTTCAAGAGGGTATTTAAACTCTATGCCTACGTAGTATTTAGGATTTGAATCCTCGATAATGCCCTCAAGCGCGTGATAGTATTTATGGCTTATACCGTTTGTTGCAAAAGTAGCCTTAAGATCTATTTCCGGAAAGCGCGAATTAGATTTCATTTTTAGTTTCATATCGTTTGCCCCTATGTCATTTTTTTTAGAAATATAATCGCGCCTGTTTTTAAAGGCGGCCTTTAAGCTTTCCGTGAAAGTGGTATTAAGGTTTGTCTCCGAGAGCGCATCGACAGGGAATAGCTTTACATCATTTTTTATATTTAATCGGAGTTTCAGCAATTCCTGAGCTGTCTTCAGTTCATTTGACGCCATTAGAAGGTCGCTTTCTCTTACGTGCATATTTGCTTCGGTTGCCAGCACGTCGCCTGATTCAACAAGACCTATCTTCAGTTTTTTGCGATATTGATTAAAGAGACCTATAGATTTTTTAAGCATCTCTTTTTTAACCTTAAATTCTTCCCGGGCGAGCACCAGTTTCCAATAAGCCTTTTCAGCCAGGATCATGGCGTTTTCGATCTTTATATAGGAATCAAGTTCAGCATTTTTTATTTCTCGTTTCACTATTTCTATGTCGCCGCGGTCTATCAGGCCAAAGAAGTTCTTGGCTATCGGTTGGGTCAGATTTATTTCTACTTGCGAGTCATGGTATGGATTTAGAGAGATAAATGACGAATCCGTCCATTCCCTTTTGTTTGTAAAAGCCATTGTTACGTCAGTCCCGCTTTTCAGCTTTTTTTCAAGGCCTATATTGTAATCATTTGTTATGTTTTTTGAACCATAAATAGATGAAGCCTGTTTTCTTTCGTCGTTGGTATAGCCTATTTCTCCCGTTAGGATCGTATCAAATACCGCTTCCTTATAGCTTAGTTCAGTTCCTTTTATCTTTGAGTCCAGGCGCGCGAGCTTGATATCAAGATTATTGTTTATCGCGATCAGCCTCACATTATCAACGGAGATAAAGAGAGTGCCGCGATTAGATGCCTCCTGCGAGAAGATCGCTGTGGCATAGGAGAACAGGATATTTACTATTATAAAAAGATATATTACAAGTTTCATTTAACCTTCTTTTCCCGACAGGATAGCGACGATCTTTTTAAGTATGTTAAGATACTGCCGCTGTTCTTCTGACGAAAGGTGGACCAGGATATTTTTCCATCTGTTTCTTACGGTACTCAAGAAATTCTGTACATGTCTTTCCCCTTTGTTTGTTAGAGAGACTATTACAACGCGCCTGTCTTCCGGGTCAGGTTCTCTTTTTACATAGCCAGCCCTGGTCAGCCGGTCTATAAGGCCTGTTGTAGTAGGAGGGGAGATGCCGCGGTCCTTGGTCAGGGTCTTAAGCTTGCAGTGTCCGTAATCGTGGATTGAAACAAGCATTATCATCTGGGCGTTTGTGATGTTGCTTTTTGCGAGGAAGCTGGATTTTGCGCCTTTCATAAGCTTGGGTATCATTACAGAGATTTCGCGGGTTATTTTGTTTATAGTGGCCATCAAAGACCTCCTTTAGACTTCTGTTTTACTCCTTTACTTAATTAGTTTGCCTAACTAAATATTAGCATACCAAACTATATTTGTCAAGGCCATCTATCTTTCCTTTTAAGAGATTTAAATTATTCTTCTTGCCAGCTGATTATATAAGGAGGGAGGTCACTTGGCAGAAAATCAAAGGCATCGCTTATATCATCGGCGTCGAAAGCTACATCACAGGCTCCGAGAACAGTAGTGGTATCATCGCCGCATTCTACAAATATGGCTCCATTTATATTCGCATTACCGACTGCCATATCTAAACTTCCTATTACGTATAGTATGCCATCAAAGGTCCCGCCCGACATCTTAAAGTCCCCGTTTACTACTAAAATGCCACTTCCTGTCCAGCCCCCAGATGCTATTCGCATCACATTGCCAGCTGTCACATCTACCCATGTGATGGCAGCTACTGGTGTTACATCGTTTGCTGGGTCAGTGTAGCTATTTGAGCTACTTTGTTTCATAGTTTCTTTTGAAATTCCAAATGTCTCTTCAAAGGTTACATCGTCAAGCGTCGCGTTAGCGTCTATGTCGCCTATGACGTCAGCGCCCCCACCAACGGTTACATCCCCGGTTGAGGTAATTGCTGCTGTTATATCATTTGGGTCTGCGTCATTAGCCGGTTGTTCCACTATCGCCCTTATTTTACGGACAATATTGTCAGGGTTTGTTTCATCTGTTCCAGGGACTCCGCCCGTAGATGTTATCAGGAATCTAATAGGATTCGTAGTCGTAGCTGTTTGAGTGGAATAGCTTCCTGCATCTAACGTGCCGGATAACGGCGTATTTGGAATCTCCGCCATTGCCCTATCAATTCCTGCTTCTGCAAGCCAGAAGGCCTGAGCCAAATCCCTCTCCTTATTTATTACCCTCTGCTCTCCAATACTTCTAATGGCGAAACCAGTGGCAAGTATCACGAGGATAGCGATAACCATATAAGTGGCGATAAGTATAAAACCCGTATTATTTTTAAAATTTAGTTTAATCATTTCGCACCCTCGCTTCAGAGTTAAGAGTTATGGTTGATTGAGTAGCAGTGTAACCGGGAAATGTATTTTTTTGTGAAGTAATGCTGATATTTATTACTTCAGGAGTCGATACGTTACGGCTGAGATTAAGCACGGAGATATCATTTGCCAAGACTGTTTGAGTCGCATCTTGTAGTCTGAGTAGTTGTGTATTATTTAGACCACCAACCGAATATTGAATATTGCTGGACCATGTAGTGCCGGTTTCAGAAATGCTTACGGGGATTTGAAATGTTATGGAATTATAATTTGTTCCATTTACAGGGACGCCCGCAATAGTCGAAAGCCTTGCCTGGCGCAATTCCATCGACATTATGCGCAGGCCCCTGCGCGCTTCTTGTTGTATACTCAGCTGTGACCCGCCTGTTTTCCAAATAGTCCTTGCCATGGCCAGTGCGCTGAAAATAGCCGCGAGTATTATAGAAAACAAAAACACCACTATGGTTATCTCGACCAATGTCAGACCTTCGCGTCTTTTAAGGATCATCTACTCACCATTATGGTTATAAGTCCTGCGGGAGAATTCAATTTGCCGTCTGAATTTAAATCTTCGCCAGCGTCGAGAGCGCCATTCAAATTTGTATCTTCTCCCAATATTCTGTTTCCACGTTCTCTCCACGAGACACTCACAGAAATTTCTAGAAAATCCGGATTCGTATTGTCGATGGATACGGCGCCTTTAGATGAGGGGAAGCCGTTTGGATTAAATGCTTGTCCGTTGTACGCGCTGTACGTAGTCGCTAAACCGTTAGCATCTAAATACTCGCGTATTTCTTCCATTTTATCCTGAGAGCTTGTTGTAGCCAAGGTAAGTTTCTTAGAATTTTCGTTTAAGGAGGATAACCCTGCAAAGGTTGCCATAAGGCCGCTAATGGCAATGACTAATATGGCGGTTGCTATCATTATCTCGAGCAAGGTAAAACCAGGGGTTTTTTTATTTCCATATGGCATAATAGCTATTTTAGTGGAGACAGCTAATGATTGCAAGTATTATATTAATCCTAACTTGAGAAATCCTCAATGACAGAAGTTGTCCGCCGCAGGCGGATAATCCACTCCTGCCGGATAGCTCCTTGTAGAACATTTCACTTGCATTTAAAAGCCGCAGCTGTTAAGATTTTATCAAAATGGAAAAGGACAAGCTACAAGACAAAAAGATGCGGCGCGTTGAATCAGAACACCTCGAGCGCAGAAGATATATCAGGCTGAATGTAGTATTTCCTGTAGAGTTTCAGTTTTTAGATCCTGAAACAGGCGGTTCTATCAGCGATATAAAACAGGGTTTTACTAGAGATGTTGGAAAAGGAGGCATCTGCTTAGAGGTAAATAATATAGAAGAAGGGTTTGAAAAACTCTTGGAAGAACAGAAGGCCAGATTGGATTTACACCTTCATATCCCCCTGCCCCGCAAAGAGACAAGGGCAGTAGCCGCTATTGCCTGGCATAAGAAGCTAAAATCAGGATATCCGAATAAATACCTCATCGGTCTTTCATTTTTACAGATCGACCCAAAGGACAGAAACAGGATTTATTTTCATGCAAGAAGAGTGTCTTTGACTCCAAAGTTTATATCTATCTTGATATTGTCCTTGATCTTGGGGGTCGCTTATTTTTATACATCGGACTTTAGATTGAAGAGAGACAATAAACGGTTAGTGCAAGAACTGGTCCAGCTTTCAACCAGGAGGTCTAAGCTTGAAAAGGCCATTTTAGATTTTGATAGAGAACATGTTGAAATAGAAGAAAAGCTTCTGGAAAATCAGAAAAAGATAGAGGAATATGAGGGCAATATTAAGAATTTGGGAACGATGAGCACGGAGCTTAAAGAAAAAGATAAGATACTTGAAGATTTTCAAAAGGATAGAGAAGAGACAGAGGCGAGGACAAAAAAAAGGCTTAAAGAGATCATCTCTAAAAAACAGAGACTTTCCAAAGAGGTGACTAGCCTATCAAAAGAGACAGTATATCTAAAAGGCAGAATAGACACGCTTTCGAAGGATAGGATTTTAGCGGAAGGCAGCCTAAAAGAACTTTTGTTTTCATTTGAGGTAGCGGAAGAAAAAGGAATAGCCAACATGTATAAATGGATAAAAAATCATCAAAAGTCTGGCACAGGTTTAGTGGTTAGCTATGAGGGCGACAAGGATCTTGAGGATTGGTCCTTTACCTATGACCAGTCCCTTGTAAGCCAATGTTTTACTTTAATGGGCGACCAAGATAACGCTCGGAAGGTATTTGATTTTTATCAGAATAAGGCCAAAAGAGTGCATGGCACTTTTAGTAACGCTTATGATTCTTATACGGGCAGTGTTTTAGAATACAGCGTGCATGCCGGGCCTAATATATGGCTTGGCATAGCTATACTTCAATACATGAATAAGTTTAAGGATGAACAGTATCTTTCGACAGCAGAAGATATAGGCAGGTGGTTGATTAATCTGCAGGAAAAGGATGAAGAATATGGGATAAGAGGAGGGCCTGAGTTCTCCTGGTTTAGCACTGAACATAATTTGGATGCCTATGCGTTTTTTGGCATGCTTTATGATATCACAGAAGAAAGAAAATATTTGGATGCGCAACAAAGGACATTTCAATGGATAAAGAAAAATGCCTATAATAGAAGAGAAGGAAGGTTTAATAGGGGTAAGGGCGATGCTACTATTGCGACAGATACATTTGCGTGGGCTGTTGCAGCTATCGGTCCGAGGCTTTTAAAGGAAGAAAACATGGATCCTGATCAGATTATAGATTTTGCAGAAACAAACTGCCTTGTCAGTACTTATTACACTAGGCCGAGCGGTGAACGTTTGAAGATTAGAGGATTTGATTTCGGAAAATATAAACACATGCCGAGAGGCGGTATTGTGTCAACGGAATGGACAGCTCAGATGGTGGTAACCTTAAAGATAATGGCAGAATACCATAAGGAAAGAAATGATGTCGTAAAGGCGTCTTATTATAAAAGAAAGGCGGATTTTTATCTTTCTGAATTAGAAAAAATGATAATCGCAAGCCCATCCAGGATAGGTCAGGGTGAGGGGTGCCTACCTTATGCCACTCAGGATAATGTAAATACTGGCCATGGATGGAAGGTAGCGCGCGGTTCCAGAACAGGTTCTACTGCTGGAACAGCGTATATGATATTCGCCAAATATAACTACAATCCTCTAATGCTTAAGTAAAACTCCTTTTTTTATGAAGAATAAAAAGATATTGGTTTTAGTAGTAGCTTTTGTAGCTATTACGCTGCCGGTAGCTAGATTTTTACAGCATGCTGGGATTAGGTCGGGAGATAATAAAAAGGCTTTCTATGTGTCGCGTGTAATTGATGGTGATACTATAGAGCTTTCAAACGGAGAGACCTTGAGGTATATCGGCATAGATACGCCTGAACTAAAAGAGAAGATCGGCTCCGTATGGGTTTATAAACCAAAGCCTTACGCAAAAGAGGCAAAGGATTTTAATCAAGAGCTCGTAAAAGGCAAACCAGTAAGATTAGAGTTTGATGTCCAAAAAAGAGATAAATATAGGCGCCTTCTTGCTTATGTATATAGCGAAGATAAAATGGTCAATCTTGAGATCCTCAGGCAGGGCTATGCGATGATATACACCTACCCGCCGAACGTAAAATACACAGATCTATTTTTAACGGCTCAGCAAGAGGCAAGAGAAAATAATAATGGTTTGTGGATGGACTTAGAGGAAAACATTATCTCTGCTTCTGAGGCCAAAAATAATATAGGATTGGTCAGGATAGTAGAAGCTGGCGTTACAGGCACGTATCTATCGAAGCGTGTCTTGACATTAAACTGCAGAGATAATTTCAAAGTAGTTATATTTAAAAACAATTTAAGATATTTCCCTAAAACAATCTTACGTTCCCCTGATACTTATTTCAAGCACAAGACTATCCGGGCATGTGGCCTAATTAAGACATACAAAGGCTCCTGCGAAATAATACTCCACGACCCCTCCCAATTAGAAATTCTGAGATAATGCAGCATCTTTATTTCCCATAATTATGAGATATCTTATAAAGAAGACTAACTCATTTGTTTTTATCCTCTTTATCATGTATACTTATATTAGAGTAAGAACATACAATTTTATTACGCGAAATGGCAAACTAATCGAAAGATTGGGACGCAAAGCCACAGGCCTAAGTCCTTTCATTACAAGGAGATGGCGGCTGGGTTGCCGAAGTTAAAACGTACCCATTCTTTCGACAAGCTTGAAAGAGCAATAAGTGGATGGTCGGAAAGGGTGGGTCTTTATGTTTTTAAGGCAGGATGGGGTTAAAAATTTTGTAATCATAAGCCTTATAATCACTGGGTTTTTATTCCTGCATATAAAAGATTCCATTGCTGAGACCGTATCTATAAAAAACAGCATGAAGATACGCCGGATGGGCAGCTATGTTATTTTGATAAACTATGAAACGCGCGAAGAATGGACAGACAGTCTCCTTTTTAAAGTCCATTGTGAGTTCGATAAAAAGGAACTTACATTCACGAGCAGTTCTCTGAATAACATTAAGCGTGGATGGCACAAGACGCAGGTAGATATTCCAAACATTACAAAGGAACGATATGGTCCATTGCGAAAATACAAGATCGATCTTTACAAGAACGGCATACTTGTAGATACTAAAAAATCTTACTAAGTTCAGTTTTACATTTCAGCTGTATTCCCCAAAAAATCTTGACTACCGCTAATACGAGGAGTATAATCTAAAAGAGAGATGTATAAAACGATTCGTATAGCGGTAATATCAGTATTATTCCTTTCTTTTGTACGCCCTTCCTTTGCATCCTCTCCTGCATCCTCTCCTTTTATAGGAAGCCTTTCTAAGATGCGGACATCTCGTGGCTATATCTTTAAAGTAACGTACAAAACAGAAGATAAATGGACAGATAGACTGGTCCTTAAACTTTTTTGTTCGTTTAATAAAGGCCCCGAACTTACTTTTACAAGCACAGGGATTAGCAATCTTAAGAAAGGTTGGCACAAGACTGAAATACATGTCCCAAAGGTATATAGAGATCGATACGGATATATCAAAGATTATAGATTGGAGATGTATCATAAGGGCGCATTTGTTTCGTTAAAGAGCTTATGAGGTTTCTCAAGAGAAGAGCGTATGGAATATAGGAAGAGAAGAAGGTATCTCGTAAACAAGAAATTACAGCTAGGTCTTTTTTTGAGATGGAGCATAGTGCCTCTTGTTTTAATTGGCGCAATTTTGTATTATTTCAAAGCAGGCCTCCCTGTTTTAATTTTTAGCATCTTTGCGGTTATCTTATTTTGCTGGCATATGTTAGTTTTGTCACATAGAGTGGCAGGCCCTATCTATAGACTAGAAAAAGACCTGGCAGATATCGCAAAGGGCAATTTTTCAATAAGGATAAAATTCCGGAAAAAGGATGAATTGAAATCGATCGCTGAGGCCATAAACAAGATACTTGATGAAATGGAACAGCGTATTACCAAGTAAGCGAAGGAGGCGACCAGATGACAAGGAAGACAAGGAGAGCCAAGCAAAAAAAGAAGAGAAAAGGCAAGCGCCATGCCAAGAAGTAAAAAAAGGATAGGCATACTTACAGGTGGAGGCGATTGTCCTGGTTTGAACGCTGCTATAAGGGCAGTTGCAAAAGCGGCTGTTCTTAATTATAACATGCAGGTTTTAGGGGTAAAGGACGGATACATCGGGCTGATAGAGAATAAATACATGCCGCTATCCTACAAGGACGTTTCAGGCATCTTAACCGAAGGGGGCACTTTTTTGGGCACTTCCAATAAGGCAAATCCTTTTAGGTGGCTTTGTCATTCTTCTGGTAAACTGAGAGATGTGTCTAGTCTGGTATTAAGGAACGTACGGATGATGCAGCTGGACGGCCTTGTATGCATAGGTGGCGATGGCACTCTTAATATTGCGCACAGGCTATATAAAAAAGGGATAAATCTAGTCGGGATCCCAAAGACAATCGATAATGATTTAAAAGCAACTGACACAACTATTGGATTTGATTCTGCTGTAAAGACAGCTACCGAGGCTATAGATAAACTTCACACAACAGCGCAGTCGCATCATAGGGTAATGGTAATAGAGGTAATGGGTAGATACGCAGGATGGCTTGCTATTTATGCAGGCATGGCAGGCGGCGGGGATATAATCATAATACCTGAAATCCCGTATGACATTAAAAAGGTGTGCGAGAGAGTTGTGGATAGGCACAAACACGGCAAGAGATTTAGCATTGTTGTTATAAGCGAAGGCGCAAGGCCAAAGGGTGGGAGCATGGTTGTAAAAAAGATTGTTAAGGACTCTACGGATCCTCTTCGCTTAGGTGGGATAGCTAATAAGATAGCCAATGATATAGAAGGAATTACTGGTCTTGAGACAAGAGTGACTGTTCTTGGCCATCTTCAGAGAGGGGGAACTCCTTCTCCATTTGACAGGATGCTTGCGACGCGCTTGGGTACATTTGCCTGCGACCTGGTTGCTAGAAGTGAATTTGGCAAGATGGTAGCTTTAAAAGGCAGGAATATCGAAGCGGTTGATTTAAAAAAAGCCGTCAATGGAGTCAGGAAGGTAGATACGAAAAACCCTATTATTAAGTCAGCATTAGCTGTGGGTACGTCATTTGGTAAATAATTTGCATTTTGCGTATTTTAAAGCCATAGAGGCTTAATCTTGACAAACTATGGCTTTTGTGATATAAATAAAAAAGGCAACTAAGACCGGTTTTTTTGGCAGCTCGGTTACCTTGTCGGAGAGGTGGTTGCTGTAAGCCTCGTATCTTAACCGATACGAGGCTTTTTATTCTTAGGAATTTTGTTTTTTATGGAGCAGATGATGCTTGAGCAGTCGAATCATATCCTGACTAAAATATCTATTCCTCATTTAAATGTCTTGTTTCTGTTGGGCTTGGCGTTATTTGGCGGAACCATAGGGGGGCGACTATTCCAAAAACTGCGCATTCCCCAAGTGGTAGGTTATATTACTATAGGGATCGTGATCGGTAAATCGGGTTTAAATATCGTAAGCCATGATATAATCCAAACCTTGCAGCCATTGAGTTATTTTGCCTTAGGATTGATTGGTTTTATGATAGGAGGAGAGCTAAAGAAAGAAGTCATAGTTAAATATGGGAAACAGTTTAGGAATATTTTACTGTTTGAGGGCATGGCGGCATTTTTAATGGTTTTTCTTGTCGTGGGTATTGTAGGTACATTGTTGTTCGGAGATTGGCGCTTTTCATGGGCGCTTGGTTTATTGTTGGGTGCCATTGCATCAGCTACAGCTCCAGCATCCACTACTGAGGTATTGCGAGAATATAAAACCAGAGGTCCTTTAACAAGGACTGTATTGGGTATTGTCGCTTTAGATGATGGCCTGGCCCTTCTGTTGTTTGCAATAGCTGTTAGTATCGCAGGTATTATAAACGGCAATATTCAGAACAGTATATTGATGACATTTATCAATCCTTTGTATGAAATCGGTGGGTCTGTAACAATAGGCATTATAGGTGGATTAGTTCTTAGTAAGCTCCTTAAGAAATATTCTGAGGAGGCAAGGCTTCTTGCCTTTTCTATAGGGACAGTGCTTCTTATATCGGGCCTGGCTCTTGCAATACATGTCGATATGTTGTTAGCGGCAATGACCCTGGGAGTCATTGTTTGTAATTTTACACCTCGAAAAAGTAAAGATGTATTTAAATTGGTCGAGGCCTTTACACCGCCTATCTACGTTCTCTTTTTTGTTCTTGTCGGAGCAAAACTGGATGTCGGCCATATGACAGCCCCTATAATATTGCTTGGATGTATCTATCTTATTGCAAGAACTGCAGGGAAGGCTGTAGGCGCAAATTTCGGAGCACGCATCTCAAATGCGCCAAAAACCGTTCAGAGATATCTTCCTCTATGTCTTTTGAGCCAAGCTGGCGTTGCCATTGGCTTGTCTATATTGGCCAGCCACTATTTTCCTGGAAAGCTAGGCAATGCCGTAGTCGTTATTGTAACTGGCACTGCGTTTATTCTTGAAATAGTAGGACCTACTCTTGTAAAGATAGCAGTAACAAAGGCTGGCGAAACGGGCTTAAATATCACAGAAGAAGACATAATTCAGAAGAATAGAGCAAAAGACTTTATGGATAGAAAGCCTCCGTTCATATATGAGAACATGAAGTTAACCGATATCTTAAAGATATTTAGTCAAAATGATAATCTATATTACCCGATGATAAATAAAGAAAAGAAAATACTGGGCATTATAACAGTAGAAGGTATAAAGCAGACATTCTTAGAGACAGATATAGGAGGCCTTATTTTAGCTCATGATTTAATGGAGCCGGTTATAGCTAAGATTTCTGCTGAAGCGCCAATATCCGAAGTCAGAGAAACATTAAATAGATATGATATTGAATATCTGCCGGTAGTTGATAAAGATGATAGAATGGAAGGGTTTATAGAGAGGAAAAAGCTCAATAAATATATATCCACAAAGATAATAGAGCTGCAAAAACACGCTGATTCTCTTGATGAATAGGTGAGAAAGTTAATCGAAAAATATACCTCTTGGATTTGACATTGTTGCTGAAGACGACAATGGCCCGCTGGAAAATCAGACCTTAAAATCTCTGGCCAAGCTTAAACCGTATTTTGATAGACATGCAGGGACAGTTACAGTAGGCAATTCTTGTCAGGTAAAAGATGGCGCATATAGCCTCTTGATTATGGAAGATAAGAAGGCCAGGGCAATGGGCTATGAGCCATTGGGATACGTACGGGCGCATACCCATGTAGGAATAGAGCCCGGTAAATTAGAAAGATAAAAACAGATATGAGCGCTTTAAATTTAAAGATAAAAGGAAGGATTGCGATTCTTGAATTTGATCAGCCTAATTCAAAGGTCAATGTGTTGAATACAGACTTGATGCGGGAGCTTTCTCTCGTAATAGACGAGCTTTCCTATAAATCCGGAATAGCAGCCTTTATTATTACAAGTAAAAAAGACAGGATTTTTATTGCAGGAGCAGACATAAAAGAGATTGAGCATATAGATTCAATTGAAGAAGCCAGGGAAAAGGTGGATACCGGTAAGGAAATTTTAAACCGGCTACATAACTTAAATTTAGTTACTGTAGCAGTAATAAACGGCGCATGTTTGGGAGGGGGACTGGAGTTAGCCCTTGCCTGCAAATACAGGGTAGCCAGTTTTAGCGATAAGGTTAAGCTTGGACTTCCTGAAGTTAAATTAGGCATTCTCCCTGGATGGGGAGGGACACAGAGGCTACCGAGACTTATCGGGCTTACTCGAGGCCTCACAATGATTCTTTCTGGAAAAATAATCTCAGGCGAAAATGCCTTAAAATATGGCCTGGTAGATAGATTATTCTCAGACGCGACGCTAGTCGACGATGCCATTGATTTTGTTCATGGGCTTTTAGAGCACAAAAGGCGCGTGAAAAGAGGGCACAAGAAGAAACTTGTCCAGAGATTTCTTGAGAATACGTCTATAGGCAGGTTTATTGTTTTCAGGCACGCAAAGAGGGATATTATTAGAAGGACAAAAGGATTTTATCCAGCACCGCTTAAGATACTTGATGTAATAAAGCGCACCTATGGCCGGAATATCAAAAAAGACTTTCCTTTAGAAAGCAGGGCCTTTAGCGAGTTGGCCATAACAGATGTATCAAAAAATCTTATAAAGGTATTTTATCTGAATGAAGAGTATAATAAATTTTCATGGGTGGATACTGAAATCAAACCTCTGACAGTTAATAAATGCGGAATTGTGGGCGCGGGCATAATGGGCGGAAGCATTGCGCAGCTTTTAAGCTATCGCGATATACCTACAAGGGTAAAGGATGTAAATCATGACGCCTTAAAAAAAGCGCTCAAGACGGCAAAAGGCCTTTTTGGATACGCGCTGAAGAAGAGAAAACTTAAAAAACATCAGGTTGAGTATAAATTAGGCTTAATCTCTCCCACGATTAGCTACAGAGGTTTTGAAAATGCGGATTTGATTATCGAAACAGTAGTAGAGAACTTAGACATTAAACAAAAGGTATTCAAGGAATTGAGCCAGGTTGTTTCGGCCAGGACGATATTTGTCTCGAACACTTCATCTTTACCTGTAATAAAGATGGCGGAAGCCACTAATGCGGCAGATAGAGTGGCGGGATTGCATTTCTTTAATCCTGTACATCGCATGCCTTTGGTTGAAGTGATAAAATCCAGTAAGACCAGCAACGAGACCTTGGCTACAGTAATAGCCTTTGCCAGGAGTATAGGCAAAGTTGTAATAGTAGTAAAAGATATGCCAGGTTTTTTGATAAACAGGATCCTCCTTCCTTATCTAAATGAATCAGGATTTTTGATCGAGGAGGGGATGAGGATAGAGCATATTGATAGGATTGCGCGCAGGTTTGGTATGCCCATGGGGCCAGTTGAACTGATCGATGAAGTGGGGATTGACGTGGGGCACAAGGTAGTGAAGATATTAGAATCTGCTTATGGGTCCAGAATGCAGATTTGTCCTGTGTTGGAAGAGGTTCAGAAAAAAGGCCTATTGGGCAAAAAGACAAGGCATGGGTTTTACTTCCATAAAGGAAAAAAGAAGATGCCAAATACCGAGATCTATGGTCTTGTTGAATCGTCCAGACGCAAGGAGATTTCTGATGATGCGGCGCTTAAAAGGATGATTTATATTATGATAAATGAGGCAGCCAGATGTCTGGAAGAAAAGGTTGTAGATAGGCCTCAAACAGTTGATATAGGGATGATTATGGGAACAGGTTTTCCTCCTTTTCGCGCAGGATTATTGAGGTATGCTGATTCTGTGGGTATTGATAGTATTGTAAGAGATCTCAGGTTTTTTGAAAAGGAGCTCAAGGCCGAGCGCTTTAAGCCGTGTAAATATCTGCTGGATAAGGCAGAAAAAAAAGAAAAATTTTATCAGGAGGCGCGATCATGCGCCTTTTTAGTGCAAGAGAAGTCCTGAACTTTCATTTAAAGTCAGTTAAATCCCTTTTTAAATCCCCGGCCCCTATAACACTAAAAATAAAAGTAGGCTTATCAACAGACCAATGTTGGGATTTTGTGAAGAGTGGAGAAAGATGTGTTTCGACGCTCTCACCTGGTAATATCTCAAGGGCCCATGCAACAAAATAAACGCAATTTCTTTATTTTCTAGGGAATTACGCTTTTTTCTTACCCTACTTCTATTTACCCGTATTTACCCATTACAGTCAATCCTTAGTGGAAATATAGTGGAAATGTTCATGGTAAATTAGACCGTCTTTCAGGCTTCTTCCTGGGGGGCGTAACTATTTACCGATAACTTTGTTTTAAATAAGCCTTTAAAGTTGAACTATGTCCAATGTTAAGTAAACAAGAATTAATACATCAGTTCGAGAAGTTTATTAAGAAGTTAGGATCCTGGGACTTATTTATAACAATAACTTTTAGGCATGAAACAAGTTATCCATATGCCAGAAAGGCGTTCAAGCATTTTTTAAAAGCCTAAACAGAAAGGATAGCGTGTTCTTCGAGAAGTTTGTAAATTGTTTAGTGTTGTTTGAAAAGGGTCACATTAGGGAAGGAGTTCATATTCACGCTCTTACGCGCGGCATAGAACCTCAATATGCTGCTTCGCTTGAGAAGAAATGCTTGGGCGCTTTTGGAGAGTCGTCAATTAGACCCTACATTTCTAATCTAGGTGCAAGATGGTATTTAGCACGGATATATACAACCGCTTCATAGAGAACATGGACAATAAGGGGGTAGCATAGAGGATAGCCCACCCCCACCAAATCTGATTCGTAAGTAACGATAAACCCCTCAAATCCTATTTTGCACAAAAATTGAGATTTTCACTTAGACACCATTAGAGTATATAACTTCTCTGTTTATAATAAGAAATATATTGACCTTAATTATGGGAATGAGGTATAATAAAACTAAGATAGAAAGTCTATAAATATTCTAAAAAACTTACCTAAATATAATAGTTAAAATTCTAGTAATAGAAAATAGGATAAAAAGTGGCTAAAAGGTCTAATAAAACAAAAATAGAGTTTTTATTTTCTGAGCTTCAGTTTTTTTGGGATATTTTGAGAAATACTAAAGAATATGTTGAAGATGTTGAAAAATGGAGTGGTCGTAAATGTAACGAATGGGCGAATAATGAGACAGTAGTCAATTTTCCTTATAATCCACCAAAAGTAAAAGATATTGATAAATTAGAGAACTACGATTTTGATTATTATTTTATGTGCAACCAACTTCCTTTCAGTGATGAAGACATTGAGACATTTAAGAGTTTATGTGGGGTAGACGGGGGTAGAGATTTAATTCCAGAAGCTGGAACTTGGCATAAATATAGCGTAAAGTATAACATTAACTTGCCGTATAATCCAAAGTTGAAAAAACAGTCTTTTGATTCGAATAGGTTTTTCATCGCACAGAAATTGCCTATAACAATTCTGAATCCTTCATTAAGAGAGTGGGAAAATTGCCTTTTGTGGATGGACTTAAGGTTTCCCGACGCTTTTATTCTAAATGAAGTACAAAATATTCTTAAAGAAGCGAGAAGCATGAAGAAAGAATTGTGGATAAAAAAGCATAGAGTTCGAGCATCTGATTTTAAAGATTATTTGAATGTTTATTCTGCGAAAGAAAAGTATGGATTAACTCATGAGAAGGTTCTGGATAGTAAGTTCGGTAGGCTAGATGATTATTATTCAAAAGTTAAAGCTACAGGATCCAACAGAAAGGCATTAAAGGAGTTAATAAGTTGAGATCATCTCTTTGCAGCTTTGAATAAATCTGGTATCATTGAAAATCATTATTTTTTCACTTCGCCTATATAGCTCCACCAGGTCACAATTTCTTGCCCCACAGTCTACCCCAATCTAATATAGTTAGGCTATTATGTTAATATGCATTACGATAACCTATTGTACATGTGGAGAGAAGATTTAAAACCATGCATGCTGTAATGGTTAAAGATGATAGGTGGTTCCTTGTAGAAAGAGGGCTGCATAAGAATGTAAAGGTACTATTCAAAATGAATTATAATAAAAAGGGTTGATTAAATGTCCCATTAAGGAGTATCATAATATGTAGCTTAATTACACGTAAAACCACAACGGCATGGTATATGAGAGTTTAATATATTAATATTAAGACAATCTGGCACTGTTTTGAGTTCTGAGTTGCTTTTTTGTTTTAGCGGGAGGTTTGAATGTCTAAAAAACAAACACTCTTATCAATTTTAATCCTGTTGCTTTTCTGTATATCTTGTGCAAAAAAGGATAAGCCTGTATCCGTTTCCGAGCATGAACAAGACCAGGGAATTCGAGCAGAAACATACACAAGTCCGGCTGATGCCCAAGACCAGGGTATTTATATAGATGATAACCTGGGATATGCCAAGACAGGATATTTCTACAAGATTGACCTAAATGCAGATAACGAGGAAGAAATAGTAGAAGTTACAGAACCTCATAAACTATTTACAAATCTCCCTGAGGGTGAATGGGGTGATGATACGGGTGCTGTTATAAGGATTTTAGACAGAGATAGTAAAGTAATATATCTTAGAGACCTACCTCGGTATCAGCCAGTAGAGAATATTAGAATTGATGATAGAGATGGGGATGGTTTAAAAGAGATAATCGTATTGCTTGGTGAAACTGAAGACAAAAAAGCCGAGACCCGTGTGTATGGCTGGCAGGATAACGAATATAAGCTTATAAAAGAAGACAAAGCAGAGATTGTTGCCAAGGTGGAAACTATTTATATTGGTATGCTGACAAAGGATTTGGAGAGAGCAGGGTATGTTGACAATATCCAAAAGGATTATATAAGAGTAGATAATGAAGAATGGATTATTTTTAGTGAATGGAAGACTGAAGCTCCGGATGATACGATTACTTTTTATTTGGTAGATGGTAAGGTTAAAGGATGGCAAGCTGATATTGATGAAACATTAGAAACGCTAGCCTCAGAGATATAACTTTAGGTGGACAAAAAACAGTCGATAGTTGTTTGGTAATACAAAGGCAATCTGGGGTTAATCTGGGTTGATTTTTTTTGTTTGGAAGGAGAAATATGTTTAGGAGAATCGGAGTGTTGATTTTATTGCTATTATTGTTAGTTAATATCTATGGATGCGCTGCGTTAATAGCAGGGGCAGCAGGGGCTGGAACAGCAACGTGGTTCTCTAGTAAATTAACCCAACAGGTAAAAGCTTCACCAGAAGAGAGCTTGGAAGCAGTTAAGTCCGCATTGGCGTCTTTCAAGTCTAATATCACAAAAGAAACCATAACAGAAAAAGTAATACAAATTAAGAGCAATTATACTGATGGTAAGGCTATATGGATTGATATTAGACCCACCTCAAAATCAACTTCACAGATTGACGTGCGAGTTGGTGCAGTTAGTGATAAAGAGGCAGCTCATAAAATCTTAGATAGAATTTTAGAATATTTATAAAAAATATAAGGCCAATCTGGGGTTAATCTGGGCTGGCTTTTTTTGTGGGATTTTGCTTTTGCGATAGGTTTAAGTTGCATATTTTAAAGAAACTCGTTTGGTTTCTTACATTTCTTTTTATAAGCGTCTATATATTGAAGACTAGGAACGAATATGATTTAGCCCTTATTTTACCTATTCCAACTCTATTGGAAATTTTACTTTGTAATAGGGTATGATTAGGGGAAAGCTGAGTCGATGGCTATGCTTATCGAGATTTTCTGAGTAGCAACCTTTCTGCTGTTTTTTGTATCTGTTCTTTTGCTTGTTCATCAATCTCTGTAAAGGTTGTTGCGATATGATGTATGCAGGCCCCAGGTTCTTGTTGAATGCGGATTATTCTTCCAACGCAACAAATAGGCTTTGCAGATGTTGGAAACTTTATTTTAAGATTTATTACTGCTCCGATATCGACTATTTTATTGTAATTAAAAAGGGCTCCTCCGGCCCCCAAATCCTCTAAAATTACTGCTTCCCAGAGGTTAGAATTCCCTCCCTTATCTTTGTCATCTCTGATTTGGAAATGTGTTATGAAATGTTTCTTTAATCTTGCATACTGCCTCTTGTGTTCCCCCTCGCGTTTATATGAATTAATCTCATTCATTTTTTCCATACCTTATCTGCTATCCGTTAGTATTTTATATCTATCGGTGTTGAATTACAAGAAAAAAATGTTGGTTAAAAGACCTATTAAGGAATATCATATCTATGTAGCTTAATTATATATAAACCACGTTTCCACTTGTTCTAATTATTCTACAGTCATTATTTTATACCTTGTTTTTATTGCTTCAAAGTAGTATCATATGTTTATCAGATATTAGAGAGGACTAAATGAATAGAAAAGCCTTTACACTTGTAGAGATACTTGTAGTTATGGCAATCCTCACTTCATTAGCCGCCCTGGCAATTCCTCTATTGTTGCGAGCGAGGCACAACGCTAATGAAGCAGCAGCCATAGTTAGTCTTAAGCAAATATCTAAAGCTTGCATAAGCTTTTATTCTACTCAGACACCCACAAGTTATCCTGCAAATTTAGCCGTTTTAGGTGCTGCAGTACCGCCTTATATCAATTCAACTTTAGCTGGTGCCACTGCAGCTGCGACTGCAAGGCAAGGCTATTTCTATACTTATGCGCTTGTAAATGCAAACCAGTTTACATGCACAGCAACCCCTGCACTAAGCGGCACAACAGGGAGTCGTATCTTCTTTGTAGATGAGACTGCTGTTATAAGATTGAATAATGTCGCAGGTCCACCTATAGAGTAATCTATAATATCATATATTATCCCCTCCACCCCACGGTCATTATTTTTTATCTTGCCTATGTCACCTCACAGTAGTAGTATAATATGTAGCTTAATTACACATAAACCACAAAGGCGTGGTTATGAAGAGTTTAATATATTAATATAGGGGCAATCTTGCGTAATGCTGGGATTGCTGTTTTAAGAGAAGACATGGAAATATTGGCGATATCAATTCTCATAACATTTAGTATAATAGGGTTTGCTGCTATATTTTTCACTACTTTTGGCACTTTGATTATACTTCTAGGCTCTGTTTTTTATGCTTTACTTACCAGTTTCAGTATCCTCAATATAAGAATCCTTATAATCCTTCTAACCTTATATTTGTGTGGAGAGGTAATTGAATATATTTTTATTATACTAGGTGCAAAGAAATTCGGTGCGTCGAATATTGCTGCTCTTGGCGCTCTTATTGGTGGGATTCTTGGAGCATTGGTTGGGGCAACTATGTTTGGAATAGGTCTCATACCAGCTACTTTTTTGGGTATTTTTCTCGGTGCGTTCTTGATAGAATTGACCGTCCATAAAAATCTTGTCAAATCCCTTAAGGCAGGCATTGGAGGTGTCTTAGGTAGGATTGGGTCGATAGTAGCTAAGGCAATAATAGCAATGATAATGTTCTATATTATAATCTCCAGTATGATATGGTAGCCTAATTTTGTTTTTGTCCAAGATGGCGCTGGTCATGCCCATATATCATAATATGACCCCCTGTGCGAGATAGGGGTGGTTAGTATCTTTCTCTGGGAGGTACACTCCTCTTTTGTACAAAAATTGAAATTTTGGAATAAGCAGGGTATGCTTGGTGGGAA
>JBHPFI010000018.1:0-30089 GCA_042572045.1 Candidatus Omnitrophota bacterium
GATATATATCAATCTTAAAGGTCGCCAGCCACAAGGTTGTGTTGAACCAGGCAAAGAATATGAAGAACTCTGTGACGAAATCGTTCGCCGTCTCCGTGAAATCAGAGATCCTGGAACAGGTAAGCCGGTTATGGAGCATATTTACAAGAAATGTCAAATTTATTCTGGCGGCTGTAGCCATTTTTTACCCGATATATGTTATTCATGTAAGAATTATATAGAGAAAGGAGGAAGTAAATTTTATTCTAACAAGTTAATTGAAAAGTGCTCTCGGCATGATATCAGCGGTACTCATGCCTTGGAAGGTGTAGCCTTATTTTATGGAAACGGCATTAATCTCAATCAGAAAATCGAAGGCTTGAAGCTTCAAGATATCGCTCCTTTAGTTTTATCTGCGTTAGATTTAGATATTCCAGACGATATGGATGGAAAGGCCAAAGAAGGAATATTCCAGCCAGGTTTCTTAAGAGTAAAATATTCTCATGCAAAAACAGATGAGGACAAAGGAAAACATGATTATCCTCAAGCTGATGCTGAAGGGATTAAAGAACGCTTGAAGGGATTGGGTTATATAAATTAGAGGAAAAGATATGCGTAGCAGGCCAGTTTATCCGCGTTATTCAAAGTACCATTTCCATGGGAATAGGTTAGCATCCATTAGCGATTTAGAGCTAAATGAGTGGAAAAGCGCGTATAATGATTTAGAAGGCTATTCAAACAGATATGTGGATTTTATCATAGAACACAAATTGCTTTTCAAGGATTATCCTTGGCCCGTAGACCCAGTGCATAACTTTACCAGGATATGGGAGTACCCATATGCTTATCATCAACTATCAAAGTATGCCCCATTGCATTTAGCTGCTAAGGCACCAAAGGTGTTTGATGTTGGTTCTGCCCTGACTTTTTTACCATCATTTTTTGCTTCTTTGGGTTATGAGGTAAAGGCTTCGGATAGTGATCCTGCTATGAAGCGCAATTTTGAATCGATGAAATCTCATCCAGATCTTCCAAAAGGAGTCAAGGATGTTAGCTACGCTACATGCGACTGTAAAAATATAACTACTGAGCCAGATGCATATTATGATGCTATCGTGTGCATTTCAGTTTTGGAACATATCGAAGAAAGAGACCAGGCAATAAGGGAGTTTTCTCGTATTTTAAAGCCAGGAGGCGTGCTTATCTTGACTGTGGACATTAAGCTCTGTCCTTCTTCCCTGGCGGCGCTGGATTCAGATGAGATTTCTTCGTTGACGGAGGATTTACGCAGATATTTTGATTTTTTAGAACCAGACAGCCAGGTCCATCCTCTGGATATATTAAAGGAAACCAATCGCCCCAGGCATCTTACTGAGAAATCTCGTTGTATAAAAAAGCCAAGTTTTTGTCCGGCACGGAAGATCAAGAAAATGATAAAAAGAAAAAAAGAGGCGCAGGATACATTGACCGTTTATGGAATGACCTTAATGCGTAGAGGAAAAAGTTAAATATGGCGACTGTTTCTGTTGGGATAATCTGTCAAGACAACGAAGATATTATCCGGGATTGTCTGGAAAGCTCTAAATGGGCCGATGAGATAGTAGTAGTGGACGCGTTCAGCAAGGACAAGACTGTGGAAATTGCCCGCGAATACACAAATAAAATATATCAACACAGAGTAGATAGGCACTTGAATGAGCAATGGAACAGGGCTATAGATTATGCGACCTGTGATTGGTTCTTTCATCTTTCGACCGACCAGAGGTTTACGGTTCGATTGCAGGACGAGATCAGGACAGAGATTCAGGTGAACCAGAGATATGCGGCTTATTATGTGCCTCTGGAAAATTATTTTCTTGGAAAATGGATCCAGTACTGTGGTTGGTCTCCCGATTACAATATAATGCTCCATAAAAGAGATAAGGGTGTTTGTTCAGATAAAGAAGGTGGCCTTTTAATAGTAGATGGCGAGATAGGGTATCTTAAGAATAGATTGATTCATTATTCACATACAGAGATCTCTAAAACCATAAACAAGGAAAATATGCTTTCCACTAGAGAGGCTAAATTCTTCTTAAAAGCAAAAGTTCTTTTCAGAAAAATCTTTATACTAACTAAAGCCTTACGGAATTTCAGGAAGACTTATTGGAAACAGGGGGGCTATAAAGATGGAATGCATGGTTTGTCTTTTTGTTTGATTTTTTCTTTTAATAAGTTTTTGATTTACGCGAAATACTGGAATATGCTTCAAAGACATAAGAAAAGTCCCCATGTATATGAGGATATCAGCCAACTCGTAGAAAGACAGAATCATGACACATCTTTAGCGGCAGAAAGATTATTGAAAGAGCGCGGGATAGAGAAGGAAAAAGAAATGAAACGTCAGATGACTATTATTCCGTTAAGGCTTTTCTTGAGTAGATATGTTGGGAAGCTGGGTTTTTGTCAGGGCGTCCGCGGTCTTATTCATTGCATATTTGATGCGTATAGTCATGCAATAAAATGGTCTAAATATTGGGAATTGTGTTACGTAAAAGAAGGTAAAATAGCAAAGCAAAAGTAAATAGTATTAAAAAATTCTGTTGTCAGAGCGAAATTCAGAAAGGTGTTTTTGTTATGACAAAAAAGATTTTATTTGTTTTTGGCACTCGCCCAGAGGTTATTAAGATGGCTCCTGTCATCGAGCTTGCCAGACAATCGAAAACCAATCTGGATCCTGTCATTTGCGTTACAGCACAGCACCGATATCTTTTGGACCAGGCATTAGCAGAGTTTAATATTGATCCTGACATAGACCTTGACCTGATGAGGCCCAATCAGAGCTTATATGATGTCGTATCCCAAGTTTTACATGGGGTACGAGATGTTTACCGGAAGATTCGCCCTGAGATTGTTTTGGTGCAAGGGGATACTTCTACGGTCTTTGCCGCTTCGTTAGCTTGTTATTATGAAGGCATAGATGTCGGTCATATAGAGGCAGGGCTGCGTTCTAGAGATAATCAGAATCCCTTCCCCGAAGAGATAAACAGGAGGTTTGTTTCGCTTATTGCAAAATATAACTTTTGCCCGACCAAGAGTGCAAGGGAAAATTTATTGCAAGAAGCCATACAGGCCAAGAAGATATTTGTTACCGGAAATACCATAATCGATACCTTGGATAAATCCTTGGAGGAAATCGGTTCAAGACAACTGTTCGTTCATGGAGTTGACCAGGAATTCTTGCAAAAACCTTTTGCCCTTATTACCGGACACCGAAGGGAAAATTTTGACGGAGGAATGAAAAACATATGCGTAGCTATTAAGTACCTGGCAAAAAATCATAACAGTTTTAACTGGTTGTGGTCAATGCATCTGAATCCAAATGCCAGAGAGGTTATTTTTAAAACCCTAAATGGATTGGAAAATATAAAATTGATAGAGCCGCCTCCGTATAGAGAGTTTGTGTATTTAATGAAAAGCTCTAAATTTATTATTTCAGACTCTGGAGGCGTCCAGGAGGAGGCCCCGTCCTTAGGAAAAAAGGTCTTAGTTACTAGGATCTGCACAGAACGGCCAGAGGCCCTTAAATCCGGAAATTCTATTTTGGTAGGAACAGATCCTGATAAGATAACTAAAGAGGCGTATAAATTATTAAATGACAAAAGACATGAAGAGCGGATAAAAAATCCTTTTGGCGACGGGATGGCTGCCAGAAGAATTATAGACGTTATTACTAAGGGGAGCTGTGAAGAGTTTAAATAAAGAAATGCATGCCAAATACGAGACGATATCGCAATGCAACCTATGCGGAAGTTCTGAAACCAAGGTTGTGGATAAAAAGGGGCATATCGTGCAGTGTAAGAGATGCGGCTTGAGGTTTGTTAGTCTGCGTCCGAGCCAGGATGATATCTCTAAGGCCTATGACTGGAGCTATGTGAATTCTCTGGGATGGGGAAAGGTAGACATAGAAGCGCGATCGATGTATAAAAGAAGAGCAGATTTTTTAAATAAGTTCATTCAAAAAGGCAAAATTTTGGATGTAGCGGCAGGTCTGGGAGAATTTTTATCTCATATTAAGCGAACAAATAGATGGGAATGCTTTGGCACAGAGACCTCGCGATACGCGGTTGAATATGCAAAAAAGGAACTTGATATTAAACTTTCTTTTGGCCAATTCGAAGATCTATGTTATCCAGAAAGTTTTTTTGATGCGGTTTGTTTTTGGCATGCGTTGGAACACCTGCCTTACCCTTCAAAGGCAATAGAGGAAGCTGCCCGTGTTTTAAAAGAAAATAGTTTTCTATTTATTGCTGTGCCTAATGATTCTTGGTTGGGCCGGCCCCACTTTTTTAAAAATGCTCTTAAAAAAGCTATCAATCGATTGCCTATGAGGAAAAAGTTGAAATTGAAGAAGATGTATCCTGAGATTGACGAAGAAGGCAATAAGCATCTATTTTATTTTACGCCACGAACTCTGACCAAATTGTTGGAAACACATGGTTTCGAGATTAAGAAGTACTCTGTGGATTATGATTACGGGAAACTTGATCCTAAATTGGAAAAAAAATATAGATTTGATTTATTATTTTGTCGTATTACAAAGGTAAATCTTTCCAACGCTGTTTTAATTGCAGCGCAAAAGAGGAAAGATAGGAAATCATGTCTTAATAGGAATATCCAAAAGGAGGAATAAGTGAAGATTTTAATAACAGGCGGTGCAGGTTTGGTAGGTTCTCACGCGGCAGAGTATTACGCGAAGAAGGGCAGCGAGGTCATCGTGCTTGATAACCTAATGCGGTCTAATTTGTTTGGGTATAACAAGGAGAGCGTAGAATTTAACTGGAACTATCTGGCACAGATGGAGAACATAAAAAGGATTAAAGGGGATGTCAGGGAAGAAAAGGATGTGATGAAGGCCCTGGGTAATGGCGTGGATGTGGTTATACATACTGCAGGCCAGCCAGGCGTGCCGCTTTCTATAAGGATACCCAGAGAGGATTTTAGTATAAACGCATACGGGACATTGAATGTGCTGGAATGCACGAGACAGGTTTGCCCAAAGGCCGCTTTTATATATTGTTCCACAAATAAAATTTACGGGGAGAACGTAGATAGCATTTCTCTGGAAGAAAAAGAAACAAGGTATATTTATAAGAGCAAGAAAGGCGTTCCGGAAACATTGTCGATGGACATAACTGGTCATACCCCTTACGGGGCTTCGAAATATACAGGGGATATATACACACAGGAATATGCTCATATATACGGCATGAAGACAGCTGTATTCCGTATGTCATGCATCTACGGCACGAGGCAATTTGGTTTTGAAGACCAGGGCTGGGTGGCGTGGTTTGTGATTGCAAACTTGACAGGACAGCCGATCGTTATCTATGGAGACGGAAAGCAGGTAAGGGATTTATTGTATGCAGACGATCTAGTCGAGGCATATGATAAATTTATAAATAGCGACATAAGACATGATGTGTTTAATATAGGAGGAGGTCCGAGGAATACCACTTCGCTCCTGGAGTTTATATCATTAATAGAATCCAAGACAGGGATTAAATTTAGAAAGGTGGAACATAAAGAATGGCGGCCCAGCGACCAGAAGGTCTACATCTCTGACATTACGAAGATCTCCAAGGCGTTAAGCTGGAAGCCTGGCATAACCCCGGAAAAAGGCCTTGAGAAGTTGATCGAGTGGGTAAGCGCCAATACCAAATATTTTATATGATTAAGGCAATATTTCTCGATAGGGACGGCGTGATAAATAAAGACCCCGGAGGCGGGGATTATATAAAAAGCTGGAAGGAATTTCAGTTTTTGCCCGATGCTATCTGGGCCATAAAAGAATTGAACAAAAATGGCTATAATATTTTTGTAATCTCTAATCAGGCAGGGGTTGGCAAGGGGCTTTATTCGCAAGAGGCCCTTAATGAGATTACAAAAAATATGCTAAAAGAGATCGAGGCATCAGGCGGAAAGATAAGATCTATAACATATTGTACACACCGTATGGATGAAGGCTGTAATTGTAGAAAGCCAAAAACAGGCATGATTGAAAAGGCCACCAAGAGCCTGGATATAGATTTTAAAAAGACATATTTTATAGGCGATTCCAGGGTTGATGTCGGGGTGGGCAGGAATGCAAATTGCAAAACAATCCTTCTTCTTACTGGAAAGGAAGACGCGTCCAGTGCAAGAGATTGGGACGTAAAACCTGATTTTATCAAGAAAGACTTAAAGGAGGCAGTGCAATGGGTATTAAAGGAAGGGTGAAGATAGTTGGCGAGCTTTTTAGTTTTCTTTGGGAAAGAAAGCTCTGGTGGATGATCCCGATAGTAGGGGTGCTTCTCTTGTTAGGACTTTTGATATTTTTTACGCAATCGTCCGCGGTAGTGCCTTTTATTTACACCTTGTTTTAAAATGACGCATGGAATTGAGTTATCCGCCATAGGCGGATTATTCGCCAAATAATATACGAGGGCAAATAACTTTTGTCATTGACTGATTTGTACATATGAAGATTCTTATTGTATATGCATATGCGGGGATAGGTCACAAGAAAGCTGCGGAATCGGTGCGGGATGCCTTAACTAAACTTGGCAAGGCTGAAGTGACTACTGTCGACATATTGGATTATACAGACAGACTGTTTAAGTTTTTATATCCCCGTGTATATTTATTCATGATAAACAAGATTCCTTTTGTATGGGGATTTTTATATTATTTTCTCGACCTGCATCTGGTGGATAAACTTTTGGCCCCTTTACGGAGATTTTTTCATAGCCTTCATGCAAAAAAATTTACGGAATTTGTGCTTAAAGAAAAACCTGACGCAATCGTCTCTACGCATTTTCTGCCAGGAGATGTGATCTCCGGATTAAAGAAAAGAGGCATTTTTAAAGGAAGGCTTGTAACGATTGTAACAGATTTTCTCCCGCATTCTTTCTGGATGGCGCAGGATTCAGATTATTTTATAGCCGCGCTAGACAAGACAAAGATAGACCTTACAGGGAGGGGCATAAAAGAAGAGCGCGTAAAGGTTTTTGGCATACCATGCGGGTTTAATTTCAGTATTTCAAAAGACAGGCAGGAGTTGATAAAAAAGCTGAACTTAGAGAACGGATTTTTTAATCTGCTTATCATGGGCGGCGGTTTTGGGACAGGTCCGGTGAGAGAGATAACGCAGGCTATCTTTGATCTGGAGCCGAGGATAAGGAATACCATGCAGGTGATGATTATCTGCGGAAAGAATAAGGATTTATTTGAAGAATTGAATAGGCTAAAGAAAGATTCAGATTTCAAACTAAGCGTTTTTGGATATATGGATAATATTGATGAATTTATGGAGGTATCAGATTGCATAATAACAAAATCAGGAGGCCTGACTGTTTCAGAGGCCATTTCAAAGAAACTGCCCATGATTATAATAGAGCCGATACCAGGGCAGGAGACCAGAAACTGCGATGTGCTTACAGAGCACGGAGCTGCGGTGCGAGCAAATAATGTTAACGAGGTCTTGGATTATATAAAGGATTTTATAATTTCTCCTGAGAAGATAATCGGCATGAGGGCCAGGATAGGAGTCCTGGCATATCCTGATGCCGCAAAGAAGATAGCAAAGCTTATTATTCGAGATGAAGATTGATTTAGCCAGAAAATTTTCTAAAAAGGCTTTTGACATTATAAGAGCCGCAGGAGCAGTTGCTGACAAAAAGGGTTTTTGCGTATATATCGTAGGCGGACCTGTGCGGGATATATTGCTTAATAGGCCAAACTATGATCTGGATTTTGTCGTGGAGGGCGACGGCATAAAGTTTGCCGAGACTTTGACAAAGACGCTCAAGGCCGGCTTGAAGATACATCGCGCCTTTGGGACAGCGACAATTAGCTGCAAGAACTTTAGGATAGATGTGGTCACTGCCAGGAAAGAATCTTATGAAAGCCCTGCCTCGTATCCTGATGTAGAGCCTGGCGGGATAAAAGAAGATCTATTCAGAAGGGATTTTACTATAAATGCCATGGCTGCAGCTATAAATAAGAAGAATTTCGGGAAGTTAGTTGATTTTTGTGACGGTTTTAAAGATCTGAAGAAAGGCATCATTAGGGCGATGCACGATAAAAGTTTTATTGATGACCCGACAAGGATTTTTAGGGCTGTCAGGTTTTCTATCAGATTCGGTTTCAAGATAGAACCTCGCACAAAAAGGTTGATGAAAGAGGCGATTTTAGGCGGCTTTTTAGGCGAGGTAAATCGTGGCAGGGTCAGAAAAGAGATAGAGTTATTTTTAAAGGAAAAAAATCCCCTGAAATGCCTTGAGACATTTTCTAATTTGATATAGCCTGTTGTGCGGACCTTTGTCTAATTAAGAGAGACAGAATATATTCCTTACATTATGGTTATAGGAGTGTTACACATAGATTTATTTTTGTCGAATAGCCAGTCGCTTAAAGAAAAGAGGATGGTTCTAAAGAGTCTTAAGACTCGCGTGCGCAATAATTTCAATGTGGCTGTTTCAGAGCTGGACCATCATGAAAAATGGCAGAAGACGTCGCTCGGGGTGCTGTCTATAAGCAATAAAAAGAGGCATATGGACACTATCTTATCAAATGTAGTGGAGTTTATAAATCGCGAAGGAGGCGCCGAGATAATAGAGTATTCAACAGAGTTATTATAAAATAGACTGCGTCAGAAGGAGAGTGGATAATAATGGGCATACGTTCAGAAAAAGTACAAGTTCAATTAAAAAAAGAGATATCAAGGATATTACATGGGGACCTGAAGGATCCGCGTATAGGGTTTGTGACTGTGACGAGGATCGATCTTACAGGCGATCTCAGATACGCAAAGGTTTATTTTAGTGTCATGGGCGATGAGGCAAAACAAGAATCGAGCGCAGAGGGAATCAAGAGCGCGGTAGGTTACATCAGGAAACTTGTAGGAGAGAGGTTAAAGTTGAAATATGTGCCCGAGCTTTCTTTTAAATTGGATAAATCCATAGAGTACAGTATAAATTTAGAAAAAACATTTGAGAGGTTACAAAATGAACGCAGAATCGATCAAGACTCTACCGATAAAGAAATTTAACAGATTTCTTATCTCGTCTCATATAAACCCGGAAGGCGATTCCATAGGAAGCCAACTTGCCGTCGCCTCCTTATTGCGCCGTCTCGGAAAGGAAGTTGTGATTTTGAACGAATCGCCTGTGCCTCATGTTTTGCAGTTTATGAAGGGTACAGAGGATATTCTAAAAGAGATGCCTCGCGATTTTGATTTTCAAGTAGCTATAATCCTAGATTGTCCGGATATAGTAAGGGTCGGAGATGTTTCAAAATATATCACGAAAGACAAGATAGTTATCAATATAGATCACCATATCTCTAATGAAAACTTTGGAAAACACAACTGGGTAAGAGCAGATTGTTCAAGCACGGGCGAGATGGTTTTCGACTTATTTAAGACATTTAACCTGAAGGTGGAATACGATGAAGCAGTAGCCATGTACGTAGCAATCTTGACAGATACGGGCTCTTTTAAATACACAAACACATCTTCTACGACTCATAGGATCGTGGCAGAGCTGATAGATATAGGCGTCGAGCCATACCAGATTTTCAGCAAGATTTATGAAACAAGCTCTATCCAGGATACAAATCTATTGGGGGAAGCGCTTCAGACATTAAAATTGGCAGATACCGGAAAGGTGGCATGGCTCTGGGTCACCAAAGATATGCTTAAGAAGACAAAGGCCTCGCTTGAAGGGACAGAGGGAATAATAAATTTTGCGCGATCTATAGAAGGGGTAGAGATCGCAATACTTTTTCGCGAGACAGGCACTGAAAACAGGATAAAGGTTAGTTTTCGCTCAAAGGGCAACGCAGATGTAAACGAGCTGGCCTCCTTTTTTGGAGGAGGAGGGCATGTTACGGCGAGCGGCTGCACTGTGTTTGGAAAAATAGAAGAGGTAGAGAAGAAGGTGCTGGATAAGGCGCAGAAGATGTTGAGATAGGGACTACGGTTAAATGGATGGCATATTAATAATAAATAAACCTGCAGGCATTACATCGCATGACGTTGTGGATATTATCAGGAGGAGGTTTAATGTAAGACGGGTCGGTCATGCAGGGACATTGGACCCGATGGCCAAGGGCGTACTTGTGATCTTAATAGGAAGGGCCACGGGATTATCAAATACATTTATTCATGATGATAAGGAATACATAGCCACTCTTTTTCTAGGAAAGAGCACTGATACCCAGGATTCCACAGGCAAGGCTACGGAAGAAAAGAAACTGAACGGCGTTAGTCTCGATTCTGTTAAGAAAGCGTTTAATTCTTTTGTCGGAGAAATAAAGCAGCTGCCCCCGATGGTGTCCGCTAAAAAATATAAAGGTAAAAAGTTATACGAACTTGCCCGCAAAGGGGAGGTTATCGCGAGAAAGCCCAACAGCATAAAAATACACGAGATTGAATTATTGGATTTTAATCTTCCGGAAATAGTTTTTCGTGTAAGCTGCTCAAAAGGAACATACATAAGGACATTGTGCGAGGATATCGGTAGACGCTTAGGGTATCCTGCGCATATGTCAGGTCTTACAAGGACTAGGTCCGGAAAATTTTCATTGAAACACGCGAGCGAATTAGAAAGTGTAAGCGAAAACAATATAGAGTTTACGTAAAATGCAAAAGATTGTAGCTACTATAGGTATATTCGATGGTGTTCATCGCGGACATCAGGAGATATTAAAGAGGCTCGTAAGGGAAGCTAAGAGTCAAAATGCAAAGAGCTTGGTTGTAACATTCCATCCGCATCCTCGAAAGGTTTTAGGTTCGGCATCACAAATTCCTCTTTTAACATCCCTGGATCACAGGATTAGATTGATAAAGGCCTTGGGGGCCGATTCTTTTCTTGTTATAAGATTCACAAAATCTTTTTCCCGGATGAAGGCAGAAACCTTTTTGAAGGAGACCTTGATGCGCAAACTTGACATAAAGGCCCTTGTAGTGGGCAGGAATTTTTTGTTTGGATATAGAGGAAAAGGGAATTTTTCATTGCTGAAGAGAATGAGTAAAAAATATGGTTTTCGCATTTGCGGGGTTAAGCCCGTGAAGGTAAAATCAACCTATGTTTCCAGCACAAGGATACGTCGCGCCATTGAAAAAGGAGATTTAAAAAATGCGTCTTTGATGTTGGGTAGACCCGTGACAGTTCTAGGCACTGTCGTAAAAGGCAAGAGGGTTGGGAGAAAACTTGGTTTTCCAACAGCAAACATTGACCCGCATCATGAGGCGATTCCTCCCAGCGGCGTTTACGCAGTAGATGTCAGGATAGCTAAAAAAAATTACAAGGGCATATTGAATATTGGCATAAGACCTACATTTACTAGATCTCATATAGAAGGGCCGCATGATAGATATATAGAACCTACCATAGAGCTGCATATATTAAATTTTAAAAGAGATATATATAAAAAAGATATGGAGATTATATTCAAGAGAAAGATAAGAAACGAAAAAAGATTCGCTTCAGTTGAGGCATTGCGGAAACAGATAAAACTGGATACCCTAAGGGCCAAATAACCACCCTATATCTAGCATCCCGCCGTAGTTCTAACCCCATTATATTGTGGAAGTTAAAAAAAATTAAAAATTACCTTGACATAAAAATGTCATTCGTGTAAACTCTTAAACGTACAGTGGTTCAAAGTGGAGTAAAGTGGAGTAAACATGTTTTATGGCGAATTTGAACATACATTGGACAGAAAAGGGAGGCTTATCATTCCTTCAAAATTCAGAGAGGCGCTCAAGGAGCATTATGTCGAGCGCTTTTTTATTACACGCGGTCTCGACAAATGCCTTTTTATGTTCACAGAAGATGAATGGAGATCGCAGGAGCAGAAGTTTAAATCAATGTCGTTTACAAAATCAGAATACAGGCGTTTCAACAGATTGTATTTTTCAGGGGCGTGCGAGTTAGTTCCTGACAAGCAGGGGAGGATTCTCGTCCCTCCTTATTTAAAAGAATACGGCGGCATTAAAAGGGATGTTTATATTATCGGAATATCAAATCGCATTGAAATCTGGAGTCGAGACTATTGGAAGGATTATTATTCTGTATCAAAAGAGAGCTACGAAGAAGTAGCTGAAAAGTTAATAGATTTGGAATAGGAAGGAAGGGAGATGTCTTATGCATTCTCATAGTAAAGGTGGTTATCTAAAATCAAAAGCAACCGATGTCAATTGTTTTAATACTCCAGTCGAATGCATACGCAAAACCAGGTCCCTGAACCTTGACAAAAGATCCTGTCGCCTAAGCAGGGAGGTATACAAGATATTAAAGAGCAATAATGGAAGAAAAATATTTACATGAGCCGGCTTTATTAAAAGAAGTCATACATTTTTTAAATCCTGGCGCTGGAGATATAATTATAGATGCTACGGTAGGCGGCGGTGGGCATGCTCAAGAAATTATGCGGAGGATAAATCCCGGCGGGGTGCTGGTCGGCATAGATAGAGATTCAGAATCCTTAAAGATAGCACACGAAAAACTCAAGTCATCAGAAGGCCCCTTTAAACTGATAAACAAAGATTTCAAAGATCTTAAAGAAATAACCGAAGATATAAAGATAGGAGAAGTAGATGGCGTTTTGTTTGATCTGGGCATATCTAGCATTCAGATGGAGGCAAAAGAGAGAGGATTTAGTATAAAAAACAATGGTCCTCTGGATATGCGCATGGACAGGAAGCAAAGGCTTACAGCAAAGGACCTGGTGAATTTGCTGAAGGAAGAAGAGCTTTCGCGTTTAATAAGAGATTTTGGCGAAGAAAGGTTTTACAGAAGAATAGCAAGAGGAATAGTCGCCGCGCGAAAAAAGAAAGAGATTCAAACTACTGCTGAGCTGGCTGAAATAGTCTCTAGAAGCATGCCTTACAGAAGAGGGCGCGAACGGATCCATCCAGCTACACGGACATTTCAGGCGATTCGGATTAGAGTGAATGCTGAGCTGGCCGCCATAGAAAAAGCGCTTAAAGATATCCCGCTTATACTCAAGAGAGGGGGGCGGCTTTGCGTGATATCATTTCATTCTCTCGAAGATAGAATCGCAAAGAATGTTTTAAAAGAATTCAAGGCCGAGAGCACCTTTCGCATACTTACCAAGAAACCTGTAACGGCAAGAGAAGAAGAACTCTTAAGAAATCCGCGCGCAAGGAGCGCAAAGCTCCGAGCAGCAATAAAACTCTAGTAAGGATATCATGAAGACCCTTTTCAAAACACATAAGATCCTTATATTTATATTTACGTTGACGCTTATAGCGCTTATCTATGTCAACCAGCAGGTGCTTATTTATCAGATGGGATTGAATGTGAAAGAAAATCATAAGATTTATTCAAAGCTGGTTGACCGCAATAAGATATTGGTATATAATGTTCTTAATTTAAAATCGCCTGTCAATCTTGAGACAAAACTTTTAGCCAAGGATGTGGAACTGAATATGCCTAGCAAGTGGCAGGTGGTTAAACTTGCAAATTCCCCAACGAAGTTTGCCCATAAAGATGTAGCAAAAAAAGGTCTCTTTGCCAGTCTGTTTATCGTAGGTCGGGAAGCTGAGGCCAGCCCGAATGTTAATAGTTTTGCTTCGACAAACCACTAGTATAAAAAAAGAGCATAAGGGCGAAGAAGGTAGCTACCTATCTTTTAGCAGGGTATTGATAGGTTTAAACACAAGGTAGTTCTGTGCATAAGCTAATTGCCCCCCGAATCAGAAAAGTTCTATATTCTTTATTAGTTTTGTTTGTGCTTTTGTCCGTAAGGCTTTTAGTTGTGCAACTTGGCGCCGCAAAACCATTATCAAAGCTCGCCTCTGACCAGTACAAGACCTTTGTCTCTTTGCTTCCCAAACGCGGGGTAATATACGATCGCAACCTTAAGGAACTTGCTATATCTATAAATCTTAATTCCCCGTTTTTAGATCCTTTAATGATAGAGGACAAAGGTTCTGCGGCGCAAAAGCTCTCCAAGGTTCTAAAGATAGACGCAGATACGCTACTCAAGAAGATCGGTAATAAAAAACGTTTTGTGTGGTTGGCGCGCAAGGTCACGCCTGCAGTGGAGAGGGCCATAAGGCGCCTTGATATTAAAGGAGTAGGATTTATAAAAGAGCCGCAAAGGGTATATCCGAATGGGACCCTTGCAAGCCATGTAGTAGGTTTTGTTGGATTGGATGATAAGGGATTAGAGGGCATCGAGCTCGCGTTTGATAAGTTTTTAAAAGGCACTATCGGATGGAGATATACCATAAGGGATGCCAAGAAGCGTGAAGTGCCAGGCTATGAGTACAGGGAAATTCCGCCTGCTGACGGAAATGATCTGATACTTACGATAGATAGCGTCGTGCAGGCGATTGCAGAAAGGGAGCTAGACAGCTCTTTTGAAAAATATAACGCAAAGGGCGGCAGTATAGTCGTGATGGACCCGTATACAGGCGGCATATTAGCCCTTGCCAATAGACCTACCTACGACCCCAATGATATAGGAAAATATCCTGCTGAGGCAAGGAGGAATAGGGCGATATGCGATTTTTTTGAGCCAGGCTCCAGTTTTAAAATAGTAACCGCGACCGCTGTGCTCAAAGAGGATGTGATTGACGTAAAGGATGAATTATTTTGCGAGAACGGAAAATTTAAATGGACCAAGCATGTTTACCATGACCATAAGCCGCATGGATGGCTGTCTTTTGAAGACGTGATCAAATATTCTTCCAATATAGGAACAATGAAGTCAGCGATTAAATTAGGAGAGAAGAGGCTGTATAGATACATAAGACGTTTTGGCTTTGGTAAAAAAACAGGCATAGACCTTCCAGGAGAAGTTGATGGCATAGTAAGGCATCCGGGTGAATGGTCAAGGCTTTCTCTTTGCAGTATTTCTATGGGCCAGGAAGTGACTGTAACAGCGCTTCAACTTGCCTGTGCAATATCCAGCCTGGCAAACGGAGGTTACTATGTCAGGCCAAGGATTGTTGATAGGGTGCAGGATAAAGTTGGAAATGTAATAGAAAGGTTTGAGGCAAAAAGATTGCATCGGGTTGTTTCTGAGGACATAGCCGGAGAGGTCAGAAGGGTTCTCAGAGGCGTTGTGGATGGAGGGACTGGAAGGCTTGCCGAAGTAAAAGGATATTTTCCGGCAGGTAAAACTGGCACGGCGCAAAAGATAGAACCCAACGGCAGATATTCCCATAAAAAATTTACCGCGTCTTTTATAGGTTTTCTCCCTTTTGATAAACCAAGGTTCGTTGTAGTCGTTATAATGGATGAACCCCGGCCCTATTATTACGGCGGCACTGTATGCGCGCCTGTTTTTAAAAAGGTCGCAGGCCAGCTAATGCGTTATTATAAAATAGAACCTTCCTCCTAACTTGATAAACCTTAAATGACAAAAGTGTCAAGTTAGACATAGGCGTTATGAGACTTAAGAAGATATTAGAAAATCTGAATGGCATAAAAAAGATAGAAGGCAGGACTTCTCTTGATATAAAAGGTATTGTCTGTGATTCAAAGGCAGTCAAGAGTGGATATCTCTTTATAGCGATTAAGGGTTCACGGTTTAACGGCGTAGATTTTGTAAACGAGGCTATAGATAGAGGGGCTTATGCGGTTATGCTAGGACCCGAACACAAAAGCATACCTACCTTTAAAAGGGGCAGCACATTTATATATATGAGCGATGCCAGACTAGCGCTTTCCGAGGTCTCTAGGGCCTTTTATGGAGATATCTCCAACAGGATGCAACTTATCGGCGTTACAGGTACGAATGGTAAGACGACCGCTACCTATTTATTGGAAGGCCTGTTTAAGGCGAAAGGCAAAGAGGTAGGCATTATAGGTACTGTAAATTATAGATTTGGCAATCGTCTTATACCAGCCGTTAATACAACGCCCGGAGTTTTAGATTTATATTCTCTTTTGAGCAGCATGGAGAAAGAGGCTGTAAAAAATTGCATACTCGAGGTCTCTTCCCATTCCTTGGAGCAAGGAAGGGTAGAAACTTTACGTTTTGATATAGCAGTATTTACAAACATTACAAATGAACACCTGGATTATCATAAAAACCTAGAGAATTATCTCATGTCAAAGATGAAATTGTTTACAAAGATAAAACTGGGCGGTTACGCAATAATAAATAATGACGATCCTTGTTCGGAAAGAATTGCGCAAGAGGTCAAACTAAACAAGAAAGCAAAACTCATTACTTATGGCATTGAGAAAAAAGCAGATGTTTGCGCTAAAGACATTGAGTTTTCTTTTGAAGGCCTGAGGTTTAAACTTTGCGCAGGGTCAGTAGCAGAAATCGATTCTCGTCTAATCGGCAGGCATAATGTTTACAATATTTTAGCCAGCGCTGCATGCGGCATAGCTATGGGCATGAGCGTAGAAGAAATAACTTCTGGCATAGAAAAGGTCACGAGTTTACCCGGCAGGCTTGAGCGGATAGATTGCGGTCAGGATTTTTTAGCATTTGTAGATTATGCTCACACAGAAAACGGAATGGAAAACGCGCTGAAGGCATTAAGAGAATTAAAACCGAAAAGACTGTTGACTGTATTTGGCTGCGGCGGAGACAGGGATAGGGCTAAAAGGCCTAAGATGGGTAATATCTCTTCCGAGCTTTCAGATAAAATATTTATAACAAGCGATAATCCAAGAAGCGAAGAGCCGATTGATATCATAAATGAGATTACAAAAGGCATCAGCAATAAAAAAAATAATTATGTTATTGAGATAGATAGATTTAAGGCTATAAGACAGGTCTTGGAAGAGGCAAGGCCTGGAGATATAGTGCTTGTGGCCGGCAAGGGCCACGAGACATACCAGATTTTTAAGAACATTACCCTTCCGTTTGACGACAGGGAAGTGGTAAAAAAGATTTTAAAGGAGAAGAGATTATGTTTACGGTCAGAGATATCTTAGTTTCTACAAAAGGAAGGCTTTTATCTGGAAACGAAGACGATATACTTAGAGGTATATCTACTGATACGCGTCGCCTGAAAGCCGGAGAGCTTTTTCTAGCCATAAAAGGCGAAAGGTTCGACGGCCACAATTTTATACTAGATGCGGTTTCCAAGGGCGCAGGAGGCGTGCTTATCCAGGATGGCTGCATCACAAATTCCAATTTTAAGATACCTGATATTTCTCTAACCTGCGTGCCTAACAGCATAAAGGCATTAGGCGATATCTCGCGTTTTCACAGGTCGAGGTTTGACATACCTATAATAGGGATCACTGGTTCCAATGGCAAGACTACCACAAAAGAGATGGTAGCAGCGATCCTCAGCAAGAAATTTAATATCTTAAAGAATTTCGGAACAGAAAACAACCATATTGGTGTACCTCTTACGCTTATGTGCCTTAATTCTAAGCATAAGATTGCTGTCTTGGAAATGGGCACGAATCATCTTGGCGAGATTAGGCGACTTTCAGAAATAGCCAGGCCATCAATCGCTGTTATTACAAATATCGGTCCGTCTCATCTGGAACATTTTAAGGATGTAGAGACGGTATTAAAGGCGAAGAGTGAAATTCTGCAATATATGGATAAGGATTCAAAGCTTGTGCTAAATGCCGATGATAGTTTGCTGGCCAGTTTAAAGACAGATTTAAAGCTGGTAAAATTTGGCCTTAACAAGAAGTTTGATTTTTACGCAGAGGATGTGAAACTTGAGCCAGATGGAATAAATTTTAAGCTGAACGGAAAATGGGATATAGGTTTGACCGTGGTCGGCCGTCACAATGTCTACAATGCCTTGGGTGCGATTGCGGCCAGCTGGGATTTCGGGATATCCCCGGATGAGATAAAAGAGGCCCTGAAGGAATTCAGGATGCCGAATATGCGGATGGAAGTCAAAAGGGTAGGTGAGATAAAAATAATAAACGATTCATATAATTCTAACCCCTTGTCCATGAAACAAGCAATAGAGGCCTTAAGGGACGTAACCACGAAAGGCAGGAAGGTGCTCATTGCAGGGGATATGCTTGAGTTAGGGAATCTGTCCGGCAGATTTCATCATTTGGTGGGACGCCAGGCTGCTGAGTCGGGCGTTGATTTAATAGTAGCTGTTGGCAAGCTTGCTGAGCATGTCGCAAAAGGCGCCCAAGAAGCTGGTATGAGCCAGAAGAAAATCAAGCTCTGTAATCTCACAAAAGAGGCCTGTGAGACCGTGGCAGGTTTGATTAAAAAAGGAGATACTATTCTGGTGAAAGGTTCGCGTGCAATGAAAATGGAACAGATAGTTGAAGGATTGGAGCTACACTTCAAGGCTTAGTATATAGCAGCCTGATCAAGACAATGTTATATTATTTATTATACCCTTTAAGAGAATATTTTTTTATTTTTAATGTCTTCAGGTATATAACCTTCAGGGCAGCATTTGCCAGCATTACTGCATTTTTGATAACAGTCATTTTTGCCCCATCCATAATCAGTAAATTGCGGACTCTCAAGGTAGGGGAGGTTATCAGGCAAAAATATTGCCCGGGCCTTTATGATCTGCATAAAGAAAAACAAGGTACCCCTACCATGGGTGGTATATTGATTTTGTTGGGCGTATTTGCATCTACGATTTTGTGGGCTGATATAAGGAATAATTTTGTACTCTTGGCGCTCATGGTAACTGGCTGGCTCGGCGGGATTGGTTTTTTGGATGACTATAAAAAACTTACGAAAAAGAAGCCTGCTGTGAGAGGGGGCGAACTTTCTTACAATAGGGGACTAAATAAAAGAACAAAGCTTTTATCACAAATTGTAGCAGGATTTATCGTGGGCCTTTTTCTGTATATAAATCCTAAGACTACAAATATCCTGGAACTTCCTTTTTTAAAAGAACTGACAATAAGCCTAGGTATTTTTTATATACCTTTTGTTATACTCGTTATTACCGCTTCATCCAATGCAGTTAATCTTACTGACGGCCTGGATGGCCTTGCGATAGGGTGTGTTGTATTGACAGCTATAGCCTATGCCGGCATGAGCTATATAACAGGGCATGTTAATTTTGCAGAATACCTCGGCATATATCACTTGCCAGAGGCAGGGGAGCTTACTGTATTTTGCGCTGCCATAGCAGGCTCAGGCCTGGGATTTTTATGGTACAATTCGTTTCCCGCTTCAATATTTATGGGTGATACCGGAGCTCTGGCGCTCGGGGGCGCCATAGGCACGGTTGCTGTTTTTGTAAAGAAAGAAATAATCTTGCTTTTGGTGGGAGGCATATTTGTCATAGAGGCGTTTTCGGTTTTGATACAGGTAGTTTCTTATAGACTTACTGGCAAAAGGATATTCAAGATCGCGCCCATCCATCACCATTTTGAGATGCTGGGCTGGTCCGAACCAAAGGTGACGGTGAGATTCTGGATAATTGCTATAGTCCTTGTGCTTCTTAGTTTCGCGACACTAAAGTTAAGATGATGTAGGAGTTGATATTTCGCATAAAGCCGAAAGGATGCCTGTTCGCTTTGGCTTAGTAGCGTAGCGTAACACTGAAAGCGTTACAAATATAAGATTACATAAACCTGAGGACATATGCGTAAAGTAGTCATTGTGGGACTTGGAAAAAGCGGGATAGCAGCTGCAAGGCTTGTTGCGGATAAAGGAGATATTGTCTTTATCACTGAGATAAAAAACGATACTGGCGCAAGGGCTTCCTTGCAAGGGCTTGTTGAAGACGGTGTGGTGCAGAAGGAAAATACTGAACTCGGTGCCCACAGCAAAAGATTCATAGAAGATTCTGATTTGATGATAATAAGCCCCGGTGTAAAACAGGATTCCGAGTCTGTTAGGCTGGCTGAAAAAAGAAATATACCTATAATAAGCGAATTAGAGCTGTCTTATTTGGCGTGCCCCGCTCCTATTATTGCCGTAACAGGCACAAGCGGCAAGACCACTGTTACGACATTAATAGGCGAGATACTTAGAAAGGCGGGTCTGGATGCAGTGGTGTGCGGCAATATAGGCAATCCATTGAGTTCCGAGATCAAAAGGATAAAGCATGATTCCATTGTAGTATTAGAGGTTAGCTCTTTTCAGCTTGAAAGGATAGACCGTTTCAAGCCTAACCTCAGCATTATATTGAATATATCCGAGAATCACCTGGATCGACATAAAGATATGGAGGAGTATATTTCTTTAAAGGCTAGGATATTTTCCAATCAGGATAAGCAGGATGTCGTTTTTTTAAACGGAAAAGATAAGGCGTTAAGAGAAATCTCGCATAACATAAAACCTAGGGTAGAGTTTTTCGATGAATATAAAGGTTTTAGGACCATATACAATATAGAAAATGAGAATTATCTGGCCGCCATGTCCGTTGCTTCCATGAATGGCGTAAGCGAGGATGTGGCGTTGGATGTTATGACAAACTTTAAAGGCATAGAGCACAGGTTGGAGCATGTGGCCAGGATTAATGACATTGATTTTATCAATGATTCAAAGGCCACTACTATTTCGAGCGTACAATGGGCTTTAAAATCTTTGGAAGGCCATTTTATTTTAATTATGGGTGGGAAATATAAGGGCGGGGATTTTGGGGTACTAGGAGACCTTGTAAAGAAAAAAGTGAACTATATTGTTGCAATAGGCGAGGCGAGGTCGCGAATCAAACAAAAGCTATCTCGTTTTGTGGAAGTTTTTGAAAAAGAAGATTTTAAAAAGGCGCTGACTAAGGCATTAGAGCTGGCAAAGAAGGATGATAAGATATTGCTTTCCCCTGGCTGTTCAAGCTTTGATATGTTTAAAAACTATGAAGAGCGAGGAAATGTTTTTAAGGAGTTTTGTTCAAGTCTGAGCCTCGAACATCTTGCTAGGCCTTGAACGTCTTGGATATGAAAAAAGAGAGCCAGATACTTTTGGTTGTTATAACTCTTTTGATATGCATAGGCATCGTTATGGTTTATTCTTCATCGAGTTACTATGCCTATGAGCAGTTTAATGACAGCGCCTTTTATTTAAAGAGACATCTGGCGCATTTTATAATTGGTATAGCACTGGCCGCATACCTTTTAAGGATTGATTATAAAAAGATAAGAAAATACGCTAGGATTTTACTTGCAGTTTCAATATTTAGTCTTATACTTGTGTTCCTGCCTGGCGTAGGCCATGAAGCAGGAGGGGCAAGGAGATGGATCAATCTTGGTATTTTAAGATTTCAGCCGTCGGAGTTTACGGGACTTTTTTTGATTATTTATCTGTCAGATGTCTTGGAAAGAAAGCAAGGTTATATTAAGGATTTTTTTCGTGGTTTTCTACCGCCCTTAATCGCATCAGGCATTGTAGTTTTATTAATACTCTTGCAGCCTGACCTGGGAAGTGCATTTACGCTTCTTGTAGTATCTATTGTCATGCTGTTTGCATCAGGCGCAAATATGCTATATCTTGTTCCTTTTATATCTGTTTCTATACCAGCGCTTTATTTCCTGATATTTAAAGTGCCTTACAGATTAAGACGCATTATAGGTTATCTTGCTCCGTGGAAGGACGCGCAGGGGGCAGGTTTTCAGATAGTCCAGTCATTTCTCGCACTTGGCTCAGGGGGCGTCTTTGGTTTGGGTATGGGGTGCTCAAGGCAGAAGCTGTTTTATCTTCCGCAGGCCCATACAGATTTTATCTTTTCTATAATAGGGGAAGAGCTCGGTCTTATAGGAACGCTTGGCATAGTGCTTTTATTCAGCGTCTTTGTATGGCTGGGTATAAAGATTTCTATAAGGGCAATGGATCTATTCGGTAAGTTTCTAGCCTTGGGTATTACTGTCAGCATTGGACTAAAGGCAATTATAAATATAGCTGTTTCAACAGGGGCAATCCCTACCAAGGGGCTGCCTTTACCTTTTATCAGTTACGGAGGCACAGCGCTTATTTTTAATATTGTAGGAGTTGCGCTCTTGTTGAATATTGCGAATAAGTAATTAAATATGAAGATACTGGTTGTAGCAGGTGGGACAGGCGGTCATCTTTTTCCAGCCATTAGATTGGTAGAGGAGATTCGTTTACAGCGTTCACTGGATGTGTTCTTTGTAACATCATGCCGTAAGCAGGATAGGGATATTTTGGAAGGGAAAAATATAAGATTCGAGACCCTCCCCCTGATCCCTCTTCAGTCCAGAAAGATTTTACCTATCTTGGATTTTGTAATAAGGCTTTCACTCGGCACGATAAAATCAAGCTTCTTGCTTTTTCGCTTCAGGCCTTGCAGAGTGATAGGTTTTGGCGGATATATATCTGGGCCGATGTTGTTATTAGCGGCTTTATTTAGGATAAGAACGATAATCCACGAACAGAATGTTTGTCCTGGCAAGACGAATAGAATCCTTGCCCGCTTTGTTGACAGAATCGCAGTAAGTTTTCCTGAGACCGTTCGATATTTAAAGAGGTTTGAGTCGAAGATTATTGTTTCAGGCAATCTTTTGCGTCAGAAGTTAAATTCAACAAAAAAGACTTCGAAGAAAAAAGGCACATTTACCGTTCTTGCGGTAGGGGGCAGTCAGGGATCTCACACATTGAATAGGCTTATACCTAAGGCAATAGGCTTGATGCAAGCTGACAGAAAGAGACTTTTGGACATAATTCATATCTCAGGACACCAGGAAAGAGATGAGGTGACGAGAGTTTATGGCGATAAATGCATAAAAAGCAGGGTCCTTTCCTTTACGCAGGATATAGATAGATTTTACGATGAATGTGATTTTGTGATTGCGCGCGCTGGCGCTACGACTGTATCAGAATTATTATATTTGGCTAAGCCATCTATATTGATACCGTATCCGCACGCAGGTGGACACCAGCGTCTTAATGCCAAGATTTTAGGAGATGCGGGGGCTGCGATTTTACTTGAAGAACATGGTCTTACGGCCGAAGATTTACGGGATGCCATGATAAGGCTTATGGATACAGGTCTCCTTGACAGTATGTCTGAGAAGACAAAAAGCAGTAATATGAGAGATGCCTCCCATATTTTGATAAAGGAGCTGATTGGGTGAAGAGACAAAAGAGAGTTCATTTTATAGGAATCGGCGGAGCTGGCATGAGCGGTCTAGCGGAGATTTTTTATTGTCATGGCTATGATGTTCAGGGTTCGGATATAAATAAGACAAAGGTTACAGACAGGTTAGAGGCCATGGGTATAAGAATTAATAATGCTCATCTTCCTGAAAATATAGAAGGAGCGCACTACGTTGTCCATTCTTCATGTATAACAGAAGATAATGCGGAATTTAAAGAAGCAAAGCAAAGGAACATGCCTATGCTACGGCGCATGGAGGCCTTGAACATGCTCGTAGGAAACAAGGATATTGTAGCGGTTTCAGGGGCGCATGGAAAAACCACAACAACCTCGCTTATCTCATATTTATTAATACAGGCCAATTTAGATCCGACAGTATTTATAGGAGCAAATGTATCTTTTATCGACGGAAATGCCAGGTGCGGTCAAAGCAATATAGTAGTGACAGAGGCAGATGAATCAGACGGCTCTTTTCTTTTGTTAAATCCCTTATACAGCGTGAGCACCAATATAGACAGAGAGCACATGGATTATTATTCAAATATGGATAATATGATAGCAGCCTATAAGGAATTTATAGAAAACACAAAGGACGAAGGATGCGTCTTTGCGTGTATTGATGATTTGTATCTGAAAGGCATTATAAAAAGTAGCTCTAAAAGGATTATGACCTATGGTGTTTCGCAGAACGCCGACATTAGAGCAGATAACATAGAGCTCCTTGGGCTGGATGGCGCCAGATTTGATTTAGTATTCGAGAATAAGACATTGGGCAGGATAAATATTTCCATAACAGGCATGCATAATGTTTTGAACAGCTTGGCGGCAATAGGCGTTGTAATGAATCTCGGGGTAGGTTTTTCTGCCATAAAAAAGGCCATAGTAGATTTTAGGGGTGCTGACAGGAGGTTTGCTATTACGCGCTTGGATTCAGATATTCTTGTCATAGATGATTATGCGCACCACCCTACGGAGATAAAGGTAACGCTGGAAGCCCTCAGGGGTTCGGGTAAGCGAATAGTAGCTGTTTTCCAGCCGCATAGATATTCCAGGACAAGATATCTAAGGGAAGAGTTCGGAAGTTGCTTTGATCTAGCAGACCATCTAGTGATTACTGAGATATATTCAGCACATGAAGAACCTATAGATGGCGTGAGCGCAAAGGATATTTGCGACGACGCGAAAAAATTTGGACATAAAAATGTCCATTTCATTTCCAAAGATGATATAATAAAACATCTTGTGGGCGTTGTCAGGCCAGGGGACGCAGTATTTATTCTTGGCGCAGGGGATATAGGTAAACTACCTGAAAGAATCGTAAGGACGCTGGAGGGGGTAAAGAGGACGTGACATTGAAGCGTGAATATAAAAAAGCATTGTCGCATCATACAAGTTTAAAGATAGGCGGACCTGTATTTTGCTGGTTGGAGGCGCAGGACATCAATGATGTCTTGGAGGCTGCTTCGATTGCAGAAGAGCAGAAGAAAACCTTGGCTGTAATTGGCAAGGGCAGCAATATTCTTGCTCAGGACAAGGGATTTGACGGTATAGCCATAAATCTGGGCAAAGGCTTTGATTATATAGAGAGACAAGGAGACGAGATAATTATGGCAGGCTCAGGCGCTTCTCTTCCTGGGCTGGTAGCAACTAGCGCTGAATTAGGGCTTGCAGGTTGTGAATTTCTCTCAGGTATCCCTGGTTCGTTCGGAGGGGCTATTTTTATGAACGCTGGTGTGCGCGATGTAAATAACGCAGGGACAATACGAGAAATAAAAGATATAGTTCTTGATGTAGATGTGATGGATTTTAGAGATAAAAAAAGAAAGACACTAAAAAACGCTGATATAAATTTTTCTTATCGTTCCTCCGGACTGGATGAGAGATGTATTTTGGGAGCGAGGATCAAGCTAAAAAAGGACGAGAGGGACGCTATTATCAACCGGATAGATTCTTATATGAAAAAGCGGGAATGGATTCAAAGATTGGGGTTTCCTTCGGCAGGCAGTATTTTTAAAAATCCGGACAGGGCAAACCCTGCGGGGAAATTAATAGAGGGTTGCGGGCTTAAAGGCGAAAGAATCGGCGGGGCTGAGATTTCCGATATACACGCAAACTTCATAGTGAATGTAGGAGGCGCAACATCAACAGATGTGTTGGGCCTGGTAAAATTGGCAAAAAGAAGCGTTAAAGAAAAATTTAATATAGATTTAGAATTGGAATTAAAGATAATATAAGACAGGTATTTTGACTGAGTTTCAGAAAGAAGCCGCAAGGCCGAAGAGGCAAGGGCAGCGCAATATTGAAAATATTACAGTTTCAAAGAGAGGGCATGGCATGAAAAAGCGAGTCGGCGTATTAATGGGCGGACCTTCCTGCGAAAGAGATATATCTATGATGTCAGGGAATGCTGTTTTTCGCGCGCTGGAGAACAAAGGGATCGATGCAGTGCCTATAGAGTTGGCAAAGTGCCCGACAATGAACGGTTACAAAGAGCTTGTCATACAAAAGATTCGCTCCTCCAATATAGATGTCGCGTTTATAACGCTTCATGGTGAATTCGGGGAAGACGGAAGAATGCAGGAGATTTTAGAAGAGATTGATATGCCATATACAGGAAGCAGGGTAGGCCCTTCAAGGTTGGGCATGAATAAGGTTAGCTCAAAGAATATTTTTAATCTTAAAAATATCTCTACCCCGTCTTACATAATCATACATAAGAGTGAATTCGATATAAAACGTAATGCCAGGATGTATCTTAAAGAGCTAAGTTTTCCTATTGTAATAAAACCTTCTGATGGAGGATCTAGCATAGGCCTATCTATAGTTGATTCAGAGGAGGGGTTTTACGCAGCTATCAGCAATGCCTTTGAGTATGACGATAAGATAATAGCCGAAGAATATGTGCAGGGTCGGGAGATTACAGTAGGCATACTTGAAGATAGGCCATTACCTATCGTTGAGATTATACCAAAAACAAGATTTTTTGATTTTAAAGCAAAATACGAAAAAGGCCTTACCGAATATAAGATTCCTGCGAGCATTGACAAAAAAGAGCATAAAGAGTGTCAACGGATAGCCCTTCTTGCGCACAAGGCTCTAGGCGCCTGTTTTTTTTCGCGCGTTGATATGATATTTAGCGAGGATCGTATTCCCGTGGTGCTCGAGGTGAATACCATACCAGGTCTTACGGAGATAAGTTTGCTCCCGAAGGCTGCCAAGGCAGCTGGCATTGATTTTGACCAGCTTGTTTTAAAGATCTTGAAATCGGCTTCAAAGAAATAAAGGAGTTTTAGTATGGTAAAAATAAAAAAGCAAAAGATATACTTTCGAAAGAAAAGGACAAGCTTTCCGCACCAACCTGTCAACCGATTTAAACACATTGGCATATTTTTAATTGTGCTGCTTTTGGTCGGAGCAATAGGGACCGGCCTCGTAAAGCTAAAATATATGTTTGTGGATTCTGACTATTTTATAATTAAAGGCGTGGACGTAAAGATGCATGATGAAGCCGGATCCCTAAAAACGCCTCTTCTGAATGAGGCTGTCGAGAGCGAGATTATAGGCACGAACATATTTTTTATGGATCTGGTAACGCTTAAAGAAAGGACAAGAACCCTTCACCCAGAGTTTAAAGATGTTGTCATAAGAAGGCTTCTACCTAACAAATTGATTATACAGGGAAAGCTGCGCAAGGCCGTGGCGCAGATACATTCAGATAGATATTACTTTGTGGATAAAGAAGGGGTTTTACTTCCTAAGGTAAAGAATTTTCCAGATTCAGATTTTCCTATTATTTCCGGTATTACCATGAATCTTGCTAAGGCCCAGGCCTCCAGTCTCAGCAAGTTTGAAAAGGCAAAACTCGATAGGGCACTGGGCTTTATAAGCGAGATGCAGAACATCGAAGGGCTCTCAGAGTATAAATTGAAATTGGTAGACGTAGCTGATCCTGGAAATTTATCGTTTTATGTCGAGAGGGCTAACGTCGAGATAAAGATAGGAAACTCTGATTTTATTGATAGGCTCAAGGTTTTGACAACAGTGCTCAATCAGCTCGGGTCTGATATCGACAGATTCAAATATATTGACCTACGTTTTGAGGAACCTATCTTAGGGCCTCGATAAGAGGATGTTAAAGATTAAATTATTCAATACCTTTGCAGGTGAGTGATGCACTCGGATATTATTTGCGGGCTGGACATAGGCGCTTCTTCAATCAGGGCCTTGATCGTCCAGCCCCTGGGTTCACATCGTAACACACAAGGTCGCGGACGCGAGTCTACAGCAAAGATCTTCCATTCTAAAGAGGGAAAAGACGCGTCTCTACGCGTAGACGAGAAGATCTTAGCGTATTCAGAATCCCCCATAAAGGGTTTTTCAAAAGGTGTGGTTACAAACCTTAGCTTGTTGTCAGATGCGATAGAGGAGGCAGTGTCAAAGGCGGAGGGTCAGGCTCGTTGCAGAGTGAGAAGAATAATAGCCAATATCTCGGGTGTGCACGTGAGGACATTCAAGAGCCGTGGTTCTATCCATATCTCAGATAGGCCCAGCGAAATAACAGAGCAGGATATAAAAAGATGTATAGAATCAGCAAGACTCATAGCCATGTCATTGGATAGGGAAGTGATTCATTTGATCACAGAACACTTTTATATAGACGACAAAATGAAAATCGACGATCCATTAGGATTGTTCGGCTCCAAGCTCGACGTAGATTTAAATATAGTCACGTCCCTGGTCAGCATATTGCAGAATGTCACAAAGGCCATTAATCTGGCAGGCTATGAACTCGAGGACGTGATTATTTCAGGTGCAGCAACAGCGCTTGCCATTTTTGACCATAAAGATCTAGAGGATGGCGCAGTGATCATAGACGTAGGGAAAGACCTTACAGAGGCCACTTTGTTTATGGACGGAAAGTTACGCGACTGTTTTTGTTTTCCGTTTGGGAGCGATGACCTTACGCAGGTTTTGCAGGATAAATTAAAGATAATGTTTGAAGAGGCAGAAGAACTGAGAATAAAATACGGTATTGTTACTAAGAATCATTCAGAGATGTACGATGACAGTCAGATTCCGATCACTTCTTTAAGGAATAGACAGGATTCCGGTTATAAAGATATTCAGAAGAGGGCCGGAGAAGGTAGACTAGATTCTGAAAGGGCAAGCGCTAGGACAGGATCTTATAAAAAGAACCAAAGGGCCAGTGTTATTTCAAGACGCGAAATATCAAATCTATTGTTTCCAAAAGTAGAGGAGATTATGCAGGACGTTTATAAGAAAATAGAACCTTTTCTAAAGCAGCAGAAGAGATTGCCGCGCATTTCTGTGGTAGGAGGCATTTCAAAGCTGGACGGCTTTATAGAGGCCATGGAAGAGATTTTTTGTGTTCCTGTAGAGATGGGCAGGATTAGGAATACAAAGGATTTACATGACAATGTCTTTGCGTGTTCATTGGGACTTACCAGATATGAAGCTCGTAAGAGAGCAGAGAAAAAACCCAAATATGTTCCAAATGCGAATAGTTTTGTCGACAGGTTTATATCGAAAGTGCAAACTCTATTATCGGAATATTTTTAATGAGTTCCCACCGTAGCGGGGACGGATTAATTTGAGGGGCGTTTATGATAGGCATAATCGGTGCGGGTAATATGGGGAAGGCTATAGCATTACGCATTAATCAAAGGATTTTAATAAGCGACGTGGATACTGCCAAATTGCGCTTTAAGAAGAATAAACGTATCTCGATTACAAGAGACAATATTGGCTTGACTAAGCGCTCGAAAGTTATTATCCTTGCTGTGAAGCCACAACATATAGCAGGCGTATTAAAAGAGATAAGGCCTTATATTAAGAATAAACTTATTATCTCAATAGCCGCAGGCGTGGAGACCGCCTTAATAGAAAAGATATTGGGCAGGGTCAGGGTTGTCAGGGTGATGCCTAATATGCCGGCTCTTGTGGGAAAGGGTATTTCTGCAATTGCGATTGGTAGATTCGCGCCCAGGAAGGATTCGGACATTACGCGCAGAATTTTTTTAAATCTGGGCGAGGTCGTCGAGATCAAAGAATCTCTTATGGATGCAGTTACTGCTGTGAGCGGCAGCGGGCCAGCGTACTATTTTTTATTTACAGATATACTGAAGAAAGCGGGCCAGACAAGCGGGCTAGAAGAATCTCTTGCGGGAGAGTTGGCAAGGGCTACTTTTATAGGCGCGGCAAGATGCGCTGGTGCCACGGATATATCAATGCGGGATTTTGTTAAAAAAGTGGCTTCAAAAGGAGGGACTACTGAGGCAGCGTTGGGAGTGTTTAAACAAAAAGGCTTAGAGCGGGTAGTAAAACAGGCCGTGAGAGCAGCGCTCAATAGGTCTAACTATCTCACCAAGCTGGTAAAGCAGTCAGGCTCTAAATAACATAAACACTTTTTGGAGGGGATATGACCAAAATAGGAATTATAGGAGGTAGCGGGCTGTATCAAATAGATGGATTAAAAGACATAAGAGAGCTTAAGCTTGACACCCCTTTTGGAGACCCTTCTGACAGCTATATTATTGGTATCCTGGAAGGTATAGAGGTCGCGTTTTTACCAAGACACTCTAGGGCTCACGGGATATTGCCAACAGAACTGAACTACAGGGCAAATATATATGGCATGAAAAAACTTGGCGTGGAGCAGATTATATCTATCTCGGCAGTCGGCAGCTTTAAAAAAGAACTCAAGCCTCTCGATATCATGCTTCCGGACCAGTTTGTTGATAGGACCAATCAGGCGCGAAAGACCACGTTTTTTGAACAAGGCATAGCCGGACATATAAGTTTTGCTGAGCCAGTTTGTTCAGATTTGAGAAAGGTGATTTATGACGCGGGCAAGGAAATGGGTCTTACAGTGCATAATAAGGGCACATACCTTAATATGGAAGGTCCTGCCTTTTCTACAAAGGCCGAGTCGAATTTATACAGAAGCTGGGGCATGGATATAATAGGGATGACAAATATGCCAGAGGCGAGGCTTGCAAGAGAAGCAGAGATATGTTATGCGTCTTGAAATAACACTGGCCCTTTGGTTCTTTTTATA
>JBHPFI010000019.1:0-29377 GCA_042572045.1 Candidatus Omnitrophota bacterium
CCTCTCTACAAAACCCTTGTCTAAAAGTTTTTCTGTGCTCTGGCCCCTGATAAGATATCAAAGATTTCAAAGGAAAAAGGCATTGATTTAAATGGCGCAGAAGTTATCGATACTAAAAAACGCAAAAAGCTTGATGAGTACATTGCGCTCTATTGCGAGATCCGGAAGCATAAAAAAATAAAAGAGGATGATGCGAGAAAATTAATTATACATAGCCCTGTTTTTTATTCAGCGCTTGCGGTACGTTCGGGTGATTTTGATGGTTTTGTGGCAGGCGCCTCGACCACTACGCGTGATGTCGCTAAGGCAGCCATCTATTGCATAGGGCCGGCAGAATATACGCCTACGATCTCGAGCTCAACCATTCTTGTCTTGTCCGACAAGGGCCTTGGTTCGAAAGGGGTCTTTATATTAGCGGATGCTGGCATAATACCGGACCCTACAGCCCAACAGCTGGCAGACATTGCGATAAGTTCCGCGAGAATGGCGCGCATGCTACTGGAGGATGAGCCAAAGGTGGCGATGCTGAGTTATTCTACAAAAGGTAGCGGTGGTTCTGGAAAGAGCATAGAAAAGGTTCAGGAGGCAGTAAAGCTGGTAATCCAAAGGGAACCGGATTTACTTATAGACGGCGAAATACAGGTTGACTGCGCGGTAGTGCCTGAGGTATCTGAAAGAAAGGACCCCAACAGTAAGATCAAGGGAAAGGCGAATGTTTTTATATTTCCGAATCTGGATGCAGGAAATATTTCTTATAAATTTATGGAACGTCTTGCAAGCGCTCATGCTATCGGACCTATCCTTCAGGGTCTTAAGAAACCCGCTAGCGATTTATCGCGGGGCTGTGATTCACAGGATATTGTTGACGCGGTTGCTATAACAGCATTAAGCGCAGCTAATAGTGATCTGGAGACATCGAACCCGCGACTTCCTTGAATTTAAAGGCCTCTTTCTATACAAGAGATGATAATATTAGTATTAAACAGCGGAAGTTCTTCAATAAAATATAAGCTCTTTGATATAATAAATAGCAAAGAAAAACTTTTAGACAAGGGTTTTGTAGAGAGGATAGGAGAAAGGATCCCGACGCATAAAGAGGCGCTCGGTTTTATCTTAAATAAGATTCACGCAAAAGTTGAGGCAGTAGGTCACAGGGTTGTGCACGGAGGGGACACCTTCAAGGAATCCACGCTAATCAATGACGAGGTTATAAAGGCAATAGAATATTTTAGCGAACTGGCGCCTCTTCATAATCCACCAAGCCTTTTGACAATAGTTGAATCAAGAACCTTGCTTTCTAGAGTGCCTCATGTGGCAGTATTTGATACAGCTTTTTACCAGACCATACCCGAATGCGCATATTTATATGCCATACCTTATGCGTTTTATGAGAAATATAAGATTCGCAGGTATGGGTTCCACGGCACTAGTCACAGATATATCGCGGGCCAGTCTGCCCGTGTTTTAAAAAGACCTATAGAGGAGCTTAAGATTATAACTTGTCATTTAGGGAATGGATGCAGTATAACTGCTGTAAAACATGGTAAGGCTGTTGACACCAGCATGGGCTTTACGCCTTTGGAAGGCCTTGTTATGGGTACGCGCTCAGGTGATATAGACTGCGCGATCCTCCCCTACATTATGCAAAAAGAAAATATGGATGTGGCTAGGGTTATGCAGCTATTGAATAAAGAAAGTGGGCTTTTAGGACTCTCAGGAGTGAGCAATGATATGAGAGAGATAATAAAAGAGAGTAAACGCAATGAAAAGGCAGCCCTCGCGCTGGATGTTTTTATGTATAGGATAAAAAAGTATATAGGCGCTTATACAGGCGCAATGAATGGCCTGGATGCGGTAGTCTTTACAGGAGGAATAGGGGAGAATCAGCCTGAGTTAATGCATAAGATTTGTAAAGGCGTGGTAGGGCCAGGGGTTGAGCTCATTATTGTTCCTACAGATGAAGAGTTGATGATTGCGCGAGATACGCATGACATAGTTAAGAATTAGACGAAGAAAATTTAAAAATATGAAAATATTAGTCGACAAAATACCCGAGGAAGGCTTAAAGATTATCGAGCAGCTAGATCCTCACGCGTTATCATTGGAGCTGGATGGGCAGGCCATTGATTTTATTAAATCTATAGACGTAAAGGCAAGGGCCATGAAGACAGGCAGGGAGGTCTTTGTAGATATATCCGTGGAAACGCCTGTTGAATATACATGCACGCGTTGTCTGGCTAAATTTCAGGATATTTTTAAGAAAAGGTTTAATGTAAATTATGAAATTGAGCCCGGCGATATCCTGGAAGTAGACGAGGATATAAGGCAGGAGATGATACTGGATTATCCCATAAAGATGGTTTGTAAATCTGATTGCAAAGGGCTTTGCCCAAACTGTGGCCAGAATCTCAATGTAGCAAAATGTGAGTGCATTAAAGGAGACAGGGGCCAGAGCACAGAAAACAGAGGGTTGGATTTGTAAGCTGTACCCTGTAGTCTGTTGTTCCATAGTGACGAAAGGAGTAAGACACAATGCCTTTACCAAAACGAAGACATTCAAGTTCAAGGCAGGGTAAGAGAAGGGGCGAACAAAAGATACACGTCCCCAGCGCTTCTTTGTGCCCGAACTGTAAATCGCCAAAACTACCACATAGGGTATGCGGTGTATGCGGTTATTATAAGGGCAGACAGGTTATACAGATAAAGAAGAAGGAAAAAGAAGAGAAGAAACAGTAACCAGCGACCCGTAACCAGTAATAAGAGATGGATAGATGATTAAAATTGCCTTGGATGTAATGGGTTCTGATAATGCTCCTTCAATAGACGTTGAGGGCGCTGTTTTGGCAGCTCGAGAATTTGACTATGAGGTTGTCCTGGTAGGCAAGAAGGATTTAATAGAAAAAGAGCTAGCCAATCGCGGGCCTATACCTAAGAACATATCAATACACCATGCCCCAGAGGTTATAGGCATGCATGAGCAGCCAGTGCTTAGCGTCAGGAGAAAAAAACAGTCGTCCATTGTGGCTCTTGCGAATCTCGTAAAAGAAAAAAAGGTAGATGCCATGGTCAGCGCGGGAAATACAGGGGCGATGGTATGCGCGGCCACGCTTAAGTGCAGGCTGCTTCCTGGCATAGAAAGAGCAGGCATAGGCGTTGTCATACCTACCCTAAAAGGCACGGCTTTGGTCATAGATGGCGGAGCGAATATAGACGCGAAACCAAAGCATCTTTTGCAGTATGCCATAATGGGAAGCGCATATTTGGAATACATATTAGATAATACTTCGCCAAGGGTAGGGCTTTTGAATGTGGGAGAAGAAGAGTCCAAAGGCACGGGCTTTCTAAAAGAGGCATATGGGCTGTTGGAGCTTTCGGGTTTGAATTTTGCAGGTAATGTCGAAGGCAGGGATATGTTTACAGGAAATTGCGATGTTATAGTTTGTGACGGGCTTGTAGGAAATGTTGCGCTTAAGGTTTCCGAAAGCACGTCCCATGTTATTATAGAATTTCTTAAAAGAGAACTAAAGGTTAACTTTATTTCCAAGATGGCTGCCCTATTAGGAAAAGGCGCTTTTTATTCATTGAAGAAAAAAATGGACTATGCTGAATATGGCGGGGCGCCCCTTCTTGGCATTGACGGTATTTGTATAATATGCCACGGGTCTTCAACCCCGAAGGCTATAAAGAATGCCATAAGGGTTGCAGGGGAAGAGGTTACCAAGGGCGTGAATCAACATATTATAGAAAGGATTAAATAATGCAGGGAGCCGGGATTTTAGGATTAGGTTATTATTTGCCGCAAAAGAAATTGACAAATAAGGACCTTGAAAAGATAGTAGACACGTCAGATCAATGGATTATTACGCGCACCGGTATCAAAGAGAGAAGGATCGCTTCTAAAGAAGTAGCAGCAAGCGATCTCGGCGTAGAGGCTTCCAGGGCAGCTATTAAGGACGCAGGGTTAAAGCCTGAGGATATCGATTTGATTATTACGGCTACCATAACTCCTGATATGGCCTTTCCTGCCACGGCTTGCATTATACAGGACAAGATAGGCGCGAAAAATGCCGCGGCATTTGATATAAATGCTGCGTGTTCTGGTTTTGTGTTTGGCATGATTGCCGCGCAGAGCTTTGTAAATTCAGGGATGTATAATAATGTTTTAGTGATAGGCACAGAAAAGTTGACAAGCATTGTTGACTGGACAGACAGGTCTACCTGCGTGTTATTTGGAGATGGCGCAGGAGCGTGTGTCATAGGCAAAAGTAAAGAGAGAAAACTGCTTTCCAGCTTTATGGGTGCTGATGGCTCAGGCGGACATCTTTTAAGTGTCCCCGCAGGAGGCTCAAGAATGCCCGCCACGCAGGATACTGTTAATGATAAGCTGCATTTTCTTAAAATGGAAGGGAATGAAGTGTTTAAGATCGCAGTGAGGATAATGGTAGATGCAGCTAATAATGCTATTAAAAAGATAGGCCTTGGCTGCGACGACATAGACCTATTAATACCCCATCAGGCAAATATGAGGATCTTGTCGGCAGTTGCAAAAAGATTAGGACTGCCTGAGGAAAAGATATACATGAATATAGAAAGATACGGAAATATGTCAGCGGCATCAACAGCAGTAGCGTTGGCAGAAGCCTATCAGCAAGGCAAGATTAAGAAAGGCGATAATGTTGTCATAGTTGCCTTTGGCGGCGGACTTACTTATGGGGCCATGGTGTTAAAGTGGTAGGAATAAAAGGCGTAAAGCTGATTTTTTAAGGAAATTGTTGATGAAACAGCTATGTTATCTCTTTCCAGGACAGGGCGCGCAGTATGTTGGCATGGGCAAGGATTTATATGAAACTAGCGTTGAGGCAAGGAATGTATTTACAAAAGCGCAAGAGGCCCTGCCGGGTTTAGATATTAAGAGGCTTTGTTTTGAAGGGCCTATTGAAGAATTAACGCAAACGGCTAATAGCCAGGTTTCTATTTTAGTAACCAGTATCGCGGCCTTGGAGGCATTGAAGCAGCGTATTGAGCCTCAACAGAAAGATGTTAAGGTGGTTGCCTGCGCGGGGTTGAGTCTTGGAGAATTGACATCGCTTGTAGCGGCCAAGAGCATAGAGTTTTCAGACGCCGTTCGCCTCGTGAGGCGTCGCGGAGAGTTGATGGAAGAGGCATCTGTGCAAAATCCAGGAAGCATGGCCTCTATAATCGGTTTTTCATTTGAAGAATTAAAGAGTGTCTGCGATGAGAATAATTCTGAGATAGCAAATTTGAATTGCCCTGGGCAGATAGTGATATCAGGGGCCAAGGAATCCGTGAAATCCAGCATGGCCCTGGCACTAAAAAAGGGGGCAAAAAAGGCTATAGCCTTGAATGTAAGCGGCGGATTTCATTCTTCCTTAATGAAGGATGCGGCAAGACTTTTTAAGATAGAGTTGGATAAATCAAAGTTTTTAACGCCTGAAATAGGAGTCCTCAGCAATGTTAGCGCAGAATATGAGAAGACGCCTGAGGAGATCAGGGAGAACCTCATCAGGCAATTGTATAGCCCTGTGCGGTGGGAAGACTCTATAAGAAAGATTGCTGCTCAAGGCATTGATTGCTTTCTTGAAATAGGCCCGGGCAAGGTACTTAAAGGGCTTTTGCGCAGGATTGACGCGAGCCTTAAGGTACAGAACATTGAAAAAATGGCAGATATAAACAATTTAATATTATGAAACACCGCGTAGTAATAACAGGTCTGGGCGTTATAGCGCCAAACGGAGTAGGTAAAAAGGCATTTTGGGACGCCTTAAAAGAGGGCCGTTCTGGCATAAGGCGTATTACACGCTTTGATCCGAGCCCGTTTCCTACGCAGTTTGCCGGGGAGGTGGATTTTAATCCTACTGATTTTATTTCAGAAAAACAAATGAAGAGGATGGATCGTACTTCTCATCTGGCGGTCTCAGCAGCAAAAATGGCAGTACAAGATGCCCGTCTGAATATCCAGGACTATGACCCAGAGCGCATCGGCGTAACGATAGGTACGGCCATGGCCGGCCACGGCATGATACTTGAGCAGCATAACGAGTTTTTAAAAAAAGGGCCAATGAAGATAAGTACTTTTACCGCAATCGCTTCTTTCCCTGATGCGCCGTCAAGCCAGATTTCTATAGAACTTGGCATCAATGGCCCTAGTTTTTCTATTGCAACCGCGTGTTCTTCTGCTTCTGATGCCGTTGGTTATGCTTTTAACGCAATCAGGAATAAAGAGCTGGATTTGATTGTTATGGGCGGCTCAGACGCCCCTATATTTCCTCCTATATTAGGTGCGTTTTGCGTATTAAGGGCGTTGTCGAAAAGAAACGATGACCCTAAAAAGGCTTCAAGGCCTTTTGATAAGGCAAGGGATGGGTTTGTATTGGGAGAGGGCGCAGGCATTTTGGTATTGGAGAGCTTAGAGCATGCGCTGAAGCGCGACGCGCATATTTACGGAGAGATATTAGGTTTTGGTATGACATGCGATGCGTATCATATGACCAAGCCAGAGCCGTCTGGCAGGCAGGCAATAAGGGCATTAAGGCATGCATTGAAGGATGCGGATGTAAGGCCAGAGGAGATAGAGTATGTAAATGCCCATGGTACATCAACGCCATTGAATGACAAGAACGAGACATTTGTATTAAAACAAATTTTCAAGGACCACTCCTATAATCTGGCTGTAAGCTCTATTAAATCAATGATAGGCCATCTAATAGGGGCTGCTGGAAGCGTTGAATTGATAGGCGCCCTAATGGCTTTAGAGGAGGGGGTAATTCCGCCTACAATAAATTACGAAATACCTGACGCAGATTGTGATCTTGATTATGTGCCGAATAAGGCAAGAAAAAAAGACATTAATCTGATTTTGAAAAATTCGTTTGGTTTCGGAGGTAAAAATTCAGCGCTCGTAGTGAGGAAATATAAAAGCTAATAGCTGTTTATAGTTTCGTCCTTTAGTTTTACTTTAGGACTCAGGATAAACTCCGTCGAAAGAGTTCGGATTTAGGGTTTAACTCAAGGAGGGGGTATTATATGTGCGAATTATCATTAGAGGGTAAATGCGCCCTTGTGACAGGAGGCGCAAGAGGTATTGGCAGGGAGATTGCGCTCCTTTTTGCCAAAGAGGGGGCAAATGTAGCTTTATGTGATGTAAACATAGAGGAGGCAGACAAGACAGCAAAGGATATTCAGGATTTGGGCAGGGATTCGCTTGCCCTTAAGGCAGATGTTACTGATTTAGTAAGCGTGCGTAGCATGCTAGATAAAATTCTTGACAAATTTAAGAAATTAGATATACTTATAAACAATGCTGGGATAACCAGAGACAACCTTATCCTTAGAATGTCGGAAGAGGACTGGGATAAGGTTATAGCGGTTAATTTAAAAGGGTGCTTTGTTTGCACCAAGGCTGTTTCAAAGGTTATGCTGAAACAGCGTTTTGGAAAGATTGTCAATCTTGCTTCGATCATTGGCATGATGGGTAATGCCGGCCAGGCGAATTACGCAGCTTCCAAGGCAGGCATAATAGGGTTTACAAAGAGCGTAGCAAAGGAGTTGGCTCCCAGGGGTGTGTGCGTGAACGCAATCGCGCCTGGCTTCATAAAAACAGAAATGACCACTAAATTACCTGAGGATATTCAGAAGAGGATGCTTTCAAATATACCCCTTGGGAGATTTGGAGAGTCAAAAGACGTAGCAGATCTGGCTTTGTTTCTTTCGAGCGAAAGCTCTTCATATATAACGGGTCAGACAATACAGATTGACGGCGGTATGTTGATGTAAGTTTGCCCGCGCGGCGGGGATTCATTTAAGGAGGAAGAAAAATGGCAGTTACTGAAAAAGTAAAATCAATAATAGCAGAGCAGCTTGGAGTAAAGCAAGAAGAGGTAACCCCGGAGGCTTCTTTTATTGATGACCTCGGAGCAGACTCTCTTGATACAGTGGAGCTTGTTATGGCGCTTGAGGAAGAATTCGGCATGGAGATTCCTGATGAGGATGCTGAAAAGATCACCACTGTAGGCGCAGCCATTAAATATATAGAAGAGAAATCAGTAGCCAAGTAATATCGCTTTTTTATACAACTTGGCATGAAGGGGTTAGAAGAGTAAAAAATAAATTTCATCTCTTCTAACCCCTTGTTTTTAGGGCTACATTGCTTAAGAGGAACATAGGTTTAGGAGATTGTTATGAGTCATAGGGTTGTTGTTACAGGTCTAGGTGTGATTTCTCCTGTAGGAAACAGTAAGGAGGAATTCTGGTCTTCTCTTGTAATAGGCAAGAGCGGAATCGGGCCATTGACCAGCTTTGACTGCAAGGATTACGATTCACGTATAGCAGGAGAGGTGAAGAATTTTGTGCCGTCTTCGGTTATTTCAAAAAAAGAATTGAGACGCATGGAGAAATTCGTGCGCTTTGCAATAGGGGCTACAAAAGAGGCAATTGATGATTCAGGTTTGGATATATCAAAAGAAGACCCTTTTAATGTAGGTGTTGTGATAGGCTCAGGCATAGGTAGCCTGAGGATAATAGAAGAGCAGCACAAGGTGATCATTGAAAAAGGCCCTTCAAAGGTCACGCCTTTTCTTATACCCATGCTTATTGTGAACATGGCCTCAGGCTATGTATCTATAATATTCAATGTCAAAGGTCCAAATTCCTGCACTACAACTGCATGCGCATCAGGCACCAATGCTATTGGAGATGCCTTCAGGATAGTTCAACATGGGGACGCAGATGTGATGATAGCAGGCGGCACAGAAAGCTGCATTTCAGCTCTTTCTATGAGCGGATTTTGCGCATTAAGGGCGCTCTCGACCCGCAACAATGAACCAGAAAAGGCAAGCCGTCCTTTTGATAAAGAAAGGGACGGATTTATTATGGGAGAAGGGGCTGGGATTGTAATACTGGAAGAACTCAAACATGCAGAAAAGAGAAATGCCAAGATATATGGAGAAGTTATTGGATACGGCATGACAGGGGATGGCTATCATATGACAGCGCCTGACCCTACAGGAGAATGCGCAGCCAGATGCATGGCAAATTCATTAAAAGACGCAAATATAAAACCGCAGGACGTTTCTTATATAAATGCCCACGGCACATCCACGCAGCTAAATGACAAAACAGAAACACTCGCCATAAAGAAGCTATTTGGAGATTGTGCCAAAAGGCTTCCGGTTTCATCTACAAAATCCATGACAGGCCATCTTTTAGGGGCTGCGGGAGGCGTAGAATTTGTAGCGTGTTGCTTGGCTATCGAAAACAATATCATACCCCCAACGATTAATTACGAACACCCGGATCCAGATTGCGATCTGGATTATGTGCCTAACCAGGCGCGAGAGTCCAAGCTCAATGTCGCTATTTCTAACTCTCTTGGTTTTGGCGGGCACAATGCCACAATCTGCTTAAAGAGATTCTAATCTTAACTTGACAAGCTGATTAATAACAAAGGTGTCAATCTAGGGCTATCCTTCCATTTGCTGAAGAGCTCTGATTGTCATAGCTGGTCAATACGAAAGAGCCGGATTAGGGTGAAAGAGAAAAAAAACAACGCTTTGATATTTGGACTGTGGGCGTTACTAATACTGATAGTATTCAACATAAGCCTTTCTCGCAGCAATTCCAATAACTCAAGAACGTCTAGGCAAGAGTCTTATGATATAAAGGCCACCTACCTTGTAAGGGCTGGTATTATGAAGATGCTTGTGGAGCTTGCCAAGGATACGAATTCCTATGACAGTCTAAATGAGGATTGGAATAGAAATACCGATAATCCCAAAAAATTAATATTAAAAGATGATACAATATTCTATGGGGCTTCAGATGAAAGCGGCAGGTTGAATCTGAACAGCGCAACCTTAAAAGAAGAAGATCTTCTCGGGCTGGGCATTGATGAGCCTAGCGCCAAAAAAATCCTGGAGTATAAAAATAAGAAAGGCGCTAAAGGTTTTGAGTTTATTGAGGAGCTATTTTTAGTAGATGGCGTGACGCGTAAAGACTTTTCAGAAATCAAAGACTGGGTGACGATTTATAGAGGGACCGAGCCTAGAGTAAATATAAATACCGCCAGCAGAAAAGTGCTTGAAGCGCTTGTAGGTAGAAAAGAATTGGTTCAGAAGATATTGAATTACAGAAAGGGACTGGATAGAGAGGAATTCACGGATGATGATGGTTTTAAGGACATTGGCGATATTAATGCGATACCGGGGTTAGATCCGGATTTATTTGTTGTGCAGTCCACTGTTTTTCGTATATGGTCACAATTTCCTTTGTCAGAAGACAAGGGTATGACTAGAGGCGCAGAAGCAATAATCGGTAAAAGATCAGGAAAGATTTACCATTGGAAGGAATATTAAATTGGATAGGGAAAATAAGGTTCTGATTGTTCCGCGACGCATGGTTTTTGTAAGACTCATGGATATACCGTCTATTGATGCGGCTGAGATCGAAAAGATGATATATTTTCAAGCTATAAAAGATATCCCGTATCCAAAAGAAGAGATGATCATCAGCTATAGAAATATTGGTTCCTACAAGGACGGTTTTTCGTCGGTCATGCTAGCCATTGCCAATAGACATATGATTCAGGAAATGATGCGTAGAGACGAGCTCGCAGATATTAAAGTGCAGGGCATAAGGTTGGAGACCGAATTATTGTACCTATTTTTATTGAAAGAGGAGGCCTTGCGTCAAGACAAAACGAGCCTCGTTATGCATATAGGAAGTGAATATTCAGAGGTCATGATAATAGATAAAACGCGACCTGTGTTTACCAGAGGATTTAAGAATAACGAAAAGTTTTTAGAAGAGATAGACCGTTCAGTCCTGTCTTATGAAAAGGATAAAGATAATCCTGAGATAGAGGATATCCTAGTAGCCTATGCCTCAAATATAGACATCCGAGAAGCAAGACCATGCATAGAAGGGCATTTTAAGATTCCGGTAAGTTTTTATGAATATGACGAGGATTTAAGTAGTATCGATTTACCTACAGAGATTGACTTTGCGCCAAAGGAGATGGCCGGGGAGAAGGCAAGATTACAGAAGACACAAAAATTTATTGTAAGCTATGCCCTTGCCGTATTTATTATAATATTAGTTTTGGCAAGCTTATCTTTTAAGATATACAAAAAGAGAAGGGTTCTTAAGATGCTTTCCGCAGGCATAAATCAGATGCAATATGAAGCAGAAGAGCTGGATATGTCTTTTAAAAAAACGAGGGTTGCCAGAAACCAGAAGGAGCGAGGAAAGCTTATAGCTGAGATCTTCAAGCGTTTTTATACTCTGACGCCTTCTGATATATCGATATCAGTGCTGGATTATAATGGGAAAGACGTTATTTTGCATAAAGGAACTTCAAAGGATGCGCTTAGTGTTTTTGAATTTGCAAAAAAACTTGAGAATTCAAAATATTTTAAAAAGGCAGAGGTAGAATACGTCACTAAAAGAAAAAGGGAAGGCGCGGAAGTTACTGATTTTAATATTCGATGCCAGATAGATATGGGGCCACAAAGAACTAAAGACTGAGAGCTGAGGGCCATGATTCGTTTGAGTTTTTCAAAGCCGGAAAAATATATCTTTATCGCGGCTTTTATTATTATAATATCAGGATTGGCCTATCATTTTATAATCGAACCATTTTTTAAAAAGTGGAACAGCATTGATGCTGAAATAGTTGCAGTCAAAGCCAGGCTTAAGGAAAATATGCACTTATTAGAGAATAAGAATACTATTATAAAGGAATACAATGCTTACGCAGGATCACCCGGAAATATATCAGGGATCTTGAGTTACATAGAAAGACAATCTGAATCGCTAGGCATAAAGACAGCTGATATAAGGTCAATGCCAGTGGTCAAAAAAGAGCTTTACAGGGAGTATCTTATTGAATTGAAAATAGAAGGCAGATTTACCGCTATTAATAAGTTTATGTCCAGGCTTATCAAAGCCCCCATGTTTATTACTGTCAAAAAGTTCAGGTTCAAGACAATAGCCGGGACTTCTTCCCACCTTAAAGGAACCCTTGTTTTATCAAAGATAGTGATATAGCCGCGCTAACCCTTGACAGCATAGGGATTATAAGGTATACTTCCTCTCTAACTAGAGAGTAAGCTATTGCTCTCTAGTTAGAGAGCCTTAATTTAGCACCTTAAATATAGCAATACCAAAGAGGATCGATAACAGTACGCAAGGCGCGGAAGGGGTAATTTAGACTTATGGAAGGGATATATTTAATAAAGGATTTAGCGAAGTTAAGTGGTCATACTATTCATACGATAAAGTATTATCTTAACATCGGGCTTATTAAAGAGGCAGGCAGAAGCCCTGAGACAAACTTTAGATATTTTGACAACATAACGCTCGAGAGATTGGGCAAAATACGCGCATTTCGTAAACAGAATAAATCGCTTGCTGAGATAAAGGAAATATTAGAAGAGGAGCAGGCCCTTACCGCGTAACGCATAAAAGGTATTAACATGGCATACTATAGCATTCTTAATCTTAACAAGGAACCGTTTTCAACAAGCCCAGACCCTTATTTCCTCTATCCGTCTGTTTCGCACAGACAAGCCCTCCAGCGATTAGAAATAGCAGTAAGGCTAAAAAGGGGGCTGAGTCTTATCTTGGGAGACGTTGGCACAGGGAAGACGACCCTGGCGAGGGTGCTTATACAGACTTTAAATCAGGAACCTGGGATTATTTCTCATATGATATTCGACCCGGTTTATGACTCGGAGTTTCAGTTTATCACATATCTGGCAAACCTTTTGGGTGTGAGGCCGTCTTTCAGGTCCACTCTGGATTATAAAGAGGCTATAGAGAGATTCTTGTTTAAAAAATGCGTAGATGAGGAAAATATTGTAGTGCTTGTTATAGACGAGGCGCAAAAGTTAAACGCTTCTTCCCTAGAGATATTGAGGACGCTTTTAAATTACGAGACGAATGAATATAAATTATTTCAACTCATAGTGATAGGACAGATGGAACTTTTGCCGAGATTGAAAAGGATAAGAAATTTTTCGGACAGGGTAGGCTTAAAGTACATGCTTAACCCATTTGACGTAAATGAGACAAGGAACATGATAGAGTTTAGATTGAGACAGGCTGGTTATAATTCAGGAAAAAAGCTATTTACCGAACAGGCCATAGGTTTGATTTATCAACATACCCAGGGCTATCCTCGCAGGATTGCTAACCTGTGTCATAGCGCGCTGGAATCACTTGTAATAAAAGATAGGGATATGGTGCAGGAAGATATAATAAGCGAAATAATAGAAGTGGATAGAAAGGTAGGTTTAGTTTGATGGATAGCGTAACTCCGGAAAGTAAACTTCTGGACCTTATAAAAAAAGCTCAGGGCAAAATAAAGCTCAAAAAAGAGCTCAAGATCTTTACAAAAATAAATATCGCGTTAATCGTCTTGATAGTCCTGGTTTTAGGGGTCTTTTTAATAGATGTGTTTACTTTTGATTACAAGGTACCCGAAGTTACGATAAATTCGCCAATAGAGAAAGAAGAAGATTTGTTGATCTCGAGCGATTTTGATGAAGATGTTAATGAAGACGCGGAGATTGTCTTTGAAAAAGACGTTTCTGTGTCAAAGGATGGCGTGATTAAGGATTTGCATCTATTAGGCATTATTGCAGGTGATGATGTCCAGGCCATAATAGAGGACAGAGAAACAGGAAAGACATTTTTTGTTTATCAGGGCGATAGTTTTGAAAAAATTACAGTTCATAGAATAAGAGACAGTAAGGTGATACTGGATTATAAGGGAGATAAAATAGAATTGAATATGTAAGTGAGGACTTATCATCCGCCGCGGCGGATGACGTGTTCATTTAAGGAGGTAATTATGGTGAAAAGGATTATTATATACACGGGCATATTCTTGATATCTGTATTTTCAATGATACCACTTGTGAAGGGGCAATATGAGAATCAAGCAGAATTGATATCCCTTGACCTTAAGGGCATGGATATAAGGGATGTTTTGAAGATATTATCGCAGAAGAGCGGTTTGAATATAGTTGCTGACAGAGATGTAAAAGGCACAATAGCCCTTTACGTTAGAGATGTGGATATTATGGATGCCCTGGATATAATAGCTTCGACAAATGGCCTGGCTTATGAAGAAGAGGGTACCCTTATAAGGGTTATGACTGATGGAAAATATGAAAGGTTGCACGGTGCCAGATTTAGAGATGAAAGCAAAACAGAGATCGTCAAGCTTAGCTATGCTGAAGCATCGAAAGTCGCCGAGGTTGTTAAACAGATGAAGACGGCCTCAGGAAAGATTGTTGCAGACGATCGCTCCAGCACAATAGTGTTGATAGATAGCCCTGGAAACGTAAAGAGAATGAAAGACGCGATTTCAGAAATGGATGTCGCGCTGGTTACAGAGGTATTTTCGCTTGATTACGCAAAGGCCGAGCCTATAAAGGATAAATTGGAGCGGATGGTTTCCGAAGACACAGGAAGTGTAAGGTTCGATAAAAGGACGAACAAGGTAGTCGTGAAAGACACGCCGAAGAAGGTGGAGGATATCAAAAAAGTAATAAAGGCCTTTGACGAGAAACCGCAAGAGGTAGTCATAGATGCGAACATCATACAGGTGACGCTCTCGGATAAATATAGTTATGGTATAAATTGGGATTTAGTGGCAGCGCAATTAGCAGATGTGCAATTGACAGGTAGCACTAATCTCATCACAGGTTTGACCGGCACAAGCCCCAGCACTTTAACAATAGCTACAACAGGAGGCCATTATTCATCAGTACTGAGCCTCCTTAAGACATTTGGCGAAACCAATGTTCTCTCAAAACCAAGCATTACTGTCCTTGATGGAGAAGAAGCAAAGATTCTGGTAGGGTCTAAGGAGGTATTTGTATCTAGTGAAGTAACAACTACATCCGGAGGTACATATCACACTACAGACCATGTCAATTTTATTGATGTCGGGGTCAAGTTGGCAGTAAGACCTGAGATAAACAAGGCAGGATATATAAGATTAAAGATAAAACCAGAAGTAAGCGAGGTGGATTCTACAAAGACAGTCACATTGAAAAATCCTGATGGTAGCACGAGAACGAGAGCTCCTTATATTAATACGTCTGAAGCAGAGACAACAGTTGTGATTAAAGATAAGGCTACTCTGGTGATAGGCGGGTTAATGAAGGACACTGTAATAGACCATAACGAAAAGGTACCTTTTTTTAGTGAAATCCCTATGTTAGGAAAATTATTTTCTACAACCGGAAAGAGCAAGGAGAAGACAGAATTGGTAATATTTCTTACGCCTCGTATCATAGAGGGGGACGAGACAACAAAAGAGGCAAGGTATTATCTTGATCGGCAGGCAAGAGGTAGAGGCGCTAGAAGGACTAGAAGGCCAAGAGGTCGCCTTGCGCCTCGCTCGTTCAGGACGTCTAAAAGAGAAGATCGTAAAGGCCTTAGGCCAAAGGCATCGATTAAGCCAAAGGCTCCAAAAGAGAAATGGCCGTCTATTTTAGGCACGCCACGCAAAACTCAGGCTCAACCTCAAATGGCTAAAGGAGGAAGAAACATTCACCGTGTCAGCGAAAAAAAGGCGCCCAGCAAAAAAACGCCTTATGAGAACTATTATTTGATGATAAGAGAAGAGATAAACAATGCGGCAAGCAAGCAAGATGTCTCGGGCCTTAAAGGTGAAGTAGAGATGCAATTCACTCTGGACAAAAAAGGTTTTATTACAAGGGGCCCTGTTGTGCTGAACAATCCGGACTTAAAGCTTGTTCGCGCTGCAGTCAATTGTGTCAAAAAGACTTCGCCATTTCCTCATTTTTCAAAGGATATGAAGAAAGAAAGAGCGGAGCTTTCTGTAGTGGTTAGATATAAATAATAGAAAGTGTAAGTTTAGGGATTTTACCTTGACGAATGCGTGATAATGTATATAATTTAAACGTTATGCCTTTTCCGAAAGGCATATTTATAGTATTAGTGCTTTTTTCCGCGTTTAATTTTACCGTCTTGGCCGAAAACGTGGATGAGACGATTTCTGAAAGAGTAGGCACGATTACAGACGAAAGTTCTTCATGGTACGCGATTGCTAAGATAGACGGCAAAAAGAGAAAACTATGCACCAAAGGCGATATATTTTACTCAGGTAATGATACAACCAAATGTTTGCGCATACATGATATAAAAAAGAACGAACTTGTGCTAAAGTATGTCAATTCGGAAAATAGTTTTACCTTGAAACCAGGCGAGAAGATTCCTTTGGAGGGGCCCGAGATAATATTTGAGAAAACAATAGAACAAGATATTGTAGAATATCGATATAGGAGTTCCAAAGAATCTGACAGAGACAGGGTGAGAGATCTTACAATCAAGAGTCTACGATTAAGAAAAATAAATATGTAACGGTAAGGAGGGAGTTGATGGATTATTTACTGACTGAAGAACAGATAATGATTCGTGATCTGGCAAGGCAGATCGCAAAAGAGAAAATAAAACCTTTAGCTGCCAAGTATGACGTAGAAGGCACGTTTCCTTGGGACATTGTAAAGATAATGGCAGACAGTGATCTTTGCGGTATTTACATTGAGGAAAAATACGGAGGCACTGGCGGCGGCGCAATGGAACTCGTGCTTGCTACAGAAGAATTATCCAAGGCCTGCGGAGGCATTTCTCTTGCTGTAGCTGCAACGGCGCTCGGCACATACCCTATTATTCTATTCGGAACCGAAGAGCAGAAACAAAAATATCTCCCTGATATAGCCAAAGGAAAAAAACTGGCCGCATTTGCTTTAACTGAAGCAGGGGCTGGAAGCGACGCAGCGGCTATTGCCACGACCGCAGAGAAAAAAGGGGATTGTTACATATTAAACGGCACCAAGCAGTGGATTACAAATGGCGGAGAGGCCGAGGTATACACAGTAGTCGCCTCGGTTGATAGGTCAAAAGGCGCGCGCGGGGCAGCTACCTTTATTGTTGAGAAGGAAACGCCAGGCTTTGAGTTTGGCAAAAAAGAAGACAAGATGGGCATACGAGCCTCTGCCACAAGGGAGCTTATTTTTACAGATTGCAAGATCCCAAAAGAGAATCTATTGGGCAGGGAAGGCATGGGCTTTATTGTAGCAATGAAGACATTTGATCAATCAAGGCCAGGCGTAGCGGCTCAGGCGCTTGGTATCGCACAAGGCGCCCTGAACTTGACCGTTGAATATATAAAGGAGAGAAAACAGTTCGGCAAGAGCATATCTTCTTTTCAGGGTGTGCAATTTATGCTGGCTGATATGGCCACGGAGATCGAGGCTGCAAGGGCATTGATATACGCGACTGCGCGCATGATAGATAGCGGCGTCAAGAAGGTCGCAAAGGAATCCGCCATGGCAAAGCTTTTTACTTCAGATATGGCCATGAAGGTTACTACTGATTGCGTGCAATTGTTCGGTGGTTATGGCTATATGAGGGATTATCCTATTGAAAAATTCATGCGAGATGCAAAGATTACACAGATATACGAAGGCACCAACCAGATACAGCGCGGCGTGATAGCTTCGAGCCTGATAAAAGAGAGGGCAGCATAGACCAGAGGTAATTGTGAACATAATTGTTTGTATCAAACAGGTCCCTGATACAACAGATATCAGGATAGATCCTGAAACAAATACTCTTATAAGAAGCGGCGTGGCATGTATCATAAATCCTTTTGACATGTATGCCATTGAGGAAGGGATTCGTCTGAGGGAAAAATTTGGAGGCAGGGTTATTGTTTTGACAATGGGGCCTCCGCAGGCAGAAGACGCCTTGCGCGAAGCGATTTCGCTTGGCGCAGACGAAGCGATCCTGGTTTCTGACAGGGCCTTTGCAGGCAGCGATACATGGGCGACAAGTTATACGATGTCAAGGTCCATCCATAAAATAGGCGATTACGCCCTGATTATTTGCGGGAAACAGGCAATAGACGGAGATACTGCTCAGGTTGGTCCAGGCATTTCAGCTCATCTTGACATACCTCAGATTACATACGTGAAGAAGATAGAAGAGGTGCGAGTTGAAAAAACAGGGACTGGATCTATGCGAGCCGAGAGAATGACAGAGGAAGGTTATGAGATTATCGAGACCCCTTTGCCATGTCTTATTACAGTTGTAAAGGAGATCAATGAACCAAGGATACCTTCTTTAAAAGGCAAGATGAGGGCTAAAAAGGCTGAGATAAGAAAGTGGGAAGTAAAGGACTTGGATTTAGACCCTAGTTTAATAGGACTTAATGGCTCTCCTACAAAAGTGGTAAAGATATTTACACCGCCTCCCAGGAAGGGCGGACAGGTTTTACAGGGGGACGCAAAAGAGGTCTCTGAAAAATTAGCTGGTTTGTTGAAAAATGACATATTGTAGCGACGCTCTCAATGTAATAAAAAGTTTTTATTAGGAGCATGCATGTCAATAAAGGTCCTTAATGAAAAATGCACAGGTTGCAAGCTTTGTCTCAAATCGTGCCCATTTGCGGCTATTGAAGTAGTTGACAAAAAGGCAGTCATAGATTTAGACAAATGCAACCTATGCGGCGCATGCATAGAGTCGTGTAAATTTGACGCGATCGTGCTTACTAAAATAAGTCCTTCGGAGATAGATTTTCCAAAGAAGATAGAAGCTCATAAGGATGTATGGGTCTTCTGTGAGCAGAAAAACGGCGTTATACAAAGCGTGGCATATGAACTTTTAGGAAAAGGCAGAGATCTTGCTGATACGCTTGGCGTTGAGTTATGCGGTGTCTTGCTGGGCGAGGACATGAAGAAAGAAGCCCAGAAGGTCATTCATAGAGGAGCCAATAAGGCATATCTTGTAGATTCGCCGAAGCTTAAACATTATCAGAACGAGCCTTATTCAAAGGTGTTAATCAGATTGATAAAGGAGTACAAGCCAGAGATAGTTCTTTGTGGCGCGACCTCCACGGGCAGGTCATTGATATCCCGTGTGGCAATAGGTATTCACGCAGGGCTTACAGCAGATTGCACAGGTCTTGATATAGATAAGGAAAACAGATTATTGCTTCAGACAAGGCCTGCGTTTGGCGGTAACATTATGGCTACGATTATCTGTCCGAATCACAGGCCTCAGATGGCGACCGTGAGACATAAGGTGATGAAGGAAGCTGAAACGAACAACCATCACAGGGGCAAGATTATAGAAAATAGTTATGATGACGAGACTTATCTTTCACGCACAAGGCTCCTTGATATCGTTGAAGAGATAGAGGAAACAGTAAATCTCACAGAGGCGGATATAATTGTTTCAGGAGGCAGGGGTTTACAGAAACCCGAAAATTTTAATCTAATAGAAGACTTGGCAAAGGTCTTAGGCGGCGCAGTTGGCGCTTCTCGAGCTGCTGTAGATGCCGACTGGAAGAGTTATTCTCATCAGGTAGGCCAGACAGGAAAGACTGTGTGCCCCAAGATTTATATCGCATGCGGTATTTCAGGCCAGATACAACACCTCGTAGGCATGCAGTCATCAGATATCATAGTAGCCATAAATAAGGACCCTCATGCGCCTATTTTTAGCGTGGCTACTTATGGTGTAGTAGGCGACTTATTTGAGATTTTGCCGGAGTTGACCAGAAAGTTTAAAGAAGTGCTGAAAAAATAGGATTGAGAAGTTTTTTAAATACTTAGTTCTGTTGCAAGGAGTTATAGATGTATTTTAAACGTCTTGAATTATTTGGGTTCAAATCATTCGCCGACAGAACCCGCTTGGACTTTGAGCCTGGCATAACAGCTGTTGTAGGCCCTAATGGTTGCGGAAAATCAAATATTGCCGATGCCATAAAATGGGTGCTTGGAGAGCAGTCCGCCAAGGAGTTGCGCGGCGGCAGTATGGAGGATGTCATATTTAACGGCACTGACGGCAAAGAACCTGTGAGCTATGCCGAGGTCTCCCTTACTTTATCCAATCAGGATCGAAAGCTTCCAATCGAATATGATGAAGTGACAGTAGCCCGCCGATTATATCGTTCAGGGGAGAGCGAGTACCTGCTGAACAAGACCCCTATAAGACTTAAGGATATAAATGAATTATTCATGGGCACCGGGATCGGTACTAGCGCTTATTCCCTTATTGAGCAGGGAAGGATAGGCCAGATCCTTAGCTCCAGGCCTGAAGACAGGCGCGAGGTTTTTGAAGAGGCGAGCGGCATTACGAAATACAAGTCAAAGAGAAAAGAGGCCTTAAGGCGCCTCGATGACACTGAGCAGAATCTAATCAGAATCAATGATATCGTAACAGAGGTAAAGCGCCAGATAAATTCTATAGAAAGGCAGGCCAGAAAGGCAGAACGCTATAAAGAGAAGTATGAAGAGCTAAAAGAATTGGAGCTGAAGCTGTCAAGGATAGAGCTGGAGATACTAAATCAGAAACTCTTAGAATCCAATAAAAATTTAGATGAACAAAAAACCCGCGAATCAGAGCTTAATGGCGAGTTGCAGAAACTGACTAATGAACTTTCCGTATTAAATACACAAAGGTCTCAGATCGAGACCGAAAAGATGGATTTTAAGACCAGCATAATAGACATGGATTTCGGGATATCGAAATCCACAGACAAGGCCTCCTTGAATAAAGAGAGGATAGAGGAGCTGGCAAAAAAACGCTTGGAGCTTGAGTCAGAAATAGAGAAAAGCCGGGCCAATGTAGCGTCGCAGCGAAAAGAAGTGGCAAATTTAAGAGATAAGGTGTTGGCGTTAGAAGGAGAGGCTACGCAAAGATCCAGCATGCTGTCGGAGAAGGAAAAAAGCCTGGAGGAGATATCGGCGGGTATAAGAGAGAATGAAACAAATCTCTCTACTTCAAAGGCAAATATAATAGATATTGCTTCAAAAGAGTCCAAGCTGAGAAATCAGATAGCAAAGGTCTCCACCACTCTCGGCACTCACGACGCCAGACTTAAAAGGCTGGAGATAGAGAGGCAGACTATATCAGAAGAGAAAATCGGTCTTGACGCTAAGCTTAAAGAAGTCATAGAGGAAATAGAGTCTATAGAGGATGAGACATTGTCTTTAAGATCAGAAAAGGATAGTATTTCTCAAGGCATTTCTGATTTGGCCAACCGCGTTGAAAGGTTGATAGAAGAGGCGAAAGCGATTCACAGGAAGCTAGCCACAAACAGATCCAGGGCAGAAGTGTTAGAAGCTGCAAAGGCGAAATATGAGGGATTTTCTTCTGGCGTAAGGGCCATTCTGGGGAAGTCCGGGGAGGATAGATGCGATGTTGATGGCGTGCGCGATGTCCTTGTCAATCTTCTGAACGTAAAAAAAGGATATGAAGTAGCTGTAGAATCAGCTCTGGGAGAATTTCTACAGGCCATTGTCGTAGATACGATGGAAAGCGCGGAAAAGGCCATGGCTTATTTAAAAGAGAATTCATGCGGCAAGGCATCGTTTATCCACCCTGAATCTTTTAGACAAAGCAAGGCCTTTCCAGGGCCGGATGCTATTTCAGATGCTGAAAAAAGGTGTTTAGGGAATCCTAGGATATTAGGTAGGGCAATAGATTTTGTAAATATAGCAGAGACGTATAAAGGTGCATTAGAGAATCTTTTAAAGGGTATTTTTATAGTAAAAAATCTGGAAGACGCAGTATTGGTTTTGCAGGAACAAGGGGCTTTAGAATGCTGCACCTTTGTCACATTAGATGGAGAGATAGCAGGCGATGGTTTTCTTTCCGGAGGAGATATAGCGAAAGAAGGTATTACGCTTATAAATAGAGACGCGAGGATAAAGGAGCTTTCTGAAACAATTGTCGGGCTCGAAAGGGATTTAGAGAAGACCGAGGAAGAAAGGTTGAAGGACGAAGAGACAAAAAGTGAATTGGAGAAGAGATTGGAAGATGTCGTGGCGAGATTGAGCGAAAAAGAGATTCTTTTTGCTAATGCAAAGAGCAGGAAGCTTAACGTTGAAGAAAATATAAAGGGAGTCACAGACGAGATCTCTCTTGTAAACTTGGAGATAGGCGAGGTAAGCGCCGAAGTGGGGAACCTTAAAGAGGAGGAAGAGTCTGTTACAAAGACCTTGGCTGAGGTAGGGGAGGACGCGCGAACCAATGAAGAAAGTATAAGGACCAGCGAGAAGCTGATCGCTGAGTACACAAAGGAAAAAGAGCAGCTTCTTATAGAAAGCGCAGAGCAGAGGACCGAGTTAGGATCCCTGGAAAGCAAGAAAGAGGGGCTTTCGAATACGTTGAATATTTTAGAATCTTCTCTAAGGGATACGGAACATGCCCTGGGATCTCGTAAGGACGAGATAGAGACATCTATTAAGAAAGTGCAAGAATTAGACGCTGAGATATTAAATCTCGAAAAGAATATAAAGGATCTGTCTGGAGAAAGAGTCGGGAAAGACGCGCGCCTTGGGGAGATAGAAAAGACCTATTCAGAGATAATGCAGAAGATAAAGCATAGTGAAAGGGTCTTTAAGGGATCAGAGGAAGAGATAAATGTCCTCAGATCAGCTTTACACGAGGTGGATCTTAGGAAGGCAGAGACGAATTACAGCACAGAAAATTTGAAACAGCGCATAAGAGATGTTTACAAATTGGACCTGAATGAAGTCCAGTTTGCCGAAGAATGGCAGGATGTGGAGAAGTCGCAACTCAAGAGCGATGTAGAGGAAAAACGCGCAAAGCTGGATTCCATGGGAACGGTAAACCTGGTAGCTATAGAAGAGCACACAGAGCTTCAGGAAAGGCACACATTTTTAACAAACCAGAGAGATGATTTATTGAACGCAAAGGATTCGCTCCTGAAGGCCATCGCCAAGATAAATAAGACGACCAAGGAGCTTTTTATTGAGACATTCAACAATATACATGTCGAGTTTAGAAAATTCTTCAAGATGCTTTTTGGCGGGGGAGATGGCGAGCTCATTCTTTTGGACGAAGGCAATATCCTGGAGTCCGGCATCGAAATAGTAGCGCGGCCTCCCGGGAAAAGGCTTCAGAGCATCTCTTTGCTTTCAGGGGGAGAAAAGGCGCTTACGGCGATTGCCCTTATTTTTGCGATATTCAAAGTAAAGCCGAGCCCATTTTGCGTGTTGGACGAAATAGATGCCCCTCTTGACGAGTCAAACGTTGACAGGTTTTCAAGAAGCCTCGAGATCTTTACAAATACATCTCAGTTTATCATTATTACGCATAACAAAAAGACAATAGACATGGCTGATCTTATGTATGGGATAACCATGCAGCAATCAGGCATATCAAAGGTTGTTTCTGTAAAATTTTCAGATACCAAAAGGCAGGAAGCCGTGGAGGCCGAGGCCGGCTCTTGATCTAGTTACGCGCATACCTTATTTTTTCCACTCCTCTTTGCTTCGTATAATGCCTCATCGACGTTCGAGATAAGAGCTTCTTTTTCCTCTCCGTCCTCCGGGAATGAGGCCAGTCCTATACTGATAGTTATATTCTTCAGATGAGAGCTTTCTTCAACAGATTTTCTAAGGCGCTCGGCGAGCACAAGGGCCTCTTCTTTTTTTGTGTTCGGAAGGATTATGGTGAATTCCTCTCCCCCGTAACGGGCGATGATATCTATTTTCCGCGAGGCCTCCCTGAAAATATTTGAGATATTTCTAAGAAGAGAATCTCCGGCCTGGTGGCCATGTGTGTCGTTGAAATTTTTAAAATTATCTATATCGGCCATAAGTATACTGAAAGATTGTTTCCTCTGAGCGGATTTTTTTATTTCCTCCCCTAAAAGATACTGGAAATATCCATGGTGCCATAGCCCTGTCAGGGAATCCGAATTGGACAGGACAACAGTCCTTTCGTATAATTGAGAGTTTTCTATGGCAAGCCCTGCCTGATTGGCAAACATCGTAAGCATGCGGACGTCGTCCTTTGTCATGGGTTTTTTATTATATAGATTATCAGCGAGAATTACGCCGATTACCTTATCCCTTGCCTTGAGGGGGACTGTAACAAAATCGTCCAAATTTAGAAGTTTCGAGAATTCGCTTCTTGTTTTTTGCCTTGTTTCCTCAGTATTGATTACAAAGGGCATGCCTTCCATCGCTGTAAGCGCTATAACTCCGGACCCTTCTTTTATAGATATCTTTATGGATGTCACGGTTTTATTGAGTTGAGATTTTTTCAGATGCTCAAACTGGTTGTGCGTTTCTATGAGCTCATCAAATCCCATGCCGTGTCTTTCTATATGTGACCAGATCGTGCTTGCGTCCTCTTCGCTGTCAGGGCCTATGCCCATTTTCCCTTCGAGCCTGTTTTCTTTTTTGTTTACGAGAAAAAGCATGGCTCTATTAAAACTCAGGCCCACATGGGATGTTACAGCTGTGAGTATTATATAGAGGATCTCTTCCAGATTGAGGGTAGTATGCATAGCATTGCCTATTTCATAGAACATTGCCAGCTCTGACTGGACCTTTAGATAGTCTTTCTGGAAATCTTTTCTCATGGTAGTATTAAATAGTATATCCAACTTGGCACTTCAGTCAAGGACAAAAGTTGTTCGCCGCAGGCGGATGATGGCTCAATTTCATGTGTCAAGTCAGACGCCAAAAATAATAGCTGAATCTCTGATTTTATGATATAGTACATAATAAATATGAAGATAGGGATAGATATACGCTCAACGCTTAAAAAGACAAGGACAGGCATAGGGAGATACACTATTAATCTGGTCAATGCCTTAGCAGGGCTTGATAATGTGTCCCACTATTACCTATACAGCAGAAAAAAAATTCTGGATTTTAAAAGGAGGTTGCTGGAATTACCCAGAGCTAATTTCCACCACTGCGCGGATTATTTTAAAAAGGGCCCTGAAAAGGTTTTGCCGTCGGATATAGATATATTTCATACATCGTCTTATGATTTAGAGAAGCCTAAAAAGGCAAGGTTTATAGTTACAATTCATGATGTGATTAATAAGGCGTATCCGCATGGCCATACCGAACGCACAATACAGGAGATCGACGCAAGGTTTGAACAAGTTCTTCCTAATGCAGATGCATTGGTGGCAGATTCCTATAATACCAAATCTGACTTGGTGAAGTTTTATGACATACCTGATTCTAAGATATTTGTTATCTATCCTGGCGTGGACCCCTTATTTAAGGCCAGGCATGTTCAGGACTCAACTTTGGACAAGGAAGAGTATGTACTTTTTGTAGGGACATTAGAGCCGAGAAAGAATATAGATGGGCTTATAAGGGCCTTTACTTGGCTAAAAAAGAAATACGGCATAAAGCATAAGCTGTATATCGTAGGCATGAAGGGGTGGATGTTTGAGGATATTTTTAAGGCGCGCGATGAGTCTGAATTTAAAGATGATATAGTTTTTAAAGGGCGCCAGCCAATGGAATCACTGGAAAAGTTATATCAAGGCGCATCAGTATTTGCATACCCTTCTTTTTATGAGGGGTTTGGGCTTCCTATAGTTGAGGCATTTGGTTGTGGAGTTCCTGTGGTTACATCAAGGACATCTTCTTGCGGTGAAATAGGACGGGACAGCGCTTTATTAATAGACCCTGCTAATTATAATGAAATAGGTGAGGCAATATATAAAATTATTAATAACAAGGCTCTTAAAGAAGAATTGATTAAAAAGGGCGTTGATAGGGCTAGAGAATTTACATGGACAAGGGCTGCAAGGGAGTTTTTAAGCTTATTTAAAGAGCAATAAGTCCCCTATTAGGCTAATAATCATAAGTAATCCTCCCAAGCATTAGCAATCAAAAGACATAGTATTATCCTGGAAGGAATACGAAAAAACTATTGTTTTATTGTGCGTAATGCAGTATAATATACAATTAATAAAAATTAGTAACTATTTACAAGGAGTAAGGTTATGAAAAAAGAAGTAATGCATAATGGTGAGCTTTTGGCAGTTATTATAAAAGGCGATTGCATGCCAGTCAAAACAGAATTTATTACGCCAGATACATTCAAGCAACAGGTGGGTTTTATTGTTTATAATAAGGATGAGAATATCAAGCCTCATATTCATCATGAGATGTCGCGCAGCCTTAAAGGCACATCCGAAGTGTTGATTCTTAAGAAGGGTCATGTCCGCGTTGATTTTTATTCACAGAAAAAAGAATATACAGAAAGTTATGAGCTTTTTCCAGGCGATATTCTTATACTTGTTTCTGGAGGCCATGGTTTTTATTTTTACGAGCATAGCGTATTTTTAGAGATAAAACAGGGGCCGTATATTGGGCCTCAAGAAAAAGAGAGATTCCCATCAGGTTATAAAGAGAAGAAAGGGGATTAGTCATTATTCCTGTAAACGAACCTAAGATGAGCGGCAATGAACTGAAGTATGTCTCTGACTGCATTCAGACAAACTGGATTTCATCAGGAGGGAGCTACCTTGGGCGTTTTGAATCAGAATGGGCGCAGTGCTGTGGCCAGAAATATGGTATCGGGGTCTGTAACGGCACTGCAGCGCTTGAATTAGCAGTCCAGGTTTGCAATTTTCCTAAAGGAAGTGAAATAATACTACCTAGTTTTACTATAGTTTCATGCGTCCAGGCAATAGTGAAGAATGGCTCTGTACCTGTGCTTGTTGATTGTGATCCTGAGACTTATTGCATGGATGTCAGTCAGATAGAGTCTAAGATTACAAAACGCACAGTTGCGATCATGCCAGTCCATATTTACGGCCATAGCTGCGATATGGATCCTATATTAGATATAGCGGATAGATATGGGCTTATTCTTATCGAGGATGCTGCAGAGGCGCATGGCGGTGAATATTTTAGCAGGAAAAGCAGGTCCTGGCGTAAATGCGGAAGTTTTGGGCATCTTTCCTGTTTTTCATTCTATGCTAATAAGATTATTACCACAGGGGAAGGTGGCATGGTTTTGACCTCTGATGATAAGCTTGCCGAGCGCCTGTGGAGCCACAAAAACCTTTGTTTTCTAAAATCCCCAAGGTTTTTACATCATGAGATAGGCAGTAATTACCGCATGACAAATATCCAGGCTGCGCTTGGCGCTGCGCAGCTCGAATATATTGACAAGACTATTGCGCGCAAGGTTGATATGGCGGAAAAGTATTCCAAGGCCTTAAAGAATCTTCCTCTTCAGCTACCTATCCAGCGCAAATGGGCCAAAAATGTAATCTGGATGTATAGCGTTCTTCTTCGCGAAGAGAAAAGAGGCGAAACCTTTTTTGAGAAGGATTGGCATTCTTTGGCTACAGAAGAATATGTAAAATGGCCGTCCTATAAGATAATGAAAAAATTATCCGAGCGCAATGTTCAAACAAGGCCTTTTTTTATCGGTATTCACGAACAACCCATCTTTCGTAATCGTGGATATTTTGAGCGTGAGCGTTATCCTGTAACAGAAAAAATTACAAGAAGCGGTTTTTATCTTCCAAGCGGACAGGCAATAACTGACGCGCAGATAAAAGAAGTCTCTAATGTCTTAATGGAGATATTTTCATGAAAAATCGTTTATCGGTAATCTTACCTACATACAATGAGGTTGATAACATTAAGCCGCTTATAGATGCCATAGCAGGGGCATTAGAAGAAGTTTATGAGATAATCGTTGTTGATGATAATTCTCCTGACGGTACAGCTAAGGTTGTCGGAGACATGATAAAAGCGGGTAAATACCCATTTTTAAAGCTTGAGGTAAGAAAAAAAGACCATGGTTTAACAAAAAGTATATCCAGAGGCATAGAATTGGCAAAAGGAGATGCAGTGGGATGGATGGACTGTGATTTTTCAATGCCGCCTAAATACCTACCTGTTTTGCTTTCTCTGATAAACGCTGGCTATGATATAGCTGCCGGTTCCCGTTTTGTTTTAGGTGGCAACTGGAGGGGCGAGACGAAGGATCCTAAGGATACATTTTCAGGGGTAGTGCTGAGCAGGTTAATGAATCTTTTTATACAAACATGTCTTGACCATAGGTTTAAGGATTATACCAGCGGTTTTGTTATTGCGCGGAAAAAGGTTTTCGACAGGATTAAACTAAGAGGGGATTACGGTGAATATTTTATAGATTTTATTTATCGCGCGATGAAATTAAACTATCATGTAGTTGAGATTCCGTATCGCTGGATTCCCAGGGCGCTAGGCAGTTCAAAGACAGGTGTTAAGTTAAGAGATTATCTTAGACGTGGATGGAAATATATCGCTACCACAATCCGGCTGTTAGCATCAAGGCGACATTGATTGATTTATCCCAGATAAATTAAGGCCCTATTAATATCGGTTAGCTTAGAATATGAAGACAGCGTTTGTTATTGATAAAATCGAGTTTTCTATACCTTTAGCTATCGCTTATCTTTCAAGGATTTTAAAGAAGAATAGTTGCGATGTCAGAATATTTGAAATTGACAGGTCCTCTAGTAGGATTTTTAAAAATATAAAATATTTTAAACCAGATATAGTAGCTTATAGTATTATCTCTGGCAAACAGAATTTCTATTTGGAGCTCAATAGGAATTTAAAGAAAGAGTTAAATTTTATATCTTTGTTTGGTGGACCACATGTAACTTTTTTTCCTGAAATAATAGAAGAAAAATCTGTAGATGCAATATGTATAGGAGAAGGCGAATTAGCTTTAGAGGAATTTACAAAAAAAGTGTCAAATAATAAAGAGTTACCAGAAGATGTTTTAAATTTTTGGATAAAGAAAAATGGTAATATAATTAAAAACCGCGTCCGACCACTCATCGAAAACTTAGATATATTGCCTTTTCCAGATAGAGAAATATTTTATAAGAATTTCCCTATCATTAATAAACATGGGATTAAACATTTTTTGGCTCATAGAGGATGTCCATATAAATGTACCTATTGTTTTAATAAATCTTTCAATGATATATATAAAGATAGTGGAAGGATCTATAGGTCTAGAAATCCTCAAAAAGTTTGCGAAGAAATAAATTACGAAAAAACATTGACAGAAATTAAAATGGTAGCTTTTGTTGATGATGTTTTTACATTGGATAAGAAATGGTTAAGAACTTTCTCAGAGGTCTACAAAAAACAAGTAGGCATCCCTTTTAGCATTAACGCTAGATTTGATAATTTAGATGAAGAGGTTGTTAGTTTTTTAAAAGAGGCCAATTGTGTTTTGGTGTATGCAGGAGTAGAGGCAGGCAATGATTTTATTAGAAATAAGATATTAAAAAGACAAATGAATGTAGATACAATAGTTAAAGGCGCCAACCTTCTTAAGAAGTATAAAATTAAGCTCTTAACAGAAAATTTTGTTGGAATTCCAGGAGAAGATTTTAGTGGAGCGCTAGATACGCTCAAGGTTAATATCCAAATTAAGCCTGATTTTGCAAATTGCTCATTTTTCACACCTTACCCAAAATTAGAGCTGACAAATTACGCTATCGAAA
>JBHPFI010000020.1:0-28805 GCA_042572045.1 Candidatus Omnitrophota bacterium
CGTAAAGAGATCTACAGACATAGGAAAAAAAGCCAAGTCTTTTATGGAGAAAAGACGATAACGAGGAAACTATAAAAAAGAGGTTAGAGGTTTTTGACGCCCAGACAAAGGAATTAATAGATTATTACAGTGAAAAAGAGATACTGAAAGAAGTTTCAGGGGATTTGGAAGCGGGTAAGGTTTACGAAAAACTCTTTGGAATTCTAGATGATAGAGATAAAATCCGAGCGTGAAATAGCCTTTATAGAAGAAGCAGGGAGAGTCGTAAAAGCGGTTTTTCGGGAGATAAAGAAAGCTGTTGCGCCGGGGGTAACAACAGGGGAGCTTGACAAAAAGGCAGCGGAGACGATAAGAGGCCTTGACGCCAGATCCGCCTTTAAAGGTTACAAAGGTTTCCCCGGGAACATATGTACCTCAATAAACGAACAGGTGGTTCACGGCATTCCTGGCAATACAAAGCTGAGATCAGGTGACATATTAAGCGTAGATGTCGGAGTTGAAAAGAACGGCTTTTACGCAGACGCGGCTATCACGATAGAGCTTAAAAATTCGGTCCGCGAGAATGCCAAGGATTTGATTATGGTCACAAAAGACGCCTTACGTCTTGGCATAGAAAAGGCAATTGAGGGGAATAGGCTTTTTGATGTTTCTTATGCAATTCAGCAATACGTAGAGAACTCCGGTTATTCTATAGTAAGGGACTTTGTGGGACATGGTATAGGAAGGAAGATGCACGAGGAGCCCGAGATACCGAATTTTGGCAAACCAGACACAGGTCCTAGATTAAGAAGAGGTATGGTTTTGGCTATAGAGCCGATGGTCAACGAGGGCACGCACGAGGTAGAGATCGTTGGCGATGGATGGACAGCACTTACAAGAGACAGGAAATTATCAGCGCATTTTGAACATACAGTATGCGTAACAGATAAAGAAGCCAGGATATTGACGTAGGCGAGGTCATACGCCTAGGGCGGATAAGATCGAACTTGTCCGTCTAGGCGGGTTTAATTTGTACCTTCACGGAAGTTAAACAGGGAAGATTGTCCGCTACGGCGGACAAGCACTCATTAAACATGGCAAAAGAAGAAGCGATAGAAGTAGAAGGCACGGTTTTGGAATCGCTGCCTAATGCAATGTTCAGGGTTGAGCTGGAAAATGGCCACAAGGTTCTTGCTCATGTTTCTGGAAGGATGAGAATGCATTTTATAAAAATTTTACCGGGCGACAAGGTCAAGATGGAACTTTCGCCTTACGATCTGACAAAGGGGCGGATTGTTTTTAGAGCAAAATAAGAAAGAATGCGGCATTCAGCGGTAGCGGATATGATCGTCAAAGAAGGTGTGAAATGAAAGTAAAGCCATCTGTTAAACTAATTTGCGATAGATGTAAGATTATTAAGCGCAAGCGTATCATAAGGGTGATTTGCACAAACCCGAAGCATAAACAAAGACAGGGGTAGGCGTTTCTCAGGCCCTATGTCTTATGAGATAAAAGGAGTAATAGATTATGGCCAGGATTTCAGGCATTGATTTACCAAAAGAAAAACGCATAGAAATAGCCCTGACCTATATTTATGGGATAGGCAGGCCGTCCTCCAACAACATACTGGCGTCTGCAGGTGTTAATCCAGATATAAGGGCAAAGGATCTCAAGGAGGAGGAGGTTTCGAGGATTGCCGCAGTTATACAGAAGGAATACAAGGTCGAGGGAGATCTGAGAAGAGATGCCGCACAAAATATAAAGCGTTTTATAGAAATTGGTTCCTATAGAGGTTTCCGGCACAGAAGGTCTTTGCCTGTCAGAGGGCAAAGGACAAAATCCAACGCAAGGACTAGGAAAGGTCCGAGAAAGACCGTAGGTGTTACCAAAAAGGCTAAGAGTCAGCTGCCAGGAGGTTAACAGGAGATGGTCGAAAAAAAAAGAGCAAAGAAAAAGGTTTCTAAAGGCGTCACAAGCGGAATAGCGCATATTTTAGCTACGTTTAACAATACAATTGTAACAGTAACGGACAAGCATGGTAATACAATTGTATGGTCTACCTGCGGCTCTGTGGGCTTTAAAGGCTCTAAGAAATCAACGCCTTTCGCTGCGCAGATCGCCGCTAAAAGCGCTGCAAAGAAAGCGCTTGAACACGGACTTAAAGATGTGGAGGTTTTTGTAAAAGGACCTGGCTCTGGTAGGGAATCAGCAATAAGGGCCATACAAGCCGCGGGTCTTCGTATAAGCGCCATAAAAGACGTTACGCCGATCCCTCACAATGGTTGTAGGGCGCCAAAGAGAAGAAGGGTTTAGTAGGGTTCGCAATCTGTTTACATAATGATTTAGAAGGAGTTTGCAATGGCAAGATACACGAAATCGTCATGCAGAGTATGCAGGCGTGAAGGTTTGAAGCTTTTTTTTAAGGGCGCCAGGTGCTCTAGTGACAAGTGCGCTTTTGATAGAAGAGGTTATCCTCCTGGCCAACATGGAAAACGCAGAAGGTTCAAGGTCTCAAACTACGGACTACAGTTGAGGGAAAAACAGAAGGTAAAGAAAGTATATGGCGTGCTGGAGAAACAGTTTAGGAGATACTTTAAGCTTGCAGAGCGCTCAAAAGGCGTAACAGGCGAAAAATTGCTAGAGCTTTTAGAAAGAAGGCTAGACAATGTTGTGTTTAGAAGTTGTTTTTCTATTTCCAGGGCGCAGGCGAGGCAAATGGTAAGACATGGATATGTGCTGGTTAACGATAAAAAAGTAAACATCCCTTCATATTTAGTCAAGGCAGGGGATGTGATGCGCATAAAGACAAAGGATAAGATTGTAAAAAGCATGAAAGAGATAATAGAGAAGGCTAAGGATAGAGGTGCCCCTGAATGGCTAAAGCAGGATCTCGAAGCTTTTAGGGCAGACATAACTCGTCTACCGCAAAGGGGCGATGTTGGCATGGATATCCAAGAGCAGCTGATCGTAGAGCTGTATTCGAAATAACTAAACCCCGCTGCGGTGCGAACTTAGTTACCCGCCTGGGCGGATTCGTTAAAGGAGGAATAAATGGGTATCAGTTGGAAGACATTTGAGATGCCTAAAAAGTTAGAGTGCGATGACAAGACTTATTCGGCATATTATGGAAAGTTTGTTACAGAGCCATTTGAGCGCGGATTCGGAACCACGATAGGGAACTCATTAAGACGCATCCTGATATCTTCTATTGAAGGCGCTGCCGTTACTTCGGTAAAGATAGCTGGTGTGTTGCACGAGTTTTCTACGATACCGGGTGTTTTAGAGGACGTCCCGGAGATAATATTAAACATAAAACAACTTGCTTTAAAGTCGCATTCCAAATCGCCAAAGATATTGCGCCTAAAGGCTTCAAAGAAAGGAAAGGTTACCGCAAAGGATATTGTAACAGACGATACAGTTGAGGTAATCAACCTCGATCTTCATATAGCCACGCTTACCAAGGACACTAATTTCAACATGGAGCTAGAGATAGGTAAGGGACGAGGATATGTTCCTGCAGAAAGGAATAAAAAAGAAGGGCAGGCTGTGGGTGTAATACCGGTGGATTCTATATTTGCGCCTGTGCGTCGCGTGAATTTTCATGTAGAAGATACAAGGGTTAGGCAGACCACTGATTACGACAAATTGGTAATGGAGATATGGACCAATGGGAGCATGGATCCCAAAGAGGTCCTTTTGTATGCCTCGCATATCTTGCAGCGGCATCTCGAGGTTTTTTCTAAGCTCGGGGAGGTCCAAGTTGAAGAGGAAGATGTCGAGGAAAACAAAGAAGACAAAAGGTTACTAGAAAAGCTGCTGCTTCCTGTTTCAGAGCTAGAGCTTTCAGTAAGAAGCAACAATTGCTTAAGAGAGGCGCGTATAAAGACCATAGGGGAGTTGGTCAAAAAAGCAGAACAGGATATGTTGCAATACAGAAATTTTGGTAAAAAGTCACTTACAGAAATAAAGGAAATATTAAAAAGTATGGATCTTTCTTTCGGTATGGAGATGCCAAAAGAGGTTAAAAAGGCAAGTAAGTAAAACATCCTTTGAGAGGAAAGGCCCCGAGATGAGGCACCGTAAATATAGTGTGAAGTTTGGAAGGCAAAGGAGCCATTACAAAGCGACATTGCGTCATTTGGTAACGGGACTAGTTATTAATAAAAGCATCTCTACCACGAAAGTGAGGGCGAAACAGGCCTCTAGGCTTGCCGAGAAACTTGTTACGATTGCAAGAGATAAAACCGTCGCCAATCAGAGAAAGGTCTATTCTGTTTTACGCAGCAGGGACCTGGTCTCTATTTTGTTTAATGAGATAGCGCCTTTGTTCAAGGATAGGAATGGCGGCTATACAAGAATCATGCTAACCAAGAGAAGACGCGGGGATAACGCACAGATGGCCATTCTGGAGTTTGTTGAAAAACCAAAAACCCCCGAAAAAGAGGAAAAGAAAAAAACAAAGGCCCCTCGGTTAGAGTCAAAACCAAAGGCCGAGAAGAAGCGCAAGCTAGAGAATGCCGAACCTATTCGAGATGTAGTCGAAGAGATCCCATCAAAGGAAAACAAGTCCAAGATTCTAAAAGAAAAGAAAATCGAACCTCACAAAGAAGAGGTGGTCAAGAAAAAAGAGGAAGTTAAGAAAGTCGAGCGACCTCCCCAGGAACCCGAGAAACCCAAAGAGACTAAGCCCAGGCCAGGATTTTTTAAGAAATTCTTTGGTAAAAAGAAAGACATGTAAACGATTGCTGATTGCTTGCAATGACCGAGATTTGCCAGGCTTGGATTAGAGATGCACGTTTATAGGATTATATGAATCTTTCCTCTCGCGTAAAGAATGTTTCCGCATCGCTGACACTCGCCATTACTGCCAAGGCCAAAAAGATGAAAGAGCAGGGGCTCGATGTGATAGGTTTTGGTTCGGGCGAGCCTGATTTTGATACCCCTGTCAACATAAAGAATGCTGCCATAAAGGCCATCCAACAAGGCGCCACAAAATACACGCCCGCTTCAGGCACAGACGCGCTAAAAAAAACTATCTGTGAAAAATTTTCCAGAGATAATAATCTTAAATATGAGCCATCCCAAATAGTTGTTTCCTGCGGAGCAAAGCACTCTCTCTATAATATTATCCAAGTCATATGTGAAGAGGGGGATGAGGTTCTAATACCATCGCCTTATTGGTTAAGTTATCCGGAGATGGTAAGGTTGGCCGCTGCTAAACCTTTGTTTATAGAGACCGACGAATCCAATGATTTTAAAATAACGTTAGCTAGTTTTAAAAAGGCTATTACAAAAAATACAAAAGCCCTTATACTGAATAGTCCGTCAAATCCGACAGGGTGCGTTTATAATGCTGACGAATTGAAGAAGATAGGAGGCCTGGCAGTCGAGAAGGGAATCCTAGTAATCAGCGATGAGATCTATGAAACCATTATATTCGATAAAGCCCCGCATGTCTCCATCGCATCTGTAGATAAAAACATTTTCAGGAACACCGTGGTGGTAAATGGCGTTTCAAAGAGTTTTGCTATGACGGGATGGCGGATAGGTTATGCCGCTTCTGCAAGAAACGAGCTTATGACTGCCATGAAAAATCTACAGAGCCATTCCACGTCCAATCCTGCGTCTATGAGTCAGGCAGCAGCCCTCGAGGCCATTAAGAGCAAGGGCTTTGGCATAGAAGACATGGTAAAGGAGTTTGAGAAGCGAAGGGATTGTATTGTTGATAGGATAAACAGGATAAAAGAGTTGTCATGTATAAAACCGGAAGGCGCTTTTTACGTTTTTTGCAGGATAGATAAAAAGAGTCTATCCTCCTTGGTGTTCGCTGAGAGGCTTTTAGAAGAGGCCAAGGTCGCAGTTGTCCCAGGTAAGGCGTTTGGTTCAGATAGGCACGTTCGGCTTAGTTTTGCTACCAGCATGGAGAATATTCAGAAAGGCATGGATAGGATAGAAGAGTGGTTTAGAAAAAATTGATGCCAGACGCAGTCCTTTCGCACCCACAGATGTTATATTGCTATAATTATGCAAGGAAAGACAATTTCAGAAAAAATCTTCAGTGCTCATTGTGATAGGGATGTAAGAGCAGGGGATGTTGCAATCTGCGAGATAGATTTTTGTTTTGGCCAGGACGGCACGAGCTCCCTCATCATAGATTCGTTCAAAAAACTAGGCGCAAAAAAGGTTTTCAAGAAAGATCGGTTCTGTATGGTTATCGACCACAGTGCTCCTAGCCCTAACATCGGAGTTTCAGAAGTGCATAAGAAAATGCGCGCTTTTGCAAAAGAGAATAATTTGAGGATATTTGATATTGGGTGCGGAGTATGTCATCAGGTAATACCGGAATCCGGACTCGTTGCCCCTGGGGATCTGGTTGTGGGGGCTGATTCCCATACGTGCACGTATGGCGCGCTCGGCCTTTTTTCAACAGGCATGGGCTCGACCGATCTTGCGATTGCGCTTGGGTCTGGCAAGAACTGGTTCAAGATACCTGAGACGGTGAAGGTTGTTTTAACAGGAAAGCCCAAAAAAGGTGTTTACTCAAAGGACGTTATTCTTTATATTACAGGAGATTTGGGTGCTGATTATTGCACGTACAAGGCAGTTGAGTTTTCAGGGGACTATATAAGCCGACTCAGCATGGACGCAAGGTTCACTATTAGTAATATGGCTATTGAAATGGGCGCAAAGGCAGGGATAATAGAGCCGGACGAGACCACTGTTAAATATATGCATTCCGTTACAAGTTGTCCATCATCTGCAATTCGCAAGAAGGCGTTAACCCTGAAAAGCGACAAGGACGCAAGTTATTCAGAGGTCATAGAGTATGATGTCAGCAGTATAAGGCCTCAGGTCGCCAAGCCCCATGCAGTTGATAACGTCTTTCCTGTTCATAAATTAAAAAATGTGACGATAGATGAGGCATTTATCGGCACATGCACAAACGGCAGGCTGGAGGATTTAAAAATAGCCGCGTCTATTTTGAGAAACAGGCGAGTTCACAAGCATGTAAAGGCAGTAATCGCCCCGGCCTCCAGGGTTATTTTTGAACAGGCTATTGAAAAAGGCATTATTACAGACCTTGTTAAGGCTGGCGCGTGCATTGTTTCGCCCGGGTGCGGCCCTTGCGTGGGTACGCATAATGGCGTGCCGTCAAAAGGCGAGAATGTAATATCAACGGCAAACAGAAATTTTAAAGGCCGCATGGGAAATCCAGAGGCGTTTATATATCTTGCTTCCCCTGCCACAGTCGCTGCCTCTGCTATAGAAGGCAGGATTGCAGATGCAAGAAAGTATCTTTAGGCAGGTATCGCACGTGTTGCAGCACCTATTTTTCTTGGCTTTGTTTTTTTAAATACTTCTCCGTATTTACACAAGGGGGTATAGGCGTGAATATTAAAACCTTTCTGCAGAGCGCTATTCAAAAAAAGGCATCAGACCTTCATATTACATCAGGATCAGTGCCTATCATCAGGATAGATGGCCGCCTTATATCATTAACGGATTTCCCTAAATTGGCCAAGGAAGACTGCAAGGCTCTGGTGTATAGCATACTGAACGATAGACAAAAAGCCGTCTTTGAGAGAGATTTGGAGCTTGATTTTTCTCTCGAGATACCAGGGTTAGATAGATTCAGGGTGAATGTGCATATGCAAAGAGGAAGCGTTGAGGCCGCATTTAGAATAGTTTCGTTGCGCATAAAAACCACTGAAGAGCTTGGTTTGCCTTCTGTGGCAACAGAGCTTTGCCAAAGGACGCACGGCTTGGTTCTTATCACAGGGCCGACTGGCGTTGGAAAGACGACCACGCTCGCTGCCATGGTAAATTTTATAAATAACCAAAAACAATCAATAGTTATTGTAATAGAGGATCCCATTGAATATGTGCATTCGAACAAACGCAGCATTATAAAACAAAGGGAGGTCTATTCAGACACACGGTCTTTTGCCACTGCCTTAACTCATGCCTTAAGGCAAGACCCTAATGTGTTGGTTGTCGGAGAGATGAGGAACTTGGAAACGATATCTACTGCCTTAACAGCAGCGGAGACAGGGCACCTTGTCTTGGCAACGCTTCATACGCCTGACGCCTCACAGACAGTGGACAGGATAATAGATGTATTTCCGCCTTATCAGCAGCAGCAGGTCAAGATTCAGCTGGCAGGCACGCTGGAGGGTGTGATCTCTCAGCAGCTTTTACCGAGAAAAAATAGGCCTGGCAGGGTATTGGCAACAGAGGTAATGATCGGCACGCCTGCAATAAGAAATCTTATACGGGAACAAGAGACAGAGCAGCTTTTAACGCACATTCAAACAGGATTTCAGTATGGCATGCACACGATGGATAAATCTTTGAAACTTCTTTTTCAGCAAGGTGTTATCAGCGAAGAGACCTTCAAGACACATGTTCGAAATCCAGAGGAGGGGCGGAATTTATAATAGCTAGTCAAGGCTATTTTGTCATCGCCCTAGAAAGAGACTGGAATGAAAGCCGTCGTGTATAAATTTGGCAACGATATAAATACAGATCTTGTTATTTCCGGAAGATATAAGTTCTCTATTACTGATCCCAGCGAACTTGCCAGGCATGTATTTGAAGACATAGACCAGGATTTTTATAAAAACCTGCAGGGCAGGCCGTTTTTTGTAGTAGCCGGGAAAAATTTTGGTTGCGGTTCATCCCGTGAACAGGCCCCGCTCTCCATTAAATATGCCGGTGCCCTCGCAGTTTTAGCGAAAAGTTTTGCGAGGATATTTTACAGAAACGCCTTTAATTTGGGCTTGCCGCTTATAGAGTGCGATACTTCCAAGATAAAAAATGGCGATTTAATAGAGGTGGACATTGAAAAAGGTCTTGTTGTCAGCGCAAAGAAAGAGTATTCGTTGAGCATAAGGCCTTTTAGCAGGTTTCAAAAAAGCCTGATCGAAGAAGGCGGCATAGTAAATTTTTACAAAAACCACGGCGGGCTTAAGCTTTCCGAATAAAAAGGAGGCCCTGGATTGTCTTACAAAGTGACTTTGATACCAGGTGATGGCATAGGTAGAGATGTAAGCCTTGCAGCAAAGCGCTGTATTGATGCTACAGGCGTGGATATTGAATGGGAAGAACAGATTGCAGGAGAAGAGGCTATTGAAAGATTTGGCAAGGTGCTTCCTGAACAGGTCCTTGATTCAATAAGGAAAAATAAGGTTGCCATAAAAGGCCCTATCATAACTCCAGTCGGCAAAGGATTCAGGTCGGTCAATGTTCAATTAAGGATGTCTCTGGACCTATATGCGTGCTTGAGGCCTTGCAAATTATATGAAGGCGTAAAGACCAGGTATTCGAACGTCGATCTGGTTGTCGTGAGAGAGAACACAGAGGATCTATACGCAGGCATAGAGTTTTCAGGAGGACAGAACAAGACAAAAGAAATAATAAAATATTTAGAGGAGGCCAGCGACTCTTCGATAAAAAAGGATTCCGCGATAGGCATAAAGCCTATATCGGTCGGAGCTTCAAGAAGGATAGTAAGGTTTGCCTTTGATTATGCTGTTAAAAATAAAAGAAAAAAGGTGACTGCTGTTCACAAGGCAAACATCATGAAGGAGACAGACGGGTTGTTCCTCAAGACTGCCAGAGAAGTAGCTGAAGAATATAAAGGCAGGGTTGAGTTCGAGGACAGGATAGTTGATAATATGTGCATGCAGCTTGTGCAGAAACCAGAATTGTATGATGTTTTAGTGCTCCCCAATTTATATGGCGATATCCTGTCTGATTTATGCGCTGGATTGGTCGGCGGACTTGGGATCGCCCCTGGCGCGAATATAGGGGATAAGGCGGCGCTATTTGAAGCGGTTCATGGCAGCGCCCCGAAATACGCCGGCTTAAATAAGGTCAACCCTACTGCCATGATACTCTCGGGTGTGTTGATGCTGAAGCATCTGAAGGAATATGACGCTGCTTGCAGGCTTGAAGAGGCTGTTAGCGCAGTGATAGCAGAAGCCAAGTATGTTACGTACGATTTAAAACCAGACCGCAATGACCCTGCTGCTGTCGGAACAAGCGAGATGGCAGATGCTGTTATTGCAAGGTTGACTAAATGAATATAAAAATCCCAAATCCGAATATCGGACCCATTTGACGGAGCTTATCCTGAGCGGAGCCGAAGGACTTAGGGTTCGTCCTAAAGTGAAAACGAAGGACGAAATTCGAAACATAAAATTTAAGGCAGATTTTTATGAAGATTGCAATTATAGGGGCTGGTAATGTTGGCGCAATGGTAGCGTCAAGGATCGTAGACGCCGGCCTTGCCGATGTTGTCTTAATGGATATAATACCTGGCCTAGCAAAAGGCAAGGCCTTGGACATCTCTGACGCAAGGCCTGTCCTGGATTCTAGAGTAGATATAAGAGGCTCAGAGAAATTTGAAGATATTAAAGGCGCTGATATAGTGATTATTACCGCAGGTCTTGCCAGAAAACCTGGAATGTCGCGCGACGACCTTCTTAGAAAAAACGCCCAGATCATCAAGGATGTGTCCTTCGAGATAAAAAAGCATTGCGCTTCCTCGCTCATAATCGTTGTTACGAACCCTCTCGACGCAATGACCTATCTCGCGATGAAGACAACCGGGTTTGATCCTCGCAGGGTTATAGGTATGGCAGGTGCGCTCGATTCAGCAAGGTTTATAAATATCGTCTCTGAGAAAATAGATCGCATAGATGGCAACAAGATTTTTATGATGGGAAGTCATGGCAATGCAATGGTACCGATCAATAGATCTGAAAAATTGTCCGAGCCTGTTTTTAAGGAATCATCGGAGCGCGCTAAAAACCGCGGCGCAGAGATAGTTTCGTATTTAAAAAACGGCAGCGCCTACTTTGCACCATCCGCTGCAGTTTTTTTGATGCTGAGGTCTATTATAAGGAATGAGCAAAACACGATTTGCGCCAGTGTTTACCTTCAAGGCCAGTACGGAGAAGATGATATCTATATAGGTGTTCCTGTTGTATTGGGCCTTTCCGGCGTCAAGGATATCGTAGAGATAGACCTTACGAACGAAGAAAAAGAAGCATTTAAAAGATCCGCTCAAGAGATTCGCAATTCCATAAAGAAGCTATGAATAAGTACGATCTTGCTATAATCGGCTCTGGGCCGTGCGGCTATGTTGCCGGCATAAGGGCTGCCCAATTAGGTATGAAGGTGTGCATTTTTGAGAAAGAAAAGATAGGGGGCGTGTGCCTGAATCAAGGCTGTATACCTACAAAGGCCTTTTTGGCCTCCAGCAAGGTTTTGCACGACATAGAACATGCAGCTGAATTCGGCATAAATGTGGAAAAATATAATATAGATTTTTCAAAGATATGCGAAAGAAAAAACAAAATCGTAAAAAAACTTACTTCTGGCATAGAGATGCTTTTGAAGGCAAAAAAGATTTCCATAGTTAAGGAGAAGGCGAACATAAAGGATAGCGCTCATATAGTGGCTGGCGACATGGAAATTGAGACGAAAAACATACTTATAGCTACTGGCTCGCTTCCTTTTGCGCTGCCGGGAATGGATTTTGACAGCCTTCATACACTTTCCAGTTTTAATATGCTAGCATTGCAAAAGATACCCAAGAGCATTGTTATCGTGGGGGGCGGCGTTATAGGTTGTGAGTTTGCCTCAATGTTTCGAACCTTTGGCTCAGAGATAACAATGGTGGAAATGATGGAACAGCTGTTGCCGAACGAGGACGAGGAACTGGCCAGAAAGATAGCCCAAATATTTAAAAAGAAAGGTATAAATATATTTACAGGAACAAAGGTTGAAAAGATAGAGAAGGGGGCTGATGGCATCAGAGCGCTTCTTTCTAATGGCGCGTCTGTTTCGGGAGAAAAGGCGCTTATATGCGTAGGCAGGGCCCCGAATTCCAAAGAGATGGGCATTGAAGCCATAGGCATAGAATGCAATAAAGGATGGATAAAGGTAGACAAGCATTTCAGGACAAACATTAAAAACATATATGCGGCCGGCGACGTAAAGGGCGGGATCTTGTTAGCGCATGTAGCTTCCAGGGAAGGTGTTTTGGCTGTGGAAACGATGTGCGAAATAGAGGCCGAATTGGATTATAATGTTGTGCCAAATTGTATTTTTACTCAGCCCGAGATAGCCAGTGTGGGCGTGAATGAAAAAGCAGCAAAAGGTCGGGGGATTGATGCACGTTCCAGAAAATTTTTATTTTCTGCGCTTGGAAAGGCTCATGTATTAGGCGAGTCAGACGGTTTTATAAAATTAGTCGTTGATAATAACGCCGACAAGATTTTAGGCTCACAAATAATAGGACCGCACGCGACGGAATTAATAGCAGAGCTTTCCGTATGCGTTCAATTTGGCGTAACATCCGAGGCCCTGGCAAAGGTAATACACGCGCACCCCACATTGTCCGAGGTCATTCAAGAGGTATCAGAGGCCGTGCATAATAAGGCGATTCACTCGCTGTAACAAGGTCGCGACTGCCTCAAAAGGCGCGCCTCAAAGAAACAGACCAAGAGAACTGCGATGCGAATTGGTATATTAGGAGGGACATTTGACCCCTTCCATCTGGGCCACTTGTACTTGGCAAAAAAGGTTTTCAAAAAGCTCTCTCTTAAAAAAATAATCTTTATCCCTGCGTATTTACCGCCTCACAAAAAAAATCTCAATCTTGCAACAGCAGCTCACCGATACAATATGGCCAGGATTGCCGTTACACACAGCAAAGGGTTCGAGGTGTCCGACATTGAGATAAGGAGAAGAGGCAAGTCGTATTCGGTAGAGACAATGCGCAGACTAAGAAAGAGGTACGGCGATTCTGCGAAGCTATTTTTCATAGCGGGTTCGGATTCCTTGAACGAACTTGCTAAGTGGAAAAATTTAAAGGCAATGCTTGAGCTTTGTGAGTTTGTGATTGTTAAAAGGCCTCATTTTGGGACGGGAAACACTCCTCCAGGATTTAGGCTCTTAAATATCGGCGCAAAAGATATTTCGGCTACTGAGATACGAATAAGGGCAAGAAAGGACCTATCGATAAACAAGATGGTGCCCAAAGGCGTAAGCGCATATATAAAAAAGCACAAATTGTATCTCCGCTAACTTGAGAAATCCTCAATGACAAAAAGTTGCCCGACGCAGGCAGATAATCCACCAAAGGCGGATGCATTAATTGCATGTGTCAAGTTAGCTGAGATAAGTAGAGCGGAATTGTTGCTAAAAATATTTGACAATTTTGAAATATTGTGTTAAAGTTATAAGAACTTAATTAAAGGAGGTGTCATAATGGCACAAGGTTATTGCGTGAAATGCAAATCAAAGAAAGAGATGTCAGACGCAAAAGAAGTAACAATGAAAAATGGAAGAAAAGCAAACAAAGGTAAATGCCCTTCATGCGGCACAAACATGTTTTGCATCCTTGGAAAATAACAATTAATTATTCGGAATAATACGTGAGATCAAGACAAAAGGCCCTACTAGTAGCAGATCTTGCAAGGGAAAAAAAGGCAGAAGATATAGTGATATTGGACCTAAGGAAAATATCCAGTGTCACAGATTTCTTTATTATCGTTACGGCTGATTCAACAAGGCGAGCTCAGACGATCTCAGATAACATAGAAAAAGGACTGCTGAGCACAAAAGAGACGCTTTCCAGTATCGAAGGGTATCAGGAAGCAAAGTGGGTGCTTGTCGATGCATATGATGTTGTGGCGCATATATTTAACAGCGAATTGAGACTGTTTTATAATCTGGAAAGCTTATGGGGTGATGCGCCAAGAGTTCGATTATGTCAAAGAAAAAAAAAGAAACACTCCTCGAAGAAAACCTCAAAAAGAAAATAAAAGAATTAGCCGCCCTTTATGAGGTTGGAAAATCTATAACTTCTACCCTCCACCTGGATGAAGTCCTAAGACTTATTGCTCAAAAAGCAGCAAGCATCATGAATGCTTCATCGTGTTCATTGAGGCTTCTAAATAGCTCCAGAAGGGCATTGGTGTTGAGGTGCGCCCATGGTCTTGACAATCGCTCGTTTAAGGTAAAGAAAATCTTAAAGGTAGGGGAAAGTATAGCGGGGAGGGTTGTTAAAAACGGGAAAGCGTATATTATAAATGACCTGCAAAAAGAAAAACACTACAAATATCCCTATCTTGCAAAACAAAAGGGCTTGCGCTCTTTGATTACAGTGCCCTTGGTACAGAAGAACAGTATCATAGGCGTCCTTAGCATTTACAATAAAAAACCATCGAAGTACAAAGAAGACGATGTCAGGCTTTTGTCAATGCTTGCAAGTCAAGTAGCTATTGCTATTGAGAATGCCAGACTATACGAACAGGCTGAGCTAAGCTATTTAAATACCATCAAGACGCTTTCCAATATCATAGACGCAAAAGACAGTCATACTTATGGTCATTCAGAGCGTGTAATGAGGCATTGTATTGATATGGCAGAAGAGATGGATCTCTCTAACAAGGACAAAGAGATTTTGAAGTACGCGAGCCTTCTGCATGATATAGGAAAGATAGGGATAGACGTCGGCGTCCTTAGAAAGCCATCAAGGTTAAATGATGAGGAATGGAAGATAATGCTTATACACCCGGTCTTAGGCTCCGGAATTGTAGAACAGATTGGATTTTTAAGCGATTTAGCCCCTATCATCCTGCGGCATCATGAAAGATACGATGGCCGAGGGTATCCCGGCAAGCTGAAAAAAGAAAAGATACCTTTGTGCGCAAGGATACTTTCAGTGGCAGATGCGTATGAATCAATGGTCTCAGATCGTCCTTACAGAAAGGCATTATCGCTCAAGAAGGCAAGAGAAGAGCTTATAAGAGGTTCAGGCTCGCAGTTTGACCCAAAGATGGTAAAGGCTTTTCTAAAAACGCTCGACAAGAGAAAGAGAAGGCAGTAGCGTAAACACGGATTTTTACAACTCTTATCGAACCTTTGACTTTGCTCAAGGTTCGTGTTTTTTTATACAACAACTGCGATAATCTACGGTTTGAGGTAGCGCATGTTAATAATAAAGAAAAACCTGATCAATGCTATGCAAGACGCTGCGAAAAGGATGTTTCCGGACTGCCCTGGGGGCTTTTTGTCAAACATCTATCTTGAAGTCCCAAAAGAAAAAAAGTTTGGAGATTTTTCAACAAATATCGCTATGCGACTCGCGAAGAGTCTTAAAAAAGCTCCTGAAAAAATTGCGGTCGGCATTGTTAAAGAGATCAAAGATGCGCCTGGGTGGCCCGCGCTTAGCGACGCGATCAAGGAGATTAGGATAGAAAAGCCGGGATTTATAAATTTCTATCTTTCTGATAGCGTAGCTACAGACATGCTTAAAGATATTCTTGACCAGGGAGATGCGTTTGGCCGCTTGTCTTTGGGAAAAGGAAAAAAGGTTCAAATAGAATTCGTTAGCGCTAATCCAACAGGCCCCCTGACTGTTGCGCATGGCAGGCAGGCAGCAATAGGCGATAGCCTGGGGAGGATTTTGCAATTTTGCGGATACAAGGTTATTCGGGAATATTATATAAATGACGAAGGGGTTCAGATGGATATTCTCGGAAGGTCGGTAAAGGCGAGGTTTATGGAACAAATAGGAAAGGAGTCAGATTTTCCAGAAAATGGCTATAAAGGTGATTACGTTTGCAAGATTGCAAAGGAGATAAAAGACGCCAAAGAGGCAAAAAAAGAGAAGGTGTTCTCGGATGCCTTTTTTAAGGAGCATGCGTATGAATGGATTATGCGCACGATAAAAAAAGACCTGGATGATTTTGGCGTTCATTTTGATGTATGGTATAGCCAGAAGGAGCTATCCGCCTCAGGAAAGATAAAAAAGGCCTTGGGCATTTTAAAGGAGAAAGGCTTTTTGTATGAAAAGGATGGCGCCACATGGTTTAATTCCACAGAGTTCGGAGACGACAAGGATAGGGTGGTTATAAAAAATGACGGCAGCTTTACATATCTTGCGCCTGATATAGCATATCACAAGGAAAAGTTTGAAAATGGATACGAAAAGGTAATAAACATCTGGGGGCCGGATCATCATGGATACGTAAACCGCCTCAAGGCTGCGTGTCAAGCTCTTGGTTTTAAGAAAGACGCCCTTTCAATATTGATATCTCAGCTTGTCACGCTTTATAGAGACAAAAGGCCGGTTAAGATGTCTACGAGAGAAGGTGAATTTATAACACTACGCCAGGTCATGGACGAGGTTGGGAAGGACGCAGGCAGGTTCTTTTTTATAATGAGGCGGACGGATAGCCATCTGGACTTTGATTTAGAGCTCGCAAAGGCCAAGAGCATGGATAACCCTGTTTACTATATCCAGTATGCCTATGCCAGGATATGCAGCGTTATTAAATTTTCCGGCAACACAGAACCAGGGTCTGCAAAGCTAGGGCTTTTGGATAAAGAGCAGGAAATAGATATTATTAAGGCGCTGATGCAATATCCAGCAACAATAGAGGCATCAGGCCGCAATCTCGAACCATACACGCTATTGTCTTATCTTCAGGATTTAGCCCGCCTCTTCCATTCCTATTATGATTCTTATCGGGTTGTAACAGATTATGATGCCCTTACCGGAGCAAGGATCGCTCTGATAAAGGCCTTCAGGTCAGTGCTTCTTAGCGGATTGACGCTGTTGGGTGTGACTGCTCCGGAAGAAATGTGAAATAAGGCTTAAAACTGTAAAGTGCAGGTTGAATGAAGTGCCGTAGGTGGCCTGAGTGGACCCTCAAAAAGACGCTTGACTGCCCCAGCGAGTTGGCCTTCGCTCCGTTTTATTTTTTGCTCTCGGGCGAATCTAATCGAGGGCGAACCGTGCCCGCAAAAAATAAAAAGGCTTTTTTCAAATTCACTCAGGCCACTGACATGCCAGCCTTGTCAAGACTAAAAACATGTTCGAATCAATAAAGATCTATAAAGGCGAAGAGATGCATTATAACTCTCTTGCCAAAAAATTAACCGACTATGGCTACGAGAGGTGCCAGAGAATCTCAGAGCCTGGCGACTCAAGTATGCGCGGAGGCATAATAGATATATTCCCGCCTACCTTTGAAGGACCCGTGCGAATCGAGCTTTTGGGGAACAAGGTCGCGTCGATTAAAAGTTTCAGCATTGCCTCGAGCGAAACGCTCGAAGAGCACGCAATGGTCATTATCCTACCAAAGTTAGGTCTTTTCCCAAAAAGAAAAAAATTGAAGAAACTCGAGCTAGGCGAAAAGAGGCCTATCGAGTCTTTTATAGATATGCAGCTGAACGATTACGTGGTCCATGTGGACCATGGCATAGGCATCTTCAGAGGCTTTGAGAAATTAAGATTCAAGGACGCAGAAAAAGATCACATTGTCATAGAGTATGCCGCCGACGACAAACTATATGTGCCTATCGAGGAGATGCATTTAATTCAGAAGTATGTTGGGTTTGAAAAAAAGCCCCCCAAGATCTACAGGCTTGGGAGCAACGCGTGGCAGAAAACAAAGGAAAGGATTAAAAAAGGCGTTTACTCCCTGGCGTTTGAGCTTCTGGAAACGAAGGCCATGCGCTCCAGGCTGGACGGATTTATGTTTTCAAAAGATACAGATTGGCAGAAGCAGTTTGAGAAAAATTTTCCTTACAAGGAAACACCCGACCAGATACGCTCCTGCGCGGAATTAAAAAGGGATATGGAGTCAAAGAAGCCTATGGACAGGCTTTTGTGCGGCGACGTAGGATACGGGAAGACAGAGGTTGCGCTAAGAGCGGCATTTAAAGCGGTCCTGGACAATAAGCAGGTGGCGATATTGGTTCCGACAACACTCCTTGCCGAACAGCACTTCATTACTTTTAAAGACAGGTTGCGGGATTTCCCTGTGAAGGTAGCTCTCATGTGCCGCTTTAGAACGCGCAACGAAATAGATAGGACGTTAGAAGGTGTCAAAAATGGAACCGTTGATGCGCTAATAGGCACCCATGCGATTTTGAGGAAGGATATGAATTTTAAGGATCTCGGTCTTGTTATCATAGATGAAGAGCAGAGGTTTGGAGTAAGGGACAAAGAAAAATTGAAAAAAATGCGTTTACTGGTAGATGTCCTAACCCTTACTGCCACACCGATCCCCCGCACCTTATATATGTCTCTTATGGGCGTCAAAGATATGTCGATTATTGAAACGCCACCCCAGGATAGGCTACCTGTAGATGTGGTGGTGTCAGAGTACGACAAAGAGCTTGTAAGAAAGGCTATTCTTAAAGAGAAAAAAAGAGGCGGCCAGGTATTTTTTATACATAACAGGGTTGAGGGTATTGATAAGATTGCCTTGCAACTTTCAGAACTGACGCCTAATGTAAAAATAGGGGTCGCGCATGGCAGGATGCGCTCAAGAGAACTGGAAAAGGTGATGAGTCAGTTTATGAAAGGAAATATTGACGTTCTCGTCTCTACGATTATAATAGAGTCCGGGATAGATATACCAAACGCCAACACCTTAATAGTAAATCGCGCAGACATGTTTGGCCTTGCGGATCTGTACCAGCTAAAAGGCAGGGTTGGCAGATTTAAAAACAAGGCATATGCTTATTTTTTAGTACCTAGAGGCCGCGTGATAAGCAGCGAATCAGAAAGAAGACTTAGGGCGATAGAACATTACAGAGAGCTTGGATCAGGGTTTAAGATTGCCATGGAAGACTTGGAAATAAGAGGCGCTGGCAATGTTCTTGGCCAACAACAACACGGGTACATATCTGCCATAGGATTTGATTTGTATTGCAGGATGTTGCGCGAAGTAGTTGCGGCTCTTGCGATAAACCAAAAAGGTCCACATGAAAAGATTTAAGATATTTATATTTTTAGCGCTCCTTATTGCACGGGTCATAAGCCTTGATGCGCAGGTAATCAACAAGGTCGTTGCAGTCGTAAACGATGAAGTTATAACACAGCAGGATGTAAACCAATTACTTGCGGTGTTATATGCGCAGTATGTGCATACGTATAAAGATGATGAGTTATTAGAGAAGATGGAGGAGGTTAAAAAAAATATCTTGAGTCAAATGATAGAAGATAGGCTTATACTGAGTCGCGCGAAGGAATTGAACATAAGGGTAAGAGAGGATGAGATAAGCGAAAAATTAAGCTATGTTAAAAATGGATTTCCTTCGGAGGAAGAATTTTATGCCATGCTCGAGACTCAAGGGATTACCGTGGCTAATTTAAAAGAGCGGTACAAGGATCAGGCAATGATGAAGAAACTTGTGGATTTCGAGATAAAATCCAGGGTTACGGTTTTACCGTCAGAAATAACAGAATATTACGAGAAATATAGAATAGAGTTCAGGCGGGATGAGAAGTATAAAGTGAGGCATATTCTGATAAAGGCAGATGACGATGTAGGCCTCGAGCTGGCAAAGGTGGAGGCGTCGAGTGTTTACGCCAAACTTAGAGAAGGTCATGATTTTGCCGAACTCGCAAAAGAATATTCGCAAGGCCCCAATAAAGAACGCGGGGGCGACATGGGTTATATTGCGCCGGGCGAGATGCTTAAAGAGCTGAACAAGGCTATATTAAGTTTAAAGGCAGGAGAGTTTTCAGAGCCAATAAAAAGTCAAATAGGTTACCATGTTTTAAAAGTCGAGGAGGTTCGCGCTGGCTATTTTAGCCTTGAGGATGTACAGGGCTCTATCAAAAGGATGCTCTATCAGGAGAAGTTAAAAAAGAAATTAGGGGAATGGGTGGATGATTTGGAGACAAAGGCATACATCTCTATAAAATGACCTATTGAAGCTTTTTTGAATGTCCATCCAGAGCAAAAAGGATAAATGGCATGAGAAGTAAGTCGAGCATCTTGATTACGACAGGAGATCCAAATGGCATAGGCCCTGAAGTCACGAAAAAGGCCTTGAAGGATCCTCGTATCAAAGCCCTTGCCAGTTTTTCTGTTATAGAGCCCCGCGACAACACAGGTTTTGACGCCATAAAAAAGGCGGTCGGTATTTTAAAAAAAGGTAAAGCTGATGGACTTGTTACTGCGCCCGTAAACAAGGCCGCGATAAACAAGTCAGGCGTATCTTTCAAAGGCCATACAGAGTATCTTGCAAGAGCGACGCATACTAAAAATTTTGCAATGATGCTCTGTGGATGCTCTTTAAGGGTCGTTGTTGTTACCCGCCACATAGCCTTAAGAAAAGTTCCTAAGAGTCTTACGCAAAAATCCATAAAAGGCGCGATTTTATTGACTGAGGAGGCATTGAGAAGGTATTTTGGGATCAAAAGGCCAAGAATAGGCGTTTGTGGTTTAAATCCGCATTGCGGAGAAAACGGCTTAATGGGAACAGAAGAAAAAGAGTTTATTGCGCCGGCTATTAATAGCCTGAGATATAAGATGCCTGGTCTCTATGGAGTTTTGCCTGCGGATGTAATCTTCTACATGGCATACAACGGAAAACTTGATGCAGTAGTATCAATGTATCACGATCAGGGATTAGGACCATTCAAGATGATAGCCTTTGAAAGAGGAGTTAATGTAACCCTGGGCCTGCCTTTTATACGCACCTCTCCAGACCATGGCACGGCGTATGATATAGCAGGAAAGGGTATTGCCAGTCCTGGCTCTATGAAAGAGGCAATAAGGCTGGCAGTGACAATGTGTCAAGGTGGCCCATTGTAACAGCAGTCACGTCGCTCGCCTCTATGCTAAAATTAAATGAAGTAAAGACCATTCTTAGGAAATACGATATCCGTCCAAATAAACGACTCGGCCAGAATTTTCTTATAGACCAGAACATACAAAAGAAGATAATTGACGCGCTTGAGCTACAGGGCTCCGATACCGTGCTCGAAATAGGTCCGGGTCTGGGCGCGCTTACAAAAGAACTGTGCAAGAGAGCAAAAAAAGTAATAGCAATAGAGAAGGATAGGCGATTATACGATTTTTTTTTAAAGGAGGGTGCTTACAACAATCTAGAACTGGTACGCGGAGATATACTGGATTACGACTTTCCTGGTGTAGCTGCAAATCGAGACACCAAGATAAAAGTTGTCGGAAACCTGCCTTATTGCATATCAAGCCCTGCCCTGGTTAAATTTTTAGAGAACAGGGAGTATATAGATTCCATATTTGTGGCCTTGCAAAAAGAATTTGCGGAAAGGGTAGTGGCAAGGGAAGGCAGTAAGATCTATGGTGCCATTTCGTGCTTTGTGCGCTTTTATGCCGAACCGGATTTTTTATTCACAATCAAAAAAAAGGCATTTTATCCTACCCCTCAAGTAGATTCATCTTTTTTGAGAATACGCATCAGAGACAGAGGTCTTTACTTGACTGATGAAGAAAAACTGTTTAAAATAATAAAAGCGGGTTTTGGCAAAAGAAGGAAGACCATATTAAATTCTTTGTATTCAAGCGATGTATCCACGTCCAAGGAAGATATAGTTAAGAAGTTGAAGATAGCTGGCATATCCCATACTCGCAGGGCCGAGACGATATCGTTGGGGGAATTTGTAAGACTAACGGAAGCAGGGTTAAATCATGACAATAACAAAGAATACAGTTAAATATGTAGCGAATCTTGCGAGGATAGAGTTGACTGAAAAAGAGTTGAGGCACTTTACAGGTCAGTTGGATCGCATCCTGGAATACGTCCACAAGTTAAAGGCCCTGGATGTGTCTGACCTCGAGCCTACAAGCCACGTCCTGGAAATGAAGAATGTTTACAGAGAAGATACGATCAAGGGGTCATTACCCGCAGAAGAAGTCATTAAAAACGCGCCGGCCAACGAAGGCAATTTATTTAAAGTAAGAAATATCATATAAACATGACGGAACTAAACAATCTAACAGCCCACGAGCTCATCAAGCTCCTTGCCAAAGGGGATATATTGCCTATAGATATATGCAGGAGTGTCATAGATAGAGTAGAGAAAAAAGACAAAAAACTGAATAGTCTTGCGCATTTTGACAAGGCAAAGGCAATTGAAAGATGCAACTCTCTTAAAGAAAATAGTAAGCAAAAGGCCTTAAGGGGCATCCCTGTCTTTATAAAAGATAATATATGCGTAAAAGACGAGCTTACAACGTGTTCTTCTAAGATCCTGGAGGGGTTTAGGCCTCCTTACAACGCTACAGTTATAAATAAACTAGAACAGGAATCCACTGTATTGATGGGTAAGACCAATATGGACGAATTTGCGTTCGGGTCTTCCACAGAGACCTCGTGTTATGGTGCGACCAGAAATCCATGGGATTTAAACAGGGTACCTGGCGGGTCCAGTGGAGGATCCGCGGCCTGCGTTGCAGCAGATGAGGCGATTTTTGCTTTGGGTTCAGACACAGGCGGCTCGATAAGACAGCCTGCTTCGTTTTGCGGAGTAGTGGGATTGAAGCCAACGTACGGCAGAGTTTCTCGTTATGGCCTTGTGGCGTTTGCCTCTTCCCTGGATCAAATAGGGCCTATTACAAAAGACGTTGAAGACGCAGCGCTTTTGTTGAAACTCATATCAGGTCATGACCCAATGGATTCAACTTCTGTAGATAGGCCTGTTCCTGATTACAGGTCTCTAATAAAACAGGAAATAAAAGGGTTAAAAATAGGCATCCCAAAGGAATATTTTATCCAAGGATTGGATGGTGAGGTCAAAGAATCCATCTCTCGGGCAATAAAGAAGATGCGAGACCTCGGGGCCGTCTGCGAGGACATGAGCCTGCCGCACACAGAGTACGCCGTGAGCGTTTATTATTTGGTTGCAACGGCTGAGGCGAGCTCGAACCTGGCGAGATTTGACGGCGTGCAATACGGTATTAGACCTGCCCAGGCAAAGTCTGTCGTGGATATGCATAAGAAGACAAGACAGCAAGGCTTTGGAGATGAGGCAAAGCGCAGGATTATCCTTGGAACCTTTGCGTTATCCAGCGGTTATTATGACGCCTATTATTCAAAGGCGCTAAAGGTCAGGACATTGATAAAGAGAGACTTTGAAGAGGCCTTTAAAAAGTACGACGCAATAATTACGCCTACTTCTCCAACCGCCGCATTTAAGTCCGGAGAGAGAATAGAAGACCCTCTCACTATGTACCTTTCGGATATCTTTACGATATCTGCTAACCTGGCAGGCATCCCTGGCATATCAATACCTTGCGGATTCACAAAGGATAATTTGCCTATAGGGCTCCAGATACTTGGAAGACCTTTTGACGAAGAGACTATTTTGAGGATAGCTTACAATTACGAGCAAGATACAGATTGGCATAAGAAAAAACCGGAAGTGTAAACCATGGATATAAATTCTAAAGGCATGACCTACGAAACCGTTATCGGCCTAGAAGTTCATTTGCAGCTTAAAACAAAGAGTAAGGTTTTTTGCGGGTGCTCTACAAATTTTGGCGCGCCACCCAATACAGAGACCTGTCCTGTGTGTCTTGGTTTTCCGGGGTCTCTTCCTGTGCTGAACAGAGAAACGCTGAAGCTCGGGGCAAAGGTAGCCATTGCCTTAAATTGCCATATCACAAAAAAGATACGCTTTGACAGAAAGAATTATTTTTATCCAGACCTTCCAAAGGCCTATCAGATTTCCCAATTTAACCAACCCCTGTCGCAGCACGGATACCTGCCTATATCAGCAGGTGGGGCCGAAAAGAGCATCAGGATCACAAGGGTTCACCTGGAAGAAGACACAGGCAAGCTTTTTCATCAAAAGGACGTCAGTCTTATAGATTTTAATCGTTCTGGAATTCCGCTATTAGAGATAGTGAGCGAACCAGATATAAATTCTCCTGATGAGGCCCACACCTATCTCGTGTCGCTTAAAACCCTTTTAGAATACATAGATGTTTCTGACTGCAATATGGAAGAAGGCAGCCTAAGGTGCGACGCTAATATATCTGTGAGAAAGCCAGGCTCTAAAGAACTCGGTGTTAAAACAGAGATAAAGAACATGAATTCGTTTAAGGCCGTAAAAGCTGCTTTAGAATATGAGAGAGATAGGCACATAAATTTACTCGAAAGCGGCAAAAGCGTGATTCAAGAGACCATGCTTTATGATTCAGCAAGGGGTGTCACTGAATCAATGAGGTCAAAGGAAGAGGCGCATGACTATAGATATTTTCCGGAACCGGATCTTGTGCCGTTTGATTTTGAGGATAGTTTTTTAAAGGCTGTTAAAAAAGAAATACCTGAGCTGCCAGGCCCGAGAAAACAAAGGTTTATAAGGGATTACAAGCTCTCTGATTACGACGCAGGTATTATGGTGAACGATAAGGCCATTGCCGATTATTTCGAGAAATGCGTTACTCTATATAAAAAACCAAAGATAATCGCTAATTGGCTTATGGGCGATATTTCCGCGTACATGAAGGGGAACAATCTTACAATCAACGAGTTAAACTTGAAAGCAGGTCATGTTGCAGGTATGCTTAGAATGATAGACGACGGGATCATTAGTGGAAAGATAGCCAAGGCCCTTTTGGTGGATATGCTAGAGACCGGCAAGGACCCGGCTTTATTGGTAAAGGAAAAAGGTCTTGAGCAGATTTCTGATACAAAGTTAATCGAGGAGGCGATAGAAGACGTCATTGCTGAAAACCCTAAAATAGTCGGTGATTTTAGAAGCGGGAAGAAAAATGCTATAATGGCGCTGGTAGGGAAAATAATGGCTAAGACCAAGGGCAAGGCAAGTCCCGTGAAGGTAAACGAGGCCCTCCAAGAAAAGTTGGAACCGTAAGGTCATTATCAAATAAAGCCATGATCTAGTTGTTATGGCAAGGTCGTGCGCTCATTGAAGAAAGGAGATTCATGAATAAAAGGATAGTCGCGCTAATGATTGTAATTGGTTTTGCAACAGGGCTTTTCGCGTCTAATGTTGGTTTTGCTGAAAAGGTTCGTCCCTCAGATGATCTATACAAAGAGCTTGAGTTGTTCTCAGACACGGTTGCTATTATTCGCTCGGATTATGTGGAAGAGGCAAAGTCAAAAGACCTTATCTACGGCGCGCTTAAGGGTATGCTCTCGTCTCTGGACCCGTATAGCCAGTTTATGGACCCTGACACATACAATGAAATGAGGATAGAGACAGAGGGAGAATTCGGAGGCATAGGAATCGAGATTACCATAAAAGACCACCTGCTTACCATAATAGCCCCTATAGACGATACGCCTGCGTACAACGTAGGCATTAAGGCCGGTGATAAGATTGTTAAGATAGACGGTGAGCTCACAAGGGGTTTCACGCTTATCGAGGCAGTTAAAAAACTGAGGGGTAAACCAGGCACAAAGGTCAATATTACGATCCTTAGGGAATCTGAAAAAAAACTGCTGGATTTTACAATAATAAGGTCGATAATAAAACTGGAAAGCATCAAGAAAGTCGAGGTCATAGAGTCGGGCATAGGCTATATCAGGCTTATGGAATTTCAGGAAAAGACCCAGAGGCAATTAGAAGAAAGCCTTCAGGAACTTGAAAAGAAAAACATAAAGGCGCTTATTTTAGACATCAGGAATAATCCAGGCGGGCTACTTGATGCAGCAGCAGATGCGGCAGAAAAATTTCTGGAACAGGGCAAGGTTATTGTTTCAACCAAAGGGCGCACAGAAAACCAGAATTTTGTGTTTAAATCAAAAAATAAGAACAAGCACCTGCAGTATCCCATGGTTGTTCTGATAAACGGCGGGAGCGCGTCTGCTTCAGAGATCGTAGCCGGCGCTATCCAGGACCATAGGCGCGGCATCATATTGGGCACGAAAAGCTTTGGGAAGGGATCGGTGCAGACAGTAGTGCCTCTCTCAGATGGCTCAGCCGTTAGACTTACGACCAGTAAGTACTTCACGCCAAAAGGCAAGTCTATCCATGGAGAAGGTATCACGCCTGATATAGTAGTAGAGTACAAAGAGATCTCGAAGGAAGGAAAAGAAGAGGACGGCGATCTGGATATATTTGAGGAGCTGCTGGATACTAAGAAAGAAGACAGCGAGGAAAAAAAGAAAGAGGAGGAAAAGAAAAGAGAGTACGATAATCAAGTTCTAAGCGCCCTGGATGTATTAAAAGGTATAATCGTATATAACGAGAGGTAGCCAACTTGACGCTCTTGTCATTTAAGGTTTCTCAAGTTAACAAGTTTACTGATGTTGATTTTAGTGTGATATGTTTATATTAGGCATTGAGACTTCGTGCGATGAAACAGCCGCAAGCATTGTAAAGAACGGAAAAGAGATTCTTTCCAGCGTAGTTTCGTCAAGCCTGAAGCACCATAAAAGATTTGGTGGAGTAATACCTGAGATAGCAACAAGGCACCACACGGAAAACATAGATAAAGTCATAACCCGCTCTTTATATAAAGCAGGCCTTTCTGTGGAGGATATTGATGCTATAGCAGTGACGCAGGGGCCCGGCCTTGTCGGGGCATTGCTCGTAGGCATCTCTTGCGCAAAGACATTGGCCTATTCCTTGAATTGCCCGCTGGTCGGAGTCGACCATCTAAAGGCCCATATCTACTCGGCCTTGATGAAGAAGGATGCGCCCCGATTTCCTTTTGTAGGACTTGTCATATCAGGGGGGCACACGAGACTCTGCCTTGTAAAGGATTTTGACGACTTTGTGATATTGGGCGATACGCTTGATGATGCTATTGGGGAGGCTTATGATAAGGTGGCGAAGATTTTGTGTCTTGGATATCCTGGCGGGCCCGTGATAGACAAACTTGCAAAGAAAGGCAATCCTCAGGCAATAAAGTTTACATGCCGGGCGGTTAATGGTAGCCTTGATTTTAGTTTTAGCGGTATTAAGACGGCTGTATTGTATCATGTAAAGGCTCATGGTGCGCGGAGTATAAAAGACCAGCGCCAGGATATCACTGCGTGTTTTCAAGAAGCAGCGCTCAAGGTTATTGTGAATAATTCCTTAAAGGCCATGGAAAGGCATAAAGTAAATACGCTTGTTGTGGGGGGCGGCGTGAGCGCAAATTCCAGGTTCAGGGAAATGATTACAAAAGAAGCCTCGTTTAAAAAATTCGGATTACATTTTCCACCGCTTGATTTATGTTCGGATAATGCGGCGATGATAGCCGGCTTGGCTTATAGATTGTATAAAAAGGGGCTAGTGTCCGGTTTGGATATAACAGCAAAACCTTAGCTTTGTCACAAGAGGCAAGCCTTTGACTCAGGGTTCACCTCAAAAAGGGGAAAGGCAGGGGCAATGATAGATAACGCTCAAATAATTTTCCGGTTGATTACGGGCGCGGTATTGGGAGGACTTGTAGGTTTCGAAAGAGAGCGGCACAATAGAAAGATTGCCGGATTCAGAACACACATACTCGTCTGTGTGGGCTCAACCCTTATCATGCTTACCTCTCTTTATATATTTGATATATATGGTGGCAAGGCCCCTGTGGACCCCGCAAGGATCGCAGCAGGCGTAATAACCGGCATTGGATTTTTAGGGGCAGGGACGATTATACGCTCAAGAGTATCTGTCACAGGGCTTACGACTGCAGCCAGCCTATGGACTGTTTCTGGGATAGGATTGGCTGTTGGTTGTGGATTTTATCTAGCAGGTTTTGTTACTACCTTTATTGTCCTGGCTGCGCTTTATCTATTGAGAAAGATTCCGATAGAGGAAAAACAAGACAGTCAAGGCAAGGATTAGTTGCCGTGAACCAGATTTGTCTGGCTTGGACGGAGACAAAGTAGTTTAAGAGGGGAGGTAAAGATGAGCAGGAGAGATAGGAATGAGGTAAAGGTTTTGGATGTGGATGCCAGCATGCAAGGAACCCTCGCGTTTAAGGATCCTGTGAACCTAAGGATAAACGGAAGTTTTGAAGGCAAGCTGGATACAAAAGGGAGCCTTACAGTTGGAGAAAATGCGACAATTCGCGCAGATATAAATGGCGAAGAGGTAGCGATAGGAGGGAAGGTTACGGGCAACATTATTGCGAAGAAGCAGCTTAGCATTTTGTCCCACGCGCATATTGTTGGCGATATAGTAACGCCTATTTTGAGTGTGGAATCAGGCGCGATACTTCAGGGAAAATGCCAGATGCTTGGCCATTCAGCGCAAAAGAGAGGAACCTTTAACGCAGATGAGCTGGCGAGGTATTTAGAGGTAGAAATTTCAAATATATTAAGCTGGGCAAATTCCGGGAAAATACCTGCGTTTAAGGAAGACAATGAGTGGAAATTTGACAGGCTGATGGTCGATGAATGGATAGCTAAGGAGAGGGCTAAATAACCCAAGTTTAGATGCATAAGTTACATCGCCTTTTTTATATCGCAAGCTTCGTAGCTTATGCCTTCATTTAAGATGAAAAAACTTCTGACATGTAAAGAGGCGGCGTATTATCTCGGTATCCCTGAAGAGGAGTTAGAGAAGATGGTTTTTCAGGGCAAGATGCCAGCGTACAAAATAGGCGGGGTTTACACAAGATTCAAGCTTGACGACCTAAATTCTTATCGGCGTAATGTTCCTGCTAGCGCCAATAAAAAAAGAGGCCGTGGCCCCGCCATCGACAGCATAAAAGATTTTTTTTATTTTAATGATTTTTACATATTATCAGGGATCGCCGGAGCGATCATTTTATATTTCATTTTTAAATAACGAATTTTACAGTAACAATAAAGATGGACTCAAGAAAATCAATAAAGAAATTATTGAAGGATTTAGCTTCCAAAAAGATCGCCGTAAAACAGGCTTATGAACAATTAAAAAACATCCCTTATAAAAATCTGAATTTCGCGCGAGTTGACCATCACAGATTAGTTCGTAAAGGTTTTGGGGAGGTTGTTTATTGCGAGAACAAGAATCCGTTGCATTTAAAGAAAATACTCGGGGATATCTTAAAGAGGGATAGTCATATTCTTTTTACGCGCGCCAA